>JAQYCV010000001.1 GCA_028724525.1 Clostridiales bacterium
GGCCGTGACCAAGTCCTGGCCTTAAGCCAAGACCGTCAGGCCCAAATCCGCTTGGTGAAAAACCCTGTGGGGCTATCTCTGGGTCTCAAGGCCTTGGCTTCTGATCTAGATGCCAGAGGTCTCTGCCTGATGATCAATAATCAGGAATCGGATGGCCGGGATATTTCCTGGCTGAAGGAAGTCGATTACCAGCCCCTCCTGGCTTGCGCATCACGCTTAGACTTCATCCTGCTTTCTGGTAGCCAGGCTAGTGTTCTAGCGGAGATCTTGCAAGAGCGGGGCCTGCCAGCTGACCACTTGAGACTTGAGCCGCAGGTTGGGGAGGCCTGGCAGCAAGCCCAAGCGCTTTTGACTCCTGGCCATAAGTTGTTCATTTTGCCAAATTACACGGCTATGTGGGAATTACAAGGACTCTTGCAGAAGACGGGCACTCTTTAGGCCTAGGAGGGATCTACTCTTACACGCCTTAATTCAAGCAAATATAAAGGCCCAGCGGATTGTCCGCTGGGCCTTTTAGATTCTTTTGTATTTTCGTGTTTAGTCGAGAAGGGCCTGGGCCTCTTTGACCACTTGATCGACGGTGAAGCCGAAATAATTAAAGATATCATTTGCTTTGGCAGATAGGCCAAAGTCATCAATTCCCATGACCCTACCTTCTGATCCGACGAAGCGGTACCAGGATAGGCTGGATCCTGCTTCTATGGCCAAACGCTTGCTTAGATGGCTTGGCAAGACTTCTTCTTGATAAGCGGGGGTTTGCTCCAGGAATAGTTTCATACAGGGCATGGATACCACCCGGCTCCCGATGCCAGATGCTTGGAGCTTCTCCTGAGCTTGCAAGGCAAGGGCGACCTCAGAGCCCGTAGCAATGAAGAGGATTTGCGGGTTTTCTGTTTCTTTCACTAGGTAAGCACCTTTGTCCACGGCTCGGTCACTGGCTGGCAGGTCTAGCTGGGTTAGTCCTTGGCGCGACAGAGCCATTATGGATGGACGGCCTGATTGTAGGGCATAGCGGTAGGCCGCGGCGGTCTCAACAAAGTCGCAAGGCCTGAAGGTTAAAAGCTTGGGCATGGCCCGGAAGGAGGTGAGATGCTCGACAGGCTGATGGGTAGGTCCATCCTCACCGACTCCGATAGAATCATGGGTCAGAACAAAAATGGCTGGTAAGTTCATGAGACCAGCAGACCGAATACCCGACCGCATATAGTCTGAGAAAGTGAAGAAGGTCGAGCAATAGGCCCTGACTCCTCCATGGAGGAGCATACCATTCATGATGCAGGACATGGCAAATTCTCGGATGCCATAGTGGATGTTTCGCCCTGAACGGTCCTCTGGACTAAAGCAGCCTTGGTCATCCAGCCAAGTTTTATTGGATCCAGCTAGGTCGGCAGATCCCCCGAGAATGTTGCTATAACGTTGGGCCAAGTGGTTAAGGATGCGGTGAGAAGAGTCTCTGCTGGCTTCCGCCTTGGCGGGGATTTCAGTGAGGAAAGCATCCTGGTCCAAATCGCTATAGTCGGGATGGAAGTAGGCTTGCCAGTCGGCAGAGAGGTCAGGGTATTGGCTTGCCCAGGTGTCGAAAAGTTTATGCCATGCGGCTTCCTGGCCTGCTAATTCTTGCCTGTAGTCGGCTATATAAGCTTCGAGCTCGGGGTCGGTATAAAAGTCGGGTCGGTCCAAGGGCCAGTTGAAGTGCTCCTTGGTTGCTTTAACATTTTCAGGTCCTAGGGGAGCGCCGTGAGTCTTATTGGAACCTTCTAAGGGAGAGCCATAGCCTATTTTGGAGTTCACAATAATTAAACTCGGCTTGTCGCCTTCAGCCTTAGCTTCCGCAATAGCGCTTTTTAAGGCCGAGAGGTCGTTAGCATCTGCTACATGTAAAACCTGCCAGCCCATGGCTTCATAGCGCTTGGCGACATCATCATTGAAGGACAAGTCAATAGAACCATCTATTGTGATGGTATTGCGGTCATAGATGTTGATGAGCTTGCCCAGTTTTTGTCCGCCCGCAAAGGAAGCGGCCTCCATGGCAACGCCCTCTTGGGGACAGCCATCTCCGTGCAGAACAAAGGTATAGTGGTCCATAATGGGAAAGTCAGGACGGTTGAATTTAGCAGCTAGATGGGCCTCTGCTAGAGCCATACCCACACCCATAGCCACTCCCTGACCTAAGGGTCCAGTACCTGCATCGACACCTGGTGTAATGACCACTTCTGGGTGACCGGGGGTCTTGGAGTGCAATTGCCGGAAGTTGGCAAGATCCTCTGCGGATAGATCGTAGCCCAATAGATTTAGCAGAGAATAAAGCAGGGGGGTGGAGTGGCCCGCAGATAGGACGAAACGGTCTCGATTTACCCACTGCGGGTTTTGGGGATTATGCTTCATGCCCTCCTTATAGATGGACCAGATAATGGGGGCGGCGCCTAAAGCCATGCCGGGGTGGCCAGACTTGGCTTTCTCTACCATTTCAATTGAATGGACCCGCAGGGTGGTAATGGCTGCTTGATCCAAAGCGGAATTGTGCATCTTCCTTAAGCCTCCTTCAATATGCAATATGCGATATGCCAAGCTCAGCTTGACACGATATGAGTCCCCCTAATCATAGCATAAGAAAAGAGCCGCCTCGCGCTTGGAGACGGCTCTTAAAAAGCTATCAATTGCTAAATTAGTCCAGATAAGGAATGTTCGCATGATGGGCTTCACGCTTGCCCATACCATGATCCCAAGCCAGAAGAGCGGCCCGATCTTCCTGGCACATCTTAATGGCCAGAATATTATTTTCTGCGTTCTCTTCTTCTTCTACCTGCTCCATGACATACCAATCTAAGAAGAGCTTAGAAGCGCGGTCGTTATTGCTCTTGCAGGCGTCAACTAACTTATTAATGTTCTGAGTAATTTCCTGCTCATGTTGCAGGGCTTTTTCAAATACGTCCAAGACTGAATCATATTCGATTTTCACGCCATTGATGGTCGGGAGTTCAAGCTCTCCGCCATGTCTTTGTACCCATTGCATGAGGCCTTCCGCGTGCGCCATTTCTTCGTGGACCTGGGCCAGCATCCAGTGGGAAGCACCCAGCCAGCCATGACGGTTTAGCCATTCTGACATGCCCAAATAGAGGTAGGCGGAATACAATTCACAGTTAATCTGTTGGTTAAATTCTTTGTTTAATTCTTTTTTCATTGTGGGGATCTCCTTTACTTAATCGTCGCTATCATGTCGCTATCATGAGGACGATTTCCTTTTCCTAAAGTGATTGTACGTATTCCTTGGCTCTGGGTTAGTTACTTGCGTTACCTGCTAGGCAATTATGATATACTTCTTGAGGAAATCTTTTAAATGAAGGTTTTTGTTATGGATAAAATCGATAACAGTGGCAAAAGGAGGTAGACACTTGTATAAAATTCTGGAAAAACGCCGCCTGAATCAGGAATGCGTAGATATGCTTATTGAGGCCCCTTATGTGGCAGAAAAAGCCAAACCGGGTCAATTCATTATCTTTAGGGTTAATGAGATTGGTGAAAGGGTGCCTCTGACCGTAGCTGGTGTCGATAAGGAGCGCGGGGGAGTCCGCATTATCTTCCAAGAGGTAGGCCGTTCTACCATGGAGTTAGGGGCCAAAGAAGCTGGTGATTACATTCAAGACTTCGTCGGGCCCTTAGGAAGAGCCTCTGAATTGGAACAGTTCAAGGGTAAAAAAATTGCCGTCATCGGCGGTGGACTCGGCGCAGCGATTGCCTATCCTGTTTGCAAGGCTGCCCACGATCTGGGTGCCGATGTTGATATGATTGCCGGCTTTCGCAATAAAAATATCATTATTCTTGAAAAAGAAATGCAAGCGAACTCCACACGCTGCTTTATCACCACAGACGATGGATCTAATGGTACCAAGGGCTTTTGCTCGGACATCTTGCAAGAGTTAATTGAAAAAGGTACTCAGTATGACCACTGCATTGTGATCGGCCCCATGATCATGATGAAGGTTACCTGCGCCTTGACGGCTCAGCACAATATCCCCACAACGGTTTCCATGAATACAATCATGATTGACGGCACAGGCATGTGTGGTTGCTGCCGCTTGACTGTAGGTGGAGAAACCAAGTTTGCCTGCGTAGATGGCCCGGACTTTGACGGCCACAAGGTAGATTTTGATGAGGCAATGGCTAGATCCAGAATTTATGCGACACAAGAAAAACACGATAAAGAAGCCCATATTTGTAACTTAACCGGGGAGGTGCGCTAATGAGTGAGGCCAAGAGAATTCCTAATATGACTTTAAAGAAAACGCCAATTCCTGAGCAGGATCCCCAGGTACGTAACAAAAACTTTTCCGAGGTTGCTTTGGGATATACCGAGGAGATGGCGCATGAAGAGGCAACACGTTGCCTGCACTGCAAGCATAAACCCTGTGTGAATGGTTGCCCCGTTCATGTGCAAATTCCTGACTTCATTGCCAAGGTTGAGGAAGGGGATTACGAGGGGGCTTACAATATTATTAAGCAAACTAACTCTCTACCCGCTATTTGTGGCCGCGTTTGCCCCCAGGAAGACCAGTGCGAAAAACAATGCGTACGTGGCATTAAGGGTGAGCCTGTGGGTATTGGCCGCCTGGAGCGCTTTGTTGCGGATAAGTACATGGAGACAGAACACCCCGAAGTATGCCCAGCCCGTACTAATGGCCGTAAGGTTGCTATTGTGGGTGCTGGCCCGGCAGGCTTAACCTGCGCCGGAGACTTGGCCAATAAGGGCTATGAAGTCACAGTCTTTGAATCCTTGCACGTAGCGGGTGGCGTACTCATGTACGGTATTCCTGAATTCCGTTTGCCCAAAGACCTGGTTCAAAAAGAAATTGAGCTCTTAGTCCAATGTGGGGTAAAGATTGACACCAATATGGTCATCGGCGCCACCATGTCTGTGGAAGAACTCATGGAAAAGTATGGCTTTGAGGCCGTCTTCCTCGGTTCGGGCGCTGGCTTGCCTCACTTTATGAATATTCCTGGAACCAACCTCAATGGCGTTTACTCTGCCAACGAGTTCTTAACCCGGTCCAACCTCATGCATGCCTATGCCTGGCCAGAGTCTGCTACTCCTATCCAGGTTGGCAAGCATGTTGCGGTTATTGGTGGCGGTAACGTTGCTATGGATGCTGCTCGTACAGCCTTGCGCCTGGGGGCGGAAAATGTTTATATTGTCTACCGCCGGTCAGAAGCGGAGCTCCCTGCTAGGGCTGAAGAAGTCCACCATGCTAAGGAAGAAGGCGTCCAGTTTAAACTCCTTAACAATCCCACTCAGATTATTGGAGAAAATGGCTGGGTCAAGGCCATCGAGGTTATTACGATGGAATTGGGAGAAGCGGATGAATCTGGCCGCAGAAGACCCGTGCCTGTCCAGGGCTCTGAGCATGAAATCCCTGTAGAAACGGTGATTATGGCTATTGGCCAATCACCCAACCCCCTGCTCCGTCAGACCACGCCTGATCTCAAGTGTGAGGACTGGGGCGGCATCATTGTGGATCCTGAAACCATGGCAACCTCTAAACCTGGAGTTTACGCCGGCGGTGACGCGGTTACTGGTGCGGCGACGGTTATCTTAGCCATGGGCGCAGGCAAGACTGCCGCTAAATCCATTGATGCCTACCTGCAAGGAAAACAAGCCTAGGTACCTGTATGGCTATTGCTTTCAGTCTGGCTGCAGCAGGCGATCTGCATTTAGGCAGTAGCCTGGCTTACTTAAGTCAAAGCCAAGCCGGGCGCTTAGCGCAGGCTCAGTTGGAAGCCTTTTATAGCCTTTGCAAGTATTGTGCCCGTCACAAGCTTGATTATCTCTTGCTGACAGGTGATATTTTTGATCAAATAGATCCTTCACCAGCCCTGCTGAAAAGCTTTCAGCAGGGCTTAGCTCTTTGTCCTGAAAGCCTGGTTATTGTAGTTCCGGGTAACCACGATCCTTATTTTGCGGGCGGCCTTTGGGATCAGATTCCAGAGACGAGCCAATTGCATCTTGTGCGTGAGCCAGGAGAGTGCTGGCAGAGCCCGCGCCATCCCCTCCGTATTTATGCTTCTCCTTTTCTGAGCCAGTCTGCTGACCAATGTCTCTTCGAAGATTTTACTCCCAGCCTCGACCCGCATTATTTCAATCTCCTCCTTTTGCACGGAGACTTGGTCAAATCTGGTCAGACCTCCCGCTACAATCCCATCCCCCAGGCCTGGCTTGCCTCATCAGGCCTAGACCTTGCCATTTTGGGTCACCATCACCAGGCCTCTGAAGTTATAAGCTTGGCTGGCCAGGCCTCAGCTTCTTATCTGTATCCCGGCTGTCTTTTAGGTCGTGGCTTTGATGAATTGGGTCCCAAGGGCTTTTATGCGGGCCAGGTGATGAAGCGAACCAGCTCTCAGCCTGACGCCGCCTCTGTCCAACTAGGCCTGAAATTCGTCCAAACCCCGGGACCCTGTTTTTACCGGTCAGATCTCCGACTCGATCAACTGCATCTGGATGCTGATCAAGACTTTCATTTGCAGGTCGCCCAAGCCCTGGAAGAAAAAGTCCGCAGTCTCTCTGACCATCCTGACCAGGATTTCTTTCAGTTGAGCCTCCGAGGGACCCGGCCTGCTAGGCTGGATCTGGCTTTTTTGCGTCAGGCCCTATCAGACCAAGTTTTTTATCTTGACCTTAAGGACCTAAGCCAGCCTGTTGCAGACTGGACCCGTTATAGTCATGAACCTAGCCTGAGAGCTCAGATTGCTGATCTAGCCCAAGCCCTCTTAAAGAGCGACCGTATGGATGCATCCAGCTGGCAAGCCTTGTTCCTAGACCAAGATGATGCCCTCAGCCGCGAGTTAAAAGGCCTGGTCCAGCTTCCCCAAGACCAGCAGCAAACTTTGCTGCGTCTGGCTACAGACAAGCTTTATGCGGGCCTGGCAGAGGAGGGTTAGATGCGGATCCTAGCGGTAGATATCCAGGCTTTTGGAGGCCTGCAGAATTTTTTCTGGGAACTAGATTCTGGCTTCAGCCTCCTCTATGGTCCCAATGAGTCGGGTAAATCGACTATTCTAGCCTTTATCCGTGCCATGTTTTATGGGCTAGGCAGACGGAATCAGAATCTTGAGAAAAATGCCCGGCAACTCTATCGTCCCTGGCTGCACCAGGGTGACATAGGGGGAACTTTGACCTTTGAACTCTCCGGGCAGACCTACAGGCTGGAACGCAAGTTTGGCCAAGTGAAGTCTGATGATCAGGTTAAACTCTATAATCAAAGCCTTTATCAGAATGTTTCTCTTGCCCATCCCGACCAGCCCGGCTTGGATCTCTTTAAACTCAGTGAAGATAACTTTATCCTGGCCAGTTTGGTGGCCCAGCCGCAAGAAGCGGGGAGTCCCCAGGCACTCAATCAGGTCATCTTGCAGCTCCAGGCTACAGGGAGTGAGGATCAGGCAAGTAGCTTGTTGGCTACTCAGTTGCAAAAGGAAGCACGGTCCTTACAAACTGGTGGTCAGGCTGGACTGATTGCTGAGGCCCAAAGGCAAGTCCAAACTTTAGAGGCGGACCTAGACGCGGCCTTAGACCGTGACCAAGCCATCCAGGCCTGCCGGGGCCGGGTCAAACTACTAGAAGACCGCCTGGCCCTGACAGAAGCAGCTTTGACCTATTACCAGCAGGAGACTGATCTCGCCCTGCGAAGGGCAAAAATGCAAGCTTGGCTGGACTACCAGCAGCGAAAAGCTGCTCAGCTAGACCAGGTCAAGGCCCAATTGCCCCCAGACCAACAAGAGTTCCGGATTTTACCTGCGCGAGAATTGGGTGTACTAGGTCAAAAAGCAGATCAACTCGTCCAAATGCAACATGAAGTCCAGGGCTTAGGGAATAGTGTACGGCAGGCCGAGGAAGCTGTTGGTCAACTGAGTCTCCAGCTCCACCAAGCACGGCAAGCTTGTAAGCAAGCGGATGACAAGCAGCAATCAGTCCAGGCCAAGATCCAAGAGCTTGGTCTCGATCAGCTTCCCAGCCAGAGACCACCCACTTGGTCTTTCCTCATCCTCGCAGCTAGCCTAGGGCTCAGTCTGGTCATTATTATTATCCTTTCGCTTGCCACCCACATTTCTCTCTGGGGTATTGGGCTAGCTTTGGTGGCTGTCAGCCTCGTGATTTTTGCCCTAGCCAGGCTGAGTGAGCAAGGCCGCCTACAGGATTACCAGACCGCCCTTTCCCGAAGACATCGCTATATGGAGGCTAGCCGCCAAGCCAAGGAGCAAAGTAGCAGAGCTTCTTGGTATTTAGAGCGCATTGAGGAGGACTTGGTTAAGCAAGAAAGAGACAAGCAGCTTCGCTTGCAAAACTACCAAAGAGCCCTCCGCCGTTTGGACAGTGCCCGGCAAGATTTCCGCTTGAGTCTGAAAACTTGGTACCCTAGCTTGGGAGACCAAGATCCCCTTGCGGTATGGGATCAGTTGAAGAATTTTTCGCTCAGCGCCCAGGTGAGGGCCTTGGAGGCAGAGCAACTAGGACCTTATCGGCCAGAGGAACTTAGGCGGATGGAGGAGGCCTATGTCTCTAACCTACAGGCTGCCCAGAAACTTGAGCAAGACCGGGCTGACCTTCTGAAAATGTGGCCACAATTGGCTAATGGCCCTGACCAGGACAGAGAGCAACTCAGCCAGACAGCCCAGGATCTGCGAAACCACCTGGCCGCGCAAAAGGCGGAGCTGATGAGTTTGGAAAATCAGGGTGCAGATACAGCCAACTTAGAAGTGGCTCTGGCACATAGCCGTCAAGAATTGGCCCAACTGACACAAGATTATCAAGTGGTGAGGCTGGCACAAGCCATCTTGGATCGTGCCCTGCAAGACTACCAACTACAATTCCAACCCCAGCTTCAGGCTAAGTCGGAGGCTTGGCTTTCGGAGCTAACCCAAGGCCGCTATCAAGAAGTCCAAGTCTCCGTAGACGGAGAGCTTGCCTTGGCTTCCAGTCGGGATGGCCATTACCATCAAGATGCCTATTACAGTACAGGGACCCGAGATTTGCTTTATCTCTCTCTGCGCCTAGCTCTGGCTGATATGCTGGCCGAGTCGCAAGAGCTAACTCTGCCCCTTTTCCTGGATGACAGCCTGAGTAGTTTAGACCAAGACCGCCTGGAAAATGCGCTTACAGCCCTTGTGTCCTATACTCAAAACACAGGCCGCCAGATTATCCTCTGCACAGCCTCGCAAAATATGCAGCAGATTGCAGAAGAACGGGACCTTAATATTCTCGAACTGACCCGTTTAGCCTAAGATGTTCGTCTTTTCGCTTAAGTAGTTTGTCTTTTTTGCCCCAATAATTGTAACTTTTAGTCAAGGGTTCTATAATGCCAATAGTTCAAAAATAAGCACAGGAGGCTTTTTTATGAAAACTGGAATTAAAGTTATTAGCGACAACCTGCAAGAATTGATCGATGCTGGCACCGTAGCAGAAGAACGTGTGATTACCGTTCCTCAGGGCAACCGCATTAACACCACCAAGATGGATAATGTGATTAATATGTGTGCCAATAACTACCTTGGTCTGGCCAATAATCCTCGGATTATCAAGGCTGCCAAAGAATCCTACGACAAATGGGGCTATGGACTCTCTTCTGTGCGCTTTATCTGTGGCACTCAGCAAATCCACAAGGATTTAGAAAAAGCCCTGGCCAAATTCTTTGGCTTTGAAGATGCCATCCTTTACTCCTCCTGCTTTGATGCGAATGGCGGACTCTTCCAGACCATTACCACAAAAGACGATGCCATCATTTCTGATGAACTCAACCATGCCTCTATTATTGATGGGGTCCGCCTCTCTAAGGCCCAACGCTTTGTCTATAAAAACAATGACATGGAAGACCTGGAAAAGCAGCTGCAAGCCGCCGATGCCGCAGGTGCTAAAGTCAAGCTGATCGCTACGGATGGTGTCTTCTCCATGGATGGTATTATTGCTAATCTGAAAGGCATTTGTGATCTTGCAGATAAGTATGATGCCCTCGTTATGGTCGATGATAGCCATGCTTCTGGCTTTGTCGGTGAGCACGGACGTGGCACCCAAGAATTCTGTGGTGTACAAGGTCGGGTCGACATTATGACCTCTACCTTGGGTAAGGCTTTAGGCGGTGCTTCTGGTGGCTTTACCCTGGCCAAGAAAGAAGTTATCCATTGGCTGCGCGAAAAGAGCCGTCCTTACCTTTTCTCCAACACTTTAGCCCCTGCTATGGCCGCAGCTAGTATGGAAGTTTTAAAGCTGATTGACGATGAGCCTGAGCGTATTGCTAAAGTACGTGAAAACACTGAATACTTCCGCAAGGGTGTCAAGGCCTTAGGCCTGGATGTTATCGACGGTGTACACCCCATCGTACCTGTCATGGTTTATGATCCTGTCAAGGCTATCAAAATTGCTAACGATATGCTGGAACTGGGTGTCTATTGCGTAGCCTTTAAGTTCCCTGTCGTACCTCGTGGCAAGGACCGTATCCGGGTACAAATTTCTGCTGCCCATACCAAGGAAGATCTGGACTATGCTCTGGAATGCTTTGGAAAGATGAAGGAAAAATACGGCCTGTAAGTTTGATTTTCAAAATCTTCAAGTCTTTAAAAGGGCTAGCACCGATCAGGCGCTAGCTCCTTTTTATTAGCGGACTTGATTTGCTCTTGTTGAGCTTCTTAATATGCTAAGTCTAAAGTATGGGCCAATTGGGCGAATACTTGGGCGATAGGGTCGCGGATAATGAGATCTGCTATCCGATCTGAGGGTGTAGGGGTCATATTGAGGAGTACCTTTTTGCCCCCAGCCTTTTGGTATTGGATTAAACCAGCGGCCGGGTAGACGGTGAGGGAAGTCCCACCAATGATCAGGAGATCAGCTCGGGCGATCCCTTGAATAGCTGCGATTATATCCTTCTCCTTGAGGGCCTCTTCATAGAGGACAATATCCGGACGAATCAGACCATGGCAACCGGGCTCTGTACAGTGGGGGACCAGGTCCATGGCCTTAACCTCCTGCAAGCTATAGGTCTTGCCGCAACTCTCACAGTACTGACGGAGGGTGGATCCGTGTAACTCCACCACTTTTAGAGAGCCTGCTGCCTGGTGGAGACCATCAATATTTTGGGTGACCACTAGGTCCAGCTTGCCTGCCTTTTCCAGGGTAGCCAGCACTTTGTGACAGTCATTTGGCAGAATACCTTCTTGGTAAAAGTATTCACGATTAAAGGCGTAGAATTCTTCAGGATGGGCATGCATATAGCCGGGGGTGAGAATACGTTCAGCCCCCACATGCTTGCTATAAATACCGGTTGCTGACCGAAAATCTGGTACCCCGCTGGCTGTTGAGACTCCAGCACCTCCAAAAAAGACGGTGTAATGGGACTGCTTGACCAGGTCTGCAAAAGCTTTTAAGTCTTTCTCATCCATTTTTCCTCCTCTTGCGCATGAATATGCCTTAAGTTAAGTTGGTAACGGCGGCTACTAATTCATCTGCATGCTCCAGCAAGCAATCTGCGCCGGCTGTCTGGAGTTCTTCTCGGTCTCGGTAGCCCCATAAAACCCCAATGGACGGGAGATGAGCTGTCTTTGCTGTGTGGATATCCACAGCAGAATCTCCCACAAAAACACTTCTTGCAGGATCGGCTCCAATTTCTTTGATAAAAGCAGGCAAGAGTTGGGGATCAGGCTTAATAGGCCCACCCGGTCTTTGCCCCCGGATAGGCTCAAAAAAGCCAGGCGGATAACAGGCTTCAATGGTGATTTTAGCTAGAGCGTCTGGTTTATTGGTGAGGACAGCTAGCCGATAGCCCTGTTTTTTGAGCTGGCTAAGACTCTCCGGCAAACCAGGGTAAGCCTCTAATTTATACAGAACATTCTTGTGAAAACAGGCCAAGTAGCGGTCTAGGGCTTGGTCCACATCCAAGTCTGAATGGCGGCCGGCCAGCATCCGTTCAACCAGGATCCGGCTGCCGTTGCCCACCAGCATTTTGTAGGACTCTAGCGGGTAGGGGGTAAGCCCATAGGATTCCAGCATATCATTGCCAGATTTACCCAGACAGGGGAGGGTATAGATGAGGGTACCATCTAAGTCGAAGATCGCAGTGGGTTGAAGTTCTTGAGCCATAATTTTTATCCTTGACTTATTTTATTTGCCCTCCTATACTATCAAATGTTTCGCACCATTGGCTCAGTTGGTAGAGCAACTGACTCTTAATCAGTGGGTCCAGGGTTCGAGTCCCTGATGGTGCACCAGCCCCGCAAGCAGTTGCTTTACGGGGCTTTGTTTTTTAAAAAAGGAGGTTACCCTTAGATGGAAGAAGGCCCTATATTGCCCCTTCTACTTGTTGCAAATGATCTTGATAGCCCCCTCGGCTTGCGTCTAGTTATTATTTTTATTTTGATCTTGGTCAATGGTTTCTTTGCTGCTTCTGAAATGGCCATCGTGAGCCTGAATCCCAACCAAGTCCGACTATGGACAGAAGAGGGCAAAAAGAATGCTCTATTACTACAAAATTTTCTACAAAATCAGGGCAATTTCCTTGCCACTATTCAAATCGGTGTAACACTTGCAGGGTTCTTATCTGCGGCTTTTGGTGCAGAGTCACTTTCACCATACCTGGTAAGGCTATTTGATCCCCGAGGCCAGTACACCTGGATGGATACCCTGGCTACGGTGCTGACTACAATCTTTATTTCTTTTCTCTCATTGGTGTTTGGAGAACTCATTCCCAAGCGCATTGGTATGGCGTATCCAGAAGGTTTTTCCTTAGCTTTTGCCAAGGTTTTGCGCTTTTTTGACATGATCTTTCAGCCATTAACTAAAGTTCTGAATGCCACAGTCAATTTCTTATGCCGTCTTCTCGGCCTTTCAGAAGTTCATGGAGATGAGGTAACAGAGGAAGAAATCCGCATGATGACCGAGGCGGGCCGCCGTGTGGGAGCGATCCAAGGAGAAGAAGCGGCGCTCATTTCTAAGGTCTTTGCCTTTGATGATAGGGCTGTAGGAGAAATTATGACCCCACGTACGGCCGTGGAAGCTCTGCCGCTGGATGCGGATTGGGAGGAAATCCAGCAGACCATCGCCCAGACCAAGTTCTCACGTTTTCCGGTTTACAATGAAAATATGGACGATATTGTTGGCGTGGTTCATGTTAAAGACTTTTTCCGTCGGCAACATGTACCCCGGTCAGATTTCCCGCACAAATTTAACCTTCAAGCCTATCTGCGTCCTGCCTATTTCGTGCCTGAAAGCAAATTAATTAATGTCCTCATGCGAGAAATGCGTCAGGACCATGTTACGCTGGCTGTGGTGATTGACGAATACGGCGGTGTAGATGGCATTGTCACCATGGAAGACCTGATCGAAGAGTTGGTGGGAGATATTGCAGACGAATATGATGACAGATATCCACCAATGGTTCAGCATCCGGACGGAAGTTTTAGCCTTGATGCCCTGATGTCACCGGCTGAAGTTTCTGCCTATATTCCGGAGATCGCAAATCTGCCGCTTGAGGACGCAGATTTTGATACTATGGCAGGATTAGTGCTAAGTCAGCTGGACCGCATTCCTGGCCCTCAGGACAAACCGGAAGTCGCACTGGGGTCCTTGATCTTCAGAGTTGAAGCCATGGATGGCCGTCGTATCGCTAAACTTTGGATCAAGTCAAGGACTCAATTTGAAGCTGGAGACCTGCCTGACCAGACCGCTAGCCAGATTCTTGACCAGTCTGATATTTGCGAAATAAGTGAGCAGCAAAGGAAATAATACGAGGTTATTTTATGGCCATGGCCAGGAGAAGGCAGTATGCAACATAAACACTTACTCACACTTATCCTCAGTTTTTGTCTCATAAGCTTAGTTCTTACCGCCTGTGGCTCGGAAATGCAGCCTGGTGAGCGTGGAGTTATCAACTCAGAGTCTAGGTCCTCACAGGAGGACCAAGAGGATTTGCAGCGCTTTTCCCGCCAAGCTTTTGCAGGCTTTGACACCCTCACCCAGATTGTAGGCTATACCCCTGACCAGACTAGCTTTCAAGAGCAAACAGACTGGATCCTAGCCCAGATTAAACAATACGATGAACTCTTCAGTGCCTTTAGTCCTAGCCCCAGCATGCTCAATCTGTATAAGCTGAATGACCAGGCTGGCCAGGGCCCTGTCAAAGTAGATCCGGCTCTCTTCGACTTGATTGCACTTTCTCTCAAAATTGCCCAGGACAGTAACGGGGCCTATAACCCGGCTATGGATAGGGTCACAAGCCTCTGGCGTCAGGCCATGGAAGAGGCCCACAAGGATCCAGGTCATGCCCGCTTGCCTGACCCGCTTGCTTTGGAGGAAGCTGGCCAGCACATCGACTATACACAAGTTAAACTGGATGACCAGGCACAAACAGTAGAGTATCTGGACCCTGACCTCCGCCTTGACCTGGGGGGTATAGCCAAAGGCTATGCTCTGGAGTTGATTATGGACCAGATGCAAGACCGCGGCTGGGACCATTATTTGATTAGTATGGGTGGCAATGTGAAGTCCCTAGGCTCTAAACCTGATGGTCAGGACTGGTCCGTAGGCATTCGTGACCCGGAAGATGCCCAGGGGATCTTTGATACCCTCCATATTCATGACCTGTCTGTAGTGACCTCTGGTATTTATGAGCGTAACTTCACGGTAGACGGGAAGCTTTACCATCATCTTTTAGACCCTCATACCCTATACCCACAAGACCGCTATGTTTCTCTGACTGTAGTGGTAGAAGATTCCGGCATAGCAGATGGACTTTCTACTGCTCTTTTTAACCTAGATGAGACGGCAGGGAAAAAACTAGCAGATCAGTATAGTGCTGGTATTATCTGGATTTATCAGGATGGTACTAGTGACAGATATGCCTTAAAGTGAGAAAATAAAAAAAATAGCCTATTCTAGCGATCCACCTGGTAGCCAATGGTTGCTAATTATCCAATAAGGAGCAAAAATGAATACAGATACTCCGCAAACCGGCATAGACAAACAGGACTTTTATCAGGCCACACGTGCTGATCTCATCGCGCGTTTGTCAGCTGATCCTGACCAAGGCCTATCCAGTCAAGAGGCTCAGACCAGGCTGGAAAAATATGGGCCCAATCAATTACAAGAAGAACAGGTCATACCGGTTTGGCAAAAAATTCTGAACCAGTTTAAAGATGTTCTGATTATCATTCTGATCATCTCTGCTATTATTTCTGGCGTCATGGGTGAATTGGCCGATGCTTTGATTATCTTGGCCATTGTGGTGGTCAACGCTATCTTAGGGGTCGTCCAAGAGGGCAGGGCAGAACAGGCAATTGCCGCCCTGCAAAAAACCTCTGCCCCGGAGGCCAGAGTCCTCCGGGATGGCCAGCAGGTCATGTTGCCTACAGCAGACCTTGTCGTGGGTGACATTGTCCTCCTGGAAGCAGGTGACATTGTTCCCGCAGATATCCGCTTACTCAAATCTAGCAATCTCAAGGCGGAAGAGGCCTCTCTGACCGGTGAATCCGTTCCCGTTGACAAAGATGCAGAGGTAACTGCTGAAGGGGAACTCGGTATTGGTGATCGCCACAATATGCTTTTCTCCTCAACTTCTGTTACCTACGGTAATGCCCGAGGCTTGGTTGTGGCCTGTGGCGAGGATACAGAAGTGGGTAATATTGCGGCTAGCCTACAATCGATTCAACAGGAAGAGACCCCCCTACAAGTTTCTCTTAATCATCTAGGCAAGGTCTTAGGAATCCTCGTTGTTTTTGTCTGCCTCATTGTTTTTGCCGTAGGCCTCCTCCAGGGAGGGGACCCGATTCGTCTCTTTATGACAGCCGTCAGCCTGGCTGTAGCGGCCATTCCGGAAGGCCTCCCGGCTGTGGTGACCATCGTTCTGGCTCTGGGCATGAACCGGATGGCCGCCCAAAACGCGATTGTAAAACGCTTACTGGCCGTTGAAACCCTCGGTTCTATTGATACTATCTGCTCAGATAAAACAGGGACTCTTACCCAAAATGCCATGACAGTTGTGGAGCTTTATGCGGGTGGAGCACGTTATCAGGTTTCAGGTTCTGGCTATGCGCCCATAGGCGAGATTGTTCAAGAGACGGGCAAAGGTGAAGATCCACAAGCCCTGACGCGCTTGTTAGAAATAGCCGCCCTTTGCAACGATGCTGAGCTAGTCGAGAAAGAATCTGCTTGGGATATCCTCGGAGACCCCACCGAAGGTGCCCTGCTTACCTTGGCGGCCAAAGGCGGCAAAACCCGTGAAAATCTGCGAGTAGATTATGAGTTCCAGGGTGACCTTCCTTTTGACTCTGACCGCAAGGCTATGTCAGTTTTCTATGCGGGCTTTCCAGAAGGAAAACTTTCCCTCACCAAAGGGGCCCCGGACATTCTTTTGCAACAATGTGTTAATGAACTGGTGGACGGCGAGTTAGTAACACTGACACCCGACCGCCGTGCGGAAATTCTGGAGGAGAACTCCCGCATGGCTCAGCAGGCCCTGCGTGTCCTGGCTTTTGCCTTCAAGGTCTCTCCTGATGAAAACTACAACAATCCCGAGCAGGCGATGACCTTTGTCGGCCTGACCGGCATGATTGATCCGCCCCGGGATGAGGTCCGCGATGCAATAGCGGTTTGTCACCAGGCGGGGATTCGTGTGGTCATGATTACAGGCGACTATGCGGAAACTGCTCTAGCCATTGCCGAATCCCTGCATATCGCCCAGGCAGGGGACAGAGCAGTGACCGGCCAAGAATTAGAAAATATGACTGACCAGGACCTAGAGGACCTCGTGGAAGAAGTCTCCGTCTTTGCCCGGGTGTCCCCCGAACATAAGGTGCGGATTGTCCGCGCCTTAAAACGGAAGGGCCATGCGGCTTCCATGACAGGTGATGGCGTGAATGACGCACCTGCGCTTAAGTTAGCAGATATCGGTGTAGCCATGGGGATCACTGGAACAGAAGTAGCCAAATCATCTTCTGACATGATCCTCACCGATGACAACTTTGCCACCATTGTTTCTGCCGTGCGAGAAGGCCGGATCATTTATTCTAATATCCGCAAATTCGTTTCTTTCCTGCTCTCTTGTAATGTCGGCGAAATTCTTGTCGTTTTCATCACAAACCTTCTTTTAGGTCCTGCCTACACCCCCCTCTTACCCATCCAATTGCTCTGGCTTAACTTGGTGACGGACTCCTTTCCAGCCTTGGCGCTTGGCCAGGAGAAGGGGGAAGACGACATCATGCGGATCCCCCCACGAGACCGTGAGGATAAAATTATTAATGGCCCCATGGTCCGGTCCATCCTGGTCCAGGCTGTAGCAATTTTCCTCGCCGTCTTTGTAGCTTTCCAGCTGGGACGTTACCTCTATCCAGACTATTTAACGGCCAAGGGAGAGGTCCTTTTAGATGCTGCGGGTCAGCCCCAACTCTATGAGACCTACGACTTCTATGCCCACCCCGATGCCATGCCCTCAGACGGCGCCCGCACCTTTGCCTTTGTGACCCTTATTTTCGCCGAACTAATCCGGGCTTATTCTTGCCGGTCTGAACACCAGTCGGTCTTTGCTCAAGGCTTCTTCAGCAACGCCTCAATGAATAAGGCGGTCTTCTTATCCTTAGCCCTTACCATGACCGTCCTCTACCTGCCCTTTGCCAATGACTTATTCCATACCATCCATCCCACTGGCATGGACCTCTTAATGATGTCTGGCCTTTCCCTGATCCCCTTTGCGATTGGCGAAATCTACAAGGGCTTAAAGTATAAACACTAGCCTAATCTGCCTGTGTCCCGGGCCCGGGGCACAGGCAAATTTATATTTGACAAAGTCACACAAAGCCTATATAGTGTTCAACGTACAAAAAGTAGATTCCATCTCACCTTCCGTCTTCAGACAAAAAGGTTTAGACAATAAAGCCCCAATTGTTGGGTCTATTGTAGAGAGCGGAATCAATCCGCTTTTTTTATGCGAAAATTGAAGGAGGCACACCATAGCTAGACCCAAAGGCAAAAATAACCGCGCGAAGATTAACGAGGATATCAATTTCCCTCAAGTAAGAGTCATTGACCAAGAAGGGGAGATGCTGGGCGTTATAGACATTGAAAAGGCCCAGGACATGGCCTACCAGCAGGGTATGGACCTTGTTTTAGTCGCTGATAATCCTCAAAATCCTGTGGCTCGCATTATGGATTATTCGAAGTTTCAGTTTGAGCAATCCAAGCGTGAACGCGAAGCCCGGAAAAATCAAAAGAAGATCAATGTCAAAGAGGTTCAGATCAAGCTGACCACCGAAGAACATGACTTCAATGTTAAGGCTCGCAATGCCCATCGTTTTTTAAAAAATGATGACAGGGTGAAAGTGGTTATCCGCTTCCGAGGCCGAGAAATGGCCTATCAAAACCAGGGCTATGAAGTTATGCAGGAATTTGCAGAAGCTTGTGAAGGCCTTGGCAAAATCGATAGACCACCCCTCATGGAGGGCCGCCACATGGTCATGTATCTGGCTCCCTTGAGTGACAAGGAAAAGAAAGAATATGCTGCCAGTCAAGCAGAGGATCTGGAAGGTCCCTTGGCAGAAGAATAAGCAAAACAATAACTTGAGATAAATTGTTTTATTAAGGGCAAAAGGAGGCTGTATTATGCCAAAAATGAAAACACACTCCTCTTCCAAAAAGAGGTACAAAATTAGCGCTACAGGTAAAGTGCGCCGGGCTCAAGCCTATAAGAAGCACATTTTGACCAAAAAGACTACCAAGCGTAAAAGACAGTTGCGCAAGATTGTTGAAGTTAGCCCAGCTGAAGCTAAAAGAGTTAAGCGTTTGCTCCCCTACAAATAAGGATGCCGCTTAGTTTATTTGACTGAATTTGGAGGTATAGCAAATGACAAGAGTTAAACGTGGTGTAGTCTTAAGAAGACGCCATAAGAAAGTTTTAAAGCAAAACAAAGGCTATTTCGGCCGTAAGTCTACTCAATTCCGTGTAGCCAACCAGGCCATGATGAAATCTGGTAATTACGCTTATGCTGACCGTCGCCGCAAAAAGCGTGATTTCCGTAAACTCTGGATTGCCCGTATCAACGCTGAGAGCCGCAATAATGGCTTGTCCTACTCCCGCTTTATCAATGGCTTAAAGAAGCAGGATATGGAGATTGACCGCAAGATGCTGGCTGACCTAGCTGTGAACGACAAGGCCGCTTTCGCTAGCCTGTGTGAACTGGCTAAGCAGGCTTCATAGTTGTTACTACATTATCTATTCAAAAGAGCGGGCCTGCCCCGCTTTTTTATTGGACCCGGAATATCCATAAAACACTTGAGGTGAACATGCTAAGCTGGAAGCAAATTCAATTGATCACATCCCGGCAAAATAGTCTGGTTAAGGATGCGGTCGCCCTGCGCCAAGAGAGCCGGGCCAAGCGCGAACAATTAATCCTTATCGAAGGCCTGCGCCATAATATGACTGCGCTGGAAGCTTACCCCTATCGCAACATTTTCTTTTCGGATGACCATGAAGGGGAAGCCTGCTTTCAGGCTCTTGCGCAGGCCCATGAGCTAGATTGTGACCGCATACGCCGCTTGGCTCCTCATATTTTTTACGGCTTGACAGAAACCCGGCATAGCCAGGGCGTGATCTCTTTAGTTGAAGCTCCAGATCTCCGAAAGCTAGCAGGACTTGAAGGGATTACTGGAAATGTCCTTGCCTTAGAAGAATGCCGGGATCCTGGCAATCTTGGGACCATTATACGAACAGCAGATGCCTTGGGTTTTGCTGGTCTTATCCTGCTTGGCCGGTCGGTCTGGCCCTACAATAGTAAGGCTTTAAGGGCTTCCATGGGATCTGCCCTCTATTTGCCCATCTGGCAGGCAGAAGGCTTTGCAGAACTCAGAAAACAACTGCCAAACTATGACTTTCTGGCAGCTGATATGGCAGGAAGCAGCTTGCATAGCTTCCAACCCTTGCAAGCAGATAGTCACTTTGTCTTGATTTTAGGCAATGAAGCCCATGGCCTCAGTGCTGAAACTAAAGCAGGGGTAGATCAGCTTATAAGCATTGACATGTCGGGACGGGCAGAGTCTCTCAATCTCGCATCCGCTGCTGCCATTATGGCCTGGCAGCTACAGCAGATTTATCGATAAAGAGAAAAGTAATTTCCACTAGTTGCAATAATGCCGGAGCATCTGGGAATCCAAAGTAGTATAGACATCCGGCCATAGAAGCATGCTTGACAATTTATAAATTCTTGCCTACAATGCAAAAAATTAAATATGCCCAAACCTATGAAAAAGAGAAGTAGGTAAATTTTTAACTCCCACAGAGAGCCCGGCCTAGCTGAGAACCGAGCGGAGAGGATTTGCTGAATGGACTTTGGAGGGCGAGGAGAAAGGCCGAGAGGCTGAGTAATACTCGACGGGACCTGCCCGTAATAGCAGGGAAGGTATGATAGTACCGAGAGAGCGCTGGCCTCTGGCTAGTGAATTTGGGTGGCACCGCAGAAGTTTAGGCTTTTGTCCCAAGTTGGACAGGAGCTTTTTTTGTCCCCTGTCTTAGAAAAAATGAGAAGCCCAGATAGGGGAGGATCAGACTCAGAACCTCTTTGGCAAAATGCTAAAAATTCTGATATGAGCCCACAGCAACCTATCTCGTGCCTAAAGCACTAGAAAAGTTGGAGTATGACTATGAACCTGCATATAAGACAAGCTAGCAAACGGCTAAATTCTTCATCTGCCCGCCCGAAGCCTTTCGCTTTTTTGAGCTTAATTCTCCCGCTATGCATCTGCCTACTTTTTACAGCATGTGCTAGGGAGCCGGGACAAGAGCCAAGTCAGTCTAATGTAAACAATCAGCCCCAAGCAATAGACTCAAGCCACTTTACCCTCGGCATCTCTCAATTTGCCCAGCATCCCTCTCTGGATAACTGCCGTGAGGGCTTCCTCCAGGGCCTAGCTGCAGAAGGCTTTGTGGAAGGCAAAAATCTCACTATTGACTATCAAAATGCCAATGCGGATATGGCGGTGGCGGCGCAAATTTCGGAGAACTTTGTGGGCAAAAAGTATGACATGATCATGGCCATAGCTACCCCTTCAGCCATGCATGCCTTTAATGCGGCGAGGGACACGGATATCTCTGTCATCTATACTGCTGTCTCAGACCCTGTGGCCGCCGGGTTAGCAGATGAGGAGGGCAAGTCCCTCGGTAACCTTACAGGGACATCGGATGCTTTACCAGTGGACGCTCAGCTTAAAATGATCCGCGAAATCATGCCTCAGGCTAAGAAGTTGGGAATCCTGTACACACTCTCTGAAGCTAATTCCGAAGCTACCCTAGCCCGCTATCAGGACTTGGTGGGCAAGTATAACTTTGAGCTCATCACTGTGGGAATCAGCAATAGTTCCGACATCCCCCTGGCCACAGATAAGATCCTCAAGGAAGTTGATTGCTTGACCAATCTAACGGACAACACGGTGGTCAACTCTCTGCCTTTAATCTTGGACAAGGCCTATCAGAAAAACATTCCAGTTTTCGGCTCAGAAGTTGAACAGGTGGCCTTGGGTTGCCTGGCCGCTGAAGGGCTCGACTATCTGGCCTTGGGCCAACAGACAGGCCATATGGCTGCTCGGGTTCTGCGGGGCGAGGTCCAGGCCGGAGATGTGCCCTTTGAGACAATTACGGAAGCCTATCTTTACCTCAATTTGGAAGCCGCTGACAAGCTCGGTATCAGCTTGAGTCAAGACTGCCAAGACAGGGCTAAAGAGGTCTTTACTGAAACCCTCACCCCCTAAGTCTAGAGACGAGTTTACCACTGGGCCGAAAGCTCAATCAGGGACATTTTTACTGGCCTGCCAAGTGAGGAGAGAAGACGAGTGGATATTTTTATTGGGATTTTAGAACAGGGGCTCATTTATAGTCTCCTGGCCCTGGGAATTTACATCACCTATACGATCTTAAATTTCCCAGACCTTACAGTTGACTCCAGTTTTCCTTTAGGCGCGGCGGTTTCTGTCCGCCTGATCGCTGCGGGGGTTAATCCTTGGCTTTCCTTGTTACCCGCTCTCCTGGCGGGCTGCTTGGCTGGTTTTATTACGGGCATCATCCACGTTAAATTTAAGGTTAAAGACCTTTTTTCGGGAATCATCGTCATGACAGGCCTCTATTCAGTCAATCTATTCATTGCAGGCAAGGCCAATCTGCCTATTTTTCAAGCCTCCACGATTTTCTTGCCTGGCCAGACTTTCCTGGCGCGTGCCCCCTGGTCTCGCTATGCAACTATACTTGTATCAGCCGTCATCGTTCTCCTGGTCAAGATCGGCCTAGACCTATATTTTCAGACTAAATCCGGTCTCTTGCTCCGAGCTGTGGGAGATAACCATAACTTGCCCACGAGCCTGGCGGTTGATGCCAATTCTATGAAAGTCCTAGGTCTTGCTTTGGCCAATGGCTTGGTCGCTCTGTCAGGTGCAGTCTTAGGGCAGCAACAGCGCTTTTTTGAAATTTCCATGGGCACAGGTTCTATGGTCATGGGCTTGGCCTCCGTTATTTTAGGCATCAAACTCTTGGACTTTATTCCGAAGCTCCGGCCCAGCAGTAAAGTCATCCTGGGCTCTATTGCCTACAAGGCTGTTATTGCTGCTGCCATTGCCCTGGGCCTTAGTCCCAATTCTCTTAAACTCGTGACGGCCCTCCTGCTCCTGGTCATCCTGGTCCTGAGCGGGAGAAGTAAGGGTCAAGACCCCTTGCGGTCCATCTGATGTTATTAGGAAAACAAGATATGTTAGAACTCAAGAATATTTCCAAAACTTTTAACCGTGGGCAAGCTACAGAAAGGCAACTCTTTAAAGATTTCAATCTTAGCCTGCCAGCGAAAGAGTTTGTCGTTGTCATCGGGGGCAATGGATCCGGTAAAACTACCCTGCTCAACCTGATCTGTGGAGCTGCTCGCCCAGATACCGGCCAGATCATCCTGAATGGGGAAGACCTGACTAGTCTGCCAGCGCACAAGCACTATGAGCGCATCGGCCGAGTTTTTCAGAATCCTGCTGCGGGGGTTGCACCCTCCTTATCTCTCATCGAAAACTTGGCCTTGGCGGAGAATAAGAATAAAGCCTACAATTTTTCCCGAGCTGTTACCAGTAAGTTGCGGGAATCCTTGCAGGAAAGACTCAAGATTTTTCATCTGGGTTTAGAAGATAAGCTGGATGCCCCTGTGGGTTCCTTTTCGGGCGGGGAGAGGCAGGCCGTCGCTCTCCTGATGGCGACTATTTCTCCCTTAGATGGAGGCGGCCAACCCTTAGAATATTTGATCTTGGATGAGCATACGGCCGCCCTTGACCCTAAAGCCGCCGATACCTTAATGGAGCTGACTCTGAAGCTGATAGAGTTGGACCAGCTGGGCGCGATCATGGTGACCCACAACCTGGCCTATGCCGAAAAATACGGGGATAGGCTCCTTATGCTCAACCAGGGCCAGCTGGTACTGGACACCCGGGACCCCCAAGAGAAAATCTCTCTTTTACGCGACCGCGCCTATCTGGAGCGTAACTACGCCAGATAAGTAACTATGTGTGACTAAGTGGCTAAGTGAGTTCCCATACTAGGAGGCCTGCCTGACCGGCTTCTTGGGCCGCTAGGGTATGTCCCTGGAGCCAGACATAGGCACCACCTTTGGCCCGACCCTGGTCTTTGACATAGTTATTGATGAATAAGATAGGCTTGAACATGATCTGGGTCCGGTCTGCGTAGGCTTGCCTCTCCCCGGAGGACCACTCCTCTAAGCTATAATCGCAGTGGACAGGCCAGATAAAGGCATCTACCTGGTCGTCAAGCTCGACCCAGAGGGGGAGCAAATCATCCTCCCAATAGTCGCCACAAAGCATAATTGTAAAGGTCTTACCCTCTAATTCAAAAATGATGGCTTCACGACCCATCCGGTAATCGGCATTGGTCAAGGCCTTAGCCTCCAGCCAGCCTGAGGAAATCCGCTTATAAAGAGCTAACTGCTGGCCCTCTTTATCTATGACCAAATAGGCGCTAAAAATACCACCCTGGATGTTCAGGTACAAGCCGACGCCTATGGCAAGGCTTAAATCCTTGGCAGTCTGGCATAGGCAGGCAATCTCAGGAGAAGACAGGCCCACTGCTAGGGGAATATCATGCTGATAGTCGAAAGTCATGGCTTCAAAACCCTGAAGGGCAGCTTCACCAAAGAGAACCAGGTCTGCTCCTGCTCCGTGTGCCTCCTGGCAAGCCTTGAGGATAGCCAGGAGATTAACGGCAGGCTGGTCTAAGGTCAATTGGGGTGTCGCTAAAACAATTTTCATTCGGTCCTCCTTCATACGATTATAAGCTGAATTGAAAAAGTAAGCCCCATTTTTCACTCCGCTTTTTACTCCGCTAGTCCAAGTTCTTCATTTTTCTTACAGGTTTGCAGATTTTGTACTCCGAAATCTTTTGAAAACTAGGTTCAGTGGGGTTTTCCTGGGAAAATAGTCCTTCAAGACTGGATTTTATACATGTATTCACTTCGATGCCAGATATTATACATTCAGAGGCAGGGGGTAAGCCGGGCGGGTGTGTGCAAAACTTGCAAACATGTAAGAAAATCTGGACTGTTGAAAGTATCCTGGCCTTTCTACCGACCGCCCGCCTGACCAATGAGATGACGTCCCCAAATGGTGTAAAAGCAGAGGTCTATCTACTACGTAAAAAGGTTGGCAAATCCCTGATTTGTTGAACTCGCCAACCCAAATCTGCTGCCAAATCGACCTGGCTGGGCCGAAAAAGGTAGGCAAAGTTCTGGTTTGGCGGACTTGCCAACCAGAATCTACTGCCAAGCCAAGCCAGTGTGCCTGAAAAAGGTTGGGAAAGTTCTAAATTAGAGGACTTGCCAACCAACAGTGCCGCCTAGCAAAAGTAGCCTAAAATAAATTAAAGAAAGGCAATTACAAATTTACACACTATTGGGGACTTGATCCAAATTTGCCCAGCGCCCCACCCATTAGTTGCAATAATGCCGGAGAATCCGAGTTCCGAAGTAGCTTAACCGCCGGCCATCCACTACTTGTAAATTTGTATGCCTAACGACAGTACCCATTCAATTCTAGAATAGATGGGTACTTGTTTTAGCCAGCAATAGCCGTTAAAATAACTAGGTTATTAAAAGCAAGGGGCCTTAGCTCAGCTGGTTAGAGTGCTCGCTTCACATGCGAGAGGTCAAGGGTTCGAGTCCCTTAGGCCCCACCAATTAGCCTTGAAACATTGTTGTTTCAGGGCTTTTCAATTCTAAGGGTAACAAAAAGGTAACAAAAATCTTTGAATTTATTTTTAAGCGCCTTTTATGGCTCTTTTTTGTTCATCGCTTACTAGAATTGATCTGTAGTGAAAAACAACTAGTCATCTGGTTTATTGCGCCTAACATATATGCTTTGCGCGGTAATAGGAAAAAAGCCGGAGGAATTATCCTCCAGCATTTACTTATTGTCCAAGCGGCAGGACAATAACTGCCTAGCAGAGTTAAAGAGACAGCATACACATCATAGATAATTAAGGTTGATTGGTAAACTTTTACGGGTGAATTTCTCCAGGCGAAAAGCATCTTGCAGTTAGAAAACACAGAAGCTAAACGCCTGTAACCCTTTAACTGCAGACGTTTTGATGAATTTAATGGTATGATTAGAAATAGATATAGATGGCTAAATATATCTAAAATACAGGGCTTGTGGCTAAGCATAGCGGCGGAAATTTATAGCTCATGCCTGAGAGAAAGCGGAGTGATACAAATGTTAAAAGAGGAGATTGCCAATTGTCGATTTTGTATAGATGAAAGGGATATTAAGAACTTTGACAGCTATTCAGAGCTACAACAGCGAGCAGTGCTAGCAGGCAAAGTCAAAGAGTGTATATGCCCAGACAGGCCATGCAGAGGTTGCCCTTATAGTCTTTACCCTGAAGGCTATGACGGCGGATGTGAATTTTATATGTACGGGCCAATGGGTCGCCCGGAGGATAGGGAAGAGAGACGAGAACGCGCCAGGTTAGCAGACATAGCTAGATTAAAGCGAGAGGCTAAAAGAAGGCGTAAGGGCTTCTAATTATTGTCCGTAAGAATCTAAGATACATAGCTAGGTGAAAGCCTAGACACGTACATGCTCCATAACATAACAGGGATGGGCTTAGTTCACTTGGACTAGCCCGTCTTTTTAGTTAACAAATTAACCTTAAAAATTGTTTATGTCGCTATTGACAACCTGAATCTCTGTTGATACTATAAAAATATCTATTTTACATATTTAGGTACTTTTAGAGCGTATAGTTATACTAAAACTACACAAAATAGATATTTTGCGAAGTTGGATTTTATATAAATATACAGCCCTGAAAGCCCTGGTACAGACTGGTTATGCGGCAATGAATAATTGATGAGTTGGAAATGAACTGCGTGAACTACTTAAAATAAACAATAAAACAAACTAAAAGAGTAGTATGCAGAACTAAATATGTATAATATACAGTTACTAAGCTTATTGCCTGCTGAGCGCATATAGAAAGGGAAGAATTAACAATGATTAGTTTCAAGCCACTAGAGCATACGTTGATTGACCGGGATATGACTAAGGCTGAGCTAGGGAGGGCCTGCAATCTATCGCCTACCACGCTGGCTAGAATGAGCAAGGGAGAAAGTGTAACGCTCGCTATGGTTGAGCGCATATGCTTATATTTGAAGTGCCCAGTTGAAAAAGTAGTTGAGATTTTACCAGACCAAGATTAGTTGATGAACAAGAATAACTTTTAGTGAACTCAGATTATCTTAGACTTTCAAAGAGCGCAGAATAAAAATCTTAAGTAATGCTGCAGCAAAACTTAGAAAAACTTTCCCAAGCATTGATGAGAGGGCACATCTTGATTTGCTAGTAACCCCTGGGGCTTGTTACCTTTACAACCCGCTTCCTGGAAAACGGCTTTTTTATGGAACTTCTCGACCGCGGCTAGACCCGACAAAAGATATTTTTGTATTTTAATGTGGTAGCGGTTGAAGTATTCCTCCCTCCCTGGAATAGATTAGCTGGGGAGGGGGGACATTATTTTTTAGGGAATACTTTTCTAATACATGTTTCTCACTTACAAATATCTTTCATACATGTGTCTTTCATACATGTGTCCTTCATGTATGCGGCATACATATATACAGCATAAAGCTACGTCTGCGATGCAAGGTTACATGCTTAAATGATAGTCAACGAATTTATATATTGCTCTGCTTGGTAACGGATTGGTTCCTTCTGGCTGTTGAATTACTGCAGGTCATAGCGGTGGGAATATTGCCTCCCCCTGGGGTAAAAAACGTGAAAACTTTGGGGGGCCGCCAGTCGGAGAGGGGGCACGACAATGAGAAATCTCTCGCGCGCGTGGGGAAATTTTATTTAACCCCTGTCTTATCAGAGGGGCCTCTATCTCTAATGGGAAAAGGGAGCCTCATATGAAGCTCCCCTTTGCCCCTGGGCTATATGTGGTTTTAGTTGTGGCTACAACCAGGTAGAGTATTTAGAGTTGTATCTATCGTCATTGCTGGCAAGTAGGGCTGCAGGTTTGAGAATCTAGGTAGCTGCGGTATTCCTCAATAGTCTTGAACTTACCTTCTTCTCTCAGTTTATAGCATGCTCCTATGCAATTAAGGATAAAGTCTAAGGCATCCGGAGGTAGCTCCATTGTGTCTACCCCATCAGTAGCATAAACCCGGCTTTCTTTCTCTGTTAGAGTTATTTGCCTTGTGATGGCTTGAGGCTCCATAATGTTACTATCAGCTGTACAGCTGTGGGCCTGCTGGTCTGTGGAAAGCTTGCGGGCTCTTTCTTTTTTCGTCTGATTGATCATCGTTATTTTCTCCCTTCATTTGATTTTGCTTTTATAGCAGAGTTGAAGCTGTGCATGCTTGGTTACAATTCTTTCTTGGCCTGTCGTTTTACGCCCATTTATATGTGCTCCTTTCTATTTGTTAATCAGCAATCTGTTTGTGAGATTTTTTGATAGAAGACTGCTAGGCTATGCACTAGAGGCTTTACTCTCTTTGTCTACCTTCTTTGCCTTTTTTGAGTGCTGCACAAAGAAGCAAACAAACAAAGAAGGTAGCGTAAATGCTGAATGATATATGATATTTAAAAGTTTTAGCACGGACGCACCTTTCTGCATCTTTGTTTGCTTACCTTCGTAAGCAACTTTGCTTTCTTTGTCTTCTTTGTCTTCTTTGTCTTCTTAGCCTTCATTGTCTTCTTTGTCTCCTTGTATTTCTCTGTTCTGCTCAGCTAAGCAATCGTCTTCCTTATCTGTGTAATGCATTTCATCATCTTCACCTAAACAGATATCTCTACCTCTGAGCCATGTTATCCAGGCTCCGGCTCGGCTCCCTTCGCCTTTTTTAAGTTTTCGCTTGCTGATTAATCCTTCCTGGACGAGTAAATTTGCGACTGCATCATAATTAGCTTTTGTAGCGCCTAGCATCATACATATTTCGCAAAGATCAGAAGACAAGACGGGAGCAGCCTCTAGTTCATTTAGAATTGCTTCTCGTGCAATTTGCTCACCTGGTTTTTCTTCATCGGCTCTATATTTCGCGTGAAATTGTGCTTCAGTCATCTGTAGGGGGTCGCCCCATTCAACAATTGACGTTTGAATGGAAGTGTCTTCAAAAGAAGAGGGATTGGGATTCGCGATGGTCGCCGAAACTGTTTTATAAGGGATTGTATCTCCAACAGGCCCTATGTTTGTTTTGGTATGAAATAGAAAATGCTCTGTATTATCTTTTGGGTTGTTTAGCACGGATAAAATCGATCGTGCCGCATTTGCAAAGTCAGATGAGCCAATGAGACGGAGCAGGGCCTTGTCTTGTTGCTTCTTGTTATGAGCAATAAGAATGATGGCCAACTGATTTCTCTTGGCAAACTCAGCAAGGCTTTGCATGACTCCACGGACGCAAGGCATACTGTTCATATCTTGTTCTTCGTTGAAAAATGCTTGAATGGGGTCAAAAATGCATAATATGGGCTTGTACTCCTGCAGTAATGGCTCTATTTCCTCAAGTTTATCAAAGCCCAGCTGCTTGCCGTAGGGGTCGATAGGTTGAAGGAATAGAATTTTATTTAAATCCGCCATTGAGGCCTCAAGGCGTGGCCTTTGGACTTCTTCTTGTAAATCTTCGCTATTTTGATAAAGAACAACACCAGGTTTACGTTCGATATTAAGTTCTCCTGGGAGCGGTGTTCCCCTAGTAATAGCACTTGCAATAGCTGCCGTCAGGCTGCTTTTTCCAGTTCCACCATCGCCAGAAATGATCGTTACACATCCTATGGCTAAATATGGGTAATAAAGCCATTGAATAGGCTTAGGGGTAACTGTATCCATGCGGACTACCCGGAACGTAGATTCAACTACTTGCTTACTCACGTCCGTAAAATCTTCTGCTGCACTTATCTCTCTATCGCCGAATTTTTCCATAAAGCTATATGTGGTTCTTGGTTTAGTGTTCTTTAGTTCCTTCAAAAAATGTTGACGATTATTTTCTTTCCAGTCCTCACGATCTCCGGCCAGTAGTACAGCGCAAGTTTCGCCTGTATGCTGTGAGATTTCTCCCGTTAGCGTAGCTTGGACAAGAACCAATAACGCGGATACGTAGTTATCGCGATTTTGTAGGTTCTCCCGATCTCGGCTCTCATATTTCCGGACAGTGTCGGTAGCCGTCAGATAGTCGAATTTAATGGTTCTTACTGCTTCCTTGATACATGGGGCTGTGGCTGTCGAAAGCGATTCTAGCGGCATTTCTGAAGCTTTTAACGTGCCTGGGTCAAGATATTCCCCATCAACACAAGCCTCATAGATTGGATGAACGCCCTTTAAGTGGGTAGGGAAGTAAAACAGATGCGTATCTTCAAAAGAACAAGCATCATCTGTTAAGGGAATACCGAATATTGAGGCCGCAGCTTTGGCTTTTGCGCTATATTCTTTGGGCTTTATAGGCTGTGAGAAGGGAATAATGACACGAACCTTAGCATTTTGCCCGTCATAACTCGCTGAACTATGGCAAACATAGTTATACCCGCTCTCTGTGAGGCAGCGAAGTACGCTATTTAGAGTTTCGCGGTCGATGCTGTCCAGATCATAGGTTAGCCCTTCACGGGTTGAAAGATGGCCTTTCTGGCGCTTCCCTGTATGGTCTAATGCACCGAAAACATAGCAGGGCCCGTTTTTGAGTTCTCTCTGCTCAGCATCCGTCAACTTAGCGAATTCCTCCGGGGTTGAGGGGATTTCTCGCGAGCTGTTAAGACGCTCAGCAAGAGATTGCCATGTGGTAATCTCTTGCTTCCATTTGCTAACATCGTGTCTACTAGCCGTACTGATTGTTAACTCTCTGTCTGGCATTCCCTCACCCCACTAAGGCGCAGCCTCTCCCGGAGGTAGCTTTCAGATATACGACCTCGGACAGTAAGAAAGCCCTGTTCCTTGAGCTCAGCATTAAGGTCTCTGATGATCTTGTATGCTGCGTCTGGGCCAGTTCCTACAATGGATACAACCTCGTTAACTCCAATCAGTTCAGCCATGGCTTAGCCCTCCAGAATTTCTTGCAAAGGCACCTCTAAGGCATCCGCTATCTTAATGGCAGCTTCAGTTGTAGCGCTTCCGCGCAATAAAATTACACTTAGCCATTGCCTTGAGAGCCCTGCTTTATTAGCTAACTCTGTCTGATTTAAGCCCTGTCGAACACGGACTTCCTCTATTCTTCTACAGTTCAAATCCATGATTACCTCCTTGGCAACTAATAATATAAATGCTTGCCTGATTAGTAAGATATCATCAATTACTGAACTTGTAAAGCAAGCGCAATTTGTTTTACACTATAGCAACAAACGGTCTACAAGGAGGCTTTTATGGACTTTTCAAAAAGGCTAGAGCAGCTGAGGCAATCGAAGAATAAAACTCAGCAAGAAATGGCTGATGCTTTAGGCATTAGTAGGCAAGCTTATGCTAGATATGAATCGGGGGCGGGAATGCCAGCGCTTGACACAGCTTCTGCTATTTGTCGTGAACTAGAGATTTCTGCTGATTTATTGCTCGATTTGCCAATCAATCACAAGAACACTTATAGTGCTTACGCGAAAATGATATTAGAAATTATGGAAGCCTTTAACGGGTACGGAACTAGTATATACAGAATAGTAGAAGATGAGTTCGGAAACGAAACGGAAGATCCATCTCAATATTACGCAGCTGTTCTTGCTTTTTTTGATGTTAATATGAGTAAATTTTTAGAAGATCAGTCTCAAATGATCAAGTTACGATATGATGGGGTCATTAACGATGAGGTTTACTCTACATGGCTAACTGGACGCTTATTAGAACTAGATATTCCAATCCAGAATGACCCTGTAGATTTATCAGAAGTTAAATCAATGGTTGACGATATTAACACGTTAAAACAGACTAAATCGTCAATACAATAACTCTTATGCCTGTCTACAAGAATGAAAAAACCGGCAAGTGGTATTGCATCTACCGGATAAAAGATGCCTCCGGGAACTCAAAGCAGGTAAAAAAGTCTGGCTTTACTCTGAAGCGAGAGGCTGAGGCTTACGAGCATGACCAACTAGCTAATGCCTCATATCAGCCTGATATGTTATTTTCTGATTTTGTTGAGCTCTACAAAAATACAGTAGATAAACGCCTCCGAGAACATACGATTCAGACTAGGAACTATCGCATTAAGAATCGCATCATGCCTTATTTTGCGGATATGCGCTTACGAGATATTGATGCTAAGGCTATTGCTACATGGCACAATGAGCTTATTTCTAAGGGGCTTAGTGCTGGCTATATAAGAAATCTGCACCGGAATTTATCTGCAATCTTCAATCATGCGACTAGATTCTATGGCTTGAGAGACAATCCATGCCACAAGGCGGGCCTTCCTAGTGTTGCTAATGAGCAGAAGAAGGAAATGCGCTTCTGGTCGCTAGAGGAATATCAGACGGCAATTGAATGCGTTACAGACCTAAAGGCCAAGGCTGCTATAGCCCTCCTATATTGGTCTGGTATGCGTAAGGGCGAGCTCTTAGCCCTAACTTGGGGCAAACTAAATACTAAGGACGGAACTATTAAAATAGATCGTTCTTTCCAGCGACTTAAGGGGCGTGATGTTATAACGCCTACTAAGACTGGGAACATCAGAACTATTATCATTCCTAAGCAGGCGCTAGACCTACTAGCGGAATATAAATCACATTGCTTTGATACGGGGCCCGCTGATGTTATTTTCCCTTGGGAAAAGTGCTTCATAGAGCATGGCATTGCTGAGGCCTGTCAGGCTTCCGGCGTTAAGCGCATTCATGTACACGGGCTTAGACATTCCCATGCTTCCCTTTTGATACAGCAAGGGGTTAATATAGTATTGATCAGCAAACGCTTAGGGCATGCTAAAGTGTCTATGACACTTGACACATATTCTCATTTCTTCCCAACGGAAGAAAATGATGTAGTAGCTAAGTTATCCATGTTGGGGTAACTCATAAAGGTAACAAAAAGGTAACAAAAATTAATAAAGTCAGGGCAAAAGGGTAAAAATACGAGAACAGAATACCGAGGAATAGGGCCTTTCCAGACCTGTAAAAAGCCCAAAAAGCCAATTCTGGTTCCCTTAGGCCCCACCACCGTTAAACTATCCGAATCTTCGGCTACACAGTCAGGATTCGGATTTTTTTTGTCGAAATTTGACTGTTTGCTGTTTTAATGGACTGATCCTTTGTCCTTGGCGATGATCCACATGCTAAAGTAAGTTAAGCAAAATTACCATTTAACATAAAGCCCGAGAATCTCTAGTTCATGGAAAACTGAAAGTGCGAGGGTGAAAATGTGCGAGGGGAGGCTACGACTTGAATAAAGACTTAATTCATAATCCAGGACCATTCGACGAGATTATCCGTATTATTGATAATGCCCGCACCCGCGCGATGAAAGCGGTTAATGCAGAGCTGATTCAGATGTATTGGAAAATTGGTGAGTATTTGTCTAAACTTTGTGCTACTTCCAGTTTTGGCGATAAAGTCATTGATGAAGTTGCTGCATATCTTGCCAAAGAGAACCCTAGCCTCAAAGGTTTCAATCGGCGCGGTCTCTATCGAATGAAGCAATTCTATGAGACATACTAGGATGATGAATTTGTGACACCACTGGTGACACAAATTAGTTGGACCAACCATCTGCTTATTATGTCTGGATCCAAAACGGCAGAAGAACGTCATTTTTACATGGCCCTCTGCGCAAAGGAACATTTCTCAAAACGTGAGTTAGAACGTCAGATCAGCACTTCATACTACGAACGTTCTATGATTTCCTCTAAAATGCCAGCCCCTGAATCCATTTCGCATGATGTGCGTTCAAGCATCCTTGATACCTATGTTCTTGAATTTCTAGATTTACCTGAACAATTTTCTGAAAAGAACCTCCGGAAAGCCATCATTGAAAATTTAAAGGAGTTTATACTCGAATTCGGCCAAGACTTTACTTTTATTAGTGACGATTACCGAGTTCAAGTAAGAAGCCAGATGAAAATCCAAGTGTCGGTGTGATTCTTTGTGCTAGCAAAGAGGAGGCAGTTGTGGAATATGCTCTAAGGCGTTGTATGTCGCCTACACTTGTTGCGGATTATAGGCTCTGTCTCCCTGATAAATCTATTTTGCAAAGCAAACTGCGAGAATTAACAGAACTCGCTCTGGAAAGCGGTGAGGGCAATGAGGCTGAGCAAGATGGTGCATCAAAATAGTGTTATGGTCTCGCTCTAGAGCCGGCATGCTTTTAGACTATTTGCTGGGTGGCGACCTGGCAAGGCCCGGCAACGCCTACATTTTGTGTATGTTAATGCTAACTGCCACCATGCTATAATAAGCCAGATTATGCCGGTAAAGAAATTTGCCGGCATATGTCACACGGATGATAGTTCTGCTGACAAGGAGATCGCTGATGGCAAAATTAATTGGCAAAAAGCGCAATGATGGTACCCTCGTGACTGATTTAGAGCCGATGACTCGGCTCATGCCATACATTATGCGTGGCCGTAACGAATCTGCTGTCTTTATTCGAAAAAGCGTTGATATCACTAATATTCAGGCCTATATCCGTCAGCAGCGTAAGGAGGGTAGACGGATTACCCTCTTTAATATTTTCGTGACGGCTCTTCTCCATACCCTCCATGCCAGGCCTAGATTAAACCGCTTTGTGGCAGGAAGGCGAATTTATCAGCATAACTGCAAGGATGTCAGTTATGTTGTGAAAAGATCTTTTACGGATGATGCTAGTGAATCTGTGGCGCGAATTGTCTTAAAGGAAAATGACAATCTCTTTACAGTGACGGATGCTATGTTGGAAGATATTCGCGCCCTCAAGGAGGAAGAGGATCCTGATAAAGCAGATGACAAATTGATGTCTCTTTTAGCCAGATTACCGCGCTGGGCTAATCGCTTTGCCGTAGCTTTTGTCCGCTGGCTCGATTTTCATGGCCTCTTATCTGAAGACTTTCAGCAAGATATACCTCTTTATTCCTCGATTTTTGTTTCCCATATTGGAAGCTTAGGGGCTGAAGCGCCTTTCCATCACCTGTATGAACTGGGTACTACCTCTATTTTTATTACCATCGGCAAGGTATACGATAAACCGACCAAGACGTCGGATGGCGGCGTGGAGTGGCGGAAGGCCGTAGACTTCAACTTTACCCTGGATGAACGTATTTGTGATGGCTATTATTTAGTCAAGAGCCTTCGATTCCTGGAAGAACTGTTGCAGAATCCTGCCCTCTTAGAGATGTCGCCGCTAGAAGCCGACAAGCTCCGGATTGAGGAGCGGGCCAGGAAGGCGTCAGCTAAGGCGGAACGTGAAGACCAGACTAAGCTGGAGGACATCGACGCCGACCTCAGTGCCGACTACATGTAAGAAGCGCTAGGAGGAATCTTTCATGCGTGTTGGAATCTTTACGGATGCCTATGTTCCACAAATTGGTGGAGTGTCTACTGTCTCTCAACTGATCAAAAATGAACTCAACCGCCGGGGTCACGAGGCCTATGTGATTACCACCACGGATAATGCGGCGGAAGAGGAAGAGAATGTCATCCGCTATCCCAGTATTCCCTTTGTGAGCGAGAAACGGATCGGCCTTAACATTTCGCCCGAACTCAAGCGTGAGATCGAAAGTCTGCACCTAGACTTGGTCCATACGCAGACCGAATACACTATGGGCAAGGTCGGCAAGGACCTGGCGGAAAAGCAGGGCATCCCTTTTATCCATACTTTTCATACCCTTTACGATATTTGGATGCGGGGACAGCTGGGGGAAAACTTTCTCAGCGAATCCGTTATTACCATGATGAATTGGCTACTCAAACAGCACTTAAAGGGTGCGAAAGCGATTATTGCGCCCTCGCAAAAAACGGTAGATTTCCTCCAAAGCTATGACCTGGATATCCCCATACATATCCTGCCCTCCGGTATTGATGTGGAGGCCTTTAAGCGGGCAGGGGAGGATCTGGCTAAGCAAGAAGAGATTCGCCAGGCGCTGGGCATTCCCCAAGATGCTTTTGTGGCCTTGTATGTGGGACGTATTTCTGAAGAGAAGAAAATAGATACCGTTCTAAGCTATTTGTCCCCTATGGTCCGGGAACAGGCTGATCTCTATTTTGTAGCCGTGGGTTCCGGGCCCCGCTTGGAAGAATATCGGGAGCAGGTGCAATCCTGGGGATTAGACCGACAAATCAAATTTATTGGTCCTGTCCCGGTAGCCCAGGTTAAAAATTATTATGCCATTGGGGATGTTTTTGCCTGTGCTTCTCAATCTGAAACTCAGGGCCTGACCTATATTGAGGCGATGGCTACAGGACTGCCGCTTCTGGTCAAGCCGGACCCTTGCCTGGAGGGGGTCCTGCTAGAAGGCCAAAATGGTTTGGCTTTTAATAACCGAGCAGAATTTATGACTGGATTGGGACAACTCAAAGACCAGCAAGATTTGCGCCAGCGCATGAGTCTCGCAGCTCTGGAAAAAAGCCAGGACTTTTCTATCGAACGATTTATTGATAAGCTCATTGATATTTATGAGTCTATCTTAGCCTAACTCTCTTTTGCTTAACTCTTTTTTCGGCTATAGTTCAAATGTTAAAACGGGGAGGTGATAGGTACCTCCCCGTTTTTATGAATCGGGCTAAGTCTGTAATTTTCTTGTTACTAAGCCAATTCCCAATCCCGCCGCTTAGCTTGGCCTGCTAGCATTTCTAAGAAGGCTTCTTGAGTCATCAGCTCGTTCTTTTCTGTATCCCGGCGGCGGACAGAAACCTGGCCATTAGCCATTTCTTGATCACCGATAATTAGCATATAGGGGATTTTCTCCACCTGAGCCTGGCGAATCTTATAGCCGAGCTTCTCATTGCGGTCATCGACTTGCGGACGGAGTCCCATGCTGCGCATTTTTTCTTCCAGCTCCTTGGCATAGGCTAGGTGCTTGTCTGTAGAAATCGGCAGGATGCGAACCTGCACGGGGGCCAGCCAAACGGGGAACTTGCCAGCACAGTGCTCAATCAGGACGCCAATGAAACGCTCTAGCGAGCCTAAAATCGCACGGTGGATCATGATGGGGCGGTGTCTCTCGCCATCTTGGCCTATGTATTCCGCTTCAAAACGTTGGGGCAGTTGGAAATCTAACTGAATCGTGCCACACTGCCAGACCCGCTTCATGGAGTCTAAAATATAGAAGTCAACCTTAGGCCCATAGAAGGCACCATCACCCTCGTTAATGGTATACTCTGCGCCCAGCTCGTCCAGAGCCTTTTTGAGACTGGCCTCCGCTGCATCCCATTCCTCGCGCTTGCCCATAAAGTCATCTGGCCGGGTGGATAGGACCATTTTGTAGTCAAAGTGGAATTTCTTATAAATTTCATCTGTAAGTCTAACTACCCCTTTGATTTCCTCAGTAATCTGGTCGGGGGTCATATAGATATGGGCATCATCTTGGGTAAAGTTACGTACCCGCATGAGCCCATGCAGGGTACCCGATTTTTCATGCCTGTGGACCAGTCCCAATTCTGCCATCCGCATAGGCAGATCACGGTAAGACCTTTGCTCGGACTTGTAAACTAGCATACCGCCAGGGCAATTCATGGGTTTAACAGCGAAATCTTCCTCATCGATGACTGTGGTGTACATATTTTCCCGGTAGTGTTCCCAGTGACCTGAAGTCTCCCAGAGGCTCCGGTTCAAGAGAACAGGGGTAGAGATTTCCTGATAGTGATCGCGATAATGGAGTTCTTTCCAGAATTGAATAATTTCATTTTTGACGACCATGCCCTTGGGTAACCAGAAGGGGAAACCGGGACCGTATTCTGAGAACATAAAGAGTCCGAGCTCCCGACCTAGCTTCCTGTGGTCGCGCTGCTTGGCTTCTTCCAGCATAGCGAGATGGGCATCCAGGTCAGACTTCTTAGGGAAGGAGGTGCCGTAAACCCTGGTCAACATCTTATTGTGCTCGTCGCCCCGCCAATAGGCACCGGCTAGAGCGGTGAGCTTAAGGGCCTTCACCTGCTTAGTATTCATAACGTGAGGGCCCGCGCACAGGTCAACAAAGTCTCCCTGCTTATAGAAGGAGATTGTTTCATCTTCTGGTAGGTCCTGGATAAGCTCGACCTTATAATCCTCGCCAGCTTCCCGGGCCCAGGCCAGGGCTTCATCTCTCGGCAGGGTGTAGGTCTCGATGGCCAAGCCTTCCTTGACGATCTTATTCATCTCTGCCTCGATCTTAGGCAGATCTTCTTCCGTTATAGGTTGGCTTGGATCAACGTCATAATAGAAGCCGTCTTCGATTGCAGGGCCAATAGCCAGCTTGGTATCGGGCCAGAGTTGCTTAATGGCCTGGGCCAAAATATGGGAAGAGGTGTGACGGAAGGCGTGGCGGCCTCCCTCTGAATTAAAGTCCAGGATTTCGACCTGGGCATCTTGGCTTAGGGGAGTGCGCAAGTCTACCAGTTCGCCATTCAGCTTAGCAGCCAAAGCATTGCGTGCTAAGCCCGCCGAAATATCCTGGGCAAGGTCATAAATGGTCTTTCCTGCGGCAATTTGCCGGGTAGATCCGTCTTTTAGGGTAATATTGAGCATTTTTTCCTCCTCTGGTAGTGGCGGAGAAAGAAAAAACCCCGGCCAGCTACTTCATCTTTTGCTTGCCAAGGGTGCTAATAACACGGTTCCACCTTGTTCTTTCACTTATGGGCAGGAGCCGAGATCTCGCATCTCATCTTCCTGCCTCCTCGTTAACGCCGAGATACGGTAACGCTCATCGCGCACAGCTCAGGAGTGGTCTTCAGGAGCACTTTTCGGCGGGGGCTTCCAACCTCTGGCCCCGGCTTTCTGGACGACAGGAAGCTCCTTACTCTTTCCGTCACAGCTTTTATACCTGCATTATAGGTTCTAAAGGCTAAAAGTCAACTCCTCCAGATAAATGTAACCTATGTCATGTTAAATTGGCGATAGCCTTATGGGGAGGATGTGCCAATAACATAACGTTGACGACAAGACGGAACGATGATACTTTATAGCAAGATTGTATTTTATTTATGCAAGTGGTGGTAAGAGATTATGGTTTTATTGTTGAAAAATGGAGAAGTATACGCTCCGGAATATCTTGGCAAGCAAGATGTTTTGGTTGTAGGAAATACGATTGAGGTCATTGCACCCGCCATTGACCTCTCTCATGAGTACGTTAAGATCTTGGACTGCTCGGATAAAATCCTGGTCCCCGGCTTTATTGATGGGCATGTCCACCTTGTTGGCGGTGGTGAATGCCCGAGTTGTCTCCGCATACCTGAGAGCCAATGCTCAGATTTCATTAGTGGTGGGGTTACTACGGTATTGGGGCTACTCGGTACAGATGGGATTACCAAGAGCCTAGAAAGCCTGTATACCAAGTGCAAGTGCTTGGAAAATGAAGGAATGAGTGCTTATATGCTCACAGGGGCTTACCAAATTCCTTCACCAACGCTTACTGGTTCGGTCATGCGGGATGTCCTTTTGATCGATAAGGTCCTTGGGGTTAAATCTGCTATATCTGATCATCGAAGTTCTGCGCCCCAGGTTACAGACCTGGCAAAATTATGTGCGGAGGCGCGAGTAGGTGGTTTATTAAGTAATAAAGCAGGGCTCTGCGTTATGCACCTTGGTAGCGGGAAGGATACACTAAAACCAATATTAGAGATGTTAGAGTCTACAGATATTCCTCGCAAAAATATCCTGCCAACCCATGTAGGCAGAACGCCTCAGCTCTTCCATGATGCTATACAATATGCCAAAAGCGGGGGCCATATAGATCTCACTGCTAGTGAGAAAGAAAGTGATATATGCACTGCCCATCAGGTACATATCGCCCTGGAGGAGGGCGTTTCGTCTGAAATGCTGACCATCTCAAGTGACGCTTACGGTAGCCGACCGATTTTTGATGAAGAAGGCAAGCTTATTCATATCTCTTACA
>JAQYCV010000002.1 GCA_028724525.1 Clostridiales bacterium
CAGACCTTCGGTGGACTTGGTCATGAAGGTAATGAAAGCTTCCACTAATTGAGCCTTTTCAGGGGATTCAAAATCCTCAGCGGCCCGGGTAGCAAAGACGAAAGGCCGGGCCAGAGCGTAGTCACCTGCCACGGTGTTTTCAACGGTGGGCTCAACGCCTTCGTAAGCTACGGGGTGGAGATTGTTGGCTTCAAAGTCGGTAGAGAGGGAAACATAACCGATGCCGTTAGGGTCTTGGCCAACCTTAGCGGCCATGTCGCCGTTAGAGCTTACTTCGTTCGCGGTGTCAGCCAGTTCACCCTTGAAGTCGATGATGCCTTCAAAGCCTTCGCGTGTACCGGATGCAGAGTCACGGGTGTAGAGATTGATAGGACCTTCTTTAGCCTCAGCTTTAACAGGCGCTGAAGGCAGGCAGAAAAGTCCTAAACTTAGCGTAAGCATGAGCAGGATGCTCAGAAAAATAGGGGTCTTTTTCATGCAATATATCCTCCGAAAATTTCCCGCTTTGTTCTTCTGTATGCGGGTCATCCTCAGTATGGCCAGTTTAGGTTATGTCCAGATTATGCCTGCTTTAAACTCTGTGAAATCTGTGTAAAATCGTACGGCCCAAGAAAAGTGATCGTTAAGTCTCAAATCCCAATAGCCTCATGCTTAAAAGCCTGCTTCCTTCCTTGTAATTAATGGTAAACTAAGCTTATAACTTATTGATTCACACTAGACTGTTGGGTCACTCAATAAGCATGATCCGATTTGCGTTTCGTTTTGTGGGAAGGGGGAGTGAATCATGTATTTATAATGTAAAATTGATCGCTAGGGATATTAGATCTGCCAAGAGAAAGATTATTATAGGAGCGGTCTTTGCTGGCTTTTTTGCTTTTGGGATTGTAGAAGGCCTCTTAGGGGATGAAAAATTAAGAGCAAACTCCCCCTACTACGTTTTGATGATGTTGCCCTTTCTTGCCCTGATTTATTCAGGCATCCGTAAGCAGATGAAGGTTGGTTTATGCAATCGCTTAAACCAAACCTTTATAGCCGATGCAGATGGCCTCCTGCCCCTCAGTACCCTCCTCAAGGTCATGGGAATTGAGGATGAGAGTAAGGCGGAAAAAACCATCAATTAATTAATCAGCCAAGGCTATTTACAATATGTCAGCTTTGATCCCGCGAGGCCTCACATGCTCCTTTTATCTAGTCAAACATCGGGGCCTCGGACTGTCTCTACTATCTGCCCAAAATGTGGGGCGACAGTGGAGAGACGTGGGGGCTTTAGTGTGACCTGCCCCTATTGCCGAACCTTAATTCAATAATTATTAGAGTCTATTCAGAATAAAGAACACAAGATCCTAAGGAGTAATCTATATGTCCACATCTTCAAGTCCTGGAAGTAGCCCACACTATAAGGTTAAAAAGCCTGTTATTCTAGTTGTCATGGATGGGGTGGGTATCAGCCAGCTGGACCATGGCAACGTGGTGAAGCATGGTCACCTACCGCATCTACGTAAGCTCATGGCCGAAGCCCCCTTCCGCACGCTCAAGGCCCACGGGACTGCTGTAGGGCTTCCGACGGATGGAGACATGGGTAACTCTGAAGTGGGCCATAATGCTTTGGGGTCTGGGCAGATATACGCCCAGGGTGCCCGCCTGGTTAACGAGGCCATTGAGTCGGGCCGGATCTTCCAGACGGAAACTTGGCATAAGCTGGTCGAAACAGGCAAGACCCATACTTTGCATTTTATGGGCTTGCTCTCTGATGGCAATGTGCACTCCCATATCAATCAAGTCAAAGCCTTGATCGCCCAGGCGAAAAAGGATGGCGCCCGTCAGGTAGCCCTGCATGCCCTCTTAGATGGCCGGGATGTTGAGGCCCAGAGTGCCCATCTCTATATCCAGGACATGGAAGACTTCTTTGCAGAGCTTAATGATGCTAACTTTTTTGCCTATATCGCTTCCGGTGGCGGCCGTATGCAGATTACCATGGACCGTTATGAGGCCAACTGGCCCATGGTCGCTGCGGGCTGGGAGGTCCATGTGCATGGTAAAGGCCCTAAGTTCCCCTCTGCTATGGCCGCTATCGACCACTACCGGGCCGAGAATCCGGAAGTGTCTGACCAGGATTTAGGCTCTTTTGTTGTGTCCAATCCCCAGATCCCCCAGACGGGTATGCAGGATGGGGACGGGGTCCTCTTCTTCAACTTCCGAGGCGACCGCGCCTTGGAGATTTCCCGGGCTTTTGACCAGGGCGATGACTTTACCGGCTTTAACCGGGGTCGCCGGCCTGACGTCTATTATGCGGGCATGCTGGAATACGATGGCGACCTCCATATCCCCAAGCACTATCTGGTCAATCCTCCGCAAATTCATAACTGCCTCACCGAAGAATTGATCAAGCATGGGCTTAATGAGTACGCAGTCTCGGAGACCCAGAAATTCGGCCATATGACCTACTTCTGGAATGGCAACCGCCTGGAGCCCTTCTCGGAAGAGCTAGAGACCTGGGAAGAAATCCCCTCCGATGTGCTCAGTTTTGACCTCAAACCCTGGATGAAGGCTTACGAGATTACGGAAGCCCTCATCCAAGCTATGGCCTCTGGCCAATATGACTTTATCCGGGCCAACTATCCTAATGGCGACATGGTGGGCCACACGGGTAACTATCAGGCTGCCCTGATTGCTATGGAAACTGTAGACCTCTGCCTAGGCCGCTTGCTAGAAGCTGTAGACAAGTATGGCTATACCCTGGTTCTCCTGGCTGACCATGGAAACTGCGAAGAAATGTGCCAAAATGATCCCGCGGTCGAGCCTTGCCGGCCCAAGACCTCCCACACCCTGTCGCCTGTGCCCTGTGTGGTTTATGGCCGAGAGGATGTGGAAATGCTTGAGGAGGGGGATTATGGCTTGGCTAATGTGGCCTCTACGGTGGCAAGCCTCCTGGATATTCCTCCCCATGCAACTTGGGAAGAACCCATGATAAGAATTAAGTAAGGGTTTACGACCATCTAACTCTAAGTTTAGATATGAAAAGGGGTCTGCTCAGCCGAGCAGACCCTATTTAGTTGCATTATAGAAAGCTAAACCGGCTTAACTCAAGAGGGTAAGGAGAATAATGAGACAGGCAATAAAGACGATGCCCGACAGCACGGGAGCGATCCACTTGGTCCAGCTGGGGGGCTGGGTTAGGTGCTCATATGGATCACCACCCAGGGTGTTGCGAGGCTGATAATAATTATCTTGCCCTTGGTAGCTCTGGTAAGGGGCAGAATAATATTTCTCGGCTTCCTGGTAGGGGGCTGGACGGGCAGGGGAAGCTCCATAAGCCTGCGGTCTATAAGCCGGGTCTCTTTGTGGGGCTACTTCGGGTCGGTAGGCTGGTCTGGGACCAGGATGAGCCTGGGGTCGCACTTCTTGCCTCGTGTGAGGGTTAGGATTTCTATAGCTTTGCGGTCTCTGGCCGGGATTGCTATGGGGCCCAGGTCTGCGACCGGCTTGCCCCTGTGGCTGTCTGTCTCTAGATCCCATATATTGTCTGCCCCGTTCCATTTTTCACCTCAAAATTTATATCCAATGGTCAAAATACTCAATGATTCAAAGATCTTGTCTTTTCCTGTCTCTTGTGAGGCTATACGGCGCATCCTCAAGAAAAGCTAGGGTCGCCAATCTGGCCTGCTTCCAACAGGAGAAGAGTATTTCTATCTTAGCAGATTGCCAGCTTCCTGGAGGCCTGTTACAGAACTTAGCTAAAACTTAAAGAGTTTGTAAAGTATAATGTGTTTGTTAGAGACTTTCCCGGCTAAAATAGGGAAACAGTTTTAAAATAGGGGGTATAGGCCATGGGCCGGGCAGTACATTCATCACACCGTTATGCATTTGACAGCCTGCGCGCCCTCTCTTTTCTAGGGGTCTTCCTCTACCACCTCAATCCTCTAATTTTCCCCCAAGCCTATCTGGGCGTCGTGGGTTTCTTTTGCTTGGCTGGCTATCTCAGCATGCGAAAACTATTATGGCAGGAAAGCTTGGGTATGGAACGCCCCCGCCTCCTGCCTTCTCTCAGAAAAAAGGCGGCCAAGCTCTATCCGCCTCTCCTGATTTTGCTTTTTTTCCTGTCTCTGCTGATGGTCCTGGTCTTCCCCATGTTTTTAGACCATTACGCAGGTCAACTCAGGTCTGCTATCTTGGGCTTTAACAACTGGTGGCAGATATCCCTAGGGGATTCCTATTTCCAAGGTCAAGCTTACTTGAAGCCCCTGACCCATATCTGGGCCCTGTCCTTAGAGTTTCAGTTTTACTTGCTTTTTAGTCTAACGGTCGAACGCTTTTACCGGCCTTCTGACCGGGCCCTCTGGCTCTACCAATTTGCCCTCTTTAGTCTCGGCTCCCTGGCCGCTCTCTGGATATTCAGTCAGGGGGCGGATGATCCTACCCGCGTCTATTATGGGACAGATACTCGGTTCTTTAGCTTCAGCCTAGGGGCCTTCTTCGCCCTCTTGCGTGAACCCGGCATCGCGAGGGGAGAAGCTGCTCCTGATAAGCGGGCTGTTTATTTTTTCCAGCAGTTACTTATTGTTTTACTTTCCCTTCTGGTCCTCCTGGCATACTTTTTACCCTTCAGTTTGGGGGACATGATGCGTTATGGTCTGCCAGCCTATTCCCTTATTTATGCAGGCCTTTTAGCCCTGCTGGCAGATGGGCAAAATTTTTGGGAGACTGTGGGCAAATCTCCCCTGGTGACTTGGATTTGTAGCCGGTCATATGAACTCTATCTCTGGCATTATCCGGCCTTTGTGATCTTCGAGCGCCTCTTGACTCCCTATCTCATACCCGCCTGGGTCCTGGCAGTATGCCAGGCAGGCTTAGCCCTAGGCTTAGCGGAATTAGCTTACCGCCTGGTGACTTTCTTGCGGAAGACAGGTTTTACTCTGAAAAAGTCTCGCTGGTCTTACGCTTCTTTCATCAGTCTCTGTTTAGCCTTAGTCTTGCTTTTGACCCCCTGGCAGCAAGTCTATGTCCTGACGGGGGGTGCTGACTTCCGCAAGCTGGAAACCGATTTGGCTGCCGCAGAGGCCCAGCTGGAGGCTAGAAGAGCAGAAGCGGCTAGCCGCAAGGCTAATCCCACGCTCCAGCCTGAACAAGGTGAAAACACGCCAAGTCAAACTGGCACTCAGCAACCTGTGCCCAGCTTGAGTAGCAGCCCCGCCACTACGGCCAAGCCTACGATAGCCAAAGGGCCTGGAGGCTGGGAAATCAAGGGTCAGCTCCATATCCCGCCCTCTCAGCCGATAGCCGAAGATGACTGGCAATATGACCTCATGCGACAGAATATGCTGGACTTTAATAAGCTGGAGGGCGATTTCAGCATTAACATGGAACTTTATGACCAGTACCGGGATATTCCTCTCTCCATGATTGGCGATTCGGTATCTGTCATCAACTCCTATTATATCTTCCCTTATTTGCCAGGCTTGGACCTGGATGCCCTCTCTAACCGGCAAATGTGGGAGGTTTGGGATATTTACAATGGCATGAAGGCAGCAGGTCCCCTTGGGGAAATCATGATTATCGCCCTGGGTAGCAATGGAGATATTGATACCGAGGCTTTAACGAAGGTCTGGCGAGACCTAAATGGCAAGCCCCTTATCTTAGTCAATATCGTCCTGCCCTATGCGATTACGGAAGCAGAACGTAATGGTGCCCTAGAGGACTTTGTAACAAGTCATGATCAGGTCTACCTGGTGGACTGGCACGCCAATGCCAAAACACGTCCTGATTTTTTCCAAGAAGACTACATCCACCCCTCTGAATTGGGATCTCAGGCCTACTGCCAGCTCTTGACTGCCAAAGTGATGGAGATTGTCCAGCTTTATAAAAATTCGGACTTGCTTATAGACCACCCCCAAGAGACTCAAGTTAATTTACCGTAAATTTCTTGCTTAGCATTCATGCATTAGTTAGAATATAGTTAGCCTCACGCCTATAGCGTGGTGCGTTTACAAGACCACTCTTCCGGCTAGCCCTAGGTTTTGAGCTGGGATGGGAGATGTAAACCGGACTTGCCCTGCAAGTCAGCGTAAAGTAAGAAAGGATAGTTATGAAAAAACTAAGCTTTAAAAATTTCATAGCCTTAAGCCTAGCTCTGGTCATGGCTTTCGCCTTGGTCTTTACCCCCGTGCTTGCGGAGGGTGAGGAAAGTAAAACTCTGGCCAGCTATTTCGACGATTTCTTCCAGGAAAAAACCATGGCCGACTGGCTTGCCCAGGCCAAGCAACCTATTGGCCAAACGGTTGACATGGGCCTGGAACTGAGCCCCGCCATGGTCATGGATGCCCAAACAGCAGCGGCGCTTAACAAATTAGGCTTGAAGATCATGTATCAAGCAGACCTGCTGGGCACTGGCGCTGTTAGCTACAATATTTCGCTCTACAATAAGGCGGATACCAGCAAGGCTTTGTCTCTTGCCTTTAGTATCTTCAATGACCAGTTGCTCCTAGACCTGCCCGGTATTTTAGATAAGCCAATCTTGATGCAAGAAGAGGACTTTTCTGACCTAGCTAGCATGGCCAGCCCTGGTGCGGCTGAAGGTGGTGGCTTCCTGGCCCTGCCCCAAGTCATGGCTCAGCATGGTGAGCAAGCCCAGGCAGATTATTTTGCGGCCAAGGCCCACTTCCTTGAAAAATTTGAGGATCAGGGTGAGCAAACGAGCAACTTTGTCGTGGGCGAGGTCAACGAAGGCCTCACTGTCCATACCCGCTTCCTGGCAGCTGACCAGATGCTCGAGGCCTGCCGTGCTTTTGTGCAAGAATTACGTGCATCTGAAGCTATTACCGCTATTGCCAGTCTGATTCCCATCGATTCGACAGAACTTTATGATTTTGACCTTGATGAGGATGAGGATCATGACGAAGATGAGATCGAGACTGATGATCTTGAGGATACTGAAGACGAGAATTACTACGAGGATTATGACTTCGACTACGGTGATGAGGCCATTACGCTCAATGATCTTCTGGGCATGGCCCAGGAAGACCTGGACGAAGACTCTCTAGACCCCCTGGCGATCACTTGGGAGGAATACTTGTCTGCAGATGGTGTCAAACGTGGTAACAAGATCAGTCTTGCCAAGCCAGACTCTGACGACCGTATTTGCTATGAAGGCTTTAATGTAAAATCTTCTGACCAACTCACGACCGGTGTCTATTTTGCCTTGAATGCCAGCCCTTCTGTGGCTGACGACGATGACGACCAGGTCGCAGAAGATAGTGCATATGGCCTCGTGGATCTGGTCGCCTTCGAGCTTCAAGACCAGCAAGATCCTACAAGCGGTACTTCTTCTGGTAGCTTTAGTGTTCATAGTTCTAGTGAAGGTGATCTTCTCCAGGGTAGCTACCAAGACGTCAGCATCCTCAAGCGCGCAGCAAATGAGGAGCTTTTCTTGGGTCAAGTAAATCTGACAGTCACAAGCGTGACGGAAGAACCCGTTTTTGAAGAGGTTGAAACTGAAGACAGCACTGAGGAAGACCCTGATAGCTATGGGGACATTAAGTGGGTTGAAAAAGAGGCAATCATGAATATTGCTATCAAGGGTTACCTAGAAGGCGAAGACTATAAGCTTGATTGTACCCTGGTACCGGATGCCCGCTTAGAGGATCAATTTATTACCCTCCACCTGCAACCTCGTTTCATGGCAGCAGAGGAAATGAATCTGCCTTCTGAACTGCCTGCGGACTACTATGACCTCAACAATGAGGATGATATGCAGGCCTTACAAGAAAATGAAGACATTCTAACCAAGCTTATGCAGGCCTTAGCGGCTCTGGGCCTGGACGAAGACGGAGAATAATCCGAGTTTAAAACTGTTGAATTTCCTGGGGCCAGACTCGTTGGCTCCAGGATTTTTCTAGCTAGCTACTTTAAGCCAATAGGAAGAAAGGTGAGAGACGATGTACTGTAGGTTTTGTGGCAAAGAAATGCCAGATGATGCGAAAAAATGTCCATCCTGCGGCAAGGAAACTCTAGAAGCTCAGGCCCAGGCTAAGCTGGATGAAGCAGAAGAAGTAATTGCCAAGGCTAAGAAAGAGGGTAAGAAATATTTTAAGTGCGAAGATAAGTCTGGTCAGTTCACGAATAAGGACAAGGAGAAGAATCGGGGCGTTTCTGTCTTAGCCTATATTCCACTCCTCTTTTTAGTCCCCATGCTGACGGCCCAGGATTCACCCTATGCCCGCTTTCATGCCAATCAGGGCATGGTGCTCTCCATTTGTAGCTTCGCTTTATGGATGGTGGGTCGGATCTTTGGCTTTTTAAGCCTGATTCCTGTGCTGGGCACCATTTTAAAGGTTATCTTCCTGGTCCTTGAATTGATGATTTTTGCCGGCTTTGTCTACGGCCTTCTCACTTGCTCCAAGGGTAAGGCCATGAAAATTCCTCTTCTAGGGGATGTCATTATCTTTGACTAAGCAAGGCGGACTGTCCTAGCCTAGGATAGTCTTCTCAGCTTCAGCAAAGCCCTCTGCCTGATAGACCAAGTCTTGATAACCTTCGCCCCAATAAGACCTGACCAAGAGACAGCGCATGCTGCTTTCTGGACGTTGGAGTCCTAAATCTTCTAAAGCCTTATCCCCCAAGCTTTCGCCCTGGCGAGAGCTTTTCCTTTGCCCCTGATCCTCAAAAAGAAAATGCCAGAGAGATCCATTAGGAATAATTTCCTTAGATTCCAGATTATGGCTGAGGCCGGGTACAAAGGAAAATAGGGCGGATTTAATGGTGCCGTAGTGGCCAAAAATGTAGGCGGAATTAAGCCCTCGGTCTTTAAGTTCAGCGAGAAGGTCTAAGCAGGCCTTGAGGACCCGGATCCTTTGCTCTGAAAAGAGCTCTTCGCCCTGGCCTTGGGGGATATCCTGATAGAATTTGGTGTAAAAATCCTCATTGACCTGGTAGTCTTCCGGGATAGAGCCTTCCTTGATGCCAAAATAGGATTCGGAAAAACGCCAATCTTGCTGGGCGATATCCTGCTTGCCGCTGATTATTTTGAGCGTGTGTTGGGCCCTGATAAGCCCCGAGTGCCGATAGAGGTCGGCCTCGGGGTAGGGGATTTCTCCCTTGAGCTGTTCCAGCTCTTCTTTGCCTGCTTGGGTTAAGGGAAGGTCCATCCAGCCGCCAAAGATCCGGTAATAGTTGCCCATGGACTCACCATGCCTGACCAGGTAAAGATTGTAATAGGGCTTTTTAAAAAATTTAGGATCCATCTTATAGGAGGGGGGCGCAGGCCTTTTTGAGATCTGCCCGCTCTTCATCGGTCGTCATTTGATCAATTAAGACCTCATAGCATTGCTGATGATACTGGTCCAGCCAGGCTATTTCCTGGGTGGTCAGGAGGGAGGGGTCAATGGCATCTCGATCCAAGGGGACAAAAGACATGACCTCCAGCTGGAGGAAGCGATCGCCCATGAACTCACGGTCAAAGCTGACCACATAGTCATTTTCCAGGCGAATCCCATGTTTACCCTCCTTGTAGACTCCAGGCTCAATGGTAATGTGCATCCCTTCTTGGAGGGGAAGGGGATTGTAAACTTTGGAAAAGCGCTGGGGCCCCTCGTGTACACCCGCAACATAGCCTACGCCATGGCCTGTCCCGCATTTATAGTCCATATAGTGCTGCCAGAGGGGTTGGCGGGCTAAGCAGTCCAAATAATAGCCGCTGGTGCCCTCTAAAAATTTGGCCGAGGCCAGGCCTATATGGGACTTGAGGGTCAGGGTGAAGTCTGTCTTTTCTTCCGCGCTTAATGGGCCCAGGGCAATGGTCCGCGTGATATCGGTTGTCCCATCCAGGTATTGGCCGCCCGAATCGATGAGGTAGAAAGACTTAGCTTCCAATTGAGCCTTGTGGTCTGCGGAAGGAGCATAGTGCATCATGGCAGCATTAGGCCCATAGGCGGATATGGAGCCGAAGCTTTCCTCCAGAAACTTATCTCCCTGACTCCGCCAGGCATGAAGCTGGTCAGCAGCCTGAAGCTCATCAATGGCTTGCCGCTTGACCTCGCGCTTCAGCCAAAAGAGGAAGCGGGTAATAGCTGCGGAATCTCGCTTGTAGGCTGCCTTCTGGCAGGCCAGCTCTGTAGGATTCAGGCAACATTTAGTGAGATAGACATAAGAAGTCTGGTCTAGAACCTCTACTGAAGAGGGTAGGGATTTAAATAATTGATAGGAAATGAGCCCCTTATCCAGAGCAATCTTTTTTGCCTTCAAGTGAGATAAGGCGGAAGCTGCTTCTTTATAGTCTAGGACCTCAATGCCTTCCTTGTGGAAGATGTTCTGCATGTTCTTATCGACCTTGCCCAGGTCAATAAAGAGCTTGGCCTCTTTCTCCGTCAGGAGGGCATAGGCGAGACTGACCGGATTATGGGCCACATCCCCACCTCGGTAGTTGTAAAGCCAGGCCACATCATCTAGACCCACGATAAAGCTAGCATCCGCTCCATCCTCAGCCATCTTAGCCCGCATTTTTTCTATTTTTTCAGAGGCAGTCATACCGGTATATTCCAGATCGTGCGCAAAAATGGCCGCTGAAGGCAGGGCTGGCCGGTCTTGCCACAAGGGGGCGATGAGGGAGGGGAGGGGCTGGAGCTTGATCCCTTTTTTATCCAAGGCAGCAGACATCTCTTCATAGGCTTTTTGGGATAGGGTGGCTTCGTTCATGCCTACTAGATCCCCGGAGGAGAGATTGGCTAGGAGCCATTCACGAACACTGGGATAACCGGGTGTCGCCATTTTCATGAGTTCAAAATCGCTACCAGCAATCTCTTGCTCAGCCTGGATAAAATAGCGTCCGTCTGTCCAGACAAGGGCCTTATCCTGGGTCACTAAAGCCGTGCCTGCAGATCCCGTAAAACCGGTGAGCCATGCTCTTTCTTTAAAAAAATCGGATACATATTCCGACTGGTGGGCATCTGCTGTGTTGACGACATAGGCGGCCAGGCCTTGGGTCTCCATGGCCTTTCTTAAAGTAGCGATCTTTTCATTGGTGTGCATATTTATCTCCCTTGATCTTTTGTATCTTGTGCCCAGTCTATCAGACCAGGTCAGTAGTTAATTGATTCTTTCCCCAGTGGCCTGGTTAAAGAAGTGCAAGGCATTGGCTTGTATATGAAAATCATAGCCTTGTCCTGACTTAAATTCCAGATGACCAGGCGCAGAAACTACGAGTTCAGTATGGTCAGCCAGCTCGCAATATAGAATCTGTTCCTTGCCCAGCATCTCGACTACATCTACCGTCAATTGCAGATTATTGGCTTCTGATAAGCCTGGGTTGAGGCGTTCGCCTCTGACTCCCAAGAGCACTTGCTCCCCTTCATGCTCTTGGAGCTTTGGACTATCAGCAGGGGAGGGCTGGAGGGTAATGAGCTGGTTATCGCTGACATACTGGCCCTGGACAATCCTGCCGGGAATCAGATTCATGGCGGGACTGCCGATAAAGCTAGCTACAAAAACGTTGGCCGGATGGTGATAAAGTTCAGAGGGGGCTCCAGCCTGCTGGATAATACCCTTATTTAAAAGGACAATCTTGTCTGCCATGGTCATGGCTTCTGTCTGGTCGTGGGTGACATAAATCGTCGTGGTGCCTAAACGCTTATGGAGGCGGACTAATTCCACCCGCATATGTTCTCTTAGCTTAGCGTCCAAATTGGAGAGGGGTTCATCCATGAGAAAGACCGAGGGCTTGCGGACCATAGCTCGGCCCAGAGCCACCCGCTGCCTCTGACCGCCGGAAATATCTGAGGGCCTGGAATAAAGGTATTCTTCAATTTGCAGAAGCTTAGCGGCTTCTACAACTCTTTGGTGGATGACCTCCTTGGATTCCTTCCGCATTTTAAGAGAAAAGGCCATATTGTCATAGACTGTCATGTGAGGATAGAGGGCGTAGGATTGGAAAACCATAGCAATATCCCGGTCCTTGGCTGCTACCTTGTTCATGAGCTTGTCACCGAAGATCAACTCTCCTTCGGTGATAGAATTGAGCCCAGCTATCATCCGCAACAGGGTAGACTTGCCGCAGCCCGAGGGACCCAAAATAGCGCAAAAGTCTTGGCTCTTAATTTCTAGATTAATATGGCGGATAGTAAACTCTTCTCTACCTTCGTACTTCTTACCAATATTTTTTAAACGCACATCCATATGCATACTCCTTACTTAAACTTATATTCTTCTCTAAGCGATTAACCTTTAACCGAGCCCTGGGCCAAGCCAGAAATCAGCTGGCCTTGTAGGCTGATGAAAAGGATAATGATGGGGACAGCAGTCAAGAGGCCGCCCGCAGCAAAAGCAGGCTGATTCATGGTCCTGACATCATTGATCAAGGTAAAAAGACCTGTAGCCAGGGTGTAGGACTGAGGATTGGTCAATAGGATCTTGGGTAGCATGTAGTCCATAAAGGGCCCGATAAAGGACCAAAGACCTATGATGGCTAGCATAGGCCGGGCTATGGGCATGATGATGAGCCGGTAAATCTCCATGTTTGAACAACCATCAATACGGGCGGCATCATCTAACTCTGTAGACACAGAGTCGATATAGTTTTTCAAGATTAAAGTGTTAGCAGCAATGCCCCCGCCTGCATAGATGAAGACCAAGAGGGCCTGGCGTGAAAAGAAGGGCAGAACCGAAGAGAAGATGTTATGCATGGTGTAGTAGGCCGTGATCCCTGCGAAGGTAGGGATAGATTGGATTAGCATGATGGTCATAAGCGAGGCCTTGCGTCCAGAAAAGCGGTAGCGAGAATAAGCATAGCCGGTGAAAGACACAATCAAGAGAGTCAGGAGGGCCGACGCTAATGCGATGATAATGGTGTTTTTTACCCAGGACAAAAAGTAAGTTTTCTCAAAAAGATAACGGAAGTTATCCCAAGAAAAGACGTAGGTCCCAGCCATGGAGATGGCCTTGCCCTGGTTGCCATTAAAGCTTGAGAGAACCATTTGGCTTAGGGGCCAAATGATGGCTAGAGCCCAGGCCGTCAAAACAATATAGGACAAGGCCAGCATGATTTTTCCCAGGCCAGTGAGGGGAGGCTTGTCTGATAAGTAAAGATCTGAGGACTTTTTGCGCTTAAAGAAAAACATCCGTAACCTCCCTAGTCGTTAAAGGCCTTGGTCTTACGGAAGCCAAGGAAGGAAACAAACATGAGGACCAGAGAGATGATGAGGGTAATGGCTGCACCCAAAGCCTGGTACTGGTTCTCAATGGTTAACTTAAAAATATATGAGATTAATATGTCCGAGGATCCCGCCAAATTGCCGTATTTGCTTGGCACAAAGGGACCACCATTATTAAAGAGGGCGATGATGGAGTAATTGTTAAAATTAAAGGTATATTGAGTGACTAGGAGGGGGGCAATCTGGTAAAGCATGAGAGGAATAGTAATATGCCTAACTCGCTTCCATGCCCCGGCACCGTCGATTTCTGCGGCCTCGTAGAGGTCTTGGGGAATAGACTGCAAAATACCTGTACACAAGAGGAAGATGTAAGAGGAACCCAGCCAGCCCTGCAAGAGGATCAGGGAAATCCTGGTAAGGGTCGTGTCATTCTTCACATTCACCACTTGTCCCGCAAGACCGGAGATCAACTCCGTTAACATGCCATTGGGGGCCAACATTACGGAGAAAAACATAATGGTGATAAAAGCAGGAACTGCCCAGGGCAAGAGATAGATGGTTCGCCACAGCTTCTTCCCGCGAATTCTGTCTTGATTTACGAGTAGGGCTAGTATGAAACCAATCAAAATAGCCAGGCTGGTAGCGGCCAGGGTCCAAATGACTGTCCAAGTGAGAATATGCCAAAAGGCTTGACCTGCTACACCTTGCCCTAAGGCTATGACCTTGTAATTAGCCAGGCCGGCCCAGGCAAATTTCGACTGATTTTTGGGGTCCATATTCGTAAATGACAGGAGGATGGTAGTCACCACTGGCACGAGGACTATAAAAATAATCACCAAGAGGGCAGGGCTAGAGACAATGTAGGGAAAGCCGCGACTCTCGAGGAGCTCCTTGCTCTCAAACCAATTATGGGGGCGTATACCTTGAATTTGCTTTTTCTCCACCCGGTAGGCATCCCGAATGGCAAAATAATAAATGGCCAGGGCGAGGATTAAGAGAAAAATAGCAATAATACCCTCAATCATGAAGATAATGGACCGGTCGACCCGGCGGCCTCCCTGGGCCAGGCTCAGGAGTCCTGCAACACCTTGGCCCTGGTAGTTCCCATAGCCCAGGGCGTAGGGAATAGCGGCAAAAGCGATAAAAAGCGAGCCAAGAAAGAAACATAGAGCTTTGATATATTGCTTGTTGGCTAGTTGGGCCAAGCCAGGCAAGATGAAGTTCCAAAGAAAATTGCGTGGGCTCTTGCGGGTTACTTCCACGGGTGTGCGCCGGCGAAGGTCAGAGATATCTGCTTCCATGACCCGGTATTTTTCTGGAATGCCCCGCTTAAGATGGTGTTTGATAGCGCGAATTTGCTCCTCGAGCCCCTTCACGGGATCTTGCAATTCTTTCAAGGCCAGGTCTTCTTTCAAGGCCAGCTTTGCCATCTTACACTCGGCCGCTAGAGCCTTAGAAGAAATCTGCCCCTCCCGTTTTTTAGCCTTGAGTTCAGACAGCTTGGCTTGATAAGTCTCCTGCCTTTGCTTTTTATAAACGGCTATCTCTGCTTGTAGCTTGGTCTTATCTTGCTGTTCAGCCTGGGCCTTCAAGGCCTCTTTTTCTGCTAAAAGCTTTTCTAAGTCCAACTGTTGCTGGATTATGGCAGGTAGGTGAACTTGTTTGCGTTGGCTGATCAGATACGCTAGCTCTGCATCATAGCTGAGTTCTTGATAAGCTTCATAAAAAGCAGCGCTTTGTTCGGCGGCCTTCAGTTCTGCCTCCAGCTTTGCAAGCCGCTTATCTTGATGAGTAGATTGCTGGCGCCACTGGGCCTGCTTTCTTTTGAGCTCTGTTTCGAAGGTTTTGGCCTTCCTTTTGAATGCCTCAAGCTTTTGTGTGTAAGGATGTTGGGCCAGCCCACGCTCTTGAGTGGCTAAACGGGCTTTTAATGTTGGCTTTTGTTCTGGACTAGCAGTCTCCAACTGGGCTCCTAATTCGGCAAGCTCTGCCAAAGCCTGGTGCTTCCTGGGATGGAGATTGCCTATGTCATCTGTCAATTGGGCCGGATAATATCTCATCGATGGGCCTCCTGCTGTTTCTTGAGGTAATATTTATCCTCTCTTTGCGAGATTCTAGCGAGCTGCCACAGCAGGACTAGGTAGCAAAGTAAAGTGAGATAGTAAAAAAGCGAACTGAATTTGGCCTCTAGCGCCTGCTTGAACAAAGCAGCCAGGCCTAGGAGGAGCCAAACACTACGAAAATACTTGGGTGTACCATAACGCTTAATGGTGAGAGCTGTGTAGAGGCATAAGGCCACAGGATAGAGGATTTTCGCTAAAAAGTAAAAAATGTGTACATTCAGATAGCTTGCAAAATCCAGGTCAGGATAAAGAGCATGCCACTGGGCATATAAGTCAGAATCTTTAGCCAGCATGAGGACTTCCACAGCGTAAAGCAATATGAGAAGGGCTGCTGGGATCAGGAGAGACAAGAGCTTTTCCTGGTCTAACTGGCATTTTTCTTGGCTTGTCAAGCTGTTTTGCTCATTCATAAAAGGCCTAAGAATCTTTCAAAGAGTGGCTGGTCATGCCCTAGACTAAAATAAAAGGCTCCCGAAGGAGCCTTTTATTTTCATGGAATCTGCTCATTAATGTTCTGCTTCCAAAGTTTCCATCATAGCCACAAAGCTGGCTTGCAATTCTGCGTAGGCAGCTTCTGCAGACTCGGGCTTTACAGAGTTCCAGGAAAGAATAGCATTTTTATAGGTATCCCATACGCGGCCCCATTCGTTAAAGAGGGGGCGGGCAGGAGCATCCTGGTAGGAACTGATAACCGCCTTAATAACTTCCTTATCGATGTCTTTGAGGTCATCAGATTTTTCGTAAGTTTCTGCGGGAACGTTTTCCAGAATCTTGCCAGTAGCGTTGAAAAGGTCTGCAGCGTACTCGGGATTCACGAGTTCAGCAATCAGAGCTTCTGCCAGAGCAACCTTATCCTCATCATCCTCAATACGAGAGTTAATCGCGAGACCCCAACCCCCTTTCCAGTGGAGCAAGGGCTTGCCATTGACTGTAATGTCGGTAATCGGTTTGATGACTAAGTCGTCACCATCCTTGGCCTTCTCACTGATAGAGCCAGCATCCCAAGGACCACCCAAACGGTAGACACCGGCTTCGCCGCTGGTGAAGCTATCATCAATGTAGCCCCAGCCTGCCTCAGGGTCAAAGAGGGTAGTATTGGCATCAAAATTCAGCTTCCAATAGTCATAGAGAGCAGTAAAGAAGGCTTGTTTTTCCTCTGGCAAATCAGACCAGTCTGAGCTGAGATCACTAAAGAAGGTGTAATCTTCGGCGTCATCTTCTTTTTCCCGGCCCAAGAGCTCAATCTCTGCGGAGTTAGTCAGGGCTACGCCGTACCAAGCATCAAAAGCGGGTAGGAGCACGGTTGCCGGATCTTTAACTTCTGTTAATTCGATAGGCTTGTCAATGTTAATATCATGTGCTTTGGCGTTGGCAGCGTTGATGAAAACGATAAGGGTCTCAATATTGAAGGGGAAAGCAAAATATTCATCATCAATTTTGAAATTCCCGCCGATGCCTTCGTTGAAAGCTTCGAAATCCTTCCAGCCACCAATCTTTTCTACGAGCTTTTCCGCATCAATAGCGCCTAGAACATCTGAATCAGTCAGGCCGTAAATCCGGTCTGCAGGGATAGCGAAAAGGTCAGCAACGTCAGGGTTGCCAGCATCCGTGTTGTCAATGGTATCAAGATGTTCAAAGGAACCCATTTCGATCAGGTTAATCTTGGCGTCAGGATTAGCTTCCAAGACACGATCAATAGCGGCTTTGTAATAATCCATCCAATCCTCTTCAGCTTGGACACTAATTTCACCTGTTAAGGCTTCTTCGGCGCTTACTCCAGCAATAGGTAGCAAGGCAAAGGCCAGGAGTAGGCTAAGCATTAGACATACGATCTTTTTCATAAAACCCTCCAAAGTGTTCTGTGTTTGCACTTGGCAAAAAAGATGGAAACAGATTCTATCAATCTGTTTGTTTGCACAAAGTATATCATAAGATAAAGTTTAAAAGTGGATAATTGAACAGTATAGGTGAGAGGAACCATCTGATACCATCCTAGATCTCGCCATATCAGGACTATAGGTCACATGTTATAATAAAGTTTAGTATTTTCAGGGGGTGCAGCAATTTGTCTGAAGAATTAGTTGCCTTGATTAAGGATTATAGTGTGAAGTTTCGCGCTTGGCAGGATCTTTTAAGCCAAGAACGTATCGTGCGGGCGGATATTATTACGGATGCAGATGAGAAAGGCGAAGAGCCTGAAAATCTGCGTGACCTTTTAGAGGAAAAAGTTGAAAATTCCGGCCTCCGTGAACAGCAAATGGCGACCTTGACGGACTTGAAAGAAGCCGAACGCAAGCTCTTTGCCTTTAACTTTGAACATTGCGAAGATCCTGTCCTCCTCAGTGAATTGGAGCATCTGGCACAGGACTACGCCGCGCGTATTACCTGGCTCCAACAATTTCTCGATGTCTATGACAAAATGCTAGAAGAAGCTGCCAAGGCTGAAAGCCCAAAGGCAAAGGAAAAACCTGCCAAGGCTAAATCAACCGCAACAAAGGCGAAAGCAACACAAGCTAAAGCTGAGGCTGAGCCCAAGACAAAAGCTAAAACTTCAGCTGAAGCTAAGCCTGCCGCTACAAAATCAAAAACGACAAGCACTAAGACCAAAGCAGAGCCTAAGCCTGAGCCTAAGACAAAAGCGAAAGCGCCGGCCAAGAGCTCGGCCAGCAAGACGAAGTCGACAGCCGCTAAGACCAAGACCGAGTCCAAAGCAAAAGCCAAAGCGCCTGCTAAGGCCAAGCCTGCGACCAGCAAGACGAAGGCGACCAGCACAAAGGCTAAGCCCGCTACGAGCAAGACCAGTAAGACTAGCCAAGCCAAGGAGGCATAATGAACCTCACCAGCGAAAGAAAAGATCAGCTTATACAAGCTTGCCTCTATGCCCAAAGGCTGGCCTATGTTCCCTATTCGCATTTCCGGGTCGGGGCTGCGGTTTTAGCAGAAGATGGACAAATTTACACCGGCTGTAATATTGAGAACGCCAGCTTTGGCGCTACGATCTGTGCAGAGCATGTCGCCGTTGTTAAGGCTATTTCTACCGGTAATCGAAAAATTTTAGCTCTGGCGGTCGTTACGGATGCCGATGAATATGCTCGGCCCTGTGGGATTTGCCGCCAAGTTTTATCTGAATTTGCGGCGGACAACTTTCTGACCCTGGCCCTGAAGCCAGATGCTAGCTATGTGGAAAAATCCCTGGAGGATTTGCTGCCAGATGCTTTTACGCCCGCATCCCTGTCTTAAAAAAGAGCCTCCCTCGGGAGGCTTTTCTTATGGAGCATCTACTAGCTCCGGCTTGCTCAAAACGGTTATGAGCCCCTGGCCCGAAAGGTCAGGCCTATCTACATAACCCTTGGCCCGGTACATCTCTAGGATCGGGCTGTACTCTGTATCTTCCATCATCCAATCCATGGCCCGGCTGGGGGCCCACACCACAAGGTCCAGGTCCCGGCTCCCGGTCGCTGCTGTCTCATTAAATTTCAGATCATAGAGCTGGGGACAGTCGGCCAAAAAGGTCGTGGAGAAGGTGTCTGCGCCAATGACAAGGTCGCGGGGGAGGTCTTCCAAGGCTGCCCGGATTTCCTGATAGTACTGGGGGTTACCTTGGTACTTATCTACATAGAAGGCCTGATCCTGAATATTGTAAAGGCTGAGCCAGCCAGCCCCTATGATGGCGACCAAAAGAAGGAGGGGTGTCACAATCCAAACGGCGTAATATCGGATCCCTGACTTGTGATTTTTCGGCCAAGTCTTTGGCAGCTTAAGGCCGACCAGGGCTAGTAAGAGCGCCAGGATCAAGAAGCTGTGACTGCCAAAATTATATTGAAAGAGAATATTGTACTGGTAGGGGTAGTCTGTGGCCAGGTTCATAACCAGGAGAGGGAGGAAGAGGAGGTAATGACTGCGAGCGGTCTGGAGAAAGGGTAAAAAGCCTGTAGCCAGGGCTAGAGTCAGTAAGTAGTTTAGTTTTTCTGGACCAAAGATAAGGCTAAGGACCTGGGCAGGATTTTGGAAAACAGAGCGGATAATGCCGGCCAAGCCCTGACCTCCATATTGTTGCAAAATAGCAAAGCGGTAGGACATAAGCCCTTCGCCTGCTTGTTGGAGAAAGGAGGAGATGAGGGCAAAGCCCAGTAAAGCTAGCCCCGCGAGTATTAGAGCCAAGAGGCGTGCAGATAGGCTGAATGTCTTGGGGGATGATCCCGGCGGCCATACTTTATAACGCTGCTGGCGGAGAAGGGGGGAGAAAAAGACGAAGAAAGCAGCGGATAAGAGGTAGAGGGCAGCATCTTCCTTGACCATCAGGAGCATGAAACTCCAGAAAAGGCTGGGCCAAAATTTAGCCTGGAAGATTGCCAAGAAGAGCCAGCAAATGATAGGGGCGAGAAAACAATTCTCGTGCAAGTCGTAAAAGCTGCCCAGCATGAGGCCAGGCTGGAGGAGATAGACGGCGCCCACACCGGCCCCAACTAGGCAGGGCAGGTGGAAATGTCGGGCCAGGAGAAAGAGGGGGATGACGCCGGAACAGACTATGACCAGTTGAGCTATTTGTAGTGTCTCAGGCTTGGGGAAAAGAGCGTAAAAGGGCAAGATCAGATAATAGATGGGAGAAAAATGGACCTGGAAGTGTGAATAAAGACCATCACGTTCTAGGGTAGTCAAAGGAAGGCCAGTTTCCTTCATGTAGGCAAACATTTGGTTAAAGAGGCCAAAATCGTAGCTGGGAGTGGACATGCCCCAGACCCGGCAGAGGGAGAGCCGGCCCATAAAAAACAGGTGAATAAAGAGGGCGGTCCCCAGGAGGGAGAGGGCTAAGATAACTTTCCAGGACTGGGGCTGACTTTGGGCTTTTGCTATGAGAGGGCTTTGCCCCAGCCGGCTAGCGAAGTTAGTCCAGATGAGGCAGAAGATACAGACAAGACAGCCCACACTAAAGGCCAGGTCGGCCCGCAAGACCATGAGCCAAAGCAGGTAAATCGTTATGAGCCCAGAGGTCAGAGGCCAGAATTGGAAGCTGGGCCGCTTGACCCGAAGGGTCAGAACCAGGCCTAAGCTAAAGAGAAATAGGGCTATTTGCCCCAAGAGCGCTTGGCCGGGCACCGCACCTGCATTGGAAAAAAGCAGAGGGTTGGCCCAGAGGGCCAGGCTGACTAGCTGCATACTGACAAAGGCGAGAATAAGGAGCAAGGGGCCATCACCCCATGTCAACTTAGCCTTAGAGAAATCATTACGAATCGTCGCTAACATGCCTGAGATTATAGAACATTTTTTCCCTACCTTACTAGGATCTTCCACGTATTTAGGAAGGCTCAATATCCTGCGGTAGGAGCAGATCAATGAATAGACTATAATGAACTAATATGCTTGATACTTAAGTGAGATTGCTAGGGGTGGGCGGACCGCCGAGTCAGATACCGCTAGCAAAAAGAATTATAGGATAAGAGATATGGATACGACAAATAGAGGGAAGGAAGCAGCCTTTCAGAAGGAGGCTGACCATTTAAGCAAGATCCTGGCCTGGCTTGACCAGGAGATCCAGCGACTCCAAGCAGAGCTCGACACTCTAGGTGACCGGGAGCTGGAGGTCAAAGCCCTGTCCTGGGATGACCGGCTGGATATGAAGAATTCTGCCAATACGGCGGATAATGCTGTGGCCCAAGAGGACCTCCGGCAGATCTTTGGCCGCCGGCAGGCCTTGAAAAAACAGCTGGCAGACTACCAGATGCTGAGAAATCGCCCCTATTTTGGCAAGCTCACCTTCTCCTACCAGGATGAGACAAAGGAGGAAGCTGAGGAATATTACATTGGCTTGCGGAGCCTTTATGATAGCGCTGAGGTTGAAAGCCTGGTTGTGGACTGGCGGAGCCCTCTGGCCAGCCTTTACTACGATGCAGAGCCTGGACCGGTCACCATCGCGGGTCCTCAAGGGCCTATCCAGGGTCATTTATGGCAAAAACAAATGCTGACGATTAGCAAGGGGCGCTTGCTCAAAGTGGCCGATTTTGATCAATCGTCTTCCGATGACCTCCTGCGGGACATCCTCTCCGAGGCTTCTGCCCCTGAACTCAAAGAAATTGCAGCCAGTCTGCAAAAGGGCCAAAATGCCCTTATCCGCCTGCCAGACCATCAGTCCATGCTTGTCTGGGGGGTTGCCGGATCTGGTAAGAGTTCGGTGGCGGTCCACCGGGCGGCCTGGCTCCTTTACCGCCAGCGCTTTTCCGCTAAACGTATTCTCTTTATCAGCCCAAGTAAGCTTTTCGCGGAGTATGTCAGCTTAGCCCTGCCCGCCTTAGGCGAAGAGAGTTTAGCTTTGGCCACCTTTGTAGATTTGGCTAAGGATCAGCTGAGTATTTTGGCCCCAAAGCTGGCTAGCTATGACTACGCGGAAGCCAGCCCGGAACGCTTAAGCCTAGCTACCGGCCCCCTCCTCTCTCAGCTCTTGGCCACTTACGGCCAAAACTTAGCTACGCGTATGAGCCTACCAGCAGACCTAGCCCACAGCCTGGAGGAGGATCAGCTAGAAGCGCCTACCTGGCAGGATGACTTGGATGCTTATCTAGACCAGGAAGCGCGAGATCAAGAATCTGCTTGGGGAGCCGAAGAGGAAGATCAGCCCGATACAAAGTCGTATAAACCTGTGCGCTTGAAGGCTAATCTTCCCCCAGCTGCCAGCTTGGATTTGGACCAAGCCTATAAAGACTTTCTTGCTTCTGACGCGGTTCAAAGCCAGTTACCTGGACTTTATGAAAAAGCTGTCTACCGGCGTTATGATCGCCTAGATTTAAGTATTCTAGCTCGCTTGAGTCTTTATTTAGGCCCGAAGCCGAATCGCAAGCCCTACTATTTCCTCATCGTAGATGAAAGCCAGGACCTCCTACCTCTGGAGCATGAGCTTTTGGCAGAAAGTTTCCCTTGCCCGACTAATCTTTTTGGTGACCCCAGCCAAGCCATTCGCTTTTCCTTGCCAGAAGACTATACAACCCGTCTGCAGGCTATCTACAAGATCAAGCCCAGCTACGTCTTTGCCCTTAAAACCAGTTATCGGTCGACTTATGAAATAATGACCTTTGCCCGCCAGATCATTCAAGATCCCGACTTGCTGCCCTTTGCCAGGCATGGCCAGCCTGTCCAGCTGAGCCAGGTGGTGTCAGAGGCTTGGCGGGAAAAGAGTCAAAGGATTTTGGCAGATTTTTACCGGCGGGGTGGGAGACGCTTGGCCGTCATCTGTCGAGACCTTGAGGAATGCCAGGCGCGGGCGGCCGAACTCCTAGGCCAGGACCCAGCCAGTTATATCACCGAGGAGGGCAGCTACGAAATTTCTTGGCCCCACTTCCCCTGGCCTGAGCTTTTGCTAGAGGAGGGCCAGGACCCGTTTGACCTCTATGTTCTCCCGGTTCGTCAGACTAAGGGCCTAGAATTTGATGCCGTTCTTGTGGCAGATGCAAGTTGTGCCCGCTACCGAGCCCCGGAGGATAGCCATCTACTCTACTTGGCCTCCACCCGTGCCCTCCACGAACTACAACTCCTGCACACAGGACCAGCCAGCCGCCTGATCCCACAGGATTTTCTCAAAGAGACCTAATTGACTAACCTGCCGTAGGATATATGTCTATGCCACAAGTAGATTATTTTTCAAGTAAGCATCTGGATAACATACCTATTTTTAAGGCCTATGAGGCCTGCCGACTCTGCCCCAAACAGTGTGGTGTGAATCGTCTTAAAGGGGAGAGGGGGGCCTGCGGGATGATAGCCCAGGTCAGGCTGGCCCGAGCTTCTCTACATATGTGGGAGGAACCTTCTATATCTGGTTGCCAGGGATCTGGAACTCTCTTTTTCTCGGGTTGCAATTTATCCTGTGTTTATTGCCAGAACCGGACTATTTCCCAGCAGGGCTGGGGCCAAGAGCTCAGCCTCGAGGACTTGGTTCGGGTCATGTTGAAGCTGCAAGCGCTGGGGGCGGCCAATATCAATCTTGTGACCGGTCTCCACTTTATCCCCCATATTCGGGCCGCCATCCTGGCGGCCAAAGCCAGGGGCCTGCTTATTCCCATCGTATATAACTCTTCCGCCTATGAAGCGGTCCCGGCTTTACGTGCCCTAAACGGCCTAATTGATATCTATCTGCCGGACTTCCGCTATTGGGAAGACACTACAGCTAGAAAATATTCCCAGGCTCCTCGCTACCGGGAGATTGCCCAGGCTGCCCTTGCTGAGATGTTTCGCCAGGTGGGACCCTGCCAATTTAAAGAAGGAAAGCCGGATCCTGAGTCCCCAGCCCTTTTGAGCAAGGGCCTTGTTTGCCGCCAGCTCCTTTTGCCCGGCCAACTGGATCAGGCCAAGGCCATTACCCACTATCTCTACACACATTATGGGGACCAAATCTACCTCAGCCTCATGAGTCAATACACCCCCCTTAGTGGCCTAGAGCTTTACCCTGAGCTCCAAAGTACGGTGGACCCCAAAGATTATGAGGACTGGCTGGACTATGCCCAGGGCTTGGGGGTGGAGAATGCCTATATCCAAGAGGGGGCTGCAGCGTCAGAAAGCTTTATACCCGATTTTGCCTCTTGGTCCTTGGAGGATTTCCTGGCCCCCTAGCAGGCTAGATGTTACGGATTGTTTCCCTTGTAAAATTTCTAGTCTGCAGGCTTATCTGCCAGCAATATTTGTTCAAATGCTGAATCGTAGGCATGACACCTTGATTTAATCTATTTTTAATTTCCTTATGTTATAATGCAGGTGTTCTAGTTAGACTAAGACACTAGGGACAGAGACTGCATCCACTTACAGAATGCCAGTTCTGACCTAAGACTAGGACTAAAGGAGAAAATCCCCTTTTATGTTTGACTCGTGGCGCGATTATTTAGAAATTATCCGCTGGATCTGTAGCACGGCTATGGGTCTGATGATGCTGACTTTCTTTTATGATGTCTTTTTGATCATCTGCGGGATTCCTGAAAACCGCCAGTTGGACAATATTTCTGCGACTTACCTGCCCCCTAAAACCCGCTTTGCCATCTTGATTTCAGCCCGTGATGAAGAAAGTGTCATTGGGCGTCTCGTGGACAATCTGCAAAATTTAGATTACCCCAAAGATCTTTACCAGGTCTTTGTGATTGCAGATAATTGCCAGGACAGGACTGCTGCCCTGGCCCGGGCAGCTGGTGCCCAGGTATATGAACGCCATGATCCTAGCAAGGCAACCAAGGGCTATGCTCTCTCCTGGTTTTTCCAAAGAAGCTTGCCAGGGCCTTTGAAAAATTTTGACCATTGTGTGATCTTTGATGCGGATAATCTGGTAGACCCAGATTTTTTAAAGATTATGGACAGGCATGTGCAAGCGGGTAGCAGGCTCTTAGTGGGCTTCCGTGACAGTAGTAATCCGGGTGCCAATGCCATCGCTGGAGCCAATGCCCTCTTTTGGTACTTCCAATCTCGCTTTATGCACCAGGCCCGTGGCCGTCTCGGACTTTCTCTGACTTCAGTCTCGGGAACTGGTTTTAGCTTTGACCTAGACCTCATTCGTGACCGCGGCTGGCATACTCAGACCCTAACGGAAGATGTCGAGTTCACCATGCAGATGATTCTTCAGGGCGTACAGGGGGTCTATGTGCGTCAGGCTGTTTTTTATGATGAACAGGTTACAGATTTCAAGCAAATGATGCGGCAACGCCTCCGCTGGTCTGTCGGTACGGTGCAAACCCTCCGCCTCTACGGCCCCGCCCTATGGCGCCGGGCTCTTAAAATGGACTGGCATCTTTTGGATAGCTTCTGGTTTCTAGCCCGGATTCCCGTCATGCTGGTCGCTACAATCTTTTATGTGATTGTCTTGCTCATCCGCCTGACCGACCCTTCATTTGTACCGCGGATGCTCGCCTTTGACCTCCTCGGCCCCATTCTTGGCTACCTTGCGACAGTGGCCCTCTTAGCCTATCTCGTAAAGTCGGAAAAGCGTAGTCTCAAGACCTTTAGTGCGGGTATTCTGGCCTTTCCTATCTTGGGTATGCTGTGGGGGGGTATTCAGGTTGCAGCGCTTTTCTATAACAACGTCTCTTGGCAACCCATCTATCACGGCCAGGAAGTGGAGGTCAGCTCCAACTTCGATTAAGCTGGTCAATGATTTTTGTCAGACTTCGCTAGGCTGTCACTTTCTTGATCCACTGGCAGAGGTCCTGGTAAACCTCTTCCTTGCCTAACTCATTCAATATTTCATGCCGCATACCGGGATATAGCTTTTGCTCTAGCTGGCTAAAGCCCAGCCTTTGCATTTTATGGTAAATAGTTTGGACAGCCTTGCCTGCGTGGCCTACCGGGTCATCTGCCCCGGAGACTAAGAGGATGGGGAGGTCATGGGGAATTTTGGCCATGTTTTTCTCGGGGCAGACATAGGCCAGCCCCTGGAAAATACCCTGGAACATGGAGGCAGTGGGCAGAAAGTTGCATAAGGGGTCGGCTAGGTACTTGGCCTGAATAGCGGGATCCCGACTCAACCATTCCACACCAGTTTGGGCAGGCTGAAAGGGCTTGTTGTAATTGTCAAGGGCTAAGTCTCTTAAAAATTGTGATTGATAGCGTTTACCTTTCAAGCTGACAACGGCCTGAGCCAAGGTAAAAGCAAATTTAGGCATAAGACTTGGCATTTGTGCGGTCCCCATGATAATGAGGCCATCTAAGAGATCTCCCGCCACCGCGGCCAGGCTTCTCGCCGCAAAAGAGCCCATGGAATGGCCTAAGACAATGATCTTAGCATGGGGGTTTTCTGCCTTGAGCTTCTGAAGAAAATCAATCTGTTCCTGGACCAGGTGAAACCAGTCCTCTGGGAAATAGCCCAAATTTCCACGAGCAAAGGCCTCAGGCCCGTGGCCCATAAGATCTTGGGCAGCTGTTTGAATGCCCTGATCTTCGAGAAAATCTCTAAAAGCCTGATAGCGGCCACTATATTCCTGCATGCCATGAATGATTTGTAGGATAACTTGGGTGGACATAAACAGCCTCCGAATATTATTCGCCCGTTGGCGGACCTAGTGGGGTGTAATTTTCATCTACTGTAATAACAGAACGATAGTTAGGGTAGTGGCCTTTGACCAGCCGCTTGAGCTCAGCCTTGAGCTCTGAGGATGACCAGGCCAAGTCAGGGGGGCGTACAACGTCAAAGATGAGATTGCTATGCTGTTTACCCTTGACCAGACGGACATCATGCACACTGACTGTGGGGTCTAAATCTTTGACTGCTTGGTCCAACCAGCTACGGACAGCCACCACCTCGGGGTCGTGGGTGACGATGGGATCCAGGTGGACTACCAGATGTAGCCCATCTTCTTTCAAGAAGTCTTGCTCAATATCATCGATGACTTCGTGGCTCATGAGGATATCTTCCTCGGCAGCCATTTCCACGTGTACACTGGCAAAGCGGTGGCCTGGGCCATAATCGTGGACCATAAGGTCATGGAGACCCAGGATGCCAGGATAGGTCATCACCTTGTCGTGAATATGCGTAACCAGGGCAGGGTCGGGCGCCTCGCCCAAGAGGGGGCTTAGAGTATCTTTGATGAGGTCTATGCCGGAATAAAGGACAAAAGCGGCCACTGCCAAGCCCATCCAGGCATCCAATTCCAGCTTGGCAAAGTGAGAAATCAGGGCTGCGACCAGAACGGCAGAGGTTGTCAGTACATCATTGCGGCTATCGATAGCTGTTGCAATTAAGGTTTCGGAATTGATGAGGCGGCCGATCTTGTGGTTGAATCCCATCATCCAGAGTTTGACCAGGATGGAGACAAGTAGAATAGCCATGTTGAGCCAAGAGAAGAGGACTGGCTCGGGCTCCAAGACCTTCAATATACTATCGCGGCCTAGCTCATAGCCAATCAACATAATAAAAAAAGCGACGACCAGACCTGCCAGATACTCATAACGGGCATGGCCGTAGGGGTGTTCGGGGTCAGCTGGCTTGCCGGCCAGCTTAAAGCCCAGGAGGCTAACGATATTACTAGAAGCGTCAGACAGGTTATTGAGGGCATCTGCTGTAATGGACACAGACCCGGAGGCCAGGCCGGCCAAACCCTTGCCTGCCGCCAGGAGCAAGTTGCAGACAATTCCTATCAGGCCTGCCATTTTCCCGTAGGCGCGACGAACCTCAGGATCTTGGATTGCCGTGGGGTTTGAAACAAATTTCTTGATCAACCAGTCATTCATGCCAGTAGTATAGCAAAGGCTGACTGGTTGGGACGGGCTAACCTTCCACATGCTAAAATAAGCCCATGCTGCAGACAACAGAAGGATCTTTCCCAAGGACAATCTCCGGGTCAGCGAGGCTCCCTAGAAGGCTTCCGGCCTCTTCCAGACATACAGGCTCAGACGGTCTGCGGGTTCTGGCTCTTTTGGGTGTTGCTGCCTTTCATATTCGGCCAGATCTTGTGCCTGGCGGTTTTCTGGGCGTAGTGATTTTTTTAACTCTGGCAGGCTACTATACGACCCGTTCTTTTCTCCGGCGACGGTCTTTAAAGCTCTTGCCTTATTATGCGAGTAAACTGACTAAACTCTGGCCGCCCCTGCTTTTTATGCTGGTCCTGGTGGGCTTTTTCTCAGCCCTAGCTCTGCCCACTGCCTTTGCCTATTATCAAGTTTCAGTGCCTTCTGCCGCCCTCGGCTGGCACAATATTGCTGAAATCTGGCGAGAAAGGTCCTATTTCGACCGATCAGGCTTCTTTGATCCCTTAACGCATCTATGGGCCCTGTCTTTGGAATGGCAGTATTATTTAGCCTTTCCCTTGCTCTATATTTTGCTTGTAAAAATTGTGAAAAATCTGCCTGGACAGCTTCGCCAAATCGGTCGCAAATTCAGCGGCGGGATCTTACTGGTCCTCGGCCTCTTTTCAGCGGCCTATATGGCTGGGGCCTATCAGGCGGGCATCGATCCCACGCCATATTATTACAATAGCTTCATGCGGGCCCAAGCCTTCCTAAATGGGGCTGGCATCTGTCTCATGCTGCCATCTCGAAAGACGGCTAGTGATAGGCGATCTCAAACTAGAATCCATCTTGGCCTTTCCCTGGCCTGGCGGACTGTATTAGTCTGGCTTTCCTTTCTCCTGCTCTTGCTTTCTTATTTTATCTGGGACTATCAATCGGCTTTTCTCTACAAAGGGGGATTCTACCTCTATAGCTTATTGGCTTGTCTCTATATCTCTCTAGGTGGGGCAAATCCGGTGCCTGGCCTTGCCTTTATGGAGATGAGGCCCTGGTTCTATCTAGCGGAGCGGTCTTATCCCATCTACCTCTGGCAATATGCCCTCATGGTTCTCTTGGACGTGGCCTTGCGTTTTTCTCGCCTGACTTTCTTCCCTCGGCTCTTCATCCAACTTATCTTAGTTTGGGCCTTGTCTGAGCTTACATACCAACTTTTCAGGCGCTACGACACCCTTCCCTTTAATCTCAAGTGTGCGTTTACGAGCTTGTTAGCCCTCCTCCTTATCTTCCTCTACCTGCTTCCTTTGCCCGCAGAAGCGGGTCCGCCAAAATTGGAACAAGAGATGTTAGAAAATGCCATTCGTACAAATACTGCTATTCAAGAAAGCCTGGTAGCAGCGAGGAAGCTGGACGTGCCCCCATTACAGCAGCTTTCGGATCCTGGAACTAGCAATGATACAGGCTCAGACAGCACACTTTCTCATGTAAATCAGGAGGCCTTTGGCCCTACAATGCCGGCAGGTATCCTGCCTCAAGTCAATTTTCAGCCCCCCTCTGATTTCCTGGACCAATCCGCGGCCTGGATCAGCCTGGCCAACCCCTTTGGCTATGCAGAGTCCGCAGTCCAAATACTTGCTGATCTTAATTTAGTCGTGATAGGAGACTCTGTTACAGCTTTGGCCCTACCAAGCCTTCGCACCTACATGCCTCGTGTGTATGTAGATGCCGCTGCTGCCCGCAAATTTCCAGAGGGCCTGCCCCTGATTGAGGCTCTGGACCAGTCTGGGGCCAGGGCAGACCTCCTAGTTGTCGCCTTATCCTCTAACGGTTGGGTGGAGGAGACTGTTATAGATGAGTATGTCAGGCTGGCGGATGGCCGCCCCCTCATCTTTGTTAATGCTGTAGTGCCCTGCGTGTGGGAACCCACCAATAATCAAAAGCTGGCTCAGGCAGCCGAAAAATACGACAATGTCTATGTCGTAGACTGGTACGGCGCAGTAAAGGGGCGGGTAGAATACTTTTATGAAGATGCCTTCCACCCTCTGCCGCCAGCGGGTGAAATCTACGATAGACTTTTACTTGATCAAGTTCTGAGAAGTTTGGCATCTGGTCACTATAGACTAAATCCCCCTGTAGACTTTCCTGCCGCCCCGCCAGTCATTTATCCCATTATCGGCAAGACTCCAGAAGCGAGCGAGGAAACTA
>JAQYCV010000003.1 GCA_028724525.1 Clostridiales bacterium
CCCTTGACAAAGTTGAAGCTCTCTACAGGGTATTTGACATAGACCTGAATTAGGCTATTGCCTTGTGAAGCCCCGGTGGCAAAAATTTGCACTTTAAAGCTCTGCCCTCTTTGCACAGCATCCGGCGCATGCATGCCCACCACGGCAGTCGCTCGGACTGGCTGGGCTAAGCAGAGGCATATACATAAAAGGAGGAGAAGTAGCTTGCTTCCCCTGAAAGTGGTATGTTCACGCATGTCATCATCTCCAATCTTTTGTGGGATTATGTGAGGGATTATATGAGACATTCTCTTGGTTTCGGCTGAATTTTCAGCTTACTCCACTAAAGTCTGGACAATGGGTGCAACCTGAATAACATGGTTTTTGAGGGCCCAAAGGTCCATCAAATTTACCAAGCCATCTTGGTTAATATCCATGGCTAAATCATAGGCAGTTGGTGCATTAATCTGGCCCTGAATAACCCGGTCACGCATGGACTGGAAATCACCTAGGTCGATATAACCATCTCCATTGGCATCGCCCAAAATCACGACAGGAAACTGGTTCACAGTCTGGCCATTTTCTCTCAATTGAAGAAGAGAGCCCGTACCGGCTCTTTCAATTGCGGTTTGACCATCTGGAGCAAGAAGCTCGACATTGTAACTGGCGGGTAAATTGCTGTACTGGCCTTTGAGAAAAGTGGCTGTATTGCTACCTTGCAAGGGGTCTGCCCCATACAAGTAGCCCAGGGAAGATATCTGGTAACTAGAAGACGAGACCTTGGGCAAGGCATCGGCATTCACATTCGCGGTCACAGAATCTTGCTCGACGTAGAGCCGGTAATTCCGGCTGACCCCGTTATTGGCCACCACCTGCAAAATAATTTCATTGGGGCCAGGCCTTAGCTGGTAGACCCCCATTCCAGCCACGGAAGAGTCCGGACTCCAGGACAGGGCATCTACGGCCAGGCCCCGGCTAGCCGAAGAAATTTGCAATTTGTACTCATAGCGCTCGGGCCGGAAATTGGGGATCAGCTGGCCGTTGACCCGGATGGCCTTGAGCCAGTTGTTGGGATTGCCACCCCCTGTGGGTGAGGGGGTCGCGGCAGGCATATCCAGGAAGACGGGAATCAGAAACTCTTTAGACTCCTGCAAGGCCCCCATCTCCTGATAGGCATTGTAGACATTGATAGCCTCATATTCCGGAGCCAAAACATTGCCCATGTATTGGTGGGTAAAGGGCCTCGTGTAGCGGGAAACCAGGTTCCACTTCTGCAAGTAGAGGGTATGCTGGTCTACATTGATATAGTCTTTGCCGATAAAGATTGCCCCGCCCTGGATGGCCTTGGCAGGATCAGTCCAAGGGAAGAGCATTTCTGCGTTTTTATAGTCAGGATAGCCGGTAATACCATCCCGAGCGGTAATGAGGCCCATGTAGAGGGGGTCTCCCCCACCCGTGGCACCAATATTGTAAAAGTTATAGTAGCCCCGGACATCTTCAGCATAATTGCCGGAAACAGAGTGCGACCCATTGGGACTGACCTCTTGGATAATGCGCGAGAGGAGGTGGTAAGGCGAAACCCCAGAGACCTGGCCAGCTTCTTCTAAGAGGCTGGCATAGTCGGTATCAAGATTTTGGCTCTGCCCTTCCCTATCCAGATACGGAATAGGAGAGGCCGCCATAAAGGTTTGGTTGATCACAGAGACCAGACCATGGCGATAGTCCAGGTCAGGGTTGTAGCGCTGGCTTTCAAATTGGAAAATTTGCACCTCATCCAAAAAGTTACGGGGGTCCATTTGGAAGGCAATCAGGTCTGCAGAGGCCCCCACCCAGCCTTGTTCGTATTCCCGCCAGGCGTTGGTATAGTAGTTAAAATCGGCATCTGCCTTGGACTTATACTCGGGCGGAGAATTGGCAATGACTAAGTTGACCCCTGGCCGGTATTCTCCCTTGACGGCACGGTCAAAACTATAGTTGGTATGGAGGGGCGTAAAAGTCCATTGCGGATAGGCCGCGTGCAGGTCCATGAGGGGGCCAAGATAAGATTCCGGAAAACCCTTGGCAATGAGGTCCTGCTTAAATTCTTCGCTGCCCAGGCTGGGCATAATTGGGGGCAGGTCTAACTCATATTGAATGCGGACAAAAGAGGACGAGACATAGCCATGCATATTGTTATACATGATCTCATACCAAGTCGTATTGCCAGCAACATCCTGGCCTGTTACCTCCCCTAGGACCGTTACTTCTATACCTTTTTTTAGTTCTCGGAGAGGCTCCCGAGAAGTATCAGGGTCGCGGCGCATATAGCTGGAAGGGTCAGCCGTGATATAGCCGGATACAGGATAGACTGGCTCCGCCTCCTGATCCTCTTGAAATAAAACCAAGGCTTCCAGCAAAAGGAGGAGGATTAAAACTGCTCCAAGGAGGATTTTAGCTCTACGCTTCACACTTATTCTCCTATCTCACATTTCACGTCCAAGCAGGCCCAGGCCTCAAGAGACCAAGCCTAATATAGCTAGAATACTGTAGGCTATTCTAGCATTTGCGAGATAGGGAGAAGAGGTGGGAAGCCCGGTAAAGCTAGCTTTTGAGGCATTTGTTGGAAAGATTTAGGACTTTCGTAACCTAATAGCAACAAAGGAAAGCTTTAAACTCGTCCAGCACGCAGGTCATCCAGAGTCCGGCCAAAATCTTCCAGGCAGTTGTCCAAGAACCACACGAGCTCCGGCCGGTCATAGGCGAGCAACTTAGCCCGGGTTGCATCAGCTGCGTCTTTGAATTCATGGTTGCCCAGGGCCAACTCATCCAGGCACTTGAGATAGGCCGAAAGGGTGTCCGCCGCCTTTACCAAGGGCTTAGCTAGCTGAAACTCTTCCTCTTGGCCTTCTGGAGCCTCTTGGTAGAGATAGGCCTCATAGTCCTTCTGAATTTCATGAGGAATCCCCTGCCTCATGAGGTCAAGGGCTTCCCCTTCAACTTCTTTGAAAGACCGGTGAATAGTGTCATTGAAGTACTTGATAGGGGTTGGCAGGTCGCCGGTAATAATCTCTGAAACATCGTGGTAGAGAGCCAGTAAAACACAAGTTTCTGGCTGAGGAGAGGGCAGGTCAGGGAAATAGGCTCGGCGAATGAGGGCCAAGGCATGGGCAAAATAGGCCACCTCCAGAGTGTGTTCCTGTAAGTTCTCTTGCTGGACATTCCGCATGAGGGACCAGCGCTCGATATAGCGCATGCGGTGGAGCATAGCATAAAAGTAGTTTCCCATGAGTAATCCTTTCCTGACCTGGTCCAGCCAGCCTATTAAATTTGGTAGATGCTCTTGAAGCTCTCCGAGGCGTAGACATCTGTCATACCGGCGAGATAGTCGCAAATGATCCGGTCACGGCTGGCCTGGGGCTCAGGGTGCTCCTGGGCAAACTTGGCCAGGTTGGCGAGAACCGGTATAGACGATGCTGCCAGGGCCTCGGGATCTACGAGCCCTTCCTTAAAAGCTTCGTAAAGGCCATCGACAATTTGCCGGGCAATAAATTCGTAGCGGCGGACCTTGGCTGAGGCATAAATCCGTCGGGCATTCATTTGTAGGAGCTCGCTCATGGCCTGGGCAGGTTCTGGTGAAAGCTTGATCGCATCCTGGCCTTGGCTACTGCGGATAATATCCGTGACCAAATTATTGACAATATCCCGATTGCTGGAACCCAGGGTCCGTTTAAGGCCCCGGGGAATATCTTCAAAGTCCATGAGACCGGCCCGAGAGGCATCCTCGATATCCCGGCCCAGATAGGCAATCCGATCAGCAATCCGCACGACACAACCCTCCAGGCTGGCCGGCAAGGCGTGGTGTTCAGCTCCCGGATAAAGCTCATCTTCCCTTTTATCCCTAGCCGCGTGTAATTCGGTTTCCAGATAACGTTCACCGCAATGGGAGACAATTCCATCTCGTACTTCAAAAGTCAGATTGAGGCCCTGGCGTTTGCCCCGGTGTTCGGCCAGGACATCAATAACCCGCAAGCTGTGTATTTCATGTTTAAACTCAAAGCCAGCCCCCTCCCGACGGAGGATAGCATTGAGCTCGGCCTCACCTGAGTGACCGAAAGGGGCATGGCCCAGGTCGTGGCCCAGGGCGATGGCCTCAATGAGGTCTTCGTTGAGCCGCAAGGCCTTGCCAATCGTTCGCGCGATATAGGACACATAAATGACATGCTCCATTCGGGTACACACATGGTCAGAGCGCGGGTTAAAGAAAACCTGGGTTTTATGGCGGAGGCGGCGGAAGTCCAGGCTGTAGATGATACGGCCAATATCCCTTTCGAAGGCTGTACGAGTGGCACATTGGTCCTCCGGCCTCCGCCGGCCCCTGGACTTGGCTGCGGGCACGGCATAGGGACTTAAGACTTGGAGTTCTTCAGCTTCTTTATATTCCCGGATACTTGCTGCTGGGCTAAGCATAGCCGCACCACCTTTCTTGATTTAGTCTAAGACCTCGAGGTCAGCCATAGAGGCCATCATATGTTTGGTTTTCCCCCCAAAGTCTATGCTCAAAATAGCATCAGCGCTAGTCTCTTCTTTTTTAAGAAGCTTTCCTTCACCAAAGCGTTTGTGACGGACTCGAGCCCCCGGTTCTAACATACAAAGCTTAGCCTTTTGATCAGAACTGTTGCTATGTAAGCCCCCTGTCTTGGGCTTGCTAGCAAAGGGATTTATCCTAGCCTTCTGAGCTTCTCCAATTGGCCTTGGGGCCACTGATCCCCGGAGACCTGACTGCGTCCCAGAAGAGGACTCCCAGGCCATGCTGGTCCGGCCCTTGTAACCGCCCCCGTAGGCCGCCCCGCTATTGGTGGCTTGGTAGCTTGAAAACTCCCCATCACCATAGCGGGATCCACCACTTTCCTCAATCAAGTGATCGGGGATTTCCTGGAGGAAGTGCGAGGGCGGGTAATAGGCTGTTTTCCCGTAGAGAAGGCGGGACTGGGCTGTCGTAATAGCCAGGCGCTTGCGGGCCCGGGTGATGGCAACATAGAAAAGGCGCCGCTCTTCTTCCTCGTCTTCAGGACTGAGCAACTTATTGACATTGGGGAAAATGCCCTGTTCTACGCCCACGATAAAGCAGGCATCAAACTCTAAGCCCTTGGCCGAGTGGACAGTCATAAGAGACACAGTCTCCGCAGGATCCTCCTCGTCTCCGGCCGCAAAGAGGGCGGCATTTTCCAAGAAGGACCGGGTGAGGACCTCTAGGCTGAGTTCCTGGCTGCCAGTCCCCTGGTCGTCCAAGAGGGCCTGGGTGAGGTCATTCTCGCCGTAACGCTCACTCAGTTCCGCGATAAGCGCTAAGTCAGAAGCCTGGCGGTTAGCAAACTCCAGGGCGTCCGACCGCAGTTCTTCTAAGTTTTGCAAGCGAGACTCTGCGTCCAGATTGGACTTTTTCTGTTCATCCTGCCAGAAAGCATAAAGACCAGATTCCTCTTCCACATATTTGATGAAGTCAGGAAAATTCAGCTGGTTGGCCTGGCAGACTGCCCGCATACGGTCAATGAGGCCAGCAAAATCTTGTAAGCGGTCAGCGGCATAAGCCAGATCACTGTAGTGGGATGCCTGGCCCGCGACTTCCAGGGGGGATATCCCCTGCTCGGTCGCATAATTGAGAACCCGGTCTATGGTCACTTGGCCTAGATTTCGCTTGGGGGTATTCACAATCCGCTCAAAGGCCAGGCGGTCATCAGGACTATCAATTAAGCGCAGATAAGCTAGGACATCGCGGATTTCTTTACGATCATAGAAACGGAGGCCCCCATAAATTTTGTAGGGGATCCCCTCTTCTCTTAGGGCAAACTCCAGGTTACGGCTGAGGGCATTGAGCCGGTAAAGGATGCCAATCTGGGCAGGAGAAATGGGGGCTTCTGCCCTCTGGCTGAGCCGCCTGATCTCCTGGGCGATCCAGCGGGCTTCTGTGTAGTGGTCAGCCGCCCGGTAAAATTGAATAGCTTCGCCTCCCTGGCTGGAGGTCCAGAGTTTTTTATCTACCCGCTTCTCATTGTTAGCAATTACTGCGTTGGCCGCCTGTAAAATAACCGGGGTAGACCGATAATTCTGCTCCAGTTTGACAATGTGAGCCCGGGGAAAGTCTTTTTCAAAATTCAAAATATTTTCGTGCTGGGCGCCCCGGAAAGAATAAATGGACTGGTCGTCGTCGCCTACGACGCACAGGTTGCCATGGCCAGAAGCAAGGAGGCGCAAGACCTCATACTGGACCTTATTGGTGTCCTGATACTCGTCGACCAGGATGTGGCGGAAGCGGTCCGCATAGGCCGCCAGGACCTGGGGGTTCTGGCGGAAGAGGTCAACGGCATAGAGGAGGATGTCGTCAAAGTCCATGGAGTTCTGGTCTTTGAGAGCCTTTTGGTAAGCCTGGTAAACCCGGGCTACATCCTGGTAGTAGCCCTGCTGCTGGCGGAAGCCCTTGGCCCCTTGAGCCTCGTAATCCTGGGGCCTCAACATATGATTCTTGGCATGGGAAATCTGCCGGTGGGCATCGGCGGGTGCAAGATAATGGTCGTCGATGCGCAGGTCCTTGAGGACTTGCTTAATCAGGGTCTTCTGCTCATCCGAGTCCAGAATGGTAAAGCTTTCGGTAAAGCCCAAGTACTGGGCATTAGGCCGCAAAATCCGAAGGAGCATGGAGTGGAAGGTACCCACCCACATATGCATGGCCACAGGACCTAAGAGACCCACCAGTCGCTCTTTCATTTCATTGGCTGCTTTATTGGTAAAGGTCAGGGCTAAGATTTCCGCCGGATGCAGGCCCTGGTCCACTAACCAGGCGATCCTCCGGGTAATCACCCGGGTCTTGCCCGAGCCAGCGCCTGCAAATACCAAGAGCGGGCCGTTCGCGTAGGTTACGGCTTCTCTTTGAGGTGGATTGAGGTCTTGGAGAATATGTTGACTGAGGTCAGAAGAAGACAGGGGGTTGAAAGACATGGCTGATCCTTACTGTAGACGGAGCCACAGACCCTAGGTTAGATCGCACTTGCACCCAGGGCCCTGGCCTCAGGAGAAAATAGCTGAGGACAAGAGGAGGGGCCTAGAGCCCCTCCCCCAAAATGTTAAATTGTTGTCGAGCTTTTAGTATTCCGGTTCCAGAATACCATAGTCGCCATCGTGCCGTTTATAAAGCACGCAGACCTTGCCCGTTTCGGGACTCAGGTAGAGGAAGAAATCGTGGTCGATTAATTCCATCTGCAGGGCAGCTTCTTCGGGATCCATAGCGTCGATCACGAAACGCTTGCGCCGAATAATCTCAGGCAGGGTTTCCTGGCTCTCCTCTTCCGTCAAAGCGGGCAGCTGGTCAAGATAGTCATCCATATAGGACAGGTCATGCTTGCGCTTTTTCAGCTTGCTCTTATGCTTGCGGATTTGGCGTTCCATGTTATCAATGGCAATATCCAAGGCTACCTTGGCTTCTGGCGCCACAGCCTCTACCCGGTAAATATCTCTGCGGATTTTCAAGGTAATTTCGACCTTGACCGCTTTTTGTTCGGGTTGGATTTTGACCGTGGTGACGGCCTCATCGCCAAAGAAACGATGAAATTTACTTAGTTGGGATTCAACTTCTTCACGCAATCTGTCGCTAATCGACATATTGACACCAGTGATTTCAATTTTCATAGGCGAATCCTTTCTATCTGCTATTGGTCCTTAGAGTTTGGGCTTAGGCACCTGGCCTAAGCCCAAACTAAAGACTACTTATATTATAGGGCTAGGCCCCTTCTAGGTAAAGCGGGAATTAAAGTCTACCGTCTTCCTTACCCATGTGAAGCATGAGGTCTACTGTGCGGTTGGAGTAACCCCACTCGTTATCGTACCAAGATACGATTTTGAAGAAACGCTTTTCTCCAGGCAGGTTGTTGGACAGGGTTGCCTGAGAGTCATAGATGGAAGAATGGCTGTCGCCAATGATATCGCAAGAAACGATAGGATCCTTGGTGTAGCCTAAGATACCCTTGAGGTAAGTCTCAGAGGCCTTCTTCATGAGCTGGTCAATTTCCTCAATGGAGGTGTCCCGTTTGGCAGTAAAGGTCAGGTCAACTGCGGAACCTGTGACGGTAGGAACACGGAAGGACATACCAGTCAGAATGCCGTTAACTTCTGGGAGAATTTTGCCCACCGCCTTGGCAGCGCCAGTAGTAGAGGGAATGATGTTGACTGCGGCAGCCCGGCCACCACGCCAATCCTTGTTGGAGGGACCATCTACGGTCTTTTGGGTAGCGGTATAAGCGTGAATGGTCGTCATCAAGCCCTTCTCAATACCGATACCTTCCTTGAGCAGAACATGTACCAGGGGGGCTAAGCAGTTAGTGGTGCAGGAAGCGTTGGAGACGATGCTATGTTCAGCAGAGACATATTCGTTCTCATTAACCCCCATGAGGAGCATTTTAAAACCATCGCCCTTACCAGGAGCAGAGAGGATTACTTTTTGTGCGCCAGCTTCGATATGGCCATGGGCATCCTCATACTTGGTGAAGCGGCCGGTAGATTCCAAGACGTATTCTGCGCCCAGTTCTTTCCAATTGCATTCGCTGGGGTGCTTAGAAGCCATGAGAACAGGCACTTCATGCTTGCCATCTACAACCAGGATATCGTCAAATTCCAGGTCAGGCTTGGATTTTTTGCTGGTGTAGACCTGCTTGGAACGTCCTTGAGCAGAGTCATAATTCAGTTGGTAAGCGGTATAGGCCGCGTCGATGTTCAGGTCGGTAACGGCTACGACTTTAAAGGTGTCGTCCAAGAGACCGCGTTGAGCCATCGCCCGGAAAACTAAGCGGCCAATCCGGCCGAAACCATTGATTGCAAGTTTAATTGCCATTGTGTTTCCTCCTTGGGAATTCTACTTTGTACTTTTCTGTGTTTGTGTTATTGAATAACTATTGTATCCAATTGATCATTTTACATGTCCAGCTGGGCATTAGCAAGCTGTGGAGGACCGAAGGCCGGGCGGATGACTACGCTTACTTCGGTTTTTCGGATTCTACGGCAAAATTGCAGCTAATGGGTGAGCCATTGGACAATTTTGCAGATAGTGGATGGTGAAGAGGACAAATCTGCAACTAATGGGTGGTTTGGACGTTGCGACGCATCCATTAGCTGCAAACTTGTAGGATATCCCAGAAATCCGAAATGATGGATAAAGCAGGCAACGAAAACGGCCCCGGATCAACGTGTGCTAATCCAGGGCTGTTAGTGGCTATTGGGCTATTGGTAATGATCTAGCTCACTTAGCAATGGACCAATTCACAGATTATGCCTAACCCCTCTTTTTCAGCCAGAGACCTGCTAAAGCAAGCCCTAGGCTCATCCAGATGGTTAAGCCAGCATCTACGCTACCCGTAGCAGGTAAGTCATAAACACTAAGATTTGGCGCGGCAGACGTTACCACCGTTGGTTGGGTTATAGAAGGAGTGGGTTTGATGGACTCAACCTCGGTCTCCACAATATTAGGTGTCGGATAAATAGGAATCTCAATGTAAGGAATATCTTTCACCGTGACCGTTGTCGTTTGGGTGTCCCAACACCAATTATTATTTTCATCGTTCCCCAAAGGGAAAACCTGGACAGTCACCTTATAGACACCAGGTTTGGTCGTATCAATCGTGTCGACAGTTTCGCCAGCCTCATTTTGATAAGTAAACAAAGTTTTGGCATCGGTGTCGGGCTGTTTTACATCCACGTCTTTAAGGACGCCTTTCATGTCGGTGCCGACCCTATCAATAAGGTCCAGAGGATTAAAGGTAGTCCCATAGTCTAAGGTCAGAGGATTAAGTTCGAGCTTACAAACCTTTGTATCCTTAAAGGTGAAACCGACACATGGGGCAACAAGTATTTGTGCCCTGTATGTTTTGTCACTGATTGTTTGCCAGTCATTTTGAAAGGATATACGGTACCGCGTAATCTTCTGGTTGTAACCGCCATCATCTGTATGGAGATAATCATAGTAACTAGTTTGGGGAAGATATTTGGTACCATAACTACTAGGCTCTCTATGGCAGATTGCTTTGATTTCATCTTCCGTCTTCATAAAGGTGACCATGCCATTTGAATCTGTAGTTTGTGTCTCAATATCGATGCTATCATTATTGGCATCGACAAGTCTTACTGTTAAGCCCGAGACGGGGACTCCTGTATCCTGATATTCATTATTCAGCTCAGTCACTTGATACTGAATACTCAGAGTTTGGCCCCTGGCGATAGTGAAGCATCCAGATGTAAATGCGGGATAAATCTCTCCATCAATAACATGATGGTAGTAGAGTATAGTTCCTTCTGCCTGTACAGTCACACCAAGACCTGGGGTCAGGATTGTGATTAAAAGGGCGAGGACTAAGGCCCAGCCCATGAGGGCTCTAGTCCGGGTTTTTACATGTGTGCGTGGGGGGTATGAGGACTTCATAAGCGCTATTCTCCTTGTTTTAGTGGTTTAAAGCTCAATTAGGACTTTAAGCCAAAGATGATATGATATCAAAATACTCGACCATCATATCTTTATCAATATATCTATACTCTTATATAGAATCACAATAGTGATAAAGAAATTACCGGCATGAATGTATAGATTTCTAGCAGCTTAGATGTAATAGTCTCAACAGAGTGTTATCTCACGTGAACTCGACTCCTAGAAAAAAGCTTGTTGGAAAATCTCCCATCGAGCTCCTCGAGTTCTTGTATCCCGAACTCTACTTCAAATTCTATGAGTTTGGGATCCGGAAAATTCCGAAGGATGAGGTCATCTTGAAACCCTTTCTTCTGAAATAGCGAAGCTTTTAGCTCTTCGTACCAATTTTTCGCTTTTGGTGGGGACCTTACTTTTTCACTTTAGCGCAAGTAGTGGATGGACTGAGGGCGCTAATTGCCAAAGTAAACAGGACTCGTCTCATGAACCTATCCTTGGATTTCAGCCAATTTCCTGTAAAAAACGGTGAATGCATCTTTCACATGCCTTTCGTCCTTAAATTTTGGCCCAAAATTCATGTGAAATAAAGCATTATGACATTCCACAGTAAATTGAGCTTATCCGACCCTGCCAGAATTATAGTGAAACCAATTAATATGATATTTCACCATATTTGCAATATGCTGGGCCGGCCTGATCCCCCGATGAATGCATGAGAAATATAATCTCTACTTTCAACTTTCCAGATTTTCTTACAAGTTTGCAAGTTTTATACGCTGGAGCTGAGGCCTTTTCGGTAAATTCGGAGTTCAGGCCTTCAGAACACTTGTTTTATGCACTAAACCCCTCTACATAACTGCATAAATGTATAAAACAAAGGGACAGAGCTAGAAAGTTGAGCACCTGACGTAGAGAAGCTGCAAACTTGTAAGAAAAATGAGGAAGTTGGATGTACGGAGTAAGAAAGAGAAGTTGGATGTAGGGAGCGAAAAGCAGGAACTTAGATGTACCGAGTGAGAAAGAGAAAGTTGGAATAGCGGAGTAAAAAATGAAAGAATTAAAAAGCGCCGTAGCTGGGTCGCGAGACCTAGCCACGGCGCGGATCAGCTGATGGGCTCATGAGCGAGCTTGTTTGGTTAAGCTAGCCCTCGAATTTTACCACTAGATCTTTTGCCGCTTTGACTTCGTCAGGACGGCGGACCGGGGTGTGGTGAGGAGCAGCGTGGATGCGGTCAGGTTGATTTTCGACCTCCTTGGCGATCTCCTCCATGGTATGGACCATCTTCTGTAAGCCTTCCAGGGTCTCTGTGTCTGTAGGCTCAAACATCATGGCCTCGTGAACAATGAGGGGGAAGTAAACTGTGGGTGGATGGATACCATAGTCGATCATACGTTTGGCCATATCCATGGTGTTGCAGCCCTGTTTGGCCTGCAGGTCACCTGAGAGCACAAACTCATGCATGACAGGCTGATCTTTAGTGCAAGCGTAGAGGTTCTCTAGCTTGCGGTAGAGATAGTTGGCATTCGCCACAGCCGCCTCAGCAGAATCCTTAAGCCCCTCATAACCATTGGCCATGAGATATGACAGGGCACGCAGAAGAACAGCGGTTGCCCCGTTAAAGGACCGGAGGCGACCTAAGCTTTCCGGACGATCGTAGTCCCAGAAGTAATGGTCGTCCTCTTTAGCCAGGACAGGGCAAGGCAGGTAGGGTTTTAAGAAATCCTTGCAGCCAACCGGGCCAGCGCCAGGTCCCCCACCACCGTGAGGGGTAGACAGGGTCTTATGGACATTCAGGTGGACGCAGTCAAAGCCCATATCACCAGGACGCACCTGCATCATGATGGGGTTGAGGTTGGCACCGTCATAGTACATGAGGCCACCACAAGCATGAACGGCTTGGGTAATTTCCTGGACATGGGTCTCAAAAAGTCCCAAGGTGTTGGGGTTGGTCAGCATCATGCCGGCGATAGTCTCGTCGCACTTGGACTTGAGGTCTTCGACGTCCACTTCGCCATTAGCCAGGGACTTGACTTCCTTGATCTTGTAACCAGCCATGGCCGCGGTGGCAGGGTTAGTGCCGTGGGCGGAGTCTGGTACCAGGATGTACTGGCGGGCATGGTCTTGTCTGGCCTCGTGGTAGGACTTGATCAGCATAACCCCAGCATATTCGCCATGGGCCCCTGCTGCGGGTTGCAGGGTAAAGCCATCCATACCGGTGAGGTCACACAGGAGCTCTTCCAGATGGTAGAGGGCCTTGAGGGTCCCTTGGACGGTCTCGTCGGGCTGGAGGGGGTGCAGGTTAGCAAAACCCGGCATGGCCACAACATCTTCGTTGATCTTGGGATTGTACTTCATGGTACAAGAGCCTAAGGGATAGGGACCATTTTCTACGCCGTAGTTCTTGGCGGAAAGATTGGTATAGTGCCGGACTACTTGGATCTCAGCCAGGTTGGGCAGATCCAGGCTGGACCGGACCTTATCCTGGCCATACCAGTTTTTCAGGTCAGAGGTCAGGCGTTCACCCTGGGGAGTAAAGGCCCTTCTGCCACCCGTTTGCGGCAGTTCAAACACAAGTTCAAAATCATTAATTAACATGCTTAGGCCTCCTTCCGCGCAAGTTTTTCGACCACAGCCACAAAGCGGTCCATCTTAGCCTGGCTTTTCTTTTCAGTCGCTGCTAAGAGCCAGACATTATCTTCTAAAACAATACCGCCCAAAATACACTCGTCGATGAGGGCCTTATTGAGGGCCTTGAGGTCGATAGAGGCGTCCGCCTTGACGGCGAACTCCCGGAAGAAGGGCTGGTCATAAAGGCTGGTAAAAAGGCCAGTAGCGACCAGTTTATCGTGGAGATAGCGGGCCTTATCAGCAGACTGGGCAGCCACTTCCCGCAGGCCATCTTGGCCCATAAGGGACATGTAAATGGTGGCCTGGGTAGCTAGGAGGGCCTGTGCGGTACAAATGTTCGAGGTGGCACGTTCCCGGCGGATATGTTGCTCACGCGCCTGGAGGGTCAGAACATAAGCCCTGTTCCCGTCCGCATCTACGGTTTGCCCGCAGATCCGGCCTGGTATTTTGCGAACCAGGGCCTGGGTGCAGGTCATGTAGCCCAGAGAGGGGCCGCCGTAATTGAGGCCGCCACCTAGGGCCTGGGCCTCACCCACCACGATATCGCAACCGGACTCGCCGGGGCTCTTGAGGAGGGCCAAAGAAAGAGGATCGCAGACCGCAATGGCCAAGGCCCCCTGATTATGGGCTGAGGCTACCAGCTGGTCCAAGTCCTCTACAATGCCGTAGAAGTTCGGACTCTGGACCATAAAGGCCGCATAGTCCTTGCCCTTAGGGAAGGAGTGCTGAGACTGGCCATGCTGGTCCAAATCACCAACTTCATATTCCAGGCCCTGGGCAGTTAAATAGGTCGCGACCGTTTCCAGATAATGGGGGTTGAGGCCAGCAGACAGCCAAATTTTCTTGGCCTTGCGTTTTTCGCGGAAAGCCATGAGGGCCGCTTCAGCCGCAGCAGTTGCCCCGTCATACATGGAAGAGTTGGAGACGTCCATGCCAGTCAGCCGGCAAATATATGTCTGCCACTCAAAAGTTGCCTGCAGGGTCCCCTGAGAGATTTCCTGCTGGTAGGGTGTGTAGGAGGTCAGGAATTCCTGACGGCTGATGATATGGTGAACAGCCGCAGGCACGTAATGGTCATAGTAGCCGCCACCCAGATAAGAATCGTAATGTTCAACGGTCTTGTTGAGGGCTGCTGCTTCTGCAAAATAGTTGCGGAGAGACATTTCATCAAGCGGCTTATCAGCCATAAACTTGATCTGGTCTCTTTGGACTTTAAGTTCTTCCGGAATATGGGCGTAAAGCTGATCTAAGCTGAGTCCCACCTCAGCCAGCAGTTCCGCTCTCTTCTCCCGGTTAACAGGGACATAGTTAGACATTAAGCCTCCTCAA
>JAQYCV010000004.1 GCA_028724525.1 Clostridiales bacterium
GTACTACCACGGCCTCGGCTTGGGCCTGGTTTATGTCTTGGGATCACCCCCGCGTGTGCGGGTACTACGCTCCGGGGATTTTTTCTCGTCCTCCGGGGGCGGGATCACCCCCGCGTGTGCGGGTACTACCTACCAAGACTGACGACAAGTCCAAGGACCTCAGGATCACCCCCGCGTGTGCGGGTACTACATTGCACAAAAGCCAATAAGGCATTCTGTTTTAGGATCACCCCCGCGTGTGCGGGTACTACCCTTGAGCTTCTGTTAGGCTGGTTTCAATGCTAGGATCACCCCCGCGTGTGCGGGTACTACTTCGGCTCCCGGCTAAGTCCTCCAGCCAGGGTAGGATCACCCCCGCGTGTGCGGGTACTACTGCAATATAGATAATCTCCCCCTTAAAGACAAAGGATCACCCCCGCGTGTGCGGGTACTACCGTATATACCTTTGACCTAGATGTAGATCCTAAGGATCACCCCCGCGTGTGCGGGTACTACTCTCTTACCCTGCTGATCATGCTAGATAAGCCGGGATCACCCCCGCGTGTGCGGGTACTACGTTTATAAAAAATGGCAGGTAAAACGTCTGAGAGGATCACCCCCGCGTGTGCGGGTACTACGGCTGGTAGGTCGTGTCGTCAAAGTAGTCGATGGGATCACCCCCGCGTGTGCGGGTACTACGGAGACGAGATATGCAAAATCTTAAAAATTTTAGGATCACCCCCGCGTGTGCGGGTACTACTTTAGAAAGTACAACTCAGGAGCAACCGCCTGAGGATCACCCCCGCGTGTGCGGGTACTACTCATCGCCAATAAGGACTACTGCCAACTCGCCGGGATCACCCCCGCGTGTGCGGGTACTACGACTTTTAGACGGTAACATGCATTCTGAGTTTGGGATCACCCCCGCGTGTGCGGGTACTACGCTCTGCGGACAGCTCCGCGATGACCGCTTTGGGATCACCCCCGCGTGTGCGGGTACTACCTCGTGATTTCAAAGCATTCTTTGGCAATGCCGGGATCACCCCCGCGTGTGCGGGTACTACTCATAGGGCGCATCTTTGTACAAAAGGCTTATAGGATCACCCCCGCGTGTGCGGGTACTACTTGCTAGGGCTACGACAACGATTAGTATGGCAAGGATCACCCCCGCGTGTGCGGGTACTACAGTGAGGTACAAAATGAGCGCTTTTAAGTGGGAGGATCACCCCCGCGTGTGCGGGTACTACGTAAGCAGCGCCATATCTTATTGGCCAGGGCTGATGGATCACCCCCGCGTGTGCGGGTACTACGTCCCAGCCCTGGGGTAACAAGGTATTGAGATAGGATCACCCCCGCGTGTGCGGGTACTACTTTCAATTGTAATTCCTGAAATTCTACCGGCCAGGATCACCCCCGCGTGTGCGGGTACTACCTCTCATCCGTGCGGTCCAATCAGGAACCAACAGGATCACCCCCGCGTGTGCGGGTACTACCAAGTGTCGCAAAGGAGGACTAAGAGATGGCCAGGATCACCCCCGCGTGTGCGGGTACTACTTGAGGCTCAAGCCCTGGTCAGGTGCTTGCTTAGGATCACCCCCGCGTGTGCGGGTACTACTGACACTGCGAGGTCTATCAGATGTGACAAGTAGGATCACCCCCGCGTGTGCGGGTACTACGGAAGAATACGGACTTCCTGATGGACATAGGTAGGATCACCCCCGCGTGTGCGGGTACTACATCCAGTCTTTTAGCTGGGTCACGGAGTTAGGGGGATCACCCCCGCGTGTGCGGGTACTACGCAAAGGCTCCGGCTCCGCCGGTGACCATATTAGGATCACCCCCGCGTGTGCGGGTACTACTCTAAAAGATCCCCTATTGATCGGCCTTGATCCTTAAGTAATCGTAAAATTTATTTACTTTGCTTGCAAGCACACTTGTCATCTTAGCGTCTTCTAACGCGCGGTGTTGAACGGCAGGCTCAATCCCATAGGCCTTTAATACTGTTTCCAGCTTGTAATTTGGCAAAAACATCTTCTCGCGCTTCACTAATTGCATAACATCAAGCCGCTGGTTGCTAAGAGCTGGTAATCCCTGCCTGCTCATATACGCATTGATGAAGTTAAAGTCAAAATCGACTCCATAACCCACTATAGGCAACTCACCAATAAAGGCTAAAAATCCTTCCATAGCTTCTTGAATAGCGACACCATTATTCTTTAAAAGCTCATCCGAGATTTTGGTTAGGCTCACAATGGATGGCGGGAGTTGAGCATCATGCAAGATAAGGCGCTGAAATATTTCTGGGGCATGTGGCCCCAGTTTGACTGCACCTATCTCAATAATGCGGTCGTGGATGGGGTCTAAACCATCTGTTTCTAAATCCAAGACAATATATGGAATATCCTGACAAGTATGAGCAAGTATTTTGCCCTCCACACAATTCGCCGCATCACTTTCTCCTACAGGTTTCTCTGACTGCGCAACTGTCCTAGAACTAAATTTGCGGGCTTTATGGAAGCTTGAGGCCTTGCTAAATCCTGGGCTTAGCTCATCTGTAATGTCCTCATCTGCGGGGAACATCACCAGCTGTAAACCGTCATAATCCACTTTGATTCTTTGCGTGTTGAAGGTTTCAAATTTATAGCCCAACTCATTTTGTGCTTGATAGCTCAAGCTAGCTTGACCTTGCCCAATATTTTTTATAACCCGTTGCCAGAGATGTTCGCGCACCCGACTATTAAAATTTCCAATATAAACACCTGTATCAATTTCCTGCATCCACTTGCTGAGATCACCTCGCAAAGATGCTGGTACCTTGGATAAAGTAATCACTGTAAAGGGCATTAATCAATTCTCTCACTGTAGTTGATGCCAAATTTCACATGGTCTGCCTTATCATCCCATAAGCTTATGGTATCTATGGCGACTTGCTCTTCTTCTTGATCAGAAAATTCCAATAGAAACTTGAGATCGTGGACAATGGCCTTAATGATATCTCCGCTCACAAAGGCATCTCGTACACGCTGTCTAGCCATAGTGCCAATATCATCTCCTTCTTGCGCTTCAGCAGTTATTTGAAAAGATATAGGGACTGTGGTTTTGGTTTTATATAAATCGGCTATATCGTAGACAAAAGAGAGATCATGGCCGGTGTGCACAAAGCCTAGTCCTGGGGATAAACCCAAAGCCACAATAATGCTATGGACTAGACCATAAAGGCATACATGGCTGGCCGATAAGGCCTGATTAATTATACTGCCACCTTCAAAGTTGTCAGGGTCGTATACGCGCCCCGTCCAAGGGACATGATAGTCATGGGAAAGCTGGCGATAGACATTTCGCACGCGAGCACCTTCTCGCCCTCGTAATTGTTGCATAGTGAGTTTGGAAACATCTTCACCTGGGAAGCGTAACTGGTACATTTTTCGCGAAACAGCAAGCCTTGACCGGCTGTTTGAGACCAGTTTGGCCTGTTGGACGACAAATCGACTGGACCGAGAGAGGCTTCGGCCGTGAGCGTAGTGCCGCACACCTCTTTCCCCCACCCATACCAGGGAAGTTCCCGTATCCCCAATCAACTCGATAGCACGATGACTGATCTCTGTACCCGGACCCAGGAGCAAGACGCTCAGCAAGGCGGCTGGTATTTTCACCAGTCCGCGCTTGTCAGATACTGTGATCGCACTGTCTTGGCGGTTGATCTTTGCATGCTCGATATAGATAAAAGTAACTCGATCAACGATCTTGGGTAATTCTTGTAACTCTGTTTTCCGGGCTCCAAAATTCTTACTTCTCATGGTTAACAGGAATCAAGGTGAGCAGGCCACAGCCATAAGCTTTTTTCTTGCCAATGCCCAAGGTCATCGCTGATTTTATTTTTTCGACATCTGTAATTTTCAGAAGGCCCTGGTAGCTGACCTGGCTAATTAGTACCGGCTTTAGGTCTCCTTGATATTTCAGGGTCCTGAAAGTACGATTGACAACTTCATATTGGTTCGCTATCAATTCAAAACCATGTTTCACAGACTGCTTTTCCAAGTAATCTAGTTGCTGCGCAACCGTTACATGTGGGACAACCCGGCCGCGTTTGCCAGACTGCTTTCCACTGCTTAAAGACTGGACAGGGTTCAGGGTTGCGCGAAATCTAGCAAGCATACCTTGTTCCAAAGAGTTTAAGAAATTATCATAGCTTGCTGTTTGCCCTGTACCCTCTACCCCGTACTTTTCAAGCTTCTGTAAGTCTGGCGCCAACTCACTTACCACAAGCAAATACAGCTTGTCTTGCAGGGGATCAATACGCCATAACTTGCGGCTTCTTTCGTGCCTTTGCAGCTCAGACGAAAAACATTGCTCGACCCAGCTATGGTAAGCACCCAAGTGACTGAGGTCTTTCAGTTTTTGGCGGTTAGCAACATCAATTTCAACACGAGAAAGATACATCTCTAGCCTCCAATCGCGGCAAAAGCATCGTGGTCACCGGAAAGTTCATGATCTTCAGGGCTATCATGATCTTCAGGGCTACTATGCTTATTAGCGGTATTGACAAAGGTCCTACCTATGGGGCGATAGGAAAATTTGCGCTCTTGCTGAGAAAAAGAGATCACTCTTTCTTTTTCCATACGCCGAAATTTAGAATCAACTAAATCTGCATCCGCGTAAATTTCCAGTGTTACCTGATCGGCCCTAGCTTTACGCTGATACCAGTTGGCCGCCTGCCAGGGCAAAGTCTCTAGCGCTACGATAGGTGAGAGGTCAGAAGTACCCAAAATAAAATCAGCCGTTACGGGCACGGACCGCCTTCCCATAAACAATTGGAAATAGGGCCGCGACAGGGCTTCCTCTAATCCGCTAATAACGTTGTCATAATCACTTCCCAGGGCCACGACAAAAACGGCATCCTGCAAATAATAACGCTTGGTGATGTAGACATTTGTCTTACTATGGGCCATATGAAAATCCATCAGAATGTTTCCAGGCTGGTCAATACGCACTGCGAAGTCCAGGTCATTAAGGGCCTGGATCTTCTCATCCTCATCCCGTCTATAGCCCAGCGCAGCCGCTAAAATTCCCACAAATGCACTCTTGGTAGGCAGATAGGCTGTGCGGCGGGTATCATAATTGGAATCATTCCCCCAGGATTGTAAGGGGCCCGCACATTTACATAAGAGGGTTTTCATCATGGCCCCCTTAAGATTGCTGCAACAAGGGCGCGATTTGGTCAGCAAACTCCTGCATAAGCTGGTGGAAATCCTGGACTTCCTGCCCCACCCCTGGCATGCCTAAACTCAAGACCGCAAGAGGTTGACCCACAAACTTGCTCGTCTTTTCCAGTTCCTTGCCAAGGCATTTAATAGATTGGGCTATATAACCGGCCTTTGACTTAATAGGTTCTTCAAAAGCTGTGATTAGGTTTACAGGTCTATCTGTTCGAAGGATCAAAAGCATAGCACTAGGCAAGGTTTGATTAGCATAAGAATTGACGTTACCCGTAGGTAAAGACAGGGCAAAGGCCTCAATAAACAGCTCTAGGGCATGCAAGGTTAAATCTGCATCACCTAATTGTTGTAAAAATTCGTGGACAGCGACATTGGCATACCGGTATAAGGTAGATGAATTAAACTCCTTAGTATCCAGCATGCTGGCACCTGCATTATCTTTCGGAGCTAAGTCATCTATAGCTGTGTAGAAATCATATTCTGTTTGTACCGCATGGGTTGAAATGGCGTGGGCTACTTGAGAGGAAGCATCCTCATTTAAAGAAGGATCATCTGCAACCATACGACCAAACAGGGCAATATCTACCGCGGGTTCGTCTTTTAACAACTTCTGGAGTTCCTCCGTGTCTGCTTGCCCCTGCAAAGCTGCCTGGGCCAACTTTTGCGCCTGAACTGCGCTGATAAAAAACAAAGCCTTGGCCTTCTGTTCCTTTGTTTTTACTTTTGCATTATTAAAGGCTTTTTCCGCCATAGCCATGGCAGCTTTTCTTTCAACGCTTGCATCCAGTTTCTGAATCTCATCTGCTACATATTGCACAATCTCGAGTGTGCGCTTACTCTCATTTCTCAGTTTGCCGGAATCTTTAAAATATTGGCGCATGGCTCTTTTCCAGGCTTGTGAACTTACCCTTGACCGTGAAACGCCACCATATTGTGCAGTTTTCGGACTTCCTGTATCATCCCGATTAATATTTGATGGGGGAAGATTTTGTAGGACGTGGACATCAAGAAATAAACGCTTATTCATTTTCACTTTCCTCAGCTTTCTCTGTTTTTTCAAGGTAATAGTAGCTCTGAGCCCATCTCAGGCGGACTTGTTCTTGTTTTCCCACTTGGAACCAAAAAAGATCATCACTGAGCATGGCGTAATCCACTTGGGCAGACTCTTCTCGACGTAAAAGCCTTATCAAGTGGCCCAAGTGATAGATCAGCTCTTCATAAGTACTAGCAGTGATCATGGTATTAAAGCGGCGGTCTAATGCATTTTTGTTATCTGGTGTTCGCAAAACTCTTAGGGAACTACCAATATTCTGGAACTTGCTACCCTCTGTTCTTTCGAGCTGGACACTTGTGCTTTTGCTCTGTTGGTGCAAGGCGTAGAGCTGTAAAGCATGCACAATGGCGTTTTCTTCATAAGTCGGAACGCCGTTATAACTGAGATAACTCTCTGGTATGCTCTCAAAAATAAGGGACCAAATTTCCGCGGATTCGCCTAAATTTTTACCGATGGACTTGCGGAGGTTGGCCAGATCTTTCTTGGCACCACTTGTGTTCAAGCGCTCACCCAGCCCCCCGATAATTTGGCTAACTACACTAGATACCTTTATCTGCTGACTCATTCTCCTTCCACTCCTTTCTTGAGATGATGCATGAAATAACTATATGCTATGGCTATATTGAGCTCTCGGCCCTGGTCATTCTCTTTTTTCTTGACAACCCGGCCCAGGTAATCACGCTTACTGGCATTTTTCACTAATTCGTCCGCCTGATCTTTTAGCACAGCAAATAACTGTCCCCGCCAGGCTCGTATCTTTTCTTCGGGACTATCCGAGGGATCAATACTGACCAGCCAATTTCGGAAGGGCTGATCTATCGCAAAATAGGCCTTCTGGACAACACCATCGACAAAACCTGTGTTTTTTGAATTGCGGATGGTATTAAGATCATCTGCAAAACTCTTAAGATGCCATCCAATAAGTTTTTTAATTAATTGCACTTCTGCATCAATGCGGATCGTCCATCTTTCTGTACCCTGATCAAATAAGAGTTGATCTGCGATTTGCAAACAATCGCTAATATCATCAATAGGTTTCTTTGAGGCTTTGATGCTGTGTTCTACCAAGCCAACGGACTGCAGGGTAATGATAGGCAAGGAAATCCTATCCTCGATATGCTCTATCCAGAGCATAATGCCAGGTCTATGATTTTTTTCACTCTTTAGAGCAATGACATTAAAAAATCTCCACAAAGCCTGATTTGGAATATGATTGCTTGGGGTGTAGAATCCCTTGTTCACTCCTTTATCATTCCAACGCCAGAGAGTCATAGGTTCAATAAAGGCATCCCGTAAATTAAGTTCTGGCAGCTTAATAATCCCCATGTTAAAGGGTTTAGAAACATCTGTGTTCGGGTCAATAAACGCAGCACGGCCCCAGACAGTGTAGAGTTCTGCTAAATTATCAACTATTTTTGAAGCAAATCTACGATTTACAAAGTCAACCCCACAATGCTCCCAGGAGGGGTGTTGTTGGGGGATATAGTCTAGTCCTAAAGATTCTTCATGTATAGGAATAAAATTCAGCATCAGGCTTTCAAATAAGCTTGCCCCTTCGACATATAGTCCTCCTAGGTTATAAAGCCAGCCTTTGGCTGTATCATTTGTATTAGCAAAAAAAGCTTTATCTGAGACACCAATGTAGCCCTGTAAAGCCACAAGCCACCGAGCAATTTGAGCCTCCGTCAATTTACTGTTATTGCCATGATTAGCATACTTGGGAGAAAACAAAGAAACTTTATTACCGGTTTCGGAAATATTCCGATTTAGGTTTTTACCCTTGAAATTATCTTTTTTAAAGTTCTGTGGCTTTAACTCGACCAAATCTTGGGAAGACACCTGGTAAAAGGGAAACTCTTCATCAAAGAGATAAAAATGGTCTGTCCATTTTTGCAAGTAATCTTGAACAATGTCTGGGAAAGCACCTAGCTCCCATAAGTCATACCAGGTAGTTTCCAAGTCCCGGAAATAATCGTCATGCGCAGAAGAAATCTTCTCACTGATCGGCTTGAATCGCTCATCCAGGTCAACCCCCGCATAGGGTTTCCCGTGTACATCTAGGCGTGAGAAAACCGTGTGCAGGACAGCCAAGAGCAGGCGGAGCATGGCAAAGTTTTGGGCTTCAGTTTCCCCTGCCAAGCGCAAATAATTTTGAGCATTCTCAAAGAGTTCAAGCATGGATACTTCTTGCATCTTACCTTTACTATCAGTAACCACCCTGATCCAAGGTTCGGATAACAAATTAAATCTTCCCATCACTCGCACCTCCTTATTGATGCTGTGAAGCTGTGTCTATTATGTCATAAATTCTTGCATTGTGTCGTGAATTTTTATGATGATAACCTAATGCTCTAAGTGCCTCTTCTCTTATAGCACAGACCCGATTTTGCGCTATACATGAGACAGAATTGGCCCAAATCAAAGGTCCCCTCTTCATCGAGAATGATGCCCAAACTACCCTTAAGCCAAGGCTGTCTTTGCCAATTGGCAAGGTGTTCCCGATTGTATTGCTCCAGTTCCTGAATAGTTTGATCAATATTGTAACTGACAGCCCGTGGTAGTGTAATAGTCTGTCTGGCTAGCTTCTGCGATATGGCAGGATTATCCAGCTCACCAGAAATATCGCTCTTTTCTCCGACATAGCCATAACCTGCACCACAACGTTGAACTAAAATGACTTCAATCGTTTCCTCTGCATCTCTCACCTGGGCATGCCCACATTCTTCAGCGTATAAATTGACATTTTGAAGCCAACCGACCAAAGATTTTTGCGTCCGACTGTAGGGGCTATCAATACGGTAAGTCTTAGCGGCATACTCCTTCTCATAAATCTTTTTTTGGTGTTTAGCTTTAGCTTGCTCATAAATCTTCATCGATTCGGAATCCGGGGAGAATTCTAAATCTGCCTCACCGTACACCAGCTGGACCAAAGGAGAAATATCCTTAGGTAGCAAAATTTCATCTGGCAGGTAATATTGAGTCCGCATCAACAGATATGATCCATATACAAATTCTGAGCCTGCTTCAAAGTGATAATCTGGATCTGTTCCCAGAACAAAAACTTGTGGATGCCGCAGTTTTTCAGGCCTTTGAACATTTTCATGCCGCTGCAGACGACCCATACGCTGGAGGAGTAAATCCATGGGGGCCAAGTCACTAACCAAGACATCAAAATCTATATCCAAGGACTGCTCGATCACCTGTGTGCCGATAATAATCTTTTTCTTAGGCCGCACTTTATTTTTACCTATCATATTAATGAGCTTTTTCTCCTTTGCAATGCGGTCTGTTGCAATGTACTGAGAGTGGAGGAGTTCAACCGTGTCTGGTCCATATATTTCTATAAAGCGGTCAGCCATGGCTTGGGCCCGTTTAACTGTGTTGACGATTAAGCCCAACACGCCTCCATCTTCTAATAGATCGTCTACCTTTGCGATCAAGTCCTCATCCGATAAATGGATGACACGAAAAACTTTGTTAGTTTGGCTAGTAAAGTCCTTTGCCTGCTTGACCACATAACCATCGGTGTAACTGACCAACGGATAAGCGGATAAAGTGGTGAGATCTTGCGGGAACTGCATGTCATCTCTTGTGTAACCTTGACCTTGCAGATAGCTACGCAGAAAGGCTTCACGCTGTTTTCCAGGTAAGGTAGCGGACAACATGACTACGGGCACATGATAAGCACCCATCCAGGTCAAAGCCATGTTGAGATACTGACTCATATAGGCATCATAAGCATGGACTTCATCAATGATGACAACTTTTTTGCTGAAGCCTAAGTGGCGAAGGGCTAAATGTTTTTGCTTTAGAGCGGTCATCAGAAAGTGATCAACCGTGCCGACCACAAAATCATCAAGCGTGGCGGTCTTTTTACCTACAAACCATGTGTCAGCACTAAGAGAACCGTTTTCTTCCGTGTCGCGGTTACTTGTTTTCCGGATAAGACGCTGGTATTCCTCATTGAGTGCAGATTTTCCATGGACGAGTTGAATAGACTTATGGCCTTGCAGGCCGCCCCTACCCAATCTGCTCACCCATTCTTCAATACGTTGAAAGATTCCATCGGAGGTAGCTTGAGTCGGCAGGCCGAAATAAATACCATATTGACCCTCCTTGCTGCCTAATTGTTCCGCCGCTGCCAAAGCCATTTCTGTTTTACCAATGCCCATAGGGGCTTCCAAAATTATGAGTCCAGGGTCTTCAATATTAGCAACCAGCTGAGAAAATTCATCTTGAATAGGCCGTGGCAAGAAGTTAAAACTGTCCTGATATAATTTGTCGACATCTGGCTTCGCGATAAAAACCTCTGCTTTTTCTTGATACCAGCGCTTCCAACCGTTTTCGAATCTTGAAAATTGGTCCTGGGCTTTCATCTGATCAAGGTCAAGGGGAGGAAAATAGAGCTCGTTACTGGCAATCCAGTCAGCCATGATCAATAAGCCACTCAGAAGTACCTGACCCGTCAAAGAGACGGCAGGTAAGTCTTCAATAATAAAATAGCCCGCCTCATTAAGTGCCCAATCCAAAATAGCTTTTTGTGTATCAGCCCAGTGTTTTGCACAGCTATCTCCTGGGCGATCAGACTGATAATAATTCGCCTCATAGCTCAAAGTCTGTTCTTTGTAGCTGCGGCGGGAATCAGTTGGTTTTCCATGGTGAGCACCCACTATACAGGCCACATCCTCATTGACACCTAAGTTTTGTAAGATAACTTGACCCGCCAGTGCATGAGGAGATTTGGAAGGAGCCGTAAGGCGTAAATCTGCTAAGTTAACAAAACCATCCATGGCAAGGCTTTCAAGCAAGCGTTGATCAAGATCTGTCCAGGTATTGCCGCGTTTCTTTGCCTGGAAAACCGGGGTAGCCTTGCCAAGGTCATGTGTTAAGGCTAAAAAACTGATTAACTTCAGGGCAGTATCTTCATCCTGGTCACTAAGAGCAGAAAGAATTTGCCTTTTCGGTCCAGCGCTCAGCCAGTGTTGCCAAAGGGCATTAATGACATTTCGAGTATCCAGCAAATGCTGCTCTAGAGATAGCCATTTAAAGAGACCCGCTGTGTCAGATTTTTTGGCCCAGAGAGACTTTGAAGGGAAAGTAGCAGAATCCATAAAACACCTCCCATATAAAGATTTTATCAAATAAAGTGAGCCAGGAATTGATCAAAATATTGATCCCTTTCTTGCCTTTAGTTTATTATCCTCAATCTAACTTTTGGGGGCAGATCAGCCCAGCTAGATCATTGGCGGCAAAAGGGCATTTTTGCAGAAATCCCGCCAATAGAATTATTTTAAGCTGTGAGACCATTGGTGGGAAAATCACATTTTCATCGGAATGCCACCATCAATAAAATTTTAGCCTCATAAGATTGTTGGCGGGGATTTCATGTTTTACTAAAAATACCACCAATCCGTTTTACTCTGTCTGGCTAGCCATTGGCGGCAGAAGGGCATTTTTGCAGAAATCCCGCCAATATATTTTTTTGCCTAGCAAGAGCCATTGGCGGTAAAATCACCTTTTTCACAAATTGCCGCCAACACTAACTGCTTCCTCAATTCAATTTGCCGCTATACGACCCACCCCGACTTTATTATCGCCTCCAAACCCTCTAGAATAAGAGCGAACACAAGAATAAAGTAATTAATCGAGAGAAATAGCCATGACCCCTCCCACCTTCCTCCACTGCCTGGCCCAACTGCCGACCCGCACGGGTTCAGGTGTCTATTACCGCAACCTCCTAGCAGAGTTTAAAAAGGCCTTGCCGGGCCGCCAGCTGGCCCTCTATGGCATAGCCGGCAACGGAGAGGGCAAAGGCTTGCCAACCGGCTTGTCGGCTGGTTTGGCATCTGACCTGGAGACTGATATTACATCTGGCCCTGCATCTGGGCTGACGATGGGCTTGGCTGCTGACCGACATTTTCCTGTCCGTTTCAGCGACCCAGGCGCTTCCTCCAGAAGTAGCGCTACTTCCAGCAGTAGCTCCACCTCCAGCAGTAGCTCTACCGCCCCTCCAGACCTCCCCTTCCCCATCTGTGGCATGTCGGATGAAATGCCCTACCCTTCTACGGTCTTTAGTCAGATGACGGCGGACCAAATCGACCTTTACCAGGAGGTATTTCGGCGGAAATTAGAGGGAATCCGCGCCCAAGAGAAGCCCGACCTGGTTATCTGCCACCATCTCTGGATCTTGACCCGCCTGGTCTTAGAGGTCTTTCCGGACCTACCCGTCTTGGCCATCTGCCACGGGACCGACCTCCGCCAGGCCCGCCAGAACCCCGCCCTAAAGGCAAAATATGTCGGGAATTTGCAGGGTCCTGCCGGGGTAGCAGCCCTGTCCGGCCTCCAGGTCCAGGAGATTGCGGAGAATTACAAAATAGATCCCCGGCAGATCCGGGTGACCGGCGGGGCCTATGACCCCCAGATTTTCTACCCCGCCGACCGGGTCCAGCCCCCGCGCCAGGGAGCCATCAATTACCTCTATGCGGGGAAGATTTCCCACGCCAAGGGGGTCTACGAGTTGGCAGAAGCTTTTAACCGCTTGAGCCAAAACCTGCCCCAGGCCCATTTGGATATTGTGGGTGGTGCCGGACCGGAGGTCAGGCAGAAGATAGCCGACCGCAGCAAGCATAACCCCCGGATTAGCTTCTGGGATGTAGAAGACCAGGAGGTCCTGGCCCAGCACATGCGCCACTCCGATATTTTTGTCCTCCCCTCTTATTACGAAGGCTTGGGCCTCATTGCCTTGGAAGCCCTGGCCTCTGGCCTCCGCCTGGTTGTCACGGACCTCCCGGCCTTGCGGGAGCAGATGGGGCCAGACCTGGCTAGCCACCCGGCTATTTCCTGGGTCCCTATGCCTCCCCTCCACAACCTGGATGAGCCCCTGCCCACCGCTATTTCCGCCCATGTCAATAATCTGAAGACCGCCTTGCTGGACCAAGCTGTCCGGCTTCAAGCAAGTGGCCGACCCCTTGGAGTTGAAAAATTAGTTTCCCAACATTCCTGGTCCTGCCTGGCCCGCAAAATCTGCCGTTTTATCACAAACCAAACGGGCTTAGACCTAGGGCTGTGAAAACTCATGTGTAACCCCTGTGATAGACCTATTTAGAAAAGTTTGCTATTTTGCTATTATCTAAAGTAAATCAAGTCCATGCATGCCCTGTCTGCGCATTTTCCGCAGGCCTCGCATCCTGCCCACCTAACGGGCAAAGCTGAAAGGAGAATACAGGTAAGTTCCTGTACAAGAAAGCATATGAAAAATTTAAGAAATATTTTACTCACTTGTCTGCTGGTCTTGAGTTTAGCCCTGAGCCTGGTAGTTTTCACGGGCAAGCAAGCCGTCCTAGCTGAAGAGAAAAAGACCGAGGAGAAAACCCCTACCTATCTCTCTCAATTTAAAGGCTTCCTCAAGGGTTTCGATCCCAAAACGGCCACCAGTGATGAGTGGGCTGAATACGAAAACTGGGTTAACACCATTTATTACTGCTACGGCGGCTTAGGCCTGCGGACCCCCTACTACCTGGCCCCCGATGGCAGCTATTACTATGACAGAGCCAGCAAGACCCTGGTCCGCGTCAAGTCTGATGACAATAGTATCTACTACCCTTGGTATAAAAATGCCTACAAGTGGAATTGGGTCTGGTACGATTCCGACCAAATCGTCTTGCCCTCCCAACCAGAAGCTAAGCCTGCCCCGGCACCGAAGGCGCCTGTCACTAAGACTAGCCAGGCCCCTCAAAACAACCTGATTCAGGCCCATCTGGACCAGGCCAAAGACAATTACGAGCTGACCATCACGCTGAGTGAAAATACCGCTAAGTCTGCTGCCGGCAAGGTAGAAGTCAAAGATACAGACACCAATGCCTATGTCACGAAAACCCCTGGCCAGATCAAAGTGGTCGCCTACGGTTTCAATGGCGGCACCGCTTACGTCCTGGTCAATGGCCAATACCAGCTGGCCAACTGGCAGCAAACCATCAATAACTGCCTCATGTTCACCCTGCAGGCAGGTCAAAGCTTCAAAGTCGTTAAATAAGCAAAAAGCTTTATCCTAGACAGGATTTTTACCGGGCCCCTGGGCCCGGTTTTTTCATGAACCCCTTGGCCAAAAAGCCCATTAGGTTTATGATTAAGGATGTTCTGTTTTGCGTGGCCTGGGCCCTTTCAGAACCCCAAACAAGCAAGCCAAAAGGCCCCTTGGGCCACTAGCCCTTGTCCACTACCCAGGCCAGAAAAGCTATGAGGTAAGAAGCATGCAATTAATGAAAGAAAGCCCCGTTAAGGACTATCCCCTACTGGCTCGCGGCAAGGTCCGTGACCTGTATGACTTGGGCGACAAGCTCCTGATTGTCGTAACGGACCGGGT
>JAQYCV010000005.1 GCA_028724525.1 Clostridiales bacterium
ATCCTGTCCGGGACCCTCAGCATGACCGAGGGGAGCCTGATCTTCGATGGTCAGCCGGTAGACAAGAATTGGACCCAGTATAAAAAGCATCTGGGTTTTATGCCGCAACAGCAAAATCTTTACCCCGATATGACACCGGCAAGCTTCTTGCAATACATGGCTGTTCTTAAGGCAATCCCTGCCAAGAGGATAAAAGCAGAGCTAGACCGTGTTCTCCAGCTAACCCAACTAGAAGGCAAGCGGCACAACAAAATTCAAAGCCTGAGTGGGGGCATGAAACAGCGTCTTTTAATTAGTCAGGCCCTCCTGGGAGATCCTGAGTTACTTATTCTTGACGAGCCGACGGCCGGGCTGGATCCCTCCCAACGGGTGGTTATCCGCAATCTCTTGTCAGACCTGTCCCGCGAAAAGATCGTCCTAATTTCCACGCATGTGGTTTCAGACATTGAGCTGATCTCCCGAGAAATCCTCTTGATGAAAAAGGGGCGTTGTATCGTGCGGGGCAGGCTTCCGGAGATTTTGCAAAAATATGCGGATATCTCTTGGGAAATTATCACAGATGAGGCCGGCAGTCAGGAGGCGGAAGACAGTTATGCGGTGAGCCGGGTACAAATTCTGGCAGATGCTGGTATCCGCCTGCGCATTGTAGGTAGCTTTGATAACCCACCCCAGTTGCAGGGGCAAAACTTTGAACCCGTTGAACCGACCCTGGAAGATGTCTATCTTTATCTTTTCCAGGAGGATGTGCGGCATGCTTAGACTTCTGGCCGAGGAAGGGAAAAAACTTTGGACCCAGCGGACCTGGCGCCGAACCCTAGTGTTGTTCGCCCTGCTCTCGCTAGGAAGTTTATTTTATCTCGTCCAGAAGAACACCCAACCGCTAGAAAGGACCCTGTTCGCCAGCCTCCAAAAGTTACAAAAGCTGGTCGAGGAGGATAACCAGCCTGCTTCTGCCGCGTATGCCTACTGGCAGGCAGACCTGGAAGCCGAAAAGGCCAGCCTAGCCCTTGCTCAGACCGCCCTTGACAAGCAAGGGGGTATCATCCCTGGGGACCTTACGCCTGAGGAAGAAAGTGCTTACCAAGCCTACCTGGCCACGTTTGCTGCCATAACTGACCAGCCCTATCTCTTCAGCCGCTATGTTGTCCAACCCCTGGTCCAGCAATGCAGCTACCTAGCCCATGCAGAGGATAATTACCAGGCTATTCCCCAGAAGCTAGAGGCCCGTCTGCGTCATCCACTTTTTAGCCAAGACAGTTACGCCAGGCGCAGCTTGGAGCGCCAAAAGCAGGTCTACCAGCAAAGCGCCCAGCAGCGCTTAAACTTGTCCCTGGCCCCAGAAAAGATTTTTGATGTCTTGCAAGATTCCTTTCTGCTAGATGGCTTGCTTTGCCTATTTTTCTTTGCCGCCAGCCGCATGATCTTCTCCCGGGAGAGGGAAATCCAAAGCGGTCGTTTGATTGCGGCCACCCCGCGAGGGCTCCCGGCCAGCGCTAGGGCCAAGCATCTCCTCTATTTTCTTGTTTCTTTGGGGGCAATTTGCCTGGTTTGGGGTTTAAGCCTGCTGTTTTTGACCAAGACGATTCCCCAGGGCGACTTGGTCAGGTCCTTACAAGCTGTAGAACGCTATGACCACAGTCCCTATGTCTTGTCTGTCCGACAATACCTGTGCTGCTTTTTTCTGCAAAAGCTCCTGGTTGGCCTGTCTTTGGCCGCGGTTTTGGCCTTCCTGACTAATGTTACCCGGCAGCTGAAAAGTGCCATGCTGGCCTTTTTAGGGGTCTGGGCAGCTGGCGCGGCCCTTTACCTGGGGATAGATGCCAACTCTACAGCCAATCTGTTTAAGTTTTTTTCGGTCTGGGGGCTTCTGGATGCCGAATCCCTGCTGGGCACGGCCACGCATATTGCGTTTTTTGGCATGCCGGTCAGCAGGCTTTGGCTGAGCCTGGGCTTTGTGAGTCTACTTTTCCTGCTTGCCTATGCCAGTAGCCACGCCTTTTATCGGAAGCGGGCCTTGGAAGAACGCAGGGAGGCCCGGGGTGGTATGGTGCAAGGCCTGCCCCTGCGCCATCTGTTCGGCAGCGAAGCTTGGCGGGTATTTTTGCAGTATCGCGGCCTCATCCTAGTCTTATTGGCGGGCGGGGTCATCTGCCTGCAGGCAGGGCCCTCGCCGGAAGAGGCCTTTTCTAGTGACCGTCTTTATTATCTCTATCACCTCCGACCTGTGGAAGGAAAACTCAGTGATGCCAGCAGGCATCAGCTGGCAGAATGGGAGGAATACTACCAAAGCCTGCCTGCAAAAGCCCAGAAAATACAAGATCAATTTGCGGATGGGGCATTAACAGTCGGTCAGCGGGATGCATCCCTGCACCAGCTGGATCTGGACCAGGCTCGTGAGCCCTTCTTTTATGAAGTTCAGGCCCAAATTACGGCAAGCGAACAAGCAGGTTCAGGCAAATGGCCTCTCTACGTGGTGGATAAAAAAGTTTCGGAATTTATTTTCTATGATACCCAGCGCCAAGCCCTCATGGGGCTGGCCTCGAGTGTGGTCTTGATCCTTTTGGCTAGCCAAACGCTAGGTTCCGACAAGCAGTTGGGCATGTTGCGCCTCCTACAATCTACGCCCCGTGGCCACAAGAGCCTACTTGGGACTAAATTCCGCTGGGCCTGGCTTGGGGCTTTGGGTCTCACCCTTCTTACAGCAGCTGCTGAATTGTCCAAGGCAGGGGCAGACAAAATCCGCCTGCCTTGGGAGGCTTCCCTGTATTCCCTTGCGGGTATGAGCCGGTTTCAATCAGAAGTTCCCATTTGGCTCTTTCTGCTCATGCTTGTGGCTTATCGTGTGCTCAACTTGAGTTTGCAGGCCCACCTGGTTATTTGTTTAGCGGTGGCCTTGCATTCCCAATGGGCGGTTTTGCTCCTGTCGTCAGGCATGCTTATTTTCCCTCAGCTTGTTCAGCTTTTGAGTCAAGCAAGCCTGCCAGCGTATTGGCCTTTAAGCAATGCCTTCTCGCTGGCTCAAATCTTGCCTAGCAGGACCTTTGCTACTTTAGTTATTTATGACTTCCTAGTTCTTTTGGGAATCTTACTCAGCTACCAGCTTGCCAAGCGTTGGTATTTAATAGGCAATCCTAATCTGTAAGAAGCTTTGCCGGATCGTAATCTGTGACTTCCTCGAGGCCGGCAATGACAAACCAGCGGGAGTTGGCCTGACCGCGATAGCAGGTCATGATGGTGATAATGGCCTCTTCATCTTCATAGAGATTCAGGCGGTCTTCGTCTAGCATGTGGATGGCATCGGTATCTTTTTGTACTGTTTCTAAAACTTTATAGATATAGAGCTTATCCTTGTCGGTAACATAAATTTTTGCCCCGATCTCGGCATCCATCAAATTGTGGAGGAGGGTGCCCTTGCCCTGGACATGGTGGCCCGTCAAGATATAATTGCCCTTCCCCATGGGTCTATCCGGGAGGAGCTGGCCTACGCCGGCCAGGAGATTGGTATTTTCCGCATCGTTAAAAATAGCCAGATCAATATCTAGGGAGGGAATGATCAATTCACCTGCGATATCTTCTGTTTTCCATTTGCCCAGGAGGGGCCAAAAGTCAAAAAAACCTACTTCCTTGATGTCGGCAAAGGGGACATCCTGGCCAGTCTTTTGGGCGGCCTGCATTTGTTCTGCGCTGAGGCTGGTGAGGTCAATATTAGAATTCCGGGCCAAGAGCCAGGAGTTGAAGTAGGGGAGGAGGATGCCCAAGATCCCTAAAATAATGAGGATGGTCCCCAAAATCGTAGTGATTTTGATCTTCTTGGCGTTTTTGGCCTTTTCTTCAGCCGACATCTCGCTGGGCTTTTTCCCCTCTAAAGATGGCTTCTCTTGATCAGATATCATAAAGTTCTCATTTTCTATTTCAGATTTATCGCTTATCAGTGGCCCATTATAACATGGATGACCTAAGCTAGTCTGGTGTCCCTTTCTGCTTCAAGGAGCTAGGAATCATGAAAAAGGATAAATTGCTTGACTTCTACAAAAGCAGGAGTTACCATAAGCTAACTTTATAGACGGGAGCGTCGGTAAGACCAAGTCGTGCGTGTTGTAAAAACGAAATCTGAGCGCAAAAAAGAAATCTTAAATGCGGCAAAAGCTTGCTTTTTGGAGAAAGGTTTTGCTAAGACCACGATGGAAGACATCATTAGTGCGACCTCTCTGTCCAAGGGTGGCTTCTACCACTATTACACTAATACAACAGATATCCTTCATGATTTAATGCTTGAGGGAATCACTTATCGCATTAATATCATTCATTCAATGAATCTAGACAATAAAGAATGGGACGATGATACAGTCATCAATATTCTGGTCGATAAAATATTAGACGAGAGTGATTTGATGAGCCTTTATGTTATCTATCTGCAAGCTACCCAAAGAAATCAAGAGCTCCGAGATCTCTTTTCTGATCTCAAAAGAGAGAATCAAGAAATGTTTGCAGAACATTTCGGCGCCCAAAGTCAGAAGATGGCGCCTTTCTATTCTGACCTTATTTTGAATTTGATGAATACCGTCATGCTTGGGTCCGAAGTTTTGGGCGCTCGTGAGAGCTTTCGGAAAAATCGGTCCCTTTTTGTCTCTATCATGAAAACAGCATTAGAGTATGCCCAGGAGGGAAAAATCGTGAGTTAAATATTTTTTTGCTCTTTAAGTTAGCCTTTGCTAACACATGCATTCTCATTTGAAATTTATCGATTGTGATTTTTAGATAGGAGTTTTTATGGGTGTTTACAAAAAAATTAAAGCTTATGTGCCTGATATGGAGGGTTTGCTCCTGCTTGTGCTTCTTCTTGTGATAGGGTCCTCGGCTTTTTTGATTGCTGAGTATCGGAGAATTTACCTCTTTTTGGAAATAATCTTGCAAGCGCAAGGACTTGAATACTTGACCCTACTCATTGCCATGCTTGCTCTTTGCGCCCTGGCATACACGATCACCAGCTTTTTGGCTACCTTGGTCAGCCATTTTATTGCTTTCCGCTTAGAGGCCAATCTTAAAAAGGCTGGCATGGATGCTCTTTTGGAAGCGCCTTTTTCTTTCTTTGATAAGTATCCTTCTGGAAAAATCCGCAAAATGCTTGACGACAACACTGCGCTGACGCATACAAGTGTGGCCCACCTACTTCCGGATTTGGCGGGAGTATTGTTTATACCGCTCTTTGGCCTGATCTTAGCTGCGCGTGTTGATTGGCGACTTTGCATCTTTATGCTGGTGACGATTATCGTGGGTGCACTCATTGGTAAGGAAATGATGGGAGAAAGCAGCTTCATGGCTGAATATATGCAAGCTCAGGAGGAAATGGGGGCCCATGCTGTTGAGTATGTTCGCAACATGGGTGTGGTCAAAATTTTTGACGCGAACGTCAAGTCCTTGAAAAATTTTTATGACAGCATTTCCAACTATTCGGACAAGGTCTTGCGTTATAGCCTTTCATGCCGAGTTCCCTATGTTTCTTTTCAAACCTTTTTTAATTCGATCTTTCTCTTGTTGATACCTCTGGGTTTCTATTTTATCGCCAAGGGTGAGGATCCAATCCTCTATTTGTCAAAGGCCGTATTTTACGTGCTTTTCTGTGGCATCATCTTCATGGCCTTCATGAAAGTCATGTATTTCGGCATGCATAGCTATTTAGCATCCTCATCCATCGAGAAGATCGAATCACTCATTCAGGAGATGCAAGCTGACAAAATGCAACACGGAGATCTTGTGTGTGGAGAAAATGTTGACATTGATTTTGATTACGTCTCTTTTTCCTATGGCAACCATCAGGTCTTTGATGATCTTTCCCTGCACTTGGAAGGGACAAAAACCTATGCCCTGGTAGGCTCATCCGGGGGTGGTAAGTCCACCCTAGCCAAACTGATTGCCGGGTTTTACCTACCCCAAGAAGGAGAAATTCGCATTGGTGGCCGCGCTTTAGCAGATTACTCTGAACACGCTTTGACCAATATGATAGCCATGGTCTTCCAGAATGCCCAGCTCTTCAAGACCTCTATTTATGAAAATGTTCGCATCGGAAACCCCGAGGCCAGTTATGAAGAAGTTATGGAGGCTTTGCACCTGGCCCGCTGTGAAGATATTTTAGACAAATTTCCTGAGCGTGAAAAAACCGTCATTGGAGCCAAGGGCATTCATTTATCAGGCGGAGAAAGACAGCGTATTGCTATTGCTAGAGCGATTTTAAAAAATGCCCCCATCATTGTTTTAGATGAAGCTTCCGCTGCAGCTGACCCAGAAAATGAATATGAAATTCAGCAAGCCTTCAGCCATTTAATGCAGGGCAAGACCGTCATTATGATTGCCCATAGACTTTCCAGCATTTGGCAGGCCGATGAAATATTGGTGATAGAAGAGGGAAAAATTCAGGAGCGAGGAAGCCACCAAGCTTTGATGGAAAAGAATGGCCGTTATGCATATTTGCAGGGCCTCTATGCGCAAGCGAATGAATGGAGGATAGGCGCATGAAAAAACTACAAAAGACTTTTGCTTTGACTGATAAGGGCGCGCGTGGGATGCTCATTGCGTCCGTTGCTTCTTTTTGTGTCAATATCATGTATATGCTAGCTATGATGGCGTTTTTCTATTTTGCCCAGGATATCTTGGATGATGGGCATCTCGGCCATTTATCAGTTTATTTGCTTGCATCTGCTGTTATTGTATTGCTCATGTATTTGGCTCTCGATTGGCAGTATCGGTCAACCTACAACGCGACCTATATGGAGGCTCGAGATTTGCGCCTTTCCATTGCGGATACTCTCAAAGGGCTACCTTTGGGTTATTTTGCCAAACATGACCTCTCTGACTTGGCGCAAACTTTAATGCAGGATGTTCTCGATATGGAACATGCTTTTTCCCATGCCATTCCACAGGCGATCGGTGCGGGTGTTTTTCTTTGTATGATGATGGCCCTCATCTTGGCCAGTAATGTTTGGATAGGTCTAGCCATGCTAGTTCCCATTGCCTTGAGCCTGGGCATTATCTTCTTTTCGAAGCGTTATCAAAAGGCATGCGTCCGGCGTTTTTATGATCAAAGCCGTGACAATATTGAGATCATCCAGGACGCCATTGAAATGCAGCAGGAAATACATTCTTATAACCTGGTAGAAGAGAAGCGCAGTCAGGTTCATCGTGCCATCCGGACAGCAGAAAAAATGCACATGTCTGCTGAATTGGGCCAGGGCATTCCGGTAACTACGGCTTTGTCACTTGTGAAATTAGCCATCACTACTACGATTCTTGCCATCTCCTGGCTTTTGCTGAGGGGAGAGCTCAGTCCTCTGCTTGGCGTTGGCTATCTGATTGCTGTTAGTAGAATGACCGATTCTGTGGAAGCGGTTGGTCTAAATATCGCTGAGCTCTTTTATATCGATGTCCGGGTAGACCGGATTAAAGAACTCAAGAATACCTCCATTCAAAAGGGTAAAGCCGTAAGGCTCAATACGTATGATATTGAAGTTGAGGGACTTCATTTCTCCTATGGAGAAAACTGTGTTTTGCATGATGTCAATTTCACCGCGAAACAAGGAGAAGTGACCGCCCTAGTCGGTCCTTCTGGCTCCGGCAAGACAACTATGATCCGCCTTTTGTCTCGTCTTTATGATTATGATCAGGGTTCAATTACCATCGGTGGGCAGTTACTGAAAGATATCTCTCCGGATAGCCTCTACGGTCAGATTTCTATGGTCTTCCAGGATGTGACCCTCTTCAATGGGACGGTGATGGAGAATATCCGCATTGGGCGGAAGGATGCTAGCGATGAGGAGGTGAGGGAAGCGGCCCGAAAGGCACATTGTGAAGAGTTTATTTTGAACTTGCCTGAGGGCTACCAAAGTTTGATTGGAGAAAACGGTAGCAAGCTATCTGGGGGAGAGCGCCAGCGTCTATCTATTGCCCGCGCCTTTCTGAAGAATGCGCCCATTCTTCTGCTTGATGAGATATCGGCCTCCTTGGATGTCGAAAATGAAAAGGCCATTCAAGAGAGCTTGAACGAACTCGTGAAAAATAAAACAGTAGTGATTATCTCGCATCGGATGAAATCGATCGAAAATGTCCACAAAATTGTTGTTTTCGAAGAAGGGCGAATAAACGCTGTTGGGACTCACAGTGAGCTTATGGCTAGTTCCGACTTGTATCGTCGCCTAGTCCATAAATCTGCCCTGACGGCAGGTTATGTCTACTAATTCCTGTCATGATAGCGAGTAGTGCCATGCCCCCGCTACACATAAATGTAAAAAGGCATCTTATTTCGAAAATAAGATGCCTTTTCTGCGTTTGGCGGAGAAAGGGGGATTCGAACCCCCGCCAGGGTTGCCCCTGCTAACGGTTTAGCAAACCGTCCCCTTCACCACTTGGGTACTTCTCCAAGCTATGAAGCTTTTCTTGGCCAGCCAAGGGACCGGCTTAGTTCAAAGCTGTTTTGGCAGTATAGCAAAACAGCTTTGAAAAAACAAGCTGGAGTCCTGCCAGTCTATTGGCCTGCCAGCTTAGGAGTAGTTTTGCCGGACGACTGGGCGACAAGCTTATTCGTAGACTTGCCTGCCTGCTTACTGCCAGCTTTTCCAGCCTTGCTGGCGGCCTTAATATAGTCAATAAATTTCTGGGTCAGGCCGCTATTATCGGCATTTTTGCGGCTGACCAAATAGTAGGATCGGGCAACTGCTCCGGGATCTTTCTCAAGGGAGAATTGGAGGACCATGCCATCCTTGACATAGGGCTCCACTAGGAGGCGAGAGATCAGAGCCAGGCCTAGGCCCCGGCTGACCATCTTGATGATGCCGTCAGAACTTTCAAATCGACCTATGATATTTAACTTATTTTTCTCTAAACCAATCTTGCTGAAGTAATCGTCAATGACCCTTTGGGTCCCAGAACCTGCTTCACGAAAGAGGAGGGGATGGCTGAGGAACTCCTTGCCTAAGGCCCCTTCCTTCTGCTTGGTGAGATAGGGTTCCCGGGCGGGCGTGATGAGGACGATATCGTCTTGGGCAATTTCTTCATACTTGAGGGATTGGTGCTTGACAAAAGAACCAACCAAACCGACCTGGACGTCCCCCTCCATGAGGGCGCGGTGAATGGAGCTGGAATCGCCTTCTTTAATGGAGAATCTAGCCTCCGGGTGGAGGTAGGAAAATCCAGGAATATATTGGGGGAGGAGGCAGGCTGCGGGCACGGTGGAGGCACCGATGCAGAGCTCATTACTCTTATCTATGAGAATTTCATCTTCTAAGCTGTGGCAGCGCTCTAAAATGCCACAGGCAGAATTGTAGATGCGGCGGCCAACTTCAGTTGCCTGGAGCTTGCGCTTGGAGTTGCGCAGGAAGAGGAGGACACCCAGCTCAGATTCCAGGGTGCGGATATGGGCTGAAACCGTGGATTGAGCCATGTATAGACGATTGGCGGCCTTGGTAAAAGAGCCTGTTTCTACGATGGCGACAAAGACTTCTAACTGCTTCAAAGAAAAATTCAGCATGCTAAAACCCCATCTCTCTCAATATGGTGACTTGATTCTACAACATCTGGGCAGTCATTTAAAATATGAATCGATATAATTTATAGAAAAGCGAAAATTTAAGGATTTTAGCCTCGGCTAACCTGCTTAAATTATCTATTATAGCTATGAATAAACCCCGATTTTTGAAGGCCGAGTAGCTGGGACCTAGAGGTCTTTCAGGCAAAGATCTGTGATACTGGGCCCCCTGGCTTCTAAGCGCAAGATTCGGGGATCGGCCTGGTAGTTTTTCCAGATAAAATCCCGCAGGGCTGTGCCAGAATGATAGCCATGGATTAAACGTATGGTATAGACTCCCCAAGACCGGCGCAGGGCAGCCTCGATGGCAAGGCCTGCTTGGTAGGTGTTCATCCGATGAAGGTCGAGTTCTTTGACCGCTGCTGGCATTTTGTCTATACCTCTCCCCAGAGCTTTTTGCTACAATTAATTAGTTAACACTTAAGCTATCTTGACTCATGCATCTTGATTAAGCTTAACATGAGATGGCCCTTCTGCGTGCGGGGGCTTGAAGGGGGTTGTGTATGGCACAGGCAAAATTAGTTGATATGACGACGGGTTCGCCCTATAAAAGGATTATCCAGTTTGCCGTGCCCATGTTGCTGGGTAACCTCTTCCAAGTTCTCTACAATACGGTGGACTCGATTATCGTGGGTAACTTCTTAGGAACCCAGGCTCTGGCGGCTGTCGGCGCAGGCAACCCCTTTATTTTCGGCCTGATTTCTTTCTTTGTGGGTTTAGGCCTGGCCGCTACGGTTATGGTTTCTCAGGCTGTGGGTGCCCACGACTATGACAAAGTCCACATGGTCTCTAACACCATCTATAAGCTAAGCGCCTATCTCGCAGTTCCTTTTACGATCATTGGCGTTTTTGGTGCCCAGTCTGTTTTATCCCTCCTCAATGTACCCAATGACGGGACTTTAACCCTTGCTACAGAATATCTCCAGGTCATCTTCCTGGGTCTCATTTTTACCCTCGGCTACAATCTCAACGCCGGCCTTTTGCAGGGCTTGGGCGATAGTGTCACCTCCCTCAAACTCCTGGCCAGCTCCGCTCTTATCAATATTGTTCTGGATCTACTCTTTGTCGGGCCCTTAGGCTTGGGGGTGCGGGGGGCTGCCTTAGCCACGATCTTGTCCCAAGCTTTTTCCTGGATCATGGGCCTTATCCATATCAATCGCAAAGTGGCCTATGTCAAGCTTAACTTGGCTAAGTTGGATTTTGATCGCAGCCTGGTCAGGGAATCCTTGACGATCGGCATCCCTTCCGCCCTGCAGAATGTCATCTTTTCACTAGGGGCCATGACTATGTATTCGCTTATTAACAGTTATGGCTTTGTTTTTACGGCAGGCTTTAATGGTGCTAATAAGATTGATACCCTAGTTTTCTTGCCTGTCCAATCCCTGGCCAATGCCACCACCACCTATGTGGGGCAGAATGTTGGTGCCAAAAATATGCCCAGGGTTCAAAATGGCCTTCGGGCCGCCTTGATCCTCAATGTGGGTATCGCCCTCGTCACATCTGGGATCACCTACCCCCTCTCCCGCTTCCTTCTCGGCCTCTTTGGCGATGATCCAGGCATGATAGAGACGGGCCTCTATTACCTACATGCGGTCTTGCCTTTATATTTTTTGCTGGCCATTTTGTTTACCCTGAATGGGGCCTTACGGGGAGTGGGCAAGGCCACGATGCCCATGGTCACCTCCATGGTCTCCCTCTGGCTGGCCCGTATACCAACGGCCTACTATATCGCCCATCACTTTGGCAAGGAATATATTTATTATTGCTATGGCATAGGCTGGTTTATCGGCTGCCTCCTCTCGGCTAGTTTCTTTTACTTTGGTAGTTGGCGGAAAAACTTCCAGTGGGAAATGCAAAGCCAGGATGATGGGGCTGACCAGGTTGCCGATGCAGACCCGACTCTACAGCGTGCAGAGCTTGAGGCAGAGGAGACAGACACAAAATAAATCGGCATGTTACAATAAGTCGATGTTGGCTATAGTTACAGAAATTTAGTCCTTGACCTAAGCGTAGGCAACTAGGAGGCTATATGGCTAAAGAAGCAATCCAAGCAATTTATGCGGCAGAACAAGCTGCTGCTAGCCTTATTGAAGAGGCCAAAGTTCAGGCAGAAGAAGCGGGCCGGACCCTGGCAGGGCAGGCCCAAGACCTCTCTGACCAGCTTTGGGCTGAGGCGGATAATCAGATCCAGGCTTTGACCCAGAAGGCCCAGGAAGAGGCCAAGGCTAAGGCTCAGCCTCTTTTGGATGCGGCGGCGATAGAAGCCAGCCACTATCAGAACCTATCTCCGGAAAAGCTGGACCAAGCTGTCGATTATGTTGTAAAGCAGGTATTAACCTATGGCGATCGTTAAGATGGCCAGGGCCCAGTTGACGGCTTTTGATACAGAAAAAGCCGCCTTACTCCAAGCCTTACAGGCTATGGGGGATATCCATTTTGCAGACTTGGCCGAGGATTTCCAGGCGGAAAACTACGATCATTTGCTTTACCGCGACCAGGCCGGCGCCAAGCTGGCTGGCCTCGAGGAAGAACTGGCTGCCCTTAATCATGCGATTGAGGGTTTAGAAGCCATGAAGCCCACGCCCGGCCTCCTGGCCTCCCTCAATTCGGCCCTACCCACCATGACCTATGACCAGGCCAAAAGCCAGGCCGCCAACCTGCAAATGCGGGCCAAGGCCTTGGAGATTCGCTACAAACTCCGCAGTCTCTCCCATAATAAGGAGCTGATCAGCCAAGCCAGGGCCGAGCGGACCAATCTACAAGCCTATAAGAAGCTGGATGTCACTCTAGCTGACCTGGACCGGCTGAAAACCACCAGTTATGCCCTGGGCACTATCCCCCGCAAGTCTGAAGATTTTTTCCGGAAGAGACTGGCAGAGACAGAAGAGACCTACTTTGAGGTGCTCAGTTCAGACGAAAAGAATCTCTATTTTCTCTTGCTCTACACGGCAGCTGAGAAGAGCTATGTGGAAGATACGCTGCGAGAGTTTGCTTTTGCTGGCAAGAAACTGCCCTATAACCAGACGGCAGACGAATTGTCCGAGGAGATAAGCCGGCGGATAAAAAAACTAGAAGCAGAAAACCAGCAGATCAGCCAGGACTTAGAGGCCTTGTCCGAGCACAATCTGGATAAGCTCAAGCTCCGTGCTGAATGGTTGCGCAACGAAGTTCTCCAGGAAGAGGCTAGGAACCGCTTTATTGCCAGCCCCCACCTCTTCATGTTAGAACTCTATCTAGCCGAGGACCGGACCGAGGAATTAAAAAAGACCCTGGCCGCGACCCTGCATAAGGACTATCTCCTAGAGCTTGAGACTGTTGAACGGCAAGATGCCAGAGTGGCCGAAGTCCCGGTCATGCTCTGCAATAATGCCCTGGTCACTCCCTTCGAAAATGTAGTGGAGACTTTTGCAACACCCCGCTACGATGAAATCGATCCTACGCCTGTCGTCATGCCCTGGTATGCGGCTTGTTTTTCCATGATGCTAGGAGACTTCGGCTACGCCCTTCTTATCTTTGTCTTAAGCCTCATTATTCTGAAAGCCTTTAAACTCAAGCCTGCTAGCCGGCAGACCCTGCGTTTTTTCAATATCCTGTCCGTGCCTTCCATGTTTGTGGGCCTGCTTTATGGATCCTTTTTCGCCCTGGATATTCCCCGCTATATCCCCCTGATTGGCCTTATAAGCCCTACGCGAGATACCAACCAAATGCTCATCTTCTCCTTTGCCTTTGGCCTGGCCATGCTTTTCTTTGGTCTGGGGGTCAACGGCTATATGAAGATTCGGGACAAAGATCCTATTGGTCTTTTAGCGGATGTGATCTCTTGGTATCTCATGATCGTGGGGATTGCCCTCTTGCTGTTTGGATCTAAGATTGGCCTGAGTGACCGCTACAAGCCCGTCTATATGGGGATGGTTATTGCGGGTGTGGTCCTGGTCTTGCTCTTTTCCGCCCGGGAAGAAAAATCCTGGGGCGGCCGCCTGGGCTGGGGGGCCTACAATGTCTATGGCGTCTCCTCTTGGATAGGCGATGTTGTCTCTTTTGCCCGTCTGACGGCCTTGGCCATGTCGGGCGGTTTCATTGGCTATGCGGTTAACCTGATTGCCAGCATGCTCATGGGCTCCATCCCAGGCTTTGCCCTATCCCTAGTCGTCTTGGTGGTCTTCCACCTCTTCAATATTTTCTTGTCCGGCCTGTCGGCCTATGTCCATACCCTACGTCTCATTTACGTAGAGTTCTTCGGCAAGTTTTATGAGGGGGGAGGTATCCCTTTCAAGCGCTTCCGGGCGGACAGTGAGTATGTGGATATTCAATAGAGGCTAGTCGCCTCAAGAACAAGTATTTAAGGCCTAGAGGCTTTAAAGATAGAAAAAACAAATTATTGCACAATTGGAGGAAAGCATGAACTTTATCACAAATAACGGGGGCTTCATCTTTATGTTACTCGGCGCTGCTCTGGCAGCTCTCCTGCCTGGTATTGGCTCTGCCAAGGGCGTTGGCTCTGTGGGTGAAGCCTCAGCCGCGCTTTTAATTGATGAACCTCAGAAATTTGCCCGAGCCTTGATCTTCCAACTCTTGCCTGGTACCCAGGGCCTTTATGGTTTCATTATCGGCATCCTGGCTATGAACAAGGGTGGTATGGATGTCAGCCTGCAGACGGGTCTGGCGGTTTTAATTGCCTGCCTGCCCATGGCTTTTGTTGGCTATTATTCAGCTATTTATCAGGCCAAGGTTGCCCTGGCAGATATTGACCTCTTGATTAAAAATGAAAGTCAATCTACCAAGGGTATCATCCTGGCCGTTATGGTCGAGACCTACGCCATCCTGGCTCTGGTTATTTCCATTATGCTCCTGGGCAAAATTGCCTAAGCCCAGACCAGAGAGAAATCGAGGACTGCATGTCAAATCTGGACAACATTACCAATAAAATACAGTCGGAAGCCAAGGCAGAGGCTGAAGCGATCCTCGACCGGGCCCAAAAAGATTCCCACGCCTACCTAGAAGGGGTTAAAGCCCAAGTAGAGGAGGAAATTGCCCGGCAGGTCCAGTACGCGGCCGATAAGGCTGAAGCGAGCAAGGACCACGTCATGGCCGGGGCCCGCTTGCAGGCCCGAGACCAGGTGCTTTCTGCCCAGCAGGATTTGCTGAACCGGATCTTTGATGCGGCCAGGGCTAAACTCCAGGCTATGTCAGATCGCGAGCTTTTGGATCTTGTCAAGGCAAGGCTGGCAAGCTATGCGCCAGAAACCGGAGATGTCCTGGTTCTGCCTTTGGGCCGCAAATTAGCCCTGCCCCCTGAAATACCCGTGGAGTATGATGCCCACTTGCAGTCGGGCTTTGCCCTCCGCCGTGGCGGGGTCAGTGAGAAGCATGACTATCTGGAAATCTTAGACTTCCTGCGGGACGATCTCGCTCCAGACCTGCTTGAGCTCGTCCAGAAGGCATAGGTTTGCTTATGGCCCAGCAGAGATACACCAAGCCAGAAGATTATATCTACGCATCCACCCGGGTCCGTCTCTTTGAGCGCCGTTTGCTCAAGGCAGAAGACTGGGCGCGCTTCCGCCAGGTGACTAGCTTTGGCGAGGGCTTGCAGCTACTCAAGGAGAGCCCCTATGGTAACCGCATGGAGGTTGATGGCCTCACATATGATGAGTCCCTCAACATGGAGAGCGTCCGCCTCCGCCAGGAACTCCGTAGCGCAGCCCCGGGAAGTCCTCTCCTCCGCCTGATTTCCCTTGAGGACCTTTACCATAACCTCAAGGTTCTGGCCAAGATGCATGTCTTAGATCAAGACCTCTCCTATCTTTTAGTAGAGGTCGAGGATTTTGACCTGCGTTATCTGGAAAACCTCTTTGCCCATCCTGAGCAAAACCGCCAGGAAAGTCCGGAAGAAAGGGCCATAGCGGAGGTCGTCGAGGACTACCACAAGCACCAGGATCCTGAGCGGATAGAGATTATCCTGGACAAGGCCCTTTATGCGGATAGGGCCCAGCTGAGCCAGGCCTTGGGTTCGGACCTGATTCAGGCCTGGCAGGCGGAACAGACCGACTATCAAAATCTGGCTATCTTCCTCCGCATGAAACGCGCGGCTAAAGCCCAGCCCCTCTTTGCCTTTGCTTTCCTGCCCGGCGGCAGACTCAAGGCCGAGGACACGGTAGCTCTTTATGGCCAAGCCGACCTGCCCACGACAGCCGAGCTCAAGGGAGCGGGTGTGGATGACGACTTGTTGGTAGCCTGGGACCAGGCTCTTGAGGGAGATATCGCCAGCCTAGAAAAACGCCGAGATGAGGCCAGTCTCAATCTGGCGAAAAAAGCCCAACGCATGACCTATGGTCCCGAGATTTTGTTTGCCTATTATCTTTTGCGGCAAACAGAAATCCAAAATCTCCGCAGTCTGATGATCGGCCTGCAAAGCGACCTGAACGCGGCCCAAAGGGCGGCACGCCTGCGATTAGCAGATTAAGAGAGGAGAGGGGATATGCATAAAGTAGCAGTAGTTGGCGATAGAGAATCTGTCCTGGGCTTTCGGGCCCTGGGTCTCGATGTCCATACGCCCACGACTCCCGACCAGGCCCGCAATGCTGTGGATAGCCTGGCCAAAGAAGGGGCAGCCGTGATTTATATCACAGAAGCCCTGGCCCAGTTAATACCAGATACCATCGCCCGCTATGACGACAGCCTTATTCCTGCGATCATTCCTATCCCTGACCGCCAAGGCAGTCGAGGTTTGGGCCGGGATGCTATTTATAAACGGGTAGAAAAGGCCGTAGGCCATAATATTTTTAACGATTAGTTATCTTGAGGATAGAGAAAGCGAGGACTCCATTGAAAAAGGGCATTATTACGAAGGTGTCAGGACCCCTGGTAGAAGCGGTCAACATGGATGAAGCCAGAATCTATGACGTAGTTGAGGTTTCAGCCAACCAATTAATCGGTGAAGTCATTGAGATGCGGGGCGACAAGGCCTCCATCCAGGTCTACGAAGAAACGACAGGCATTGGGCCGGGTGAAGAAGTCATCTCGACCAATATGCCCTTGTCTGTTGAATTGGGACCGGGCCTGATTGGCCAGATTTATGACGGAATCCAGCGCCCCCTGGGACAGCTGGCCGAATTATCTGGCGAGTTTTTAGCTAAGGGGGTGACGGCCCCGGCTTTGGCCCGCAATAAGACTTGGGAATTCATCGCTACTGCTCAAGTAGGCGACGAAGTGGTCACCGGGGATATCCTGGGTACGGTCCAGGAGACTGATATCATTCAGATTAAGATCATGGTTCCGCCTGGTGTTTCCGGCAAAATTGAAAAGATTGAGTCCGGTATCTACAATGTGGAAGATAGCATCGCCACCATTGCTGGCCAAGAAGTCAGCATGTTGCAGAGATGGCCTGTCCGCCAGCCCCGCCCCTATACCCATAAAATTGACCCCAGTGAGCCCCTGATCACGGGCCAACGGATTGTGGACGCTTTCTTCCCAGTCACCAAGGGTGGAACAGCGGCCATTCCTGGTCCCTTCGGTTCGGGCAAAACGGTTATCCAGCACCAGCTGGCTAAATGGGCCGATGCCGATGTCATCATTTACATTGGTTGCGGAGAGCGCGGCAATGAAATGACCGACGTTTTGATGGAATTCCCGGAAATTGAAGACCCCAAGACCGGCAAGTCTCTTATGAACAAGGTAGTCTTGATTGCCAATACCTCCAATATGCCCGTAGCCGCCCGCGAAGCCTCGGTTTACACCGGGGTGACTATAGCGGAATACTATCGGGATATGGGCTACTCTGTGGCCTTGATGGCAGACTCTACCTCCCGTTGGGCGGAGGCCATGCGGGAAATGTCCGGCCGTCTGGAAGAAATGCCAGGTGACGAGGGTTATCCCGCCTACCTCTCTTCCCGGGTTGCTGAATTCTACGAAAGAGCGGGCCTCGTCGAGTGCCTCGGGTCCGATGAACGCCAGGGCTCCCTATCTATTATCGGGGCTGTTTCTCCTCCGGGTGGCGACCTCTCCGAGCCTGTTACCCAGTCCACCCTCCGGATTGTGAAGGTCTTCTGGGGCCTGGACTACGCCCTTTCCCATGCCAGGCACTTCCCAGCCATTAACTGGCTTTCCTCCTATTCTCTCTACCAGGCCAAGATCGATGCCTATCTGGACAAGCACTACCGGGGCTTTTCCAAACTAAGGGAAAAGGCCATGAGTCTCCTCCAAGACGAAGACCAGCTCAAGGAAATTGTCCGCCTGGTTGGCCAAGACTCCCTGTCTGACCCCGACCAGCTCAAACTCTTTACTGCTAAATCCTTGCGTGAAGACTTCCTCCAGCAGAATGCTTTTGACGAAGTCGACACCTACTGCTCCATGGCTAAGCAATACGCCATGCTGGGCATTATCCTGTCTTTCTATGAAGAAGCCCTCCAGGCCCTGGATAAGGGGGTCTATCTGTCCGAAATAGAGAAGATGGAAGTCAATAACAAGATCTCCCGTATGCGTTATGTAGAGGAAGATAAACTGCCAGAAATTCAAGCAATTCAGGAAGAATTGCAAACGGAATTCCACCGGCTTATTGCTAAGAGGGAGGCCTAAATGCTGAAGGAATATAAAACCATTCGCGAAGCTGCCGGTCCCTTGATCTTGGTTACCGAGGTTGAAGGGGTCAAATACGAAGAGCTGATTGATATCCGCCTGCAGAACGGGGAGATCCGTCACGGCAAGGTCCTGGAAGTCGGGGATGGTTATGCCCTGGCCCAGATTTTCGAAGGGACCACGGGGATTAATCTGAAAGAATCCAGCGTCCGCTTTACGGGCAAGCCCCAGGAACTGGGCGTAACGGAAAACATGATCGGCCGGATCTTTGACGGTATGGGCCGCCCCATCGACAAGGGCCCCAAGCTGATCGCGGAAGAATACCGCGATGTCAACGGCTTGCCCATCAACCCCTACGCCCGTGACTATCCGGCAGAGTTTATCCAGACCGGCATCTCGGTTATAGATGGCCTTAATACTCTGGTGCGTGGGCAAAAGCTCCCTATCTTCTCCGGGTCTGGCTTGCCCCATAACAAACTGGCCACCCAGATTGCCCGTCAGGCCAAAGTGCCTGGTTCAGATGAACGTTTCGCCGTTGTTTTTGCGGCCATGGGGATTACCTTCGAGGAATCTGAATTCTTCATGCAGGACTTTAGAGAGTCCGGCGCCCTAGACCGGGCAGTCCTCTTTATCAACCTGGCCGACGACCCCTCTATTGAGCGGATCTCTACCCCCCGTGCCGCCCTTACCTGCGCGGAATACCTGGCTTTTGAAAAGGACATGCACGTATTGGTCATTCTCACCGACATGACTAACTATGCGGATGCCTTGCGGGAAGTATCTGCGGCTCGTAAGGAAGTCCCCGGCCGCCGGGGCTATCCTGGCTACCTCTACACCGACCTCTCGCAGATTTACGAGCGGGCAGGCCGCTTGAAGGGCCATAAGGGGTCTATTACCCAGATCCCCATCTTGACCATGCCAGAAGACGATATTACCCACCCCATCCCCGACTTGACCGGCTACATTACCGAGGGGCAGATCATCCTTTCCCGTGAGCTGGACAACCGGGGGATTACCCCACCCATTAACGTCCTACCCTCCCTGTCCCGTTTGAAAGATAAGGGTATTGGGGAAGGGAAAACCCGTAAAGACCATGCGGCGACTATGAACCAGATCTACGCAGGGGTTTCTCGGGGCCGGGATGCCTCGGAGCTGGCGACAATTTTAGGTGAAACGGCTCTCTCCGAAGCAGACAAGGCCTTTGCCAAATTCTCAGACGAGTTTGACCGCCGCTATGTCAATCAGGGCTACCAGACAGACCGGACCATTACCGAAACCCTCGACTTAGGCTGGGACCTCCTGACTATCCTGCCCCGGAACGAACTCAACCGGATCCGGGATAGCCTGGTGGAGGAATTTATGCCCAAGGCCGACCAGGCCGCCCAGGTGACCACAGATGAAGACGCCACTGCTACGGAGCTGTCTAAGTCCGATCAAGCCTTAGTCGACCTGGTTAAAGGAGACATTTAGTTATGGCCCGACTGAACGTCAGTCCAACCCGCATGGTCCTGCAGGACCTGACCAGGCGGCTAGCTACGGCCAAAAGAGGCCATAAGCTGCTCAAGGATAAGCAGGACGAATTAATGCGGAACTTTATCGTGGCGATCCGAAAAAATATGACCCTGCGGGACCAGGTAGAAGAAGCCCTCTCAAAATCTTTTAAGGACTTCATGCTGGCCTCAGCGGTCATGAGCCCCGAGCGTTTGGAGCAGGCCGTCTCTTTCTCCAAGTTCCAGGTCGTGGCAGCGGTGGAAAAAGAAAATATGATGTCTGTCCATGTGCCCAGTATCCGCTTCCACCAGCAAGCCCTGCCAGGCTTTGGGCCAGACGAGACAGGGGAAGACCCGGGTCAGACTCCTGCAAGCTCTAGCCAGCCTATGAGCCAATCCTATGGCTATGCCCAGACGACAGTAGACCTGGACGAGGCAATTTCCAGCCTCCATGCCACTATGGACATGCTCCTGGAATTAGCGGAGTTGGAAAAAGTCTGCCAGCTCCTGGCCGCGGATATTGAATCTACCCGTCGCCGGGTCAATGCTCTGGAATACCGGACTATCCCCAACTTGGAAGAAACCATCACCTATATCCGGATGAAGCTGGATGAAAACGAGCGGGCTACCATTACCCGCCTAATGAAGGTAAAAGATATGATCTCGGAGGAAGGGGCCCTATAGCCGCTTTCTTCTTTTTTACGAGGAGTTGTAGGAACAAGAGTATTTTGAGGATTTAAGAAAATTACATGAAGCTTAATGACAATACTCGCAAAATGGCCCTCACGGCCCTATGCCTGGCCCTGTGTGTGGTTTTACCCCTGGCCTTCCACGCCATTCCGGGTGGTGGTTTGGCCTTTTCCCCCATGCATATCCCAGTTTTTCTCTGTGGCTTAGCTTGTGGCCCCCTCTTTGGTTTGATCTGCGGGATCGGGGGACCAGTCTTATCCCATCTCTTGACCTCCATGCCTCCTGTGGCCTTCCTCCCCGGCATGGCCCTGGAGTTGGCGGCCTATGGCCTTATTGCCGGCCTCTGCATGCATTACATTCATACGCAGAAGGAAAGCCTAGACATTTACCTCAGCCTGCTTTCGGCTATGCTAGTGGGCCGCCTGGTCGCAGGTCTCGCCAATGCTTGGATTTTCCAAGTGGGCCACTACAATCTCCAGCTCTGGCTGACGGCCTATTTCCTAAAAGCCTGGCCCGGCCTCCTTCTACACCTGGTCCTGGTGCCCGCCATCTATCTAGCCCTCGTCAAGGCCCAGCTTTTACCCAAACGCTATGCCCATCATCGCCATTGATGGACGAGCCGGGTCAGGCAAATCCAGCCTGGCTGACCAGCTGGCGGCCTTGCTGTCTGCCGCTGTTATCCACATGGATGACTTTTTCCTGCCCCCGGACCTGAGAAGGCCCGAACGCCTAGCCGAGCCAGGCGGTAATTTCCACTATGAACGTTTTCGGACGGAAGTTTTGCCCTGCCTGAGGCAAGGGGAAAGCTTCAGCTACAGGAAATTTGACTGCCGGACCATGTCCTACCAGGGAGAAATCACCATCCCGCCCTCCCCCTGGATTCTAGTAGAGGGAGCCTACAGCCTCTCTCGCCAGCTAGACCTTAGCCTGGCCCCCTATGGCCAGGCCCTGACCAATCTGGCCTCGGCCCTCTTTGGCCCTGGACCCGCTTCAAACCCAAAGCCTAGCTGGGCTCAGTCTTTAGACTGGCCCCCCTTAGAAGACAGGGGAGGGCAAGCAGACTTTTTAGCTAAACTCCAAGCCCTGATTCTAGACCAAATTCAGAAGCCTAAAAGGCCAGAAGTCTATTACGACTGCGCCATCTTCTGTGACATAGACCCAGAAGCTCAGCGCCAGAGGATTATCGCCCGCAATGGCCCCGATCAGGCAGAAGATTTTTTTCAGCGCTGGATCCCCCTGGAGGAAGCTTATATCGCAGACCAAAATCCCCTGGGCCGAGCGCAGATTATCATTCGCAGCTAAAAAGCTTCTACAATCCGGCCCCCACCTACGAGCAGATCTCCCTGGTACATGACCATGGACTGGCCAGGAGCCACCATTTTGTGGTCTTCTGCAAAGGTCACTTGGACCCGGTCCTGGCCTAGGGCTTTAACCCTGGCTGGAAGGGGTTTTTCATGGTAACGACAGGCGACTTCGACCTCCATCTCCCCCTCTATGGCGGCCACAGAGACTAAATTCACCCGGTCGGCAATGAGCCCCCGGCAAATGAGGTCGGCCTTTTCTGCCAAGACCACCTGGTTTTTTTCCTTATCCAGGCGGTAGATATACCAGGGCTCTGTATGGGCCAAGCCCAGGCCCCTTCTTTGCCCTACGGTATAGGCGACCAGGCCCTTGTGCTGGCCTAAAACCTCTCCCTGTAAATTCACAAAATCCCCGGGCGGATAGGCTTCCCCCCGGTAATCTTCTAAGAAGCGGACATAGTCGCCATCTGGGATAAAGCAGATATCTTGACTTTCTGCCTTGTCCTGATTGGCTAGATGGGCCTGGTGGGCCAGCTGGCGGACTTCCTCTTTACTGAGGCTGCCCAGGGGGAAGAGGCTGCGGGAGAGCTGGTCCTGGCTCAGGCTGTAGAGGACATAGGACTGGTCCTTGTGCCGGTCAGTCGCTCGGTAAAGGAGCCAGCGCCCGGTCTCAGGATCTTGCTTGACATGGACATAATGGCCGGTGGCCACCTTGTCACAACCCAGCTTGTCAGCCAGCTGGTAGAGGAGGTCGAACTTCATTAAGCGGTTGCATTCGACGCAGGGATTGGGCGTTAAACCTTCTTCATAGGCAGTGACAAAAGGTTCGATGACCCGCTGACGGAACTCTGCCTGGTAATCACAAAGCTCAAAGGGGATATGGAGGTCAGCAGCCAGTTGCCGAGCCATATCCAGGTCTTCCTGGTTGGCGCAGGTCTGATGGGAGCCTGGAGGCAGTACGCTCATGGTTGCTGCTACCAGGTCGTAGCCTTGCTCCTTTAACAGCATGGCGGTTACCGCAGAATCTACCCCTCCGCTTAGGGCGATAAGAACTTTACTCATGTCGCAGATTCGCTCACTTTCTTTCTTGCCTGTGCTTACCTAGCAATTTTATAGCATAGTGCTATGATGTATCCAAAATATACAGCAAAAGTCCTGAGGAAAGGAAGTTTTTTCATGGCAGAAAACTTAAGCAAACAATTAGACCAACAAAGACAAAGAAATCTTCTGATTGCCCAAATGGCGATCATGACAGCCCTCGCCTATGTGGGCTTTCAATTTTTACGCTTTGACCTTCATATCGCAGGTGGGCGGACCTCCTTCCACTTTGGCAACGTCTTTGTTATGCTGGCCGGCCTCCTCTTAGGCCCTGTTGCCGGTGGCTTTTCCTCAGCGCTTGGCTTAACCATCGCAGACCTCACGTCGGGCTATGGCGCGGAGGCCCCTGCGACCTTGATCATCAAGTGGCTTATGGCCACCTTGGTCTACTGGGTAGGGGAGTCCCTCCTCAAGCTTAGTCAGACCAAGGACCGCAAGGCCCAGACCCGCAAGCTTATTATCGCTACAGCAGCAGGGGCGGTTTACAATGTCATCTTTGATACCTTCTTCCGCTATCTTTATAAGCGTTTTATCATGGGCCTGCCCCAGGATATCGCCGCGGCCATTGCTAAACTGGCCTCTGTCACCACCATTGTCAATGGCCTCTTAGCCATGCTGGCGGTAACCCTGGTCTACTTGGCCCTCGTCCCCACCTTGGACAAGAATGATTGGTACCATGTCAAATTGGCCCAGCGGAATAAGGACTCTCACGCCAACTAGCTTAGCTAAGTTCGCTAAAATCTAGGCGGCCTAGTTTTAAATGTAAAAGGGGTGGTTCAGGTAAGTGAACCACCCCTTTTTAAGATACGCCATAATTTGTAAATCTAAGTGAAAGTTTAGAAGCTGAAAATCATTTCTTTGTCCATCCGCTTGATAATTTCGCAAGCTAGCTTTACTCCATTTTCAAAGTCCGTGAAGGAAGAAATACCATAGTGGGTATGGGCGTAGCGGACAGGGATACCAATGACAATGCAGGGGCAGCCTTGTCCGGTCAGGTGGATGGCAGAGCCATTAGTGGACCCGTTAGATCGGACCGCGTCTTGGACGGGGATGCCGAGTTCTTCAGCCAAGCCGAGCGCATACCTTTGGTAGCGGGGGTTGGTGATCATCCTGGCATCAATATGGCGGAGCATAGGCCCCTTTTTGATGGCCGTTTGAACCATGTAGTCTTGGACACAGGTGTCATCAGCCGGGCAACCTTCAAAAATGATTGCCAGGTCAGGTTTGACAACCTGAGCGGTAACAGTGGCACCCCTAACGCCGACTTCCTCCTGGCTGGCCATGGCACCTACTAGGTCGACCTTTAGGGATTCACCCTTGAGGGTTTCCAGGGTCTTGATGATAGATGCGCAGCCCAGACGATTGTCGAAACCCTTGCCTACCATGAGGTTGGTGGCTTCAATGTAGGTGAAACTGACATCGGGAACCACAGGTTCGCCAATGCGGACACCAAATTTTTCGATAGCTTCTTCACGGGAAGTGGCGCCTACGTCTACGGTGATATCCTTCATTTCTAAGGGGGCCTTACGCTCAGCCTCAGTCATGAAATGAGGGGGCTTGCTGGCCGTAATGCCAGGGAGGTATTCGCCGTGCTTGTTCCGGACCCAGACCTTGTGGGCAGGAATATTGTGATTGACCCAGCCACCGATCTGGATGATCCGAAGAGTGCCGTTGGGGCAGATGGCTTGGACCATGAAGCCGACTTCGTCAGAGTGGGCATCCAGGAGGATCTTAGGCTGGTCGCCGGTGTTTTCTTCTCTTTCGATAAAGAGGTTGAGCATCCGGTCCACATGGGTATTACCTAGCTTTTGGGCATAGGGCAGGGCAACGTCGATAACTTCGTCTTCAAAGCCGGAGATGCCTTTAGCATTGGAGAAAGATTCAATGAGTTTCAGGGTTTCTTGTTTGTTCATGGCGCCCTCGCTTATGCTAGTTTTACTTTCTTGAATTCCTCAATAAAGTCTACAATGTAATTTGCAGTGCTCTCTAGCATCTCTTTACCCCAGGCTTCGGTAGCAGTTTTGGGATGGTCGGGGCCAATCCAGCCGCTATCGGTAACTTCGGGGGTGGACCGCATGATTTCTACATTTACACCCTTGTATTCAACAGACCGGAAGCCTGTTGTCTTTAAATTATCGCTGAGGTGTTTGAAGTAGAGGGGGCCTCCAATTTCTTCTTTGACAACGAGTGAGGGGTCGATACCCAAGATAGCAGCAGTTTCTTCACCACCACCGTGGCCGCCCTTCCAAGCTGGGTTGAGGTCCCAGGCCATGAGCCACCAGTTGAGGAGGGCAAAGAGGCAGCCCTTGGACTCAAATTCCAGGCCTAGGCGTTCAATCATTTTCATGTTGCCACCGTGGCCGTTGAGGATGACGAACTTTCTGGCACCGTGGCGGTAGAGGTTGAGGCAAATTTGACGGAAGAATTGGAAGAGGACTTCTTGGTCAATATCTATAGTTCCAGGGTAGGGTGCCAGGCTTTGACAGGCACCATAGGGAACAGTGGGGGCAATTAAGATGTCAGATTTCTTTTCAATTTTTTCCAACAGGTGGTCCGGGATAAGAGTGTCAGTGCCGAGGGGCATGTGCCTACCGTGGCACTCAATGCTTCCTATAGACAGGAGGACCATATCGTTTTCTTTAAAGTAGTCTTGTGCTTGGGGCCAAGTAATATGACTGAGTCTCATAAGATTTAAGCCTTTCTAAGGAATAGGTTACGGGGCTATGTGACATAGCCCCGTATGGAGGAATTACTTCTTGACCCTAACCTGGTCAAGATTGTGATAGCCGTTAAGGTCCATCACGAAGCCTTCAACGTTTTTGTTGGCTCCTACATTAATGGAACTGTAGAAGACCGGGATATTGTTATGAATTTCATCGAGCTTAATCGCGAGTTCTTTGTAGAGTTCCAGTCTCTCTTCTTCGTTAGTGCTAGACCTGGCTTTTTCAATGAGGGTATCGACATCCTTATCGTTGATAAAGCTACGGTTACCAGCTGCACCCTGCTGAGAAGAGTGTTCTAGTGAGTAGTAGGTGTAGTCGGCATCACCGCTGGAGGTGGTCCAGCCAAAGTAAGCCATGTCGTGTTCACCATTGGTAGTCTTGGAAATAAAGCTACCGAATTCGAGCACTTCGATTTCGCATTGAACGCCGATTTCTAGCAGCATGGCTTGGACTGCCTGACACATTTCGATACGGGACTGGTTGTCGTTAACCCAGAGGGTCATAGAGAAACCGTCAGGATAGCCGGCTTCAGCTAGGAGTTCTTTAGCTTTTTCAGGGTTGTATTCGGGAACACCCGTTGAATAGTAACCGAATACGGCAGGCGCAATGATGGCATCTGCAGGTTGGCCGCTGCCTGCGTTGATGGTATCGATGAGGGCTTGGCGGTTAATTGCCAGGGTGAGGGCTTCGCGAACCTTTGGGTTATCAAAGGGTTCCTTGTTCAGGTTCATGGACAGATACCAGCAGCTGAGTGAAGGCACTTCATAAACCGTGAGTTTGTCATTGTCCCTAACCTTGGGCAGGTCGTTTACTGCCATATCATAGGCTAGGTCGATTTCGCCGGTTTCAAGGGCGATAGACCTTTGAGAGGTTTCAGGAATAACCTTCATGATGAGGTTTTCGGTAGCAGGCTTGCCGGCATAGTAGCTGTCAAAGGCCTTGAGGGTGACGTGGTCGCCTTGTTTCCATTCTACAAAGGTATAGGGGCCGGAGCCGATAGGATTCAGGATAAAGGCTTTTTCATCAGCTTCTACAGCAGCCTTAGGTACGATGGCTGCAAAAGGAATGGCCAAATTACGCAGGGCAGGTGCATAGGGTTCTTTGGTCTTCAGTGTTACAGTGTATTCGTCATCTACACTAACGCTGTCGATAAAATTAACAATGTAGGAAACGGCTGCAGAGTTGCAAGCTCTATCAAGAGAGAACTTGACGTCTTCAGCAGTCAGGTCGCTACCATCGTGGAACTTGATGCCCTTGCGGATGTGGAAGACGTAACTGGTCGCGTCTTTTTGTTCCCAGCTTTCAGCAACTTGGCCTTCCAACTCGTTTGTTTCAGGGTTTAAGGCCAGGAGGGTATCAAAAATCTGGCAGGTTACCTCAACAGCAGGGGTTTCTTTACCCTGGTGGGGGTCAAGAGAGGTTACATCGGCGCCTTGGGCCCAGATGAGGGTATCCTTGTAGTCACCTTCAGCGGCATTCTTGTCGCCAGCTTCCTTTTTTTCTTCGATGGTTTCTGTCTCTTGGTTGTCGGCAGTTGCTTCTTGCTGAGTGGCTGTTTCGTCAACCTTAGCCTTGTCTTTCTCTTGGTTGCTGCCACAAGCTACTAGGGGAAGCATCATGGCTATGGCAAGAACCAGAGTCAGAATACGTGAGAAGGTCTTTTTCATAATTTTCTCCTTTTTCTTTCATTCTATTTACGTATTTTCAAAGTCCCGACCCCAAAATAAAGGGGCGGGACTCTTGAAGCTTACTTAAATTTCACCTCTTTGAACCCGTAGACAGGTAACGAAGTGTTCTTCTTCGGCTTCCTTTATGACCATATCTTGGGCTGTGCAGTCTGGACAGGCGTACGGACAGCGTTTGGCAAATCGGCAACCGATTCCAGGGTTAACGGGAGATGTAAGTTCGCCTTTCATGCTAATTCGGTTCATGGCCTGATCGGGGTCAGGAACCGGTATAGCGGATAGGAGGGCCTGGGTGTAGGGATGAAGGGGCTTGGTGAAGAGTTTATCGGCAGGTGCCTTCTCAACCATTTGCCCCAAGTACATGACTAAAATGTCGTTCGAAATGTACTTAACAACGGACAGATCATGGGTGATAAACATGTAAGTGAGGCCCAGCTGATCTTGGAGGTCCAGCATGAGGTTTAGGATTTGGGCCTGAATAGAAACATCCAAGGCCGATACCGGCTCGTCGCACACAATAAATTTGGGCTCTAGGGCAAGGGCTCTTGCAATACCAATCCTCTGCCTTCGGCCGCCGTCCAGCTCATGGGGGTAGGCGTTAACCAGCCTGTTGGCCAGGCCAACCATTTCCATGATTTCCTTAACCCTTTTCCGGATCCCTTCCTTGTCGTTTTTGACGTAAAGTTTTTGGACAAGGAGGGGAGCGGCTATGGCTTCGCTTACTGTCATTCTAGGGTTGAGCGAGGCAAAAGGGTCTTGGAAGATAATCTGCATATCCCGACGGATAGCTTTCATGTCTTGCTTGCCGAGTGCCAGTACATCTTTGCCGTCAAAAATGACGCAACCGGAGGTTGGCTCGTGTAGACGGAGGATAGCCCGCCCCATGGTGGATTTGCCACAGCCAGATTCACCAACGACTCCTAGGGTTTCTCCCTTGTTGATGGTAAAGCTAATATCATCAACGGCGTGGAGACTACCTCCAGGGACGGAGAAATATTTTTTTAGGTGGTCTACCTTTAAGATTTCCTTATCTAGGTCTGTCATATCTTAAAACCTTTCTTTTTCCGTACGCATAAAGCAGCGAACCTTGTGCCCATCGGTCAATTCGATTAAGTCAGGCTGTTCTTGGCGGCACTTATCGCAAACATATCTACAACGGTCAGCAAACTTACAGCCAGATGGCAGGTTGGTGGGATCCGGCATCATTCCGTCGATGGCAGCCAGGCGCTTACTAGTACTATCCAGTTTCGGGATAGATCCGAAGAGGCCTTCTGTATAGGGGTGGAGGGTTTCCTTGTAGACCTGGTGGAGAGTCCCGTATTCCACGATTTCACCGGCATAAATGATGGCCACCCGGTCGCAGTTCTGTGCTACTACACCCAAGTCGTGGGTGATGAGGAGCATGGAAGTGTTATTCTTTTCTTTTAAGTCGCGAATCATCTCCAAAACCTGTGCCTGGATGGTAACGTCAAGGGCGGTTGTGGGTTCGTCTGCAATGAGAAGCTGAGGGTTGCAGGCCAGAGCGATTGCGATGATAACCCTTTGCTTCATACCTCCGGAGAACTGATGGGGATAGTCTTCATAACGGCTGGCGGTGATACCGACCATTTCCAGCATCTCTTCAGCCTTCTGCTTCTGCTCGGTCCTAGGCATCCCAGGGTTATGGTTCTGGATCACTTCTAATATCTGTTGGCCTACGGGCATAACGGGGCTAAGCGAAGTCATGGGGTCTTGGAAAATCATGGAAATTTGTCGCCCCCTAAGTTGGCGCATTTCTTTTTCGCTATATTTGAGAAGGTCCTTGCCCTCATAGTAGATTTCGCCGGAAACGATCTTGCCGGGAGGGTTGGGGATTAACCTCATAATGCCCCTCGCCATGGTAGTCTTACCTGCACCGGTTTCACCAACCAGCCCCAAGGTTTCGCCCCGGAATAGCTCGAGATTGGCATCATTTAAGGCTTGGACAACGCCATCACTGGTGGCATAGACAATGCTTAAATTTTTTATGTCTAATAGAATCTCTGACATGGATTATTTTCTCCTTTTTCTTACTGGCTACTTCTTGAGCTTGGGGTCCATGGCATCTCGTAGCCCGTCGCCCATGAGGTTTAGGGATAGGATAGTCAGCATGATACCCATGCCGGGAATGACGGTGACATGCCAGGCATCTCGGATATAAACGCGGGCATTGGACAGCATGGCCCCCCATTCAGGTGTAGGAGGTTTGATACCCAAGCCCAGGAAGGAGAGGCCGGCGATTGAGAGAATAGCACCGGCTAGGCCCAAGGTAGCTTGGACGATGATCGGAGCGAGGGAGTTCGGAATGATGTACTTGAAAATAATAGCTGAGTCACCGCAGCCTATAGCTCTGGCAGCTTCGATGAAGTCCTGGTCCTTTACGGTGAGAACGGCAGCTCGGACAGTCCTGGCAAAGGTTGGAATATAAGCAATGGCGATGGCAATCATGACATTCCAGAGGCTGGTGCCAAGAGCAGCGACAATGGCTGTTGCTAAGAGCATAGAGGGGATAGCCAAGAGGACATCCATGCACCGCATGATGATGGTATCAGTCTTGCCCCCGTAAAAGCCAGAGAGGGCTCCCAAAATGCCACCGGTTATAAGGGCACAGATGATGGCAAGGCCACCGGTAAAGAGGGAGTACCTAGCTCCCCAGAGCATTCTCAGGAGAATATCCCTCCCAAATTCATCCTGCCCAAAAATGTGTTCCGGACTGGGGCCTTTAAGCCGGCTAAAGAGATCTTGCTTGACCACATATTCATTGTAAATGCTGGAATCTGTGAAGAAGTCAATCAAGAGGGTAGTGATGGATACGAGGACTAAGAAACTGATAAAGGCAAGACCAACCATGGCCATTTTGTTTTGACGAAAGCGTCTCCAAGCCTCTTGCCAGAGTGATCTTTGTGTGTTTTCTTGCATGGCTTTATGTTCTTTCATTGAGACTATCTTCCCTTCTTATAGATTGACTTGATCCGGGGATCAACAAAGGCGTAAATGATATCTACCAGAAGGTTTACCAGTGTAAACATGGTAGCCATTAGGATGACGCAGCCCAGGACCATAGGAATATCTTTGGATTTAATGGATTCGACCATGAGCCTACCCAAGCCGGGCCAGGAAAAGACGGTCTCAGCCAGCATAGCTCCGCCTAGGAGGTTACCGAACTGGAGGCCTACAGCTGTAATAATAGGAATTAGGGCATTTTTAAGCATATGCTGGTAGGTGATATTTTTTTCATCGTTACCTTTGGCTCTGGCCGTGGAAATATAATCCTGGCGGATAACCTCCAGCATGGAAGACCGAGTCATCCGGGCGACCATGGCTGCGGATTGCAGGCCAAGAGTTAAGGAAGGTAAGATTAAGCTCTTGAGCAAAGGACCAAAGCCGGTGCCCATACCCTGTGAAGGCAGCCAGCCCAAGGTCAAGGAAAAGAGCATAACCAAGAGTAGGCCGGACCAGAAGTTTGGCATGGATACGCCAATTAAGGCAAAGACCATGGCCACATTATCTATGAGGGAATATTGCTTTTTTGCGGAAATGATACCGATGGGAATGCCGATTAGCAAGGCGACCAGGATCCCAGATACAGCAAGCATGGCTGTATTGGGCAGTCTTTCAATGACCTGGTCCCAGACGGGAATACTATTTTTGTAAGATACTCCTAAGTCCCCTTGGACGAGGTCGCTCATATAATTGAGGTAGCGGATGACAAGGGGCTTGTTTAGGCCCAATTCCTCACGCTTCATAGCAAGTGCTTCAGCCGTGGCCTGGTCACCTAAGATGATGGCAGCGGGGTCACCGGGTGCTAGGTTAAGAATGAAAAAGACTACAAACGTGACCCCAAGTATTACCGGAATCAACATGAGCAGGCGCTTGAGGATATACTTGTGCATAATTATTTCTACCTCCTGTTTCCTCTTTCCAACACACTTGAGCTAAAACAGAGAGCTAATGTGCATTGTCCTGGGTCTAGCGCTCCTTTAGAGTAGTGTGCTCTAAGTCTAGACAATGCCTTTATGAATTGTCAACAATTTTGTGCTAATGTTAACAGAAAAATGTGACTTATTGTTTTTGTCAACTTTTGCTTATAATTAATTGTGGGCATTGGATTTATAAAACCGGCCACATTTTAAGAAAAGAGGGATATATTTATGATTAAAATTGGTGGAATGTTTCCTCTAGAACCTACCTTACCCCAAAAGAACACTTACTTTGATCAGTTTAAACACATGGGTGACATGGCCTTTGCTATGTCTGGAAGGTGTGCCATGTATTATTGTCTGAAGGAAATAGTTGCACGGGATTCTAAAAAAGTCGCCTATGTCCCCAGCTATACCTGCGAAACTGTCCTGGCTCCCTATATAAAAGCTGGTTTTACCCTGGAGTTTTATGACCTGAGCGAGGGCCTGGAGTGCCTTTTTGATGTCGACAAAATTGATGAAATCAGTGTCTTGCATATTTGTGGCTATTACGGATTTTGTAATTATGACAAAAACTTTGTCCAAGCCTGCAAGGATAAGGGGATTGTGATTTTTGAAGATGTTACCCATTCCCTCCTTTCGACTGACGGCTTTGACCCCTTAGCCGACTTTTGGGCAGGAAGTTTTAGAAAGTGGATGGGAATTCCTTGTGGGGGCTTTGCTGTCAAGAATAGGGGAAAATTTAATAAGTCTTTGCTGCCGACTGAAACCACTCATTTGTACCAACGCCAGCAAGCCATAGCCCAGGCCAGTAATGAAGTCTTCTGGAAGGGAGAACTCCGCTTGAGGCAGATGTTTGATGCCTATGCCAGCGACCCTGAGTCTGAATATATTTTGCGTCATGCAGATCTCACTAGGATAGCTGAGAAGAGGCGGGAAAACTATGCCGCCCTCTTGGCTGACCTGCCCGATCAGATGACTGGCCTTAGACCTGTCTTTCCTCAATTACCTAAGGCCAGTGTTCCAAGCCATTTTTCCTTTTATGCAGACCAGCGAGAGGCTTTCCAAGCATTCTTGGCCGACAGGGGTATTTACTCCACCGTGTATTGGCCCAGGGGTCCTGAGGTTCACCCTGAGTATGGTTCTACTGTAGAATATATCTATGACCATATCGTATCATTGCCTTGTGACCAGCGTTATGCACCGGATGATATGGCGTATATCGCTCGTGTAATAGGGGAATACCTCGATGCTTAAAGGGGGAATAATGCACCAGAGTGAACAGTCAAATCGAGCCAGCTCTTCAGAGATGGTATTGGCTCACTTGCGAGAGCAAATTATTAACGGCCAGTTGGCTCCCCGGGAAAGGCTTTTAGAAAGCGACATCGCAAAGCGCTTGGGAGTAAGCAGAGGGCCGGTGAGGGATGCTCTCAAACGCTTGGCCATCGAAGGTCTGGTCGATTATAAACCTAATAAGGGATGCTCAGTTGCCAGGCTATCTCCCAAAGATGCCTACGAGGTCTTCTTTCTGAGGGGAAATTTAGAAAAACTAGCTATTAAAAAGTCTAATTGCCGGATTAACGACTATGGCCTCCTCACTATGGAAACGACCTTGGAGGAACTTAGAACAGCTACGGAGGACGAGGATCTTATGCGGGCTATCAAGGCAGACGAACTCTTTCACCAGCAAATTATCAGGTCTGCCCAGATTGACCGTCTCACCAAGATGTGGGAGCTCCTCAGCCCTTTGAATTCTGCCATGTTCCTTTCGGTCCAAGATGCTAACCGGTTTGGGATCCAAATTAACGATCGGGAGACTCTGGCAAAAGGTTCAGCCCTTGATTCCCACACAGAACTCTATAAAGCGATTAAACGTAATGACCAGGAGGCTGCATGCCGCCTCCTGGATGTTCACTACGAAGCTACTGGTGAAAGGGTGTACAGACTTTCTCTCCTCCGAGAGAAAGCTGGTATCGCCTAGCCCCGTTATCTGAGTAAGGAGCATGGTTCAAGACACACCTTATTCAAAGCCCTAGCGCTTTTTCCGGGGAACAGTATGAATGGACTGGTCACGAATGGCGTCTAAGGCCTCTGTGATCCCTTCACAATAAGTGGGGTGGGGCCGCATGCCCTTCAAGAGGTCTGTCAGGGTGAGTTTGTTAGCGATCACCATGGCAAATTCAGAAATGAGGTCGGTGGCCCGGCCACAGATCATGCTGACGCCCAGGATTTCTTCTGTCTCTTCCGCTACAACAAACTTGATGAAGCCCATATCAACCTGTTCGATCACAGACTTGGAGTTGCCTGCCATGAGGTATTTAGCCGATTTAATGGCGATTCCCTCTTCTTTGGCCTTTTCTTCAGTCAGGCCAATTGAGGAGATTTCAGGGCTAGTGTAGACGCAGGAGGGGACGAGGTCTAAGCGGGTGTGGGGCTTTTCACCTGCTAAGAGGGCGGCCACCGCCTCACCTTCTGCGGAGGCTTCGTGGGCCAGTTGATAACCACCAATCAAGTCCCCAATGGCGTATACGCCCGGCAGAGATGTCTCAAACTTGTCATTAACCTGGACAAAGCGGCCATTCATCGCCAGGTCCAGATTGTCTGCGACAAGCTTGTCCAGTTGGGGGTGGCGGCCAACAGCGACCAGGACAGCATCGACTTCAATATATTCTTCCTTGCCCTTAGCTTCCAGGGTCAATTTGAGGCCAGAGGCGGTTTCTTCAATGTTAGAGGCGGAAGTCCCGGTGTAGACCTTGATGCCTTTTTTCTTGAAGGCCCGGTTGAGGTTGGAGGCCAATTCCTTGTCCAAAAGGGGGAGGAGGCGGGGCATGAGCTCAATGACCGTGACCTCTGTGCCGATAGAGGCATAAAAGTCCGCAAACTCAGCGCCGATGACGCCACCGCCGATAATAGCCAGGGATTTATATTGGGGGGTGTCGCCTTCTAAGATATCGTCAGAGGTGATGACGCCCGGCAGGTGGAACATGGGGGCACCCGGCAGGTTAGGGGCGGATCCTGCGGCCAGGATAATGGACTCTGCAGTCAGGGTCTTGACCTCGCCTTCTGCTGGTGTAAATTCCACCTGACCAGAAGCCAGGACTTTACCATGGCCCCGGAGGAGGTCTACACCATTAGCTTGTAAAAGTCCTTCCACCCCACTACGGTTTTTCTCTACAATCTCCCGTTTGCGGTCATGTAGACGCTTCCAGTCCAGGCTAACCTGGCCTGCCTCGATGCCCAAAGTGGCAAAGTTGTCTCTGGCCTCGGCCAAGAGATTAGAAGTGTGCAGGAGGGCCTTGGTAGGGACACAACCCCGGTTCAGGCAGGTTCCGCCGACCTGATCTTCTTCAATAACAGCCACCTTTAGTCCATATTGGGCTGCGCGAATTGCTGCGACATAGCCGCCGGGGCCTGCTCCGATAATAATGACTTGATAATCCATCTCCTCAATAACCTTTCTGCTTGATAGTGATCATGTAGTATGTACTAGATTTAGATTAGCTTAATAATGTGTCGCCACATGCTTAGCTAAGCTTACCATATTTACGCTTTTTTTCTCTGGCCCGTGCCGCCTTTCTGCGCCGTTGCAAAACCTCATCTTTGGCAATGGACCAGCCGAAAAAGCCTAACCAGGAGCCGAGGCTGAAATATTCCCCGTGTACGTAAGAGATAAGTCCGGCATCTTCCAGCCGTAAGGCCTTCTGCTTGTCGATAAGGGCAGACCGGGCCCGGATAGAGACAATCTCTGCCAAGAAAAGGTCATGGGAGCCCAGGGCGTGAATATCCCGCACTTGACAGCCCAAGGACAGAGGGGCTTCGAGGATGGCAGGGGCCTGGTTCAGGCCTGGCATGGACTCTATATGCAGGCCTAAATCTTTAAATTTATCTGTGTCCCGATAGGATTTGACCCCACAATAGTCTACAGCCTTGGCCAGGGCTAGATCTGGCAGATTAATGACGAACTCACCTGTCTCTTTAATCGTCTCGTAGCTGTAGCGAGATCTTTGCAGGCTAATGGAGACCATGGGTGGCTTAGAGTTCACGATCCCATTCCAGGCGATGGCCAAGGCATTGGGCCGGTCGCCAGGCCTTTGACTGGAAACCAGGGTAACGGGGAGGGGGGATAGGTAGTTGCCCAGGTCTAAATCCTCCCTCTGAAAGAGGGGATTTTTCTTGCCTGTTATGCGCTTTGTGTCTGCCATATTTGCCTCCTCTACGCTTGCTTCCTTAATTTTCTTTAGCATCTTCGGCTTTTTGTTCGCTCAGGATATAGGCCCTAGCGGCTAGGGCCTATTAGGGTCTTGGTCGAGCTCCTAGCTGAGATGGTAAATAGATGGGTTTTCTATATAATAGAGGGCGGGCTGAGCAAAAGTCGAGGGCCGCCTGGCCTAGCCCCTCTATTTTTCATGATGATTATATTAGATTTGGTCCTATAGGAATTCATATGGATTTTCAATTTAGCTTTAACCATAAACTTAAGCGGATCCTCCGCGCCGTTACCCTTGTCCTGCTTTGCTTGAGCCTCCTGATCCCACTTGTCGCCTGCGGACCGAAGACTGTCATCCGGCCCCTGGACTATAGCCGACCCAGCGAAGAGCCAGGAGAAAGCCAGACGGAGGCGACCTCTAAAATCAAGGATGAGGCCAAAAAGTCAGAGGCTAAGAGCAAAAAGACTGAGGAAACCACCTATGACCTGTCCAAGGAATTTAATCCCGGCAACCTGCAGGCTTTATCAGGCGGCGGCTTTAAGAATTTTGCAGGCGCCGAAAATGGTCCCGGTGTCGCGGGCCTGGCGACTGCAGTCAATCAGTTTCTCCAGGAAAAAGGCCTGGCCGGGGCAGGGATCTCCATTGCCTACCAGGACCTCACGACCAACGAGGTTTATACCCTCAATGCCGATGCCCGTTACCAGTCAGCTTCTGTCATTAAAGTGGCCGTCGCCATGGTGGTAGGCCAACTCATGGACCAAGGGCATTTCCCAGCGGATATGCAAATTGTCTACCTCCCCTCGAAATGGTTCTCCGCAGATAATATGGACCCCGCCCAGGAGGGCAAGCTGGTGTCCATGCAAGGCCTAGTGGATTCTGCCTTGCTCTATTCTGATAATGCCGCAACCTCCGCTATCTTTGCCTACTTTGACCGCCATGGCTGCCTGCTCCACAACTTTTTGGATGCCAGGACGGGCACCCACTATGCCGGCGATGTCACCATGTCCGCCCGTGAGGGTCTGGGCCTCATCACCCAACTCTACTATGACAGCGAATTCCCCTCTTATAAAAATATTTTGACGACCATGACCTCCTCCACCTGGAATGAATTTCTGACCAAGAATATCCCGGTGGCTGTCTCTTCTAAATACGGCAACCTGGCCGGCTTGAACCACGAAATTGGTCTGGTCTGGTCAGACCGCCCCTTTGCCTACTCGGTCTTCACCCAAAACGTAGGGGCCTACGATGTCCTGCCCGCCTTGGGTAGCCTGCTCTACCAATACAACACCGGCAGTCTGGCTCCCGCCCAGCCTTCCGTAGCCCCTCCTGGCCAAGCCGGTCAACCACCTGCGATTCCCAGCCAACCTGGCCAGGCGCCTGGAGTCCCCGGCCAAACTGGAGAGACTTCGCCCCCACCCTTGGCCCCCTAGCCCCCAGCTTCTGGCTCTTTCAGCAACTACACCATTTTATGGACGTGATCGTATCTCGGTCCTTCTGCCGACCGCCTGCCCGACCAATTTCCTTCAGACCCCTTAGGCTAGACCTCTTTATTTCGGATTTCTCAGATTTCAGACATATTTGCAAGTAATGGGTGGGTTCCAGCGGTCAAAGCACCCATTAGCTGCAGATTTGCCCTCGTAACCATCCACTTCTTGCAAATTCGCTCAGGGAGACCACCCATTAGCTGTAATAATGCCGGAGAATCCGAAAAACCGAAGTAGCATAGCCCTCTGACCACCCATTACTTGCAAATTTGTAGGTCCATGAACAGGCCCGCAGTGGGTTCAATAACTTAGTAGAATGTTAGTCTGAATTCACACTGGATTTTCCTGTAAGACTAAATTCCGCTTCCCACCCTTTAGTGTGGAACTTACTTTTTTACTTTAGCTTGTGAAATCATAGGAAACAGCCGTTACTCCAATCTGCCCAGAGCTCTGTTAAAGTTAAAGAGCTAGATAGCTTGTAAAGCAAGTCTAGTTAAAGAAGCAAACAAACTGGAGGGTTTAATATGGCAAAGAAAAAGATTTTAGCGATTGTGGGTTCCTTACGGGAAGGATCTTGGAATAGGCAGTTGGCAGAGGCGGCTGGGCAATACTTAGGCGACAAAGCTGATTTTGAAATCCTCGATTACGCAGATATTCCTTACATGAATGAAGACTTGGAGGCGGATCCCCCGGCCTCTATCCAAAGAGTACGCGACAAAGTGCAGGCCGCGGATGGGCTCTGGTTTTTCACGCCGGAATACAACCACTCCTATCCTGGCCTCTTAAAAAATCTCATCGACTGGCTCTCCAGACCCCTCAATGACGGTAACCGGGCGGTCATTATTGGCAAGCCTGCTGCCATCTCTGGCGCAAGTATGGGCGGGGGAGGGACAGTTGTTGCCCAAGACCTCCTGGTTATGCTCCTGTCTATGCTTAATTTAAAGATAATGAACCAGCCCCGGCTGACCATAGCTCGTGTGCAAGAACAAGCGGAAGATGGCAAACTAAAACTAGCAGACAGCCAAGCTTATCTGGAAAAGCAGGCAGATGCCTATCTTAAGTTTTTAGACCAAATCGCCTAATAAAGGAAGCACAACTTTAACCTAGTTTTTGCTTATTTATCCTCCGGCTAACCGGGGGATTACTTTTTCCTTATCCTGGAATCTTAGACTTAAAAGCGTGGATGTGGCGGCAAAATTGCCCCTGCAGCCTATAACTTCACCGGCTTTAAAGAATGAATCGGCCGGAGTGCCAAGATAAGGAGAATGATCATGAGAAAAAACCTGACCCAACTGCTGGCTGTACTTTTAGTAGCCCTCACTTTCCTGTCGGGTGGTGCCGTCATGGCTAAGGATGCTGGTCCCGACCAGAAGGCGGATACACAATTGCGTTTCCATGAAGATGGTAGCTTCAAGATTATGCAAATGTCCGACTTCCAAGATTTTGTGAATGCAGAAAAGACTGAAGCAAATCCTCGCAGCCTGGAACTTATGGAGAAAGCTATTGCCCAAGAAAAGCCTGACCTGGTGGTGATGACGGGTGACCAAATTGGCGGAAATATGGACGCTGCTCAACTGCAAGACTACATTGCGCAAATGGTTGCTCCCTTAGAGGCTGCGCAAGTGCCTTGGCTAGTTACTTATGGTAACCACGATGAAGACGCCACCGATGCGCTCGCAGAAGGCTGGAATAAGATTCGTCAGCTGGACTACTACATGAGCTTTGCCCACAACATCAACCAAGCAAGCATGAGTGGAGCTGAAGCGATCGATGAAAATGGCAATACCATTGCAGTGGGTGATATGTATGTTTTGATCTACGACCAAAAAGGTGAAAAGCCTCTCTACAATGTATGGGCCTTAGACTCCAACCGCTATGCAGACCAGGGTGGCTATGACTTTATCCGCCACGATCAGGTTGCCTGGTACTATGAAACTTCCAAAAACTTGGAAGATAAATATGGTCTCCTCAACTCCCTCATGTTTTTCCACATCCCCCTGCCAGAATGGGCCGAGATGGCGCACGATGCGCTTCGCTACGAGGTAGCTGGTCATAAGTTTGAAAATGAATGCCCTTCCGATACCAACAGCGGACTGTTTGCAGCTATCTCTGAGCGCAAGGATGTACGTGGAGTTTTTGTCGGCCACGACCATGTTAACGATTATGTAGGTAACTATCGTGGTATTTTCTTAGGCTATGATGCTAATGTGGGCTTCCAAACCTATGGCTTGGGCGGTGATGAGAATAACGCGATGCGTGGTGTAAGAGTCTTTGAGCTACAAGCTGATGATCTGGCCAATTTTACTACCCGCATGGTCTATGCCTCTGATCTAGGCATTGATGTAAGTCCTGAGAAATAAGGCAAAAAAGAAAGGGGCTCCACTCGGATAGAGAAGCCTCCGCTCCAATGAAATAATAGGGTGTCTTCTGCGCACATGAGTGCCAGGGGCACCCTCTTTTATTGGGAAGATTCTGTAGTGTCTACCTGGTGGTAAAGGTGGCGAAGGTTTTCCGGTAGCCAGTGCTGGGTCCGATAGTAAAACCAGACGCAGGCGAAGGTAATCACCCAAGAGACGGGGTAGGACCAATGGACCAGATTAATGGAGGCGCCGAAGTCCGCCAGACGTGGAATTTCCTGGAAAAAATGGGCGATAGGGTAGTTCCAAAGGGTACGGATGCCCACCATGCAAAAGATAGAGACCAGCATGGGGTAGAGGGATTGACCAGCTCCCCGAATGACTCCAGACAGGACCTGGGCACTGGTAAAAATCCAGTGGAAGGGGGCATAAATTAAGATTTTGCCATAGCCATATTCAATGACACTGGGGTCCTGAGAGAAGAGGCCCATGAGGGGGCGGCCAAAGATTAGCAGGATAATACTCATGACCACGGAGAAGCCTACACCCAGGAAGGTCGTTGTTCTGGCCCCTTGCTTGAGCCGGTCCACCTTCTTGGCTCCGATATTTTGCCCGGTAAAGGTGGTCGACGCCATCATGAAGGAGTTGAGGCCCACCATCATAAAGCCGTCATAGCGGTTGGCTGCGGAAATGCCGGCGATCGCTTCATGGCCAAAACTATTGATGCGGGACTGGATCAAGACGTTAGAGAAAGAGATTAAGGCCGATTGGATGCCAGCTGGCAGGCCAATGCTGACAATTTCCTTTAATTCCTCCTTATAGACGCGGACCTGGTGCAGGTCTAGCCGGTGGAGGCCCTCGGTATTCATGAGATTGACAGTCAGAAGGAGGGAAGTCAGGCATTGGGCGATGAAGGTGGCCCAGGCAGCGCCTGCCGCTCGCATATTGAGGGGACCAACAAAGATAAGGTCTAGGACAATATTGGTAATGGTCGAGATGATCAGATAGACCAAGGGGCTGCGGGAATCTCCTACCGCCCGCAGGATCCCTGTCCCCATGTTGTAGATTAAGAGGGGGATGGAGCCTAGAAAGTAAATGCGGGTATAGACCAAGGCCTCTTGGAAAATCTCGGGGGGTGTCCCCATGCGGTCCAGCACAAGGGGAGCAGCGAACCAGGCAAAGACAGTCAAGAAGAGGCCGGACAAGAGGGCCAGGGCATAGGTGGTATGAACAGCCCGGCTGGTTTTAGCGCTATCTTTGGCTCCAAAGGCTTGGGCCACAACCACTGAGACCCCTGTGGCTAAGCCCATGAAAAGGCCCAACATCATGAAGATCAAAGAGGCCGTGGCGCCTATAGCGGCCATGGACAGGGAATCAGACAGATTGCCCACAATTAAAAGGTCTACTGTATTGTAGGCTTGTTGTAGCAAGGCCGTTAAGATTAAGGGAACGACGAAGTAAAGAATCTGCTTCCAGATAATACCCTGAGTTAAGTCTAAATTATGCATTTCGTGATTTTTCATAAACTCCATGATAGCACAGGCGGGGAAAAGCCTTGTGCTATAATGATGTATATAGATTTGCGTATGGCCAGTGTCGGCTAGGGATTTCGATTGTGTCTTTACCAAGTCATAAGGAGGCTTCATGAATTTCAAGCAGCTATGTACGGACTTGTCCAAATATGCCAACAAGCAGAAGGCTACTGAGATGGCTCATCTCATGGGCAATACCTACGCCTTTAAGGGCTTGGACTCCACAGCCCGAGCCAAAGTCATGGAGGACCAGCTGGCCTCAGATAAGGAGCCGGAAAAGCTGGACTGGGAATTTGTCGAATGCTGCTGGGATCAAAATATTCGGGAATTTCAATATTTTGCCTTACAATACTTGTCTGCCCGGCGAGATCTTTTGCAAAAGCAAGATTTAACCAAGTTAAAGAAATTGATTGTGGATAAGCCAGGCTGGGATACGAATAATATCTTGCATCGGCTGGTCAATCTCTTGACTGCCCTCCACCCTGACCTGGGCGCCAAGATTCTTGCCTGGTCACAGAGTGATGACCCTTGGTTAAAACGTGCGGCCATCCTCCACCAAATGGACCGGGGAATTTACGCCGATGAAGAGCTTCTGGCTCAAATTTGGCAGAATTGCTTGGGGGACCCTCACGATTTTGTCCAGGCTGCCCTAGTTGACAGCTTAAAAGAGCTCCATGAAAATAAAGCAGACTTTGTTGAAGCCTTTTTAAACCAGCATGAGACTGATCTCTCATCCTCTATCCGTCAGGCCTTGTGCCCCGGAGGTTGTCATGAATAAAGAAGCGCCTAATAGCCTGGTCTGGGCCCCTGCCAGCCAAAAAATTGCCTGGGCATCCGGGGCAGTCATGTTAATTTTGGCCAGCCTGGCCATGTATTTTGGCCATCACCAATTACTAACCTTCTGGGTATACACCCTCCCTCTAGTCATGGCGGCCTTTGCCTTTGGCATGCTGGGCATGATCTCCAACCATTTTATCCAGACCAAAAGGCTCCTGGCCCTGCCTGACCTGGCTTATCCTGTCCGGGGCTTACAGATAATGGCTATCATTTATATCTATATCTTCGTCTCGATCAGCGGCATCTACTTTGCCTCCCTTCTGCAGACGGAGGGCTTTTGGACCGACATGTTCAACAATTGGATCAACTATTTGCTCCTGCTCATCAGCCTGACGATTAGCGCGAGCGGGGGAGGGCAGGTCCTCCTCACTAAGCAGGAGGAGGGTTTGCTTTACCGGGATACCGTCTCCAAATCCAAGCTTTCTCGTCAAGATATTTTCTTCTCCTTTTACGGCTCCTGGCGGGATGGTTTCATTATTGGCTGGAAATTATTCCCCTATGAGAACATGGAGACCATTGAAGAGGATAAATATGCCGTCACTGTTCGGGGAATAGAAAACGGCCAGCGCTTTGCCCTGGTGATGTATACGCCCCGGATCCAAAAAAAGGCCCACCAGCTCCTTCTGCCTCGCTTAAAACCTTACTAGATCCTCCTCATTTCTTGGCCATATTGACATAGATTTAAGCTTTGCTAGAATAAAAATGTTAATCTTGCCGAATATTAATGCGCTAGGCAGGCTAGGGCCAGGTCTTGGCCCGGAAAGAGGTAGAGATGAACTATTTAACGCTAGCCATTCCAGCTTATCAGGCCGAATTTACCATGGGGACCTGCCTGGATAGCCTCATCACAGCAGGGATCGAGGGTCTCGAAGTCTTAGTTGTGAATGATGGTTCCAATCCCCAAATTTCTCAGACAGTCGAAGGCTATGTTGCCAAATACCCAGACCACATCCGCCTCTTAAACAAGGAATACGGAGGCCTGGGCTCTGCTCTTAATCTTGCCCTGCGCGAAGCGACCTGCCCCTGGTTTCGAATCCTAGACGGAGATGACCGCCTAGACCCTCAGGGCTTGGCCAAACTCATGGAGGTCCTACGGGACCTAGAAGAGGAAAATCCCAAGCCCGAGCTTGTTGTTGCGGATTATTATTACGAAATTCCCCGTAAGGGAGGGACAAAGTATCTGGAGCGCGCCAGCTTTGCCAATGTTTTTCCGGAAGTGGGGATCAATTCCTGGTCCCGCCTCAAAAACTTTGCCATCGACCAAATCTTGGGCAAGCAATCCCTAGTTTACCGCCTGGATCTCTTAAGAAAAATCAAACTCCGCCTGCCTGACCAGCTGGCCTATGTGGATGAGATTTTCTCCTATGAACCCCTGCCCCATGTCCGCCGGATTTACTATCTGGATGAACCTGTCTATATTTTCCCTGTTGGCCGGCCCAATCAAGCGTCTAACATGAAGGTCATGGAGCGCCATCTCAAAGACCTCCTGTCGGTGGCCCTAGAGATGTTCCGCCGGGTGCGTTTGGACTCGGTCAGGCCCCAGCGCCTCCAGCAATATATGTACCGGCACATGGCTAGGGTGATCGCCGTTTGCCTCATGCTGTCCTGTGATGAAGAACAGGGTAATGTGGCTTCTCTCAAGACCATGGACCTCATCTGGTCGGAATTTGCTAAGATCAATGCCCCAGCCGCCCGGGCTCTGCAAAAAAAGCCCATGCTGAACTCTAAGCGCATTTTGAAAGCGGCCAAGTCATATGTCGAACAAGATGTATACAACCTCATCGGCAAGGTCTTTATCATCGATTAATTTCAGGGACTTCCGACACAGAAATTCATTTTTCTGTCTCATTGTTCCCATGACCTCCTGCTATGCTTAAAGCATAAATTTAGGGAAGGGGTCAGCTTTATGAAGAAAAGTATTTATGTGATCACAGGTGCCTCCGGCCACCTCGGCAACGTAGTGGTCAAAAAGCTTTTAGACCGCGGGGCCAATGTGCGGGTTTTGATGGTTGAAGATGAGATTCCCCCTAGCTTAGAGGGCTTGGACCTGCAAATTGTCCGGGGAAACCTTAGCTCACGTGCTGATTTGGAGAGACTTTTCCAGGGCCTAAACGGTCTGGATATCTATGTCCTCCACATGGCCAGTATGATCACCATTGACTCACAGGTTAGCCCCCTCGTGGAAAAAGTTAATGTGACCGGCACCGAGTTACTCCTGGATTTAGCGCTAGAGCATAAGGCCAAACGCTTCCTTTACTGTTCGTCTGTACACGCGATTCCAGAAAAGAAATATAATGCCCCGATCAGTGAGGTTACGGCTTTTGACCCGGCCTGGGTTGAAGGGGCCTACGCCAAAACCAAGGCCATGGCCTCTCAAGCGGTTTTAGATGCCAGTAAAAAGGGCTTAGATGTCGTCCTGGTTCACCCTTCAGGTATTATTGGACCCTACGATTACGAGCACAATAACTACTTAAACCAAACTGTCCGCGATTTCCTCAGAGGCAAGCTCACAACCCTAGTCCAGGGTGGCTACGACTTTGTAGATGTTCGAGACGTGGCAGATGGTCTCCTGGCTGCTCTCTTTCAGGGGGATAGTGGGGAGTCTTATATTTTATCTGGCCATTACCTCAGCATTGAAGACTTAATTAAGCTGGCTGCTAAGGCTTCAGGCAGGACACCTATCCGCAGAGTCTTGCGCCTGGGTTTGGTCAAGCTCTTTGTCCCCCTGGTGGAGTGGTGGGGCAAACTGCGCAAACGCCGTCCTCTGTATACGGCCTATTCCCTTTACACCCTAAACGCCAATGCTAACTTTTCCCATGCCAAGGCTAGCGCTAGACTTGGCTATCACCCACGTCCGCTCAAGGAAACAGTGGAGGATACGGTCCAGTTTATTCGTGACCAAGCGAGCCAGGGAAGTTTGGGCGAAAAGCTCAAGATGAAATTAGCGGATATTCACATGGTCCCACATCGCCAAAGGCCGCTTCCATAATTGCCTGCCCCTATCTGTTCCCAAAATTTTCATGAAAATAAAACCCGGATTCTCATCAGGAACCCGGGTTTTTCATGTTTCGCTTCCTGCCTATAAAAAGAGCGTCAAGGCAGCTTGAGAGAGAGGGAACTTATTCGAAGTATTCCCGGTCTCCTTGGTGCTTGGCCATGAGGTCTGCGATCAGCTGATCATCAGCCAGATAGGGCAGGGTGATATGGTCTTGGCCTGCCATATTTTGATTGTAGATAGCTGAAGTTTCCATGGCGGCTGGGTTGGTAGCCCAAGCCCGGCGGGCAACCCCGCACATGACATCCCAGAGGACGGCTTGCTTCAGGATATTATCGATTCGCTCTGAACCATCCAGAACACAGCCAAAGCCTCCGTTGATGGCCTTACCGATCCCGGTCCCGCCCCCGTTGTGGAGTGCACAGAGGGACATACCGCGGGCTGCATTGCCGGCGAAGACAGAGGTAGCCATATCTGCGGTGATGTTGGATCCGTCCTTGATGTTAGAGGTTTCACGGAAGGGGGAGTCTGTCCCGCCACAGTCATGGTGGTCACGGCCAATCATGACAGGGCCGATCTTGCCTTCCCGGACCAGCTCGTTAAACTTCAAGGCGATCCGCAGGCGGCCTTCAGCATCCTGATAGAGGATCCGGGCCTTGGAGCCGACCACCAATTTATTCTTCTCTGCATCCCGGATCCAGTTGTAGTTATCGCAATCCTGGTAGCGCCGGGTGGGATCAATGCAGGACATGGCAGCCTGGTCGGTGGCATGGAGGTCTTCGTCCTTGCCGGACAGGCAGACCCAGCGGAAGGGGCCGTAGCCATAGTCAAAGAGTAGGGGTCCCATGATGTCTTCTACATAGGAGGGCCAGATGAAGCCGTCTTTGTCGTCATGGCCATTTTTGGCAATCTCGGTGACGCCTGCGTCAAAGACCGCCTTGAGGAAGGAGTTGCCGTAGTCAAAGAAATAGGTACCCCGGTCGGTCAAAGTTTTAATCAGCTGGAAGTGGTGCTGCAGGGTCGAGTCAACTCGCTTATGGAAGCCTTCAGGATCATCCGCCAGCATCTGGGTTCTTTGGTCAAAGTCCAGGCCCTCCGGGCAGTAGCCGCCTGTATAGGGCTCATGGCAGGAGGTTTGGTCGGAGAGGAGGGGAATAGAGATCTCATGCTCTACCGCATAGGCTAGGAGGTCCACGATATTGCCGTGGAAGGCGATCGCCTTGGCTTCCTTCTTATCCATGGCTTGCTGGGCCATAGCAAAGGCCTCCTCGGGGCTTTCAGCGATGGCCGAAACCCAACCCTGGTCATAACGGGTTTGGATACGGGAGTAGTCCACTTCCGCAATTATCCCTACCCCGCCAGCAATTTCGATGGCCTTGCCTTGGGCGCCGGACATGCCGCCTAAGCCGGAAGATACAAAGAGGATGCCGGCCAGGTTTTCTTCCTTGCCCACACCCAGCTTGAGGCGGGCGGCGTTGAGGACGGTATTATAGGTCCCGTGGACGATGCCTTGAGGTCCAATATACATCCAGCCTCCCGCAGTCATTTGCCCGTAGGAGGATACGCCTAGGGCCCGGGCTCGGTTAAAGTCTTCTAGATTGTCATATTCGCCAATCAAGAGGCCGTTAGTCAGGATGACCCGGGGGGCATTGGGGTTGGAGTGGAAGAGGCCCAGGGGGTGGCCAGAGAGAAGAACCAGGGTTTGGTTCTGGTCCAGCTCTTCCAAATATTTTTTGATGAGTCGGTATTGGAGCCAGTTCTGGCAGACTGACCCTGTTTCGCCATAGGTGACGAGCTCATAGGGGTAGAGGGCTACATCAAAATCCAGGTTGTTGTCGATCATGACCTGGAAGGCCTTGCCCTCAACACATTTACCCTTGTATTCATCTATGGGCTTGGCATAGATCTTGCCCTCTGGGCGATAGCGGTAAGCATAGATCTTGCCGTGTTCCTTCAGTTCCTGGTAGAACTCTTCAGCTAACTCGGCATGGAGCTTTTCCGGTACATAGCGCAGGGCATTGCGGATGGCCAGCTCTACATCGTGGGGACTGAGCTTGGTTTCACGGCGGGGGGCCCGGCGAATACCCTCTTGAAACTTAGGGTATGCGGGTAGTTCATCGGACAGGCAGAATTGTCTAGCCTGAGAAAAATCTACTTGAGTCAAGTCAAATGCCTCCTTCAGATACAATATCTAATAATGCAAGCATACCATTTTTTACCGGCGGACTCTATGCTGGCAATCAGTTATAATAGTAGGACACACTTAAGCCCAAATGCCCCTTCTTGGGCTTGGAAAGGCAAAGAGCAAGGCTCTTGATCCGTGGGGCTAACCCTTCTGGCTGGATTTTTGCAGGCCCTTGCTCCTGACACTTATGACAACTAATCAAACGCTAAAGGTACAGGCTCATTTTTTCTGGCGCCGGGCCTTGTTGATTTTGACAATCCTGGCCCTCTGCTTGGGCCAAAGCTTCCTTCCAGCCCCCCGGGTCTTGGCCCAGGAGAAAGAGACTGAGACCAAGGCTCCCCGGGTCAATCTGGCGGCCCAAGATCCGGCCCGCAACCGGAGCATTGCCGAGCTCACGCCAGAGGAAAAGTTGGCCGATTACGCCGCCTTTTGGGATATTATCTATGATGCCTACCCCATGCTGGGTTACCTGCGCCGCCAGGGCGTTGACCCGGAGGCCCTCAAGGATCAGTATGAGCAGGGCGTCCTCGGTCTGTCGACCCGGGCAGACTGGCTGGCCTATTTCCAAAGGATTATCACGGACTTAACCATGGGTGGCAAGGATGTGGGCCACCTCTCGGCTGTTGGCCTGAGTAATTATTTGTTGAATGCGGACTACCAATCCTATTGCTATTTTTTGGCGGAATATCCAGATGACCCTTGGCTAGATATGATGGGAGAAGTTTTTGAAAATCCTCATGTCTTGGGCTTTTACAATCTTGTGGAAGAAGAACGTGAGCCTGGCGTAGAACCCCATATCGATATTCCCGATAATCTCTATACAGAATTCCATCCAGAAGCAGACTGGTCTTATCTGTATATCAATTCCTTCCTCAACCAAAATATGGATGACCAGGATATCTTGGCGGACTTCTTTATGGAGACAGAAGGGCAGGGGATCGGCAATGTGATCATTGATCTCCGGGACAACGAGGGAGGCTATAACGACTATTGGCTACTCAATATTGTGGCCCCTAATATTAAGAAAGCCCTCCAGGTCGAAAACTTTGGCCTCTACAAGGAATCGCCCTGGACCCAGGCCTGCCTAGATTATTATGCCAGCTCTACTTATGAGGAAGACCTGGTCGAACTCAAAGAGGCTGGCCCCCTGCCTACCTTGATTTTCAGCTGGAACCGCCGGCCAGACCCCCTGCCGCGGATGCCCAAGCTGGTCAAGGAAGACATCGACGACCTGGAAGAGGCTTTTCAGGAAACCATCCGGATTGCCCCTTCTACGGATCAGCCCCTCTACACGGGCAAGATTTGGATCCTCTCTGGTCCCTTATCCTACTCTGCTTCGGAATACTTCATTTCTTTTGCCAAGCGGACCGGTTTTGCCAAAATTGTGGGTGAGGAATCCGGGGGTGATGGCTCTTGCGTGGTTACTCTTTATAATGCCCTGCCGGAATCTGGCCTTATCATTCGCTACAATGCCCTCTATGGCCTGAATCCTGACGGTAGCCCCAATGAAGACCAGGCCACCCAGCCAGACTTTCCCATTGCAGAGGGCCAAGATGCCCTCAACTTAGCTGTTGAACTGATTAGTAAAGGAGACTAAAGAGATGAAAGACGTCTTATCTGCTCAACAAAATCGTTTCTCAACCCGCAAATTCCAAGACAAGGTCCTATCAAACTTCGAGTTAGAGACCCTGGAAACCGCTGCCCTCAATGCGCCTACAGCCATGAATCGGCAAGAGTTACGTTTCGCTTTTATTCAAAGGCAAGACATCCTCAGCCGGCTGGATGAAAAAGTTCGCCAGGAGATGGAAGCCAATAACCCGGAGGCCTACCGTAGCTTCCTGCAAAGAATGGCCGAGCGAGGCAGTGACAGTGTCTTTTATGGGGCTCCCCTGGTCATCGTGATTACCGGTAGCCCGGACTCTTATTCCCCGGTCAATGCCGGCATCGCCGTGCAAAATCTCGCCCTGGCGGCTGAAGCCCTGGGTCTGGGCTCCTGTATCATCGGCATGATCCGTGACTGTTTCAAAGCTCAGGACCCCGATAACTGCTTAGACTTGATTGGGGCAGAGAAGGGCAATATTTTCCATATTGCGATTGCTATCGGCTATAAGGCTGAAGATAAGACCCCCCATAGCTACGACTATGACCACATCATCCATTTAGATTAATTAGATTAAGGAGTGCTTTATGACTTTTAATTTTGACCAAGTAATCGACCGCCACCAGACCAATTGCATCAAATGGGACCGCTTGCCTGAAGTGTTTGGCCCGGATGTCCCCCAAGATACCTTGGCCCTCTGGATTGCCGACATGGATTTTCCTGTAGCCCCGCCCATTGTGGAGGCTATGCGCCACCGCCTGGACCATCCCGTCTTTGGCTACACCTTCCCCGGACCAGAATTTTTCCAAACCTGTGTTGACTATATTGGCCGCCACTACCATTGGCAGGTCCAAAGTGACTGGCTGACCTTTTGCCCGGGTATTGTTCCAGCCCTTAATATGGCCGTGATGGCCTTTACCAAACCCGGGGACAAGGTGATTTCCCTTACGCCGGTCTATGGCCCCTTTAAGGCGGCGGCAGAATCCCATGGCCGAGCCTTTATCTCCTGTGACTTGGACCTGGACGACCAGCTCCATGCCAGCATTGACTTTGACAAGTTGGAAAGCCTGATCGATGATTCCTGCAAGCTCCTCATGCTCTGCAGCCCCCATAATCCCCTAGGCAGAGTGTGGACTCGAGACGAGCTCAGCCGTCTGGGCCAGATTGCCCTCAAGCATAACCTCTTTATTGTCTCGGATGAAATCCATGCAGACTTCGTCTACCCGGGTCAGCAGCACACCCCCCTGGCCAGCCTGAGCCCCGACTTGGCTGCCCGGTCTATCACCTGCTACGCTCCTTCCAAGACCTTTAATATTGCAGGCCTCGCGGCCTCGGTTTTGGTTATTCCCAACCCTCAAGTGAAGAAGACCTTTGACGACTTTAAAAGTAAGATGCACTACTCGGGCAACCTCTTTGCCTACACGGCCATGCAGGCTGCCTGGTCCTCTTGCGACGACTGGCTGGCCCAGCTCATCACTTACTTGGAGGGGAACCGGGACTTCCTCTACCAGGAGATCAAAGACCGCCTGCCCCAGGTCCAGACGACCAAGCCTGAGGGCACCTATCTCTTATGGATGGATTTTAAGGAATTTGCTCGGACCCGTGGCCTAGATTCTGACCAGGCCCTGTGCGATTACTTGCTGCAAAAAGCCAGTCTGGCCCTCAACCAGGGGTCCAGCTATGGCCTCTCTGGCCAGGGCTTTATGCGGCTGAACTTTGCCTGCCCCCGGTCCCAACTGGCCGAAGCGGTAGACCGACTGGCCAAACTATAGGCCCCGTCGGTCAGCTAATTTGATCTGTTAGCTTCTGGGGGCCGGTTTGCGCCCCCTAGTAGCTTGTGTCACAATAGAAAGAGGCTTGGCAAACCTACACCTGGAGCCTGTCTAGGCTCCTATCTCTCCGAAAGGAGGCGCTTATGCTTAAGCAAAAATACAAGCTATACATCATCGCTGGCCTGAGCTTTTTGCTCTGCTTGACCTTGTCTGCCTGTCTGCAGGGGGACAAGACGGGCCAGCTGAAACACATGCAGGAGCAAAACCAAGCTCTGCAAACAGAAATCGCTTCTTTGCAAGCCGCTTTAAAGGACGCTCAGGCGAGCGCCCAAGAGCCAGGTCTCAGCCCTGAGACTCCCAGTGCAGAACCCTCAAGCTCAAAGACACCTACCCCGAGCTCGGACCGGCCTAGTGCCCGCCCCAGTGCGGAAGACGAATTTGTCTACCGGGGTAACCTGGAGGTCAATGGCAAACGTGTGGCCGACATGAGCCGAGAAGAAATTGAAGCCCTGCCCACCATGGGCGCGCCGGTTACGGATGTGAAGACGGGCAAAACGACCATGATCTACCCTCCCGAGGGCATCAAAAATCTTTATGAGCAATTGGCCTATGTAGACCGCCTGACCCGTTATATGACCTGGGGCCCAGATGTACCGGAAGATAAGCCGGTGGACTTGGGCGCCTATGATATCAGCCACAAGACCCTCCTGGTCCGCCATGATCCTGAATCTGACCTGGACCAGCTTTATGAATTAGAGGGGAAAGACCAGGAGGCCCTGGACCAGTGGCTGGATGCCAATCTCGGCCAAGCCCTGGCCGAAAGCAGACCAGACTTTTCTTACGATAGCCAGATCTTTACTCCCCAGGGTGACCATATCTACTTTAGCCAGGCCGACTTCCTGGAAAGCCAGACCGAGCCCTATGCCTACATGCGGAAGGGACAGGACCAGTTTTTCCAGATCGACCTGAAAAGCCCTGCCGCTACGGCCTTTAAAGATCTCCTATCTCCCGCCCGAGCCAAGCTGATTTATGACGAGGAGAAGGAAGTCAGTCAGACTTCAGAAGACAAACCTGTCCATTCCCTCCAGCTTGCGACTAGCAGAGAAGCTGACCCCGAAAAAGTGAGCTTCCGCGTGACCAACCCCCAAAAGGAAGGCTGGGCCTTCCGCAACTTCTACAAGCTCTTCTATTATGAGGGCGAGTCCTGGTTCCAAATGGAGCCGACCCAGGTTGGGGAGTGCTATGAAGCACGGGAGGACCTGGTCTTACCCGCTGAGACTAGAGAGATCACGATCAACTATGGGTCCTGCTATGGCGACCTGGCCCCGGGCTATTACCGGCTTGAAGTCGGTATGGAGACCCAGCCGGAAAAGACCTCTGGCACTGTGCCTACCCTGCGGGCAAATCGAGAAAATTATGCAATTTATTTTGTCATTAGATAATTAATGGCAGGTTAGACCTGAGGAGATCCCCCTCAGAGACGTAAGGCTCAACCTGCCCCCCTGCCGCTGGTCGGCTGGGGGGCAATAGTTTGAGACCAAAGGAGGCAAAGATGGCCCTGCAAGAAGATGTTAAGACTAGACTCTGGGACCAAGTGGAGGCGCTTTTGGCCAAGCGCGATTATGCTGGCCTGCGCCAACTACTCTTACCTGAGGAGGCTGTCGATATAGCGGACCTGGCGATAGACTTGCACGGTCTGGACCTCGCGACCTTCTTTCGCTTGCTAACCAAGGACCAGGCCGCAGATGTCTTTGTCTACCTGTCTAGTGACCAGCAGGAAGAGCTCATCAAGCTGTACTCAGACCAGGAATTATCCGAGATCCTGGCTGGTCTCTATAATGACGACCTGGTAGAAATTCTGGATGAATTGCCGGCCCAAGTGGCCAAGCGGGTTCTGAAGCAAACGGACTCTAGCAGGCGGGACCTGGTCAACCGCCTCCTCCAATACCCGGAGGATTCTGCGGGCTCGATCATGACGACGGAGTACATGAAACTCTCCCAAAATATGACGGTGGCTGAGGCCTTGTATAAACTCCGCCACATCAACCAGCAGATTGAAATGATTTATACCTGCTTTGTGACCAATGCCAGCCGGGTTTTGGAAGGCGTCGTTTATGTCGCTGATATTCTCCGGGCACGGGATGATCAGTACTTGTGGGAAATCATGAACCGTCAGCCCCACTATGTACAGACAACGGATGACCAGGAAGAGGTCGCCCGAGTGATCCGGGAATTCGACCTCCTGGCCCTGCCAGTCGTAGACGCAGAACACCGTCTTGTGGGTATTGTCACCGTAGACGATGCGGTTGAAGTCTTTGTCGAAGAGGTTAGTGAGGACCATGCCTACATGGCTGCTGTCCAGCCGGCTGAGACACCTTATCCGGAAACCACAGTTCTGGATAATGCCAGACGGCGAATTCTTTGGCTCCTGCTCCTCATGCTGTCGGGGACTCTCAATGCGATTATCCTCCGCCGCTATGAGGCTGTCTATCTGGCCCTCCCCATGCTGGTTGCCATGATGCCCCTGCTGACGGCGGCCGGCGGCAATGCCGGTTCCCAGACCACCAGTGTGGCGATTGTCGCCTATGCCACGGGTGATATCTCCGGCCATGATTTTGGCCGGGTCCTGTGGAAGGAGTTCCGCATTTCTCTGATTTGCGGTCTAGCCCTGGCCAGTGTGAATGCGGCTCTCGTCTATGCCCGCAATGATCACAGTTTAACCCTGGCTTTGACCATTTTTATTTCTTTCTTGGCCACTATTGTCATGGCCAAGCTTATGGCGGTTACCTTGCTCTATCTGGCCAAGGCCCTCCGCCTAGACCCTGCCATGGTGGTCTCGCCAGTCATTACGACAGTTGTGGATATTTGTGCCTTGCTCCTCTATTACGGCATAGCGGCTAGGCTCTTCAATATTAGTTTGGTATAGGAGGCGGATATGACAACTATTAAAGATACAAGAGCCCAAGTCACAGGCCCAGCTCCGCTCCCGCCCCAAGACCCCCTGGCCTATCCGGAGGACTCTGCTGGCCTCCTCATGAGCAACAATTTTGTCCGCTTGCGGCCCGATATGACCATAGGGGAAGCCTTCCAAACCCTGCGGTCCACCCCAAAACCCTTAGAAGTGATTTACTCCTGCTTTGTTACCGACAGTAACGATAAGCTTTTAGGGGTCATTTCCGTGCGTGATATCTTCGCGGCCCGCGATGACCAGCTGGTTTCAGACGTCATGGAAGACGCGGTGGTTTCTGTCCTGGCGGAAGATGACCAGGAAGATGTGGCCGTCGCCTTTGACCGCTATGACTTCCTTGCCCTGCCGGTCGTAGACCAGGCGGGGACCTTACTGGGTGTCATTACCGTAGATGATGCCATGGATATCATGCACGAAGAGGCCCGGGAAGACTTAACCAAGATGGCTGCCGTTACCCCGGCTGATCAGCCCTATCTGGAAACCTCCCCCTGGCAACACGCTAAATCGCGGGTCTTCTGGCTTCTCCTCCTAACCCTGTCCGGCTTAATTAATGAGGCCATCTTGAGCCACTACGAGCATGCCTTCTTAGCTCTCCCGGTCTTAGTGTCCTTCATCCCCATGCTCACGGATACAGGGGGTAATGCTGGTGCCCAGTCTTCTGCGGTGGTTATCCGGTCCCTGGCCATGGGCGAAATAAGCTTCAAGGACTTTTTCTGGGTTGTCTGGAAAGAGATTCGTATTGGTTTTGTAGTCGGTATCACTATGGCTGTGGTCAACCTAGCCCGGGTCTACTTCATTGAAAAAGAGAGCTTTATCCTGTCGCTCACTGTCTCCTTGACCCTGGTCTGTGTGGCCATGGTCGCCAAGGCCATGGGGGCTGCCATGCCAATTTTAGCCGAGAAACTCAAGTTGGACCCTGCCGTCATGGCCGGACCTGTCATCGCAACCGTGGCCGATGGTATTACGATTATGATTTACTTTACCCTAGCTAGCCTCCTTGTCTTGTAGACTGGCCTCTGGTATTTGACAGCAGATGGCCTAAAATTTACAATTCAATAGCAAATGTATGAGGTCCCGTAGCTCAGTGGATAGAGCAACGGTTTCCTAAACCGTGTGTCGGAGGTTCGACTCCTCTCGGGATCACCAGTTCAAAGCCCTGGAGCGATCATTTCAGGGCTTTGCCTTATTAAAGCAAGTTTGGAGCTTTTCCCTATGTCATTTCTCAGAAGTATGAAACCGCACTCCGCCGGAGAATGGCTACTCATAGGCCTCCTCGCAGTCATGGTGGTAGCGACAGCGGTGCTCTTCATTACCCAGCCTTTTTTGCGTGACCAGGATGAGGTCCGCCTCCAAGCGATTGAAAACAGTAGCCTGTCATCTGAGGCGACAGAGGCCCTAGCTATGGCGACCACAGGCGCAACCAGTCCAACAACTCCTGACAGGGCTGGGCAAAATCTCCAGGCCTTGACTGACCGCATGAAGCTCATGGCTAGTTACAACGGCGATTTTGTCCAAAAGCAGGTCAATCCCATCCTGCGGAACTTACGGTCAGGACAAGCAGAAGAGTCGTTGCCAGAAGAAACCCTGGCCCTACCCGGTGGTTTAGCTGTGCCGGACACCAATAGCCAGACCTGGATCGGACAAACTCCGCCTGCCGAAACACAGGCGTCTGAAACCCAGCCGGTTTATACCGGACCTACGAGCCCGCCGCCCCTCACGCCCCAGGCTAGCCAGGCTGGCCAAGTGACAGGCGAAACCAGTCCGCCCCCTTTGGATCCCAATAGGCAAACCCAGCCCCAGCAAGTAGGCGAGACCAGCCCTCCGCCTCTTCCTCCGGGTGCCAGCAGTCCGGCCGCCAGCCCGGCTCCTAATCCAGCCCCCGGGCCTAACACCCTTCCTGGTCAAACTAGCCCTCCGCCGGGCGCCCCCTCTCCCCAGCAGACCTCACCTGTGCCCAAGCCAGGACAGGCGGGTTCAACTGTCCTGCCCGGGCCGGAAGTCATTGCCCAGGTTCAGGGGAGCGTTGTCCAATTGATTAATGGGGCCAGGGCCCAAGCAGGCCTCGGCCAGCTATCTAATCCCGGGATCATGCAGACGATTTCCAGCCAAAGAGCGGGGGAACTCTCTGTTCACTACCACGCTGCTCCCAATACCCACTACCGGCCAGACGGGTCCAATGCCCTTGTCTATATTGCCAATACCTATGGCGGCCAATATGCTATGGGGGAATGTGTAGCCTGGTTTGATAATGTTGGCCGCTTGTCGGCACAATTGATCTTTGACGCCTTCATGAATTCTCCCCCCCACCGCGCTATCATTATGAATGCAGGGGTGGGTAGCATCGGAGTTGGTGTCTACTGTGTGCCCGGACCTGTTCCGGACAATAACACGGGCGAGCCCAACGATTCCCTGGTGGGCCGCTTCTTTGTCAGCCTGAACTTCGGCAACTAAGCAGACTTATCCAACTTATTTATATAGCCCTGCGCCCAGCAAGCGTGGGGCTTTCTATTCCCTCGTAAAGGGGAAGTAATTTCATGTTTTGTTGTTATGACATGTTGCCAAAACTGTCCGCGGCAGGTGGACATACCTGTAAAGTTCCTTCCTTAAACTAAGGATGCAATCCCATTATATGAGGCTTGAACAGGACTAATCTAAATGTCAAGTTGTTTAGCATGTAATTTACTTAAATTTTAAACTTGCTATCCTACGGGCTTTTAGACCGATAAAATGCGCAAAGCCTTGTCCTGGACTTATGCACGAACTTATCCACATTATCAACAGTCCGAAAGCATCGAAAAGGAGAAAAAGAGTGAAAGTTATTTCAGTTCGCTCGGCAGTGACCAGGTTGAATTTTCTTGCAGACTGACTTGTAATTTGCTGATGGCCTCACTATTATTTGAAACAATACAGCCTCCTACGGGCTGACAGTCCAGCTTTGTAATTCGATTCCGAGGAAAAAGACAGGAGTGTACCATGCCAGAGCAAGACTTCATGAATAACGTTTTAGTTTTTGACCACCCCCTGATCCAACACAAAATTGGTAAATTACGCCAAAAGGACACAGGCCCCAAGGAATTCCGGGAGCTGGTCAGCGAGATTTCTCTCTTGGAGGCCTATGAAGCCACCCGAGACCTGCCTCTGGAACCCGTAGAGATTGAGACCCCCATGTCCAAGATGACGGCCTATGAACTTGCCGGCAAGAAACTCGCCCTGGTCCCCATTTTGCGGGCAGGCCTTGGCATGGTAGATGCTTGGCTAAGCCTGATTCCCAACGCCAAGGTTGGTCATCTGGGTGTCTACCGGGACCATGAAACCCTCAAGGCCGTTGAGTATTTCTGCAAGATGCCAGAAGACATTGAGCAAAGAGATGTCTTCCTCTTAGACCCCATGCTGGCCACGGGTGTCTCAGCCATTTCCGGCTTAGAGGTCTTGCGGAAGCGGGGCGTTAAATCGATCCGTTTTGTTTGCCTGATCGCGGCCCGTCAGGGGATCAAGGCTGTCCATGAAGTGTATCCTGAAGTGCCCATCTACTGTGCTGCACTGGATGAAACCCTTAATGATCAAGCCTATATTGTTCCTGGCCTCGGGGATGCCGGTGATCGGCTCTTTGGGACCAAGTAGCCTGACTGCCCAAGACTTGAAAGCCTAGACGGGTTTTGCCCAAGTGGAGTTCGCAGCAGTCTGGCAAGAGCAGACTTTCATGCCGCAAGAGCCTCCTGCCATCGACAAAAGTCCCGTTAAGGGAAGCCAAGTCTTCTAAATAAAAATAACCCGCCTGCCTGAGAAAACGTGCCTGCTGCCGGCCCATCCATGGGTCATGAAAGCAGAGGTCGGCAAAGGCAGGATCCCGTCCGATGACAAACTCCTGGCCCAGAATGAGGGCCAGGCGTTTTTTTTGGAAGCCGGGCCGGTAGTCCGGCCCCAGATAGTAGAGCTCTGCGGCTAGACTCTCGCCCGGAGGGCAGGCCAGTTCTTGCGTAGTGGAGGGATCCTTCCAGGGGGTCTTGTGAGGTCTTCCCAGGCTTCCGGCCCTATAGGTAGACCGCTGGAGGGCCTCTTGGAAGAGCCTTTTTAATTTCTTATATTGACCGGGCCCGGCAAGCTTTCGGCCTAGTTTCCCTAAGGCTGTTTGAACACCGTAAAAAGCTCCCCAGGCTGACCAGAAATCCGGGTAGCCTCCTCCCTCCCGATCGACTAGGCGGATGGCCTGGCCGGGCCCTAGGGGCAGGATAGGTAGGTAGAGCTGGTCTTGCCTCAGATAAATGCTATCTAGGGACAGATAGTCAAAGCTGGGTCGCAAGAGCCTTTCCTCCGCATCTTGGAAGGCCTCCAAAATGCGGAGAAGGCGGAAGAGGCCCAGGTCCTGCTGGCGCTTGCCCCGGCCGTCTAGCTCTAATAGGCTGACTGCCTGGGGAGGAGGCTCCAGGTCTAAATAGCGGTCCTGGCCAAGCTCGACCAAGCGAACTCTGAGGGCTTGGGGAATTTGCTGGTTGGCTAGAAGTTCCAATTCGTAGCTGGCTAGCTGGACCCCTGGTAGAATCCTCCAGCGGTGGGGCAGCTTGACCTCTTTGGAGACCCCAGCCTGCTGAGTCTGGGTCATCTTTATAGATCGCCTAGGATAGATGAGTCAAAGACCTTATCCATGAGCTCCTGGGCAAAAGCTGTTATTTTTTCACGGAAGAGGAGAGCCATGGCCAGGAGCACAGCGATAATGATCACAATTTCAATGGTTCCCAGGCCTTCTGTTTTTCGGGCCTTGGCTTGGATCTGGCAGGATAAGTCCCGGAGCCGTTTGGGATTCATGGGCGGTAGGCGAAAAGCCTTTTTTGGGCCGTAGCATAAGTCCTCTAATCTCTGGGAACTGGCCTGGCTCAAGCAGAGCGAAGCCTGGACCAGGGTGGCTTCCTCTAGGGCCAGGTCGGCTAAGCTTTTCTCATTCTCATTGGCTTCGTCTTTAAAGCTCTTGCCTTCTTCTTGGGGGGATAAATTTTTCATACTTTCCTTCTTTCTTAGCGCATTTGCGCGCCATTGCTAAATTTGGAGTTGGAGGAGGGCGGGTAGGGCAGAGATGGCCATGATCAAAATGAGGTCATAGGTCATGGGCAGGAGGATATGGAGTCCTTTTTTGGCGAGCTGCTCCCGCATGGCATTGCGATAATGGTCTTGGGTCCGCTGGGCTTGGAGCCTGAGCAGGGTCACTTGACTTTCGGAACCTTCGCGGGCGTAGCGGGTGATGAGGTGGAGGGTTTGGGCAATCTCTGCCTGCCTTCTTTTGCCCGCGAGATTTTCGAGAACCTCCACTGCACCCAAGCCGCTTTCTAGCTCTTGTTTGACTTCCAAGAGGTCGTGCTGGAGGACACTTAAGGGCGCTTTTCTCTTCCGACCTAAGGGCAGCTTCTTCTGCTTCTTCTTCTCGGAGACTTGTTCGGCCCTGGGCAGGAGGCAGATAAGGGCGAGGGCTAGACTGCGGTCCAGGCTGAGGGCACTTTCCAGGAGAATGGCCAGGAGGTTCAAAAAAGCGGGGTATTCTGCCTGCTCGGACCGGGCCAGAGACTTAGCCCCCTCCCGCAAGCGTGCATCGGGATAGTAAAAGGCTAATCCGGCAAAGAACAAGGAGAGGGGGCTTCGGGTGATGGCAAGGCCCAAGCCGAGACCAGAGAGACTATAGAGGAGTTTTTGCCGTGTGAACCGGATCCAGGTCAGCTGGGGGTCCGGACCAAAACTGCCGAGCTCTCGTAAAACTTTCCGTCGCCAGGGCTCTGGGTAGGCCCGGCCCACCAGCCTTGCCCAGGACTGGTAGAAGGTCTGCTGCCAAGTCCCTGTCGCAAGTGGAGGAAGCTTGAGGTCAGGATAGGGGGGAGATTGGAGCCCCTCCCGCAACATTTTGAGGGCCAAGATCAGACCCAGGACTGACAAGACCAGCAAGACAGACTGCAGATAGGGCCAGGCTGGCAGTGGGGAGAAGTCTTGCATGTAGGTGGTTTGATTGAGGATCCAGGAGAGGGCAAAGGGGAGGAGGGCCATGATAGCGGCTTCTGTTAGAGAGGCCGCGAGCTCAGCTTCCAGCTCTGCCTTCAGTTCAAGCTTTTTTTGCAAGGCATCTCGGTGTAATTCCAGAAAGACATCGTAGCGACCACCCTTCTCCACCAAGCTGGCGAGGGCATGGGCGAAGCTTCGGAGGTCAGCCTGCCGAAAGTTCTGGGCAAAGGCTTCCAAGGCCTGGCGCAAAGCAAGGCCTGCGTAAATGTTCAAAGATAATTGCTGGACGGCGGCATGGACTTTGCCCCGGGCGGGCAAGTCAGACCTGAGCTTTTGGCCAGCCTCCGCTAGAGAAAGTTCCAAGTTGCGGCCTGCGGATACTGCAGAGGCCAGATAGGAGAGAAAAACTGCAAAATCCTTTTCCTCCTGGCCTTCTAGGCGGGCGATCTGGAGCTTTTGCCAGGATCTTGCCAGGAGCCAGAGGAGGCCGGGACCCCAGAGGAGGGCTAGGCGGGCAGAACCGGGAAAGGCCAGGCTGGCCAGGATGAGCATGAATAGGCTCAAGGCCCAGGCCATAACCTGGTCTCGGGATATTCGGCCTATCCAAGATTTGATGGTGGGTCCAAAACTCGACATGGGTCTCAACGCGCCCTGCTTGCTTGGAGCTTGCCCTCCTGGTCTCGCACGAAGAGGGGGACCAGGCTTAGATTATCCTCTCCCTTAGCTTGCGGGGCGACCAGGCTGTGAACCTGACGCTTACCATTGGGTAAGCGCTCTAGGTGAACGATATAGTCGAGTGAACTGTAGAGCATATGGCGGACAGCCGCCCAGGGGAGGTCCAGGCGGAGGAGCAGGAGGAGGGCTAGGCGGTCTAGCATATCCTCGGGACTATTGGCGTGCCCCGAAGACATGGAGCCTGGGTGGCCAGACCGCATGGCTTCAATCATGGCATAGGCCTCCTCCCCTCTCACCTCGCCGACAATAATGCGGTCAGGCCGGAGGCGGAGAGCGGCCCGGATCAGACTTTCTAAGCTCAAAGCCCCCTTGCCATCCGGGCCAGGTTCTCTGGCTTCTAAGCGCAGGAGATTGGGAACCCCTTGCAAGTCCAATTCTGCTGTATCTTCTATGGTGATGACCCGGGTATCCGGTGGAATGGCCCCAGACAGGGCATTGAGAAAGCTGGTCTTGCCTGTGCCCGTGCCACCTGAAATGAAAATATTCTTGCGCTCTTTTACTGCAGTCGCTAAAAAACTGGCGAGTTCCGCTGTCAGAGAATCTCTTAGGACCAATTCCTTGAGCTGGGGGCGGAAATTTCTAAAGCGGCGGAGGGAGAGGGCTGGTCCGTCTGGACTGGCAGGAGGCAGGACGGCCTGCATGCGGGAGCCGTCTGCAAATCGCAAGGATCCTAGGGGCTTTTGCTCGTTGATATTGCGGTTGGCCCGGCCAAAACACCGGTGGATCATGCGGAGGAGGTGGTCCTGGTCATCAAAGGCTAGGGGGGCTTGGCTGACCCGACCTCCTTTTTCAATGAAAATCTGGTCGGGTCCATTAACCATGATTTCTGTAATGGCGGCATCTTCCAGGAGGTCTTGTAAAATATCCAAGCCCCGCATGGTGTTATACAGAGACCGGGCCAGGTCCTGCTTGGCCTTGAGGCTGAGGTCGGACCCTTCATAGGCCTTGCCGACAAATTCGGCCAAGACCTTTTTAAGTTCATCATCTGAACAAGCCTCGATTCCAGGCTGGGCCAGGAGGGCTTTGGCGATAAGGGCTTGGCGGTCTTTATAGCTGAGCGGGGAGGGGGACATGACTGGGGCTCCTTACTGTTAAGTTCAGGTCGTAGGGATTAAGGGGGACAAAGTGGACACTGGGCGGGAGGCTAGCGATGAGCTTTTGCATTTCTTGGCGCGCGGCCTGGGCTGCATAGTCTTGGGCCCGGGGCATCTCCGCCACGAAAACATCCGCTAGGCCAATGAGAGCACGGAGGGCGGAAAAGGGTAGGGTTCCTAGTTCTACCAAACCGGTTGAGCTCTCTGACCGAGTCCCGATAAAGAGATGAAAGAGCTTCATGACTTCTTTTTGACTTTCCAGGTCAGCAAGGATCAAATCCTCTGCCCGTCCCCCGGTCCTCAGGGCATAGAGGCCTCGGCCCTGGGCCTCAAAGCAGGGGCCTAGGGCATCGTAATCACTCCTGGCCCCTGTGCTGAGCAATAAGAGGAGTGAGGAGAGTTCGGGGCCAGGAGTGAAAGCGAGGGGGAGGGAAACTTGATAGGCTGGAGCCATGGGGAAATAGTAGAGAGGCCGGCCTAGACTGGCCTGCTGGCGGGAGAAGTTCTGCAGCCAGAGCTGACGGAGACGGGGGTTAAAACTGTAGACCATGACCAGGGGTTTTTGCGAGATTCCCCCTGGGGCTGCCCGGGCGAGACTCTGGTCCAAGAGGCGCATGACTTCTTGCAGCCTCATCCCTTGACTGAGGACTTCCTTCTGCCAGGGACGGGCCTTGCGGGTCTTTTTGACCTGAGGATAGGCGGCTAGATTTTGTTTGAGACTGGGATTCAGGGGAAAATCTTCTGCCAAAATCAGGAGGTCCCAGGCCTTATCCCTCGCCAGGACCCGGTCAGCTTGGTCCCTGGCGCTCACACTGTGGCAGCTATAGTTCCGGCCTGGAGCCTGGTTCAATAGACGGGTCAGGCGACTAGCAAAAACCGAATCTGGGTCTAGCATGAGGATTTTCGCGGGTGAGGGTGACAAAGGGCTTCCTCCTGTTGGATTTGTGATTTTCTGGCTTTTGACCTGTGAAAGTCTGACTGGAGTTTAGGCCATAAGGGTGGGCGGCCGAGGAGGATTCGTTCGACAAAAGCGCCTAATAGCTGTCAAGATTCGACAAAATGGCGGCATGTGGCTTATTTTGTGGCAAAATTTACTTGCTATTTCCTGATGGCCCAATCATCATAAGAAAGCACGTTTTGCCGGGACCCCTCTCCCGGCTTTCAGCTAAGCCGCCAGCAGGCGTCTTTATGCTTATAGATAAAAGAGAAAAGGAATATAGGAAAAGATATGACAAAGAAGACCATTCAGTACATCAGCTCCGAATCTGTCACGGAAGGTCATCCCGATAAGGTTTGTGACCAAATCGCAGACGCAATTTTGGACGAACTCTTGAAGCAGGACCCCCTCTCCCGGGTCGCCTGTGAGGTGGTTGCCTCTACCGGCCTGGTCCTGGTCATGGGGGAAATTACCACCAAGGCCTACTGTGATATCCCTAGCGTGGTTAAAAAGACCCTCCGTGATATTGGCTACTGCGATCGCTTCGCCGGTTTTGACGCGGACTCCTGTGCCATTTTGACCAGTATTAATGAACAGTCTCCTGACATTGCTTTAGGGGTCAATCAATCTCTGGAAGCCAAGGCCGGGGCTAGCGACTTTACCTTGGGCGCTGGTGACCAGGGCATCATGTTTGGCTATGCCTGCCGGGATACCGAAGATTTCATGCCCTTGCCCATCACCCTAGCCCACCGCCTCTGCAAGGGCCTGGCTGATGCTAGAAAATCAGGCCGGGCAAAAAGCTTCCTGCCAGACGGCAAGGCCCAGGTCACCGTCTGCTACGAAGACGGCAAGCCCCAGTATATTGACACCGTGGTAGTCTCTACCCAGCACCGGGCAGAGGCCAGCCTAGAGGAAGTCAAGGAAGAAGTTTTCCAGGAAGTGATTTACAAGGTCCTGCCCCAGGAACTCCTGCGGCCGGAGACCAAGTATTACATTAACCCCACCGGACGTTTTGTGGTGGGTGGCCCCCAAGGTGACTCCGGCCTCACAGGCCGTAAGCTGATTGTTGATACCTACGGGGGTTTCTCCCGCCATGGCGGCGGTTCCTTCTCCGGCAAGGATCCGACCAAGGTTGACCGGTCTGCCTCCTACGCTGCCCGCTATGTGGCCAAAAACCTGGTTGCTGCTGGCCTGGCCGACCGGGCAGAAGTCCTTTTGGCCTACGCCATTGGGGTTGCAGAGCCTGTGGCTATTGATGTGGACTGCTTTGGTACAGGCAAGCTCCCAGAGGGGGAGATTGCCCAAATTGTCCGCGACCATTTTGACCTCCGTCCCCAAGCGATTATCAGCAATTTTGACTTGCAAAGACCTCTCTACCGAGAATTGGCTGCCTATGGCCACTTTGGTCGCCCAGACTTAGACCTGCCTTGGGAAAGACTGGATAAAGTTGATCTCCTTAGAAAAGCGGCTGATCTCTAGGGCCCTGGGCCAGCTTTTGGACTGCCAGGTCTGCCTCTTGTGCGGCCAGACCCTCTGGCAGGAACAAGGCCGCCTGCCTGCTTGGCTATGTAAAAACACGGGCCAGCCGGCCTGGGACCTGAGCCAGCTCACTTCTTGGCTTTGCCCCAGCTGCCTGGCCCGTCTCCCTCTTCACACCGAGGGCTGGCAGCGTCTTCCTGGGTCAGGGATTCCCCTGGCCTTTGTTTTTACCTATGAAGACCCTATCCGCCAGGCCTTTCTCAATCTCAAGTTTTCCGGCCAGCGCCTGGCTGCAGACCTCTTAGCCCGGGCCGCAGCCTTTCGTTTAAAGCAACTCGGCTACTGGCCCCAGGGCTTGATCCCCCTGCCCCTCGGTTCCCGCCGGCTCAAGGAGAGAGGCTACAACCAGGCTACTTTAATTTGCCGGTCCCTGGCCCCCCTCATAGGGGCTGAAGTCTTAGACTCCTGCCTCATTCGGGTCCGGGAGACCCCGCCTCAGACCCGGATGCCCAGTGCTGCCGCAAGATGCGCCAATGTCCGGGGGGCCTTTGCCCTCCATCCGGCCTTTGACGTCCGGTCTTGGTGGACCCGGCCCCTCTTGCTCATAGATGATATTTTTACGTCTGGGGCTAGCCTGGGCGAAGGGGCCAGACTGGTCTGGCAGGCCCAGTTGCCAGTCCGAGCCTTGGCCCTGGGTCAGGAGTTATTTTCGCCAAGCCTCACACAAAAGTCTGTAAATACGCTATGATAAGACTACCCGGAAGGTATGAGCCGCTTCATTTTTGAACCTTCACGACAAAAAAGGGAGTCTGAGTCGATGTGGAATGTGGCCAAGCCCTTAGGGGAAGGCCTAAGACCACCGCAGGACACCCACCTTGCTTTTATGGCGAGGTGTCAAAAAGGAGTGGCCGCCTTTTCGGGCTTTTCTCAATAAAGGAGGCCCCTGCTTTGTACGTCTATAATGATCTCAGTCGCCATAAAGAAGAGCTAACCCCTCAAGCCCCCGGCCACTTCAAGGTTTATGTTTGTGGCCCCACGGTTTACGACTACTTCCATTTGGGCAACGCCCGTCCTTTTATTGTTTACGATACCCTTCGCCGCTATTTACTCTATCGGGGCTATACGGTTGACTATGTTCAGAATTTTACGGACATAGATGACAAGGTTATCAAACGGGCCCAGGAGGAGGGGATTAGCTATAAAGAGCTGGCCGACCGCATGATCGAGGAATACTTCGTTGATGCAGATGGGCTCAATATCCTCCGTGCCAGCCACCACCCCCGGGCGACTGAATGCATGCCGGAAATTCTGGATATGGTGCAAACTCTCTATGACAAGGGCTATGCCTATGTTCTAGATGACGGTGTTTATTTTGATACAGGCAAATTCCCCGATTATGGCAAGCTGTCCCACCGAGACCTGGATGAAATGGAAACCCAGGCGAGGGTCCAGTCTAATGATGCCAAACGCCATCCTTCTGATTTTGTTATTTGGAAGTTCAAAAAGGAGGGGGAACCGGCCTGGCCCTCAGCTTGGGGAGAGGGGAGACCGGGTTGGCATATTGAATGCTCAGCCATGAATAAGAAATACCTGGGCGATACCATAGATATCCATGGAGGCGGGCAAGACCTCATCTTCCCCCACCATGAGAATGAGATCGCCCAGTCTGAAGCGGCTAATGGTAAGCCTTTTGTCCGCTATTGGATCCACAATGGCTTTGTTAATGTGGACAATGTCAAGATGGCCAAGTCTCTGGGCAACTTCTTTAGAGTCCGGGACCTGGTCCAGCACTACCCCTATGAGATTCTTCGCTTCTTCATGCTGCAAGCCCACTACCGCATGCCCATTAACTTTACCAAAAACCTCCTGGATGCTGCGCAAAATGGCTGGCAACGCCTGAAGAATTTCGCCTCTAATCTGGCCTTCCTCTTGGAGGCAGAAGAGGCAGAAGATGGCTTGACGGCCCAGGACCTGGAAGGGGTCTGCCAGCAAGCCCGCGAGAATTTTGTCGCCGGTATGGAGGATGACCTCAATACGGCAGATGCCTTTGCGGCTATTTTTGGCCTGGTCCGGGAAGTTAACAGCCTCTTGGCGGAACATAAGCTCACGAAGCCGGCCCTCCGCCTCGTCCAAGAGACTTTAGTGGAACTCTTGGATGTCCTAGGTTTGGATCCTTATGCGGGTGCTGAGGAAACAGTGCCTGCAGACATTTTAGCGATGGCAGAAGAGCGACAAGCAGCCAAGCTGGCTAAGGACTATGCCAAGGCTGACCGCCTGCGCGATGCCATACAGGCCCAGGGCTGGAAGCTGGAAGATACCGCTGAAGGCCCCAAACTCAGCAAAGTCTAGGCCTGGCATAGCCAGCCTGGATGAGGAAATCAGGACTAGATGCCAGAACACCTATTATGTGACCCAGACAAGCAAGAGATCCCCGTCTCTAGCCTGGCTTATTTGGGAGATGCGGTTTATGAACTAGCGGTAAGGGACCGGATCCTCGCGACTTGCGCGGGCCAGGCCCACATGCTCTTCCGCCTCTCCCTCCGCTATGTTGAGGCAAGTGCCCAGGCGGCCGCCCTGGATTTTATTTATCCCCAGCTGACGGAAGAGGAACAGGCCCTCTGCCGGCGGGCCCGCAACCATGTGCCCAAGTCCCGCCCCCGCAAGCAGGACCCCTTGGCCTACCGCAAGGCCACAGCCTTGGAAGCCCTGTGTGCCTGGTTGTATCTCCAGGCTGCAGAAGACCGCTTAGGGGAAATCTTAGAGGCCTGCTTTCACTATCTTGAAGAAGACAAGCCAGGGACTCAGGGGGAAAGCCTAGCTTCTGACAGCCTGGATAAGCCATCTCGGTAAGAGGTTGGGCCCGGAGGAAATTGAGATGCCAACAGAAGAAAACTATTTATGTGGCCGGAATCCTGTCATGGAGGCCCTCAAGGCCGGACGGGAGATTAACAAGGCCTGGATTTTAGAGCGCCAGCCAGGCCGGGGCCGCGACCAGCGCCTCCAGCAGATAGAAGACCTCTTGAAGGAGGCCGGGGTGATTATCAATTACAGTCCTCGGGCGGCTCTCGACAAGCTGTCACCTGACCTGGCCCACCAGGGGGTGGTTGTCCAGCTCGCGGCCCAAGATTATGCCGATGCCCGTGCCCTGGTCAGCCAATGGGCGGAAGAGGGCAAGTCTCCCTTTATTCTCATCTTGGATGAAATCCAGGATGGCCACAATTTAGGAGCCTGTCTTCGGGTGGCCGATGGAGCCGGGATTGACCTGGTGGTGATTCCCGAACGCCGGTCCGCCTCTCTGGACCAGTTCGTGGCCAAGTCCTCCGCCGGAGCCCTGGAATATGTCCCTGTAGCCCGCGAGGTCAATCTCACCCGCTTTATTTTGGACTTGAAAGACCAGGGCTATTGGATTTACGGTGCGGCAGGCGAAGGGGCTCAGGATTATAGCCAGGTCGATTATCGGGGCAAAACGGTTTTGCTTGTGGGCAATGAAGGTAAGGGGATTTCCGCCAAGCTCCGCGACCATTGTGACTTTTTAATCAAGATCCCCATGTGGGGTCAGGTAAACTCCCTCAATGCTTCTGTGGCCTGCGGTATTATTGCTTTTGAGGCAGCCCGCCAGCGCCAGGCAGGGTCTTCAGCCTGCCATGTCTAAAACTGCAGATGCTCTTGATCTCCAAAAGCGGGACCAAGACCTCTTGACCCGGGCCAGGGCAGGGGACGGGGCAGCGGTGGAAGCCTTGCTCGAGGCCTATAAGCCTCTGGTTTTAAGCCGGGCCTCGCGCTACTTTTTAGCCCATGGAGACCGGGATGACCTCATCCAAGAGGGCATGATTGCCTTGTTTCAAGCTGTCTCTGCCTGCCCAGCTGAGCGTTTTACAAGCTTTGCCTCCTATGCCTTCCAGGCTGTAGACAACAGGCTCGTCGACCTCCTTCGCCAGGAGCAGAGCCAGAAAAGGCAGGCCTTGGCTGAGGCCCTTTCCTTGGATGCGCCGAGTCAAGATCAGGCGGACCGCCAGGACCTGCCCTTGGGTGTTACAATAAGGCTAGATCAAGCGGGTCCAGATGATCAGGTCCTCTACCAAGAGAGCCTGAAAGCTCTAGCCCAGGCCCTGGAAGAAGACCTCAGCCCCCAGGAGGGCCAAGTCTTACAGGCCTATCTGCAAGGGCAAAGTTATGAGGCCATCGGCCAAGCCCTAGGCCTGACCAGCAAGAGTGTGGATGCCAGCTTACAGAGGGCCCGACGGAAGTTGAAGAAGCGTTTTAGCTAAGTGCGTGAGGAGGACTGCCTGCCATGTCGAGATCTTTCTGCCAGTCATTAAAGCTCACCTGCCTCGGCCTTCTCATACTTGCTTTACTGATTAACACGGCATGCCTTAGTGTTGACATGACAAGCCTGCCAGAGCTTGAAATCTTCGGAAAAGTAGACAATCCCGATAGCCTAGTCCCCCTGAATCAGCAGGCTTCGGGCCATCTGAGCCCCCTTAACCTGGCCCAGGCCTTGGCCTTTGCCATTAATGGAGACTATAAAGTTGAAGATATTTACCAGTCCTTGCCGGCTGCTAGCCGGGTAGGGGTAAGCTTGGAGGCCTTCCGCGCCTATATCAAGGCCTTGACGCCTGCAGAGGATGAAAAGATCAGTTCGTTTGTAGATTTGGGCTCTGATGTCAAACGCCACTACCAGGATAAGGTCTTAAGCTATGAACCTGGGCTTACAGATCTCGCTTTGACCTCTCAATATTACCGTTTCTATACTGCTCAGAATAACAGTCCCAGGGGACGGGCCAATACCGCCGATGACGGCTTTGTCCTGGCTATCCAAGTGTCCAGCAAGGGCTGGGGCTACCTTTCGCCTGCCTGGATGGCCGCTGTGGTCAAGGTCCAGGACTTTGCCAGCTTCTATTTTTCTGCCTTGGAAGATGAGGCGATGACAGCAGACAATCCCGGACCTCTAGCCTTCCTCTTGGAGCAAGAAACCCCTGCTTTTGAGGGCCCTGGCCTCGATGCCTACTATCTTACTAAGGCCCAGGCGATTAGTGATTTCTATATGGAGTCGGTGACCACCCTGCCTAAAGCCGCCCGGGCCTCCTGCCTCCTGCCCGGCTATGCCAGCTATATGCAGGAATACCGCTATGGTAGCCGGCTTTCTAGTATCCGGGAGGTGGAATTCCAACAAGACCAAGACCATATCCGGGTTGTGGAGCCTATTCGGGAGACTTTAGACAGCGATCAAGCCAGGCTTCTCGTTTATGATTTAGATCTTTTATCTAAGACCGCTGGTGTTAGCCGTAACCTGCTTAATTCCCAAGACCTCCACCCCCTCCTGGGGCCCCTGGTTCAATTAGAAGAACTGCCCAAGGACGGAGATACGGAAGACCAAGTCTACCGGGCTTCCTACTATGGGCTGACTTTTGTTTTTAAGGGCCAGGCTGATCTTGCCAGCAAGACCTGGCAGGGCAGCCTGGAAAGCCTGGAAATAACCAGCCAGATTTATAGCCTGGGCGGGGAAGTACATGTGGGTATGGCCCTGGCAGACTTCTACCAGCTCCATCCCTTTTTCTCAGATAATAACCAGGTCTTCCGGATGAATGCTATTTTCCCTGAACTGCGGCTAGATTACGAAAGCAAGGACGGCGTGATCAGCAAGTTGATTTTAAGCCGGGCCGGCTAAGCTTGGTCAAAGGTCAGCCCCCAGGAGAAGAGAAGCTTTCTTGTCTTAGCGAGGGGCAGGCCCATCACCGTGTAAAAATCTCCCTTAATGCCGGCGACTAACGTCGCTCCCCTATCTTGAATCCCATAGGCTCCTGCCTTGTCCTGGGCTTGGTCACTGGCTACATAGGCCTCGATGGCTGCTTCCTGGTAGCTGTCCAGGGCGTTAAAGGTCACTTGGGTGCAGTCGTGAAAGACCAGATCGTGACCGGGTCCCTGCAAGGCTACCCCGGTATAGACCTCATGGCTATGGCCTGACAGGCTACAGAGCATGGCCTTGGCTTCTTCATGGCTGTGGGGTTTACCCAGAATCTTGCCTTCCCATACCACAATCGTATCTGCTCCTAAAACCAGGTCGCCTGGGTGACGGCTAGCTACTTCCTGCGCCTTGGCCCTGGCTAGGGCCTCTACCAAGCTAGCAGGGTCCCTGGCTTGCCTACTCTGGTCTATTTCCCACTGGCTCTGGATGGCGGCCTCATCCACATGAGCGGTCTCCACGCGAAAGGTCAAGCCCATTTGCTCTAATATCTGACGGCGGCGGGGGGATTGGCTGGCTAAAATAAACATGGCTGACCCTTTCTAACTCTTCTCTAAGGATGTCGACAAAGCTTAATTAATTATAAGCGACAAATTTTGAATGACTAGGGAGTTTGTGCGCCTGCTTCATCTTCGCTCCCAAGCCTGTTTTTAGCCGCTTAGATGCGGTCTAACCAGGCGAATCAAGAAGAACTTTACAGATTTTTAAGTTGTCTATAGTCCGATATTTGCAATATTTAGACAATTGACGGGTAAAACCGGATGATACGTCTAATAATTTGTGCAACAAACAGACGTAATCTACTTGTAATATGCAGATTTTTAGCTTATGGTCAGAAATAGTAAGTTGCTATCAAGAGCCTGAATTTGTGTAATAAGCTCTGTGGCAAAACAAATGGCATGGAATTTGCATTTATTTAAGGTGATTCGCATGGTCTCGGGGCCAGTGAACACATGCAAAAGATGCTAACGGGCCCAGTCCGGGCACGTATTTAAAAAGAGGGGTAAGATTTATGCTTCATCACACCAAGAAAAATTGCATAGCCTTTCTATTGGCTATAGCCCTGTTGATTTCCAATCTTGGAATCCTAGGGCTTAACAGCTATGCGGAGACTGAGGAAAGTGCTCCTGGGCAAGACCCGCCTGCCACAAGTCAAGAGGCAGAAGCGGGGAAAGGAACAGAAAGCGCTTCCGGAGAGACGGACCAAAAGCCAGCTGACTCGAAACAGGATGAAACAGAGCCAAAAGAGGATAGCTCTTCCGGTTCTAGTTCACATGTGCCCGACACTCCACAAACAGGCAAGGATGCGTCCAGCACACCGGTTACTAAAGATGCAGAAAAGCCCCAGGAACCTGACACAGAGCCTAAAACACCTGATCAAAAGCCTGCGAAGGTCGATGAAGCGACAGGCGAACATGAGGATGTAAGCACCACGAGCTCTGAGGGCAAGGAAGCAACAGAAAACAATAAAAACTCTTCTGGCTCTCAAACGGAGACTGCTGACACGACCTCAACCTCCAAAAAACATAATAAGGAAACTAATGAAGATACATCAGATGGTGAGTCTGAGGATGAAACAGAAGTAGGCAACTCTGCTGAGAATAATGAAGAGCAGAAGACGGAAAAAGAGGAAGAAACTCTCGAAGTGGCAGAGGAGCAAGCTCAAGTCGCTATGCAAGGAGCTCCAGCGGCACCTTCCACCCCTGGCGCAGATAAGAATGCTATGCCCGAGGACCTAGTCCTCATCCATCTGGAAAAGGATGGCCAGGAAGATCAGCTGAGAACCCAGGAAGGCAATGAGCAAGAAGGCGTACCCGTTTTCAAAGACAAAGATGGTAGCTACTATTATGCGAAGAACGCAGATGGCAATAATCCCTACTGCGAACTAACTGAGTTTCCAGACGAAACATACACATATGCGGATGACGAAGGTCAGGAAGTCACAGTCACCTATAAGCACTATGTTAATTCATTAACGAAATGTCCCGTTTATCAGGCAGTCAAAACTATCGTAAAAAAAGATGGTGATGTAGTGAAAGAAAAAGGCCCGCTACCCCCCGTGGAGTGGACCTTTGATAAAACAACGCTCTCCTATAGTTTTAAGCCTGAGGGCCAGAAAGCCCCTACCCATGAACTCAGTAAGGTTAACCGCCTAGAAGATAAAGATGATCAGGGCAATGTCAAATCAGAATATTATGTGGGCCCGGAAACCCCTCTTAATTTTGAATTGCAATTTACTCCAGGCAAAGAAGTTAAAAAAGCCAGCCTCACAATTCGATTAAAAAATGAAAAAGGTGAACCCTTAAATCTCAGTCAGGTTGAAATTTCCAAGCTGAAGTATGCCAATAAGGATTATGACATCCAGGTAAACGATGATGGGAGCTTTACAGTTAGCTTCCCTGGTGGTGATTATGGTAATGGTAGCCTCAGTATCAAATTGCCTAAACTCCAAGGCCGGAGCGGCGACAAGCTTACCATGTCCATTGAGGCTGACCAGGACGGCAATAAAGAAGAGATCAAGCGGACCTTTACCATTACCGAAAGTGCCTTTGGCGATCCTGGCGTAAAAATTGCCGGTCAGACTTATACAGATAAGCCCTTAGTTGTTGATGGGGGTCCGGACCAGGCTGATGGTACCATCGCTGATAGTCAGGCCCAAAAAGTCGCAGCTGAGCTTATCTATCAGGCTGAGGGAAAATGGGACAAGGATCCCATTCTGCGGGCTGACGTCCTGAAGGGTAAAGAAGTTAATTCCATGACCGTGCTTGTGGACCTGCCTCAAGATAAAGAGGCTGGTGTCTACGCTGAATACTTGCGCCAAAAGGGCATTAAGTTTGAAGAAATCCGAAATGACCAGGGCCAGGTCACTCAACTCCGCCTCCAGCTAGAGAAAAAGGATTTTGATGCAAGCGATCTCAAGTTGGAAACTACTACTGATGCAGACGACAACACCACCACTAGCCTAGTATTAAACGGTGTTGCCCTGGGTAATGCCACGCTGACTGATTACATTCTGACCCAAAAAGACGACCAAGGCAATGAAACGAGTGTCTACGTCACGGATAACGGCTCTTTTAAGCTGACCAAGGATTTCTACCAAAAGATCGGAGAGTCTGGCTATAAGTTCCGGGGCAAGGACCTGCTCAATGATAAGAATGAAGTTGTGGCGACCTTGGGCCAGGACGGCAGTCTGACCAAGGACGGTAAAAAATACAATCTCGAAAAAGTCGATGACAAACTGACTCTGAAGGAAGTCGCCGGAAATGAAGCCCACCTCAAATTCTTGCGCGAGGGTGACCAGCTCTACACCTACACCGACAAACTCCTCCTGGGCCTGGGCAATATGGTCAACGAGTATGTCAAAGATGAGAAAACGGGTGAATTTAAGACTAATGATCAGGGGAAAAAAATTGCTAAGGCCAATCCCTTCCTAGAATTCGTAGCTGGCCAAGCGGATAAGCTCGTTAACATTGTTGTGACCAAGACGGAAGATGACGTTGAGAAAAACTACTATGGCGGGACCATTCTGCTAAAAGACCAAGCGGCAGAAGTAGATACAGAATATAAAGTAGTCGACCAATATGGCAAGGCCATGAATTTCACCGCTAAATTAGTCAAGTCCGCTGAAGATGCCTCTAAAACTTTCTGGAAGTTTTTCCGTAAAGATGATACAGAAGGCAAATATACCAAGTCGGCAGATGGCAGCGATCAGGGTGATGGCATAACACTCTCCACAACTACGGATAACCTCATTCTGGACACCCTGCATGAAATCAAGGAGCGGCAGGCAGATAAAAAGAATTTCGAAAACTACCAGGCCATTGCCCCCGACCAGGTCAAACCTGGTGATAAGGGCCGCTATGCCTATGACAAAGAAAACGATATCTTTATTGACGCCAATAATGCGAATGCGGAAAATGTCCGGGGCTTTGACTACTATGAAGGCCTGAAGGAAATAGATGCGCTGAAAAAATCGGAGCAATGGATCGTTGACTATACACAAAAATACAATCCCGACTCCACGGCTGATAATAAATTTGAGCTGGCTGCGGCTGAGTCTGGTCAGGAACGCCAAACCGTTCTCACACGTGAAAAAGATGGTGACAATATTACCGCTAGCGGTAGCTTCATCGAAAAGGGGAAACAAGAACTCTTTGGTAGTCTGGATAGTAAGAACTACTACATGATGGACGGCAAGATCTATGAACTGAGCCGGCAGGGAGAAAATCTGATCCTCACTAATGTAGACGGCAAGGCTGAGGGTTCGCCTTTTATTGCTAATCATAGAACGAGCCAAACTGTGCGGATTTATAGAGATGGCCGGGTCGAAAATCTAGGCCAGGCCGATATCTATAAGCTCTTCCAGGATGCTCGGAAATTCGGACTCAAGTTTGCGGGTTTCCACACCAGTACGCCCGAAGAACGTAAGGACTATCTGGATGGGAAAACCACAGATCCTAAAAATCTCTATGATCTCAAGGCAATCTATACCCTAGAAGATCCGGATAATCCTGGAAAAACAAAAGATACGCTGGTTGAAAGCAAGTTTTGGCTGAGCAAGACCAGCACAGAAGAACCCAAACCCGGTTTTAGCAAGTCTGCGCCGGACGGTTTAACCAGCCAGATGGACAATGAGGTCTTTAACCTCCTTTATCGTGCTTCTGATGACCGCTATAGAGATAAAATCCTAGACCGCCTTTTTGATCCAGACATAAAAGACCTGACCCCTGCCGAGCAGGTGTTTAGGGATAGAATTGCCTCGGAATACAAGCGGATTTACGGGGAAGACTTCGTATGGAATGTTGGCGATAAGGCTGATAATTCCCAACTGGTCCGGAATTTACAATGGACCCTTAAATTAAACAGTCCTACCCTCCAAGCCTTACCCAGTGACCTGACCTCCTATCTCATTTTTGAAGATTCTCAACTCGACAACCGTCTAGTTTATGAATCCCTGACCTTCAATCTCTCCCGGAAAGCCTACCTGGACGCTGAAAAAGCTGCCAAGGATAAAAATCCGAACGAGGAATTCAAGGGCAATGCCAACCTGACCTTCCTGGAAGATGTTGCAGAAATCCTCTTTGGCGTGGACACCCATGCCAAAGACCATAGTGCTCCCCTCTTCAGCAGAGTAAGGGGCTGGGGCCTGAGTCTGGACAAGGATTCAGGTCTCTTAGCGAAGATCGTTGAGGCCTACAACAAAGCTCAAGAGGTGGAGGAAGATGTTCAGACTGCTACAATTAAGTTAGAAGACAGTGATTTGGCTGGCAAGAGTGAGACCGAGCAAAAGCCTAAGGAATTGGAACTGAGCTTTAATAAAGCCCTGGGCCAGGTCACCCTCTCGATCAAGAACTTCTTCTGGGCTAAGGCAGATAATGGTCAGGCTACACCAGGACAGGATCCTGCTGATGACAAGTACTACAGCCCCGTCCAGCGAGCTTATGAGGCTGAGCGCCAGCGCCTCATTGAGAAGCTTGAGGGCGACGAGATTGATAGCTATGACAAATTAGTTGACCTCATGGCGGATGGTAGCCAGACCCTAACCGACTGCATGGGCCGGGCCTTAGGCATTGTGGATGAAAATGGCAATCCCAAAGAGGAATTTGAAAAAGATGCCAACGGCAAGCCGATTATTCCGGACGATAAATTAGCAGCATATAGAAAGCAATATATTACCAGTCTCAAGGAAGCACAACTATATCCTGAGGATTCTGATAGGCAGAATATGAATCGGGCCTACAACGCCCTCCGGGTCAGCTTGAAGTCGGGTGTCGCCCTGCGTGACCGCCGCTGGGTGGATAAGAGTGCTATGGAAATTCTGGTCAATACGGTGATTGCCTCCAATGTAGATATCCCCTACACGGATGCCTATGGTGACAGCCTGACCAACCAGAAGCTCATTGAACGCAACCGGGAGAAATTAACCGACTTTTACCGTTACAAGCAAATGCAAGAGGCTAACCCTAGCCTCTACCTGGATCCCAACAACCATCAGGCCGTTGAAAAAGCTTATCAAGAGTATTCTGAAAAGAATAAAGAAAGGATGACAGAGTTCAATGAGGCTGTTGATGGAAAAGTTAAACAATACCTAGAGGATCATAAAGAAGAACTTCCTCAAATGCTTGACCAAAAGGCCAAATCCTTAGTGTCCGGCAGCAAGCTTAATGACGATAAGGGCCATACCCGGTATTCAAATACAGACGAAACGAAGTATAACGAGCTCTATACGCCTGTAATCGGTAGCAGCCTGGACGCTAAAGACCTATCCATCGTCGACCTTAGCAAGCTCGATGAAAAGGGTGGTCCTAGGGTTAGCTTACTTAAAGACCCCTTTACCGGAAGGTCCATCAATCCCTGGTTCTTCGAACATTTCAATGGAGAGATTGATAGCTATCAGGAAATGGCGGAGAAATATAAGCTAGAGGGCTTTAAGGAAAAATTGATCGACCTGTCTGCTTATTATCTCTCCAAGGATAGTAACCATGCGGGTGCTTTTGCCAATAGAGCTAAGTATTACGTCCGTACCCAGGCTGTCACGGCGGTCTATAAACAGGACGGCACAGACCATAAGTGCCCACCTGGACTATATCTCTGCAAGGAAACCAATACCTCGGGTACAGGCGGGTCTGACGAGGAACTAGCCAAAAATCAGGGTGGCTTTACGGAAAATGAATTTGAACTGACCTATACCCCCACGACCAGCAGGCTAGGAGATGAAACCCCCAAACTTGACAAGTCCAGTAATAAGGGTTCTGTCTCTACCAAGCCCGTCAATGAGGAAAAGGACACAATTGACTTTAGTATCCAGCTCAAGGTAGACCACATGTCTTATGAAGAAGCTATTCAGAAGGTTATGGAAGCTACCACAGCGGGTGAGGAACGAGACAAAAAACTGGTTGAAGTTAATAAACAATATAACAATGGCAAGAACAAGCATATGGTCATCACCAGTGCCCTGATGGTAGATGTCCTGCCTGAAGGCCTAGACTTTAACCAAAATAGCCAGGTTATGCTTGAGGTGGCCTCAGATGCCTTCTACAAGGACAAGGCAAATCAAACGCAGTATCCAAATCTGGATGACTTCCTTAAAAAGGTTGAAATTGTCACAACCGACGACCTAGAAGGCTATCTGGCTGCGCTCAAGAAGGACACCAGCGTGGATGCTCAAAACCGTGTGAAGGCCATTGAAAAGTTCATGGACCAATATCGGGAGAAATCCAACAAGGGTGATAAGGCTCAGTTTGACGCCGGCCATACCTTCGTCTTGGCCTTCCTACCTGAATTTGAGGCAACGCATACAGACAAGGCCCAGTTCACCCTGAAACTGACCGGCCTGAATGCCAAGGAAGATGCCAAGGTACAGGCAGATGTCCCCAACCGAACTGTCTTCGTCTCAGATGACGAGAGCTTTGTCGGCTATGATGTCAAGACCTTTGATATTACCGATGGTAGCTCAGGACGCTTCAATAAGTATCTCCGCCTGTATGACCAAGACGGCAATCCTGTTCCCTTGGATAGCGAGAAATCGACTCCGGAAGAATGGTTCAAGGGCACCACAAAAGTTAAATTTGGTGACAAGTTTGACTACAAGCTGACTTGGCGGGGCCGGGGAGCCGATAGGATGTTGGAGACCGGTAAACCTGATTATTACGGCCATTTTGACCTGACTGATAACCTGCCACAATTTGATGAGATGCATAACAAACTGGGTTTCCGTCCTCAGTTACGCGGTGACGTCCAAGTGCTGGGTGATAATGCTAACCTGCTGACTATTATTTATGAGTTGGAAGATGGCACTAAGATCACTGTCACTCCAGAACAACGTCAAAAGGCAGATGGCCAAGCCATTCTAAGCCCCGAGCAATTGGCTTTAGTCAAAAGTGTAAACCTGGAGTATGATGCCAAAGATGGCAATAAAAAGTTCGATCCAACCCAGGGCGTAGACCTCATTATTCCTATGCAAGTGCCTGAATTCCAGACCAAGATTGTGGATGGCAAGATTGCCTTGGCCAATGGCCAATATATGGACCTAGCCGCCTTCCTTCAGGGCTCAACTATTAAGGCTGATAACGAGGCTACTGCGATCACCGATGAACCTTCTAACAAGGTGACAACTGAATTGACCCATGACATCCTGCAGGTCATGAAACGCTGGTATGACCGCGATGGCAAAGAAAGCTCTGCGGAAGACCTGAAAAACAAGCCCGTTGTCAGCTTCAAGCTTAAACGCGTAGCCCGGACCTTTGGCTATGATGAGAAGGGCAACTTGGTTTATCAGGGCGCTAAAGAGCTAAAGCCTGAGGACTACAAGTATAAGGGCAAGTCTACGATTACAGTTAGCTATGAGGATGACTACCAAAAGTTGATCCAGGATTTACAGAAGACCAAGAGCCACAAGGTATTTAAGGGTGACGGTAGCTTGGACTTGAAACAATCGACCTTTGTAATTTATGACTACTTCGTCGAAGAGATCCCTCTCGAAGGCTATGATGCCCATAAGGAGGAAGTCAATGCAGAGCTTGGCCTGGATAAGCAAGCCGGTTCACCTCGTATATTCGTTAATGAGGAAGGCCAGTTTGTCAACAAAGAGGGCAAGCTCCTGACCAATGCCTGGGGTAAGTACCTCTACGTAGATGCCCAAACCGGCAAACTCACTATGCAAGATGCACCGGAGGACAAGTCTTTAAAGGACGACCGCTTTGGCCTAGTTCAGGTTGCGGGTAACACTACTAAACCTCCCACACCTCCTGAAACCCCTCCCGGAACGCCTCCTGGAACCCCTCCCGAGATCATTGTGCCGCCCCCGCCGGTTCCTTCTGAACCTGAAGAACCAGGGCCAGCACCCATAATCTCCAAGGCATTTATCCAAAACCTGCCCAAGACGGCCTCTGTCCAGTCTAGCTGGCCACAAACTGTGGATGAGCCTAAGGAAGAAGAAGACAAGCGCAAGAACCAGGCAGAAAAGCCCCGGGCTCATAAGCCTGCCCGGCAAGATGCCCAGGCTCCCCAAAGAGCCTCTTAAACTCAGCAAAACAGGCTAGATTACCCCTCTGCCTATTTTGTATACAAGCCGCCAGCCCCGAGGCTGGCGGCTATCTTTTTGGCTGGAAAATGTCTTGGCTGAATAGGAAAAAGACAGGGCGCAGAATCTTGGCCAAAAAAGAAAACCCCCGAAACAATGCTGTTTCAGGGGTTTTACTGGCGGGCCCGGCAGAATTCGAATCCGCAACCTACTGATCCGTAGTCAGTCACTCTATCCAGTTGAGCCACGGGCCCGTATCGCTTCTTCAAAAGCGAACTTTAATCTACCATGTGGTAGAACTTAAGTCAAGCCATTTTTTCCGGAAGGACCCTTCTGCATCGTGTTAAGATAAACTGCATATTAGCACAAGGGGAGGGAAGACCTATGGGCGAACGCTATAGCTACGAAAATTATTTTTCAGCCGCAGATTATTTCAGGATGACCGGAAAGTTTATTGATAAATTAGCCCCCTTGGGTACCTCCTACCATTACGAAAGAGGGGACTTTGTCCACGAAATTGCGGTTGGAGACTTGGCGGTTGTCACAGAAGGTAGTTTTAACCAACGCCTCTTCTCCCTCTCCGGTAAAGACTTGATCCTCTACCGCCTGGCCCGGGGGACCATCCTGGGTGAGGATGTTATGTTCGTCAGAAAAAAATCGACCCTCTATACCCAGGCTCTGGAATACTCTAGCCTGTCTGTTGTGCCCGAGGCCCAGGTACGTGCCTTGCTGGCAGAAGATAATAGTCTGTATGAGGCCGTTATTCACTCGCTCATCCGGAAGATGAATATTATCCTTTTCGCCCTCTCGGATATTTGCTTTAACAATGCGGAAGGGAGTATTGCCAGCTTTATTATCCGCCAGACTTATATCTTCCAGGAGCAGCTCAGCCACGAGGGTAGTCTATCTATCCCGGGACGTTTTACCCACCAGGAAATTGCTTCCCGTCTTTCCCTCAACCGGGTCACCGTCAGCAAGGTCTTGAAGCGCTTTTGCCAGGAGGGGCTCTTGGAGATTAAAGGGGGCTACATCCGGGTTTTAGACCTGGCCGGCTTGCAGGAATATATAGACCCGGTTGGCGTTGAGCGCAAGATGGAAAATTAGGCCTTAGTGCCAAGAAATAGCTAGCACAAGCCCTGCAAGTGTCCACAAATGACTTAGTAACTTGGGGTTTTTAGTGATCTTGCTAGAAGATTGCCTATGATTTTTGAAATATATAGAGAAATCATGTGTTTTGTAGCCCAGGCTACAAAATATGTTTGACCCTAGCCCTATAATGCTTGCAATACGCTAATGCGTAAAAGATTCAACTTAGGAGGCAGATATGAAAAAGCAAAGAATTTCTGTATTGCTTGTTTTGGTCATGCTGGTATCCCTGTTTGGCATGATCCATCCCGCCGTTCTGGCTAATCCCGAGGATAATATCCTGCGCGTAGCCACCGCCTACGATGCGAAGAGCTTAGACCCTGTAGCGGTTAATGACGTCGCATCTACCAACGTGATGAGACAAATCTACGAACCCCTCATCGACATTGACAACGAAGGCAAGGTCGTCCAGGGTGGTGCTTCACTGGCAGAATCCTATGAAATGGTGGATGACAAAACCTATCGCTTTAAGCTGTATGAAGGTGTTCACTTCCACAATGGTGAAGAGCTGAAGGCTGAAGACGTGGCTTTCTCTCTGGAGCGGGCTCAAAAGTCTCCTCAAGTCCAGCATATTTTTGGTGACATCGATGTTGATACCATTAAATGCATTGACGACTACACCATTGAATTCTCTTTGAAAGAAGTCAATACCCCCTTCCTGACCAGCTTGGCCCACTCCGGTGGCTACATTGTCAATAAGAAATTTGTTGAAGAAGCTGGCGATGACTTTGGCACCACCCAGGTTTGCGGTACTGGCCCCTTCAAGTTTGTCAGCTGGAGCAAGAATGACCGTGTCGTTCTGGAAAAATTTGACGACTACCACGGCGAAGAACCCAAGCTGGATGGCATCGAGATTATCCCTATGCCCCAACCTTCTAGCCGTCTCTTAGCTCTGGAAGCAGGCGACGTGGATATGGCTTATGAGCTGGCTCCTATGGACCTGGCCAAAGTCGAAGACAATCCTGACCTCGACCTGGTAAGAATTATCGAAAACTCCACCCAATACCTGGGCTTCAACAACGAAAAAGAACCCTTCAACGACATCCGTGTTCGTAAGGCTTTTGCCTATGTTATCGACATGCCCAAGATCGTTGAAGCTGTTACTTCCGGCCTTGGCCAAGTAGCAACCGGCCCCATGGGTCCTAACATCAAGTACTCCCTGTCCAAAGACCTCGAACCTCATGAGATTGACCTGGAAAAAGCCAAAGAACTCATGAAGGAAGCTGGCCTGGAAGATGGTTTCAAAGTAACCCTCAGCACCAACGAGAAGAAAGAGCGCGTTGACATGGCTCAGATCATCAAGAACATGCTCGAACCTCTGAACGTAGAAGTTGAAATTGAGATTCTCGAATGGTCCGCCTACCTCGACGCACTCAGCAATGGTGATGTCGAAATGTTCCAGATCGGCTGGAGCCCTGCTGTTCCTGATCCGGATATGGCCCTGTGGGCACCCCTGTCCTCCTTTACTATTGGTGAAGGCGCTAACTTCTCCCGCTACAACAATCCCAAGATTGATGAATTGCTGCTCAAGGGCCGTTCCCTGGAAGATGGCGAAGAGCGTGAAAAGGTTTACGAAGAAATTCAGAACATTATTCTGGATGACCAACCCTGGATCTTCGAGTACAACCAAGAGGCCAGTATCGGTGTGAACAAGAACGTAGAAAACTTCCACGTTACACCCTTCTCTTATCAATCTCTCTTCACGATTAACTTCAAGAAATAAGATGCTTTAGAATTTTCCATTCGTTGAGGAGGGGCCGAGCGATCGGCCCCTCCTTGACCCATCAAGAGGAGCTTGTGCTGAGCTGAGGAGGAGCAAGTGCTAAGATATATTTTTAAGAGAATAGTCATGCTGATCCCTGTGCTTTTGGGCGTAACTTTTATTGTTTTTACGCTCCTGCAGATTACGCCAGGGGATCCCGCTAAGGCTATATTAGGACCAACCGCAGACGCGGCTGCCGTGGCGCAGCTGCGGGAGGAAATGGGCTTGAATGAGCCTTTCCTTACCCAATACGGCAGATTTGTCTACAAATTGGTCTTTGAACAGGACATGGGCCGCTCCTATAGTTCTCGGCAACCTGTCATGAGCCTCATTATGCAGGCTTTTCCTGCAACCCTTAAGCTTGCCGCTTTTGCGGTAGCGATTGCTGTGGTCATTGGTATCCCACTGGGGATTATTTCCGCCATCAAGCAATATTCTATTTTTGATAATACCGCGCTGATCTTGGGCCTCATTGGTATTTCCATGCCTGTTTTCTGGCTGGGCATGCTCATGATTTTGGTCTTTGCCGCGCGTTTAAAGTGGTTCCCCTCGTCGGGTTTTTCCACCTTCCGCCACATGGTTCTTCCTTCTATTGCCCTGAGTGCCCAATCTGTAGCTGTCATCATGCGTATGACCCGGTCTTCCATGCTGGAAGTTATCCGGCAGGATTATATCCGGACAGCCCGGGCTAAGGGACAAACGGAGAGAAAGGTTATTACTAAACACGCCTTGCGCAATGCTCTCATGCCCATCGTCACAACTGTCGGGTTGCAGTTTGGTGCTTTGCTGGGTGGCGCCGTCTTAACAGAGTCGGTTTTCACCATACCGGGTATTGGCCGTATGATGGTAGAAGCTATCCGCATGAAGGACTTCCCCCTGGTTCAGGGTGCAGTTCTCTTTATTGCTTTGGCCTTCAGCCTGGTCAATCTTTTCGTGGATATTCTCTATGCCTATATCAATCCCCGAATCAGGTCCCAGTATAAGTAGGAGGCGGAGATGGAAAAGACAACAAAGAAAAGACGTTTCCTGCGCTTAAAGGAATTTTGGCGTCGCTTAAAAAAGAATAAACTGGCCATTGTCGGCCTTTGTATATTATGTTTTCTGGTTCTCGTAGCTATTTTTGCTGATTTTATCGCTACCCATGACTATGCCGAGCAGGACCTACTGAACCAGTATAAATTGCCCAGCAAAGACCACTATTTTGGCACAGATAAATTTGGCCGGGATATCTTCAGCCGGGTCGTACACGGGTCTCGTATTTCCTTGACCGTGGGCTTCATCTCTGTCGGGATTGCCCTGGTTTTTGGCTCCTTGATCGGGGCGATCGCGGGCTATTTCTCCGCCCGTGTGGATAATATTCTCATGCGGCTCATGGATATCCTCCTGGCCATCCCCCAAATTCTCCTGGCTATCGCCATCTCGGCCTCGCTAGGTACGGGCCTGACCAACCTCATGATTGCCGTAGGTATATCCTCGATTCCCCAGTATGCACGAATCATGCGGGCCGCCGTCCTTTCCCTCAAGGACCAGCAGTTCATTGAAGCGACCAAGGCTGCCGGTGGTTCCAATTTCCGCACGATTTTTGTCCATATCATCCCCAACTGTCTGGCCCCTATCATTGTCCAGGCTACCCTGGGCGTGGCTTTTGCCATTCTGACCGCAGCCGGGCTTAGCTTCATCGGCTTGGGCCTGGACCCTGGTGTACCGGAATGGGGAGCCATGCTTTCTGAGGGTCGGGACTATATTCGAGATTTCCCCCACATGACCCTTTTCCCCGGCCTGGCCATCATGATTACCATCTTGTCTCTTAACCTTTTAGGAGACGGCTTCCGGGATGCCTTAGATCCGAAGCTCAGAGACTAGGGAGGGACTGAGATGATTAAACGCAAATCACGTATCGCTTATCCTGCAGTCAACAAAGACCAGGTGCCGGCAGGCGAACTCCTGCTGGATATTCGCGACTTAAATGTTAACTATCAGGTGGATCAAAGGGTTGTTAAAGCCGTCAACCACCTGAACCTCCGCTTGGAATCCGGCTCATCCCTGGGCTTGGTAGGGGAGACAGGCGCGGGCAAAACGACAACTGCCCTCTCTATTCTCCGCCTTATCCCCCAGCCTCCCGGACATATTGCTAGTGGTGAGATTATCTACGGCGGCCAAGACCTGCTCAAGCAAAGTAAAGAATACATGCGACATATCCGGGGCGGGAAGATCTCTATGATCTTCCAGGATCCCATGACCTCCTTGAACCCCTCCATGACCATTGGGGCACAAATTGACGAGGTCCTCGGTATCCATGAGGATTTAAAGGGTGTGGAACTGCGGGAACGCACGGCCCATATGTTGGAGCTGGTCGGTATTGACCGCGACCGCCTCAACGATTATCCCCACCAATTTTCTGGCGGCATGCAGCAGCGCGTCGTCATTGCTATGGCCCTAGCCTGTAACCCCCAGCTCCTGATTGCGGACGAGCCCACTACCGCCTTGGACGTTACCATCCAGGCTCAGGTCTTAAACCTGATGCGGAATCTGCGTGAGGAATTTAACACCTCCCTCCTTCTGATCACCCACGACTTGGGCGTTGTGGCTAAAAACTGTGACAAGCTGGCCGTCATGTATGCCGGTTCTGTCATTGAGTACGGCAGTGTCCAGGCCATTTACTCCTGCCCCAAGCATCCCTATACCATTGGCTTATTCAACTCCATACCCAAGCTGGAAGACGAAAAGCCCCGCTTGGAAGTTATCCAGGGCCTGCCGCCCGATCCTGCGGACCTCCCGCAGGGCTGTGCCTTCTGGCCCCGTTGCCCCCATGCAATGGAGATTTGCAAAAAGCAGTTCCCGTCCACCCTCGATCTGGCTCCTGACCACCAGGTAGCCTGCCATCTGTTCACGGAAAAGGAGGCAGAATAATGAGTGAAAAGATCTTAGAAGTTAAAAATCTTAAGAAATATTTCAAGACTGCTGCCGGCCCCCTCCATGCGGTGGATGATGTCAGTTTGACCATTAATAAAGGCGAAACTCTGGGTCTGGTCGGCGAGTCTGGCTGTGGCAAATCAACCTGTGGCCGCGCTATTATCCGCTTAAATGATCCGGACAGCGGCGAGGTCTGGTTTAAGGGTGACAATATCCTGAAATACACCCACCGCAAAGACTTGCTCCGTATGAAGCAGGATATGCAGATTGTTTTCCAGGACCCTTACTCCTCTCTCAACCCCCGTATGAGCACAGGGGACCTGATTGCCGACCCCCTGAAAATTAACAAGCTCTATAAAAATAAAGATGATTTACGGGAAAAGGTTGTAGAGGCCATGGCTACAGTAGGCCTGGAAGAGCGCCTCTACGGCTCTTACCCCCACGAACTCGACGGTGGACGCCGCCAACGCATCGGCATCGCCCGGGCTCTCGTCTTACAGCCAGAATTTATTGTCATGGACGAGCCGGTCTCGGCCCTGGACGTCAGTATCCAGGCCCAGGTCCTCAACCTCCTCATGGACTTGCAGGATGACTTCAGCCTGAGCTATCTCTTCATCTCGCACGACCTGTCCGTGGTCAAACACATCAGCGACAATATTGCAGTCATGTACCTAGGTAAAATTGTAGAATTGGCCCCCTCACACGAGATTTTCACCAATCCCCAGCACCCCTATACCCAGGCCCTCCTATCTGCTATTCCTCGGCCCACCCTAGAAGACAACACAGAAGAAATCCTCTTGGAGGGGGATGTTCCCAGCCCGGTCAATCCCCCCCGCCACTGCCGCTTCTGTTCCCGTTGCCGCTACCGCATGCCCATCTGCGAGCAGGAAGAACCCGCATTAACCGAAGTTGGCGACAAGCATTCAGTAGCCTGCTTCCTCCACCACGACACCCAGGCCTCTCAAGCCTAGCTACAAGTCTTCGCTGCTAGGCTCTGGCCTTGCCAGTCCTTTAGCCTAGCCGCAAGGCAAGAAGCTAAGAGCGCTTAGCTATAGCGCTCAAGCCACAATGGCAACAAGCACATAACGCTCAAAATGGTGCCTCCCGCTTATGCGAGGAGGCCCTTTTTAGGTAGAAGCCGCCAACATGTCTGCTTTAGCTGTGGATCATCGCTTTTGGAAAACCCTTTTTAACTCCTCTAGTCTAAGTTCCTCATTCTCACTCTGTACATCCAACTTCCACGTTTTTCTTACAAGTTTGCAGCTTTTCTACGTCAGGTGCTCAACTTTCTAGCTCTGCCCCTTATTTTTATACATTTATTCAGTTAAGTGGAGGGGTTTAGTGCATAAAACAAGCGTTCTGAGGGTCATAACTCTGAATTTACCTAAAAGGAATCAGCTCCAGCGTATAAAACTTGCAAACTTGTAAGAAAATCCGAAAAGTTGAAAGTATCCCGTTCTTCTACCGCCCTGGCTGTGCCTAGAAAGGTTGGCAACCCCCTTATCTGGCAGACTTGCCAACCAAAATCTGCCGCCAAGACGGCTGGGCCGGCCTTAAAAAGGTTGGTAAAGTTCTGATTAAGAGGACTTGCCCCTTTCTATTTCGGATTCCTCAGATTTCAGACATATTTGCAAGTAATGGATGGATCCCAGGGGCCAAACCATCCATTACTTGCAGAATTGCCCTTGATCCCATCCAACTAGTTGCAAATTTGCCCAGAGGTCCATCCATTAGCTGCAAATTTGCCCGATACTCGAGAATCGTGAAACTTACATTTTCACTTAGCCTGTGCAATCTCTGATCAGTAAACTTGGCTTAGAAGAGTCGAGTATGATAGACTTTCTTAGTTATATAAATATCAATACTCGGCAAGAGCACTCTAGGAGGTACACATGGCTTCAAACATTGAGAAGCTTGACCATAACGAAGAAAAGTTGACCATTCAGGTTTCTAAAGAAGACTTTTCTCAAGCTATGCACAAGGCCTATAACAAGAACAAGCAGTATTTTAATATTCCCGGTTTCCGCAAGGGCAAAGCGCCTTTCCCCATTGTCCTTAATTACTATGGCGAAAGTGCCTTCTATGAAGATGCGATCGACTTTGTCTTGGACGATGCTTACAAGGCAGCCCTCAAAGAGCACGATGCTAAGCCTTTCTCCCAACCCGAGATTGATGTGGAAGAAATTGGCATGGATAAGGGCGTGACTTTTACAGCCCGCTATGCTCTTAAACCAGTTGTGAAGCTGGGTGACTACAAGGGCCTTAAGGCTTACAGACCCTCTGTGGAAGTGGAAGAGTCTGAAATTGATAAGCAGCTGGATGACAAACGCCTTGAGCTGGCTCGTCTGGTTCCTGTGGAACGCCCGGTGGCTGAGGGTGATTTTGTTGTCATGGACTATAAGGGCACCAAGGATGGTGTGGCCTTTGACGGCGGTAGCGCGGAAGACCATACTCTGGAAATTGGGTCTGGCCAATTTATTCCTGGCTTTGAAGATGGCCTCATTGGTCACTCTGCCGGTGAGGAGTTCGACCTAGATCTGACCTTCCCTGAGCAGTACCATAGCGAAGACTTGGCCGGCCAAGCTGTTGTCTTCCACGTCAACTTGAAAGAGGTCAAGGAACGTCAGCTGCCTGACCTGGATGATGAATTCATCAAGGATATTTCCGAAGACTGTGATACGGTGGAGGCCTACAAGGCTGACCTGCGTAAAAAGCTGGAAGAAAAGCGGACCACTGAGGCCGACAGAGAGTTTGAAGAACATCTCTTGGATCAGATCGCTAAGAATTCTGAGTATGAGATGTCCCACCTCTTGATTCATGATGAAATGCATAGGCTCTTCAATCAGCAAGCCCAGATGATGATGTACTACGGCATGCGGATGGAAGATTATCTCCGCATGATGGGGATGACCCGTGACCAGTACATGGCCAGCCTGCATGAGCCAGCCGAGCACAGCCTGAAAAAGGCTTATGCTCTGGAAGCTATTGCAGAAGCCGAAGGTCTGGAAGCGACGGATGAAGAGATTGAAACAGAAATTGCCAACTTGGCTACTGCCTATGGCATGGAAAAAGACAAGTTTGCAGAAAACATGGATGAAGACCAGCGCCAGAGTCTGGCCGACCAGGCCCGCCTGAAGAAGGCTGCAGAAATCCTCCGGTCCTACTCAGAAGCGACCGACGAGCCTCCCGTAGAGGAAGAGCCCGAGACAGAAGCCGAAGAGGCTGAAGACCAAAAGGTGGAAAACCAAGAGACTCAAGATGCCGAGGCAGAGCCAGTAGAAGAATAGTCCAAGTCTGACCTGGACGCTTAGGCAAAACAGGCAGCCTTATTTTAGACCCATTGCTGGCCAGGCCGGATGGCCTGGCCTTCATTAAAGAAGCTGGCAGAAAGGAAAAAGATGGAAGCAAATTTCCCTTTGAACAACAATCTCGTACCCATAGTGGTAGAACAAACCAACCGGGGAGAGCGGTCCTATGACATTTTCTCCCGCCTCTTAAAAGAGCGGATCATTATTTTATCTGACCAGGTAGATTCTGTATCGGCCAGCCTCATCATGGCCCAGATGCTTTACTTGGAGGCAGAAGATCCGGAAAAAGATATCCAATTCTACATTAACAGCCCTGGCGGTGAGGTCACCTCGGGCTTCATGATTTTTGACACCATGCAGTATATCAAGCCTGATGTCCAGACTATCTGCATGGGCATGGCCGCCTCTATGGGCGCCTTCCTCCTCGCAGCGGGGACTAAGGGCAAACGCTTTGCCCTGCCCAATGCCGAGATCATGATCCACCAGCCTTTGGGCGGGGTCCAGGGTCAGGCTTCGGATATTGAAATTGATGCCCGGCGTATCATCAAAATGAAAGCCAAGCTCAACCGTATCCTGGCCGAGCGCTGCGATAAACCCTTAGAGGAAGTGGTCCGGGATACCGACCGCAATTTCTGGATGGATGCCGATGAAGCCAAGGCTTACGGGATCATTGACCATGTAATGGAAAAGAGGGCAGACTAATGCCTGACGACAACTACAAGGACAAGGGAAAGGGGAAAGGCAAGTCGAATGCACGGCCTCCCCACATGCCACCCTTGGCCTGCTCTTTTTGTGGGAAAACAGAAGGAGAAGTAGAACGTCTCATCGCGGGACGGGGAGTCTTTATCTGCAACGAGTGTGTGGAACTCTCCCACGAACTCCTGACCTCGGACCTGGGCCCCTTGAGCGAAACCGCTAAGTCTGGCACAGGGGCTCTGCCTAAATTGCTTCCGCCCAAGGAGCTGAAAGCGGCTCTGGACGACTATGTCATCGGTCAGGAAGAGGCTAAGAAGGTCCTATCGGTGGCGGTTTATAACCACTACAAGCGGATTATTTCCCAGCAGTATCGGGAATCAGATTTAGATATTCAAAAGTCCAATATCCTCCTCCTGGGCCCTTCGGGCTCGGGTAAGACCCTCTTGGCCCAAACCCTGGCAAAGACCCTAGACGTGCCCTTTGCCATCGCGGACGCCACGGCCTTGACAGAGGCAGGCTATGTTGGGGAGGACGTCGAAAATATCCTCCTCCGCCTCCTACAAAATGCCGACTATGATATAGAGGCTACGGAAAAGGGTATTATTTATATTGACGAAATCGACAAGATTTCGCGCAAGTCTGACAACCCCTCAATTACCCGGGATGTGTCGGGTGAAGGGGTCCAGCAGGCCCTCCTGAAGATCTTGGAGGGGACTGTCGCCAATGTCCCGCCCCAAGGCGGCCGTAAGCATCCCCACCAGGACTTTATCCAGATTGACACGACGGGTATTCTCTTTATCCTTGGGGGTGCCTTTGACGGTCTGGAAAAGGTGATTGAGCACCGGGTGGCGGAGAAGACCATGGGTTTTGGAGCAAAAATTCAGTCCAAGGAGGAGCTTTCCACCTCAAATCTCCTGGCCCAGGTCCTGCCAGAAGACCTGCTTAAATTTGGGATTATCCCAGAATTTGTGGGCCGGATTCCCATGATCACCTCCCTCAAGGCCTTGGATGAACACGCCCTGGTCCGGATCTTGACGGAGCCTAAGAACGCTCTCGTCAAGCAGTACCAGCAGCTTTTTGCTATGGATAAGATCAAGCTGGAATTCACGGATGATGCCTTAGAGGCCATTGCTCGGGAAGCGATCGAACTGAAAACAGGGGCCAGGGCCCTCCGCGCCATCCTGGAGAACCTGCTTTTGGACCTCATGTATGAACTGCCCTCCCGCCAGGATGTCGGCAAGGTCGTCATCAGTAGCGACACGGTCAAAGGCCTGACGCCGGCCCGGGTTGAGCCTGCTGACGGTGAGGACAGTGACAAGTTATTAGCATAGGAGTTGTGAAGTGGATAAGCCAAGAATTGAGCGCGCTGTACGTGAAATCCTCTTAGCAGTAGGGGAAGATCCCGATCGGGAGGGCCTCTTAGAGACCCCAGCCCGGGTGGCCAGGATGTGTGAAGAAATCATGCAGGGCCTGGAAAAAGACCCCCGGGATGATGTCAAACTCTTTAGGGAGCCAGAATGTGATGAGCTGGTCCTGGTCAAGGATATTCCCTTTTACTCCTTGTGCGAGCACCACCTCCTGCCCTTTATTGGCAAGGCAGCCGTCGCCTATATCCCCCGGGACGGGGTGGTCTTTGGCCTATCCAAGATAGCCCGCATAGTCGATGTCTTGGCTCGTCAACCCCAAACCCAAGAACGGCTGACCTCGCAAATTGCGGATATGATTGAAGAGACGGCCAATCCTTATGGGGTTTGTGTTGTGCTAGAGGCGGAGCACCTCTGCATGACCATGCGCGGTATTAAAAAACCGGGTTCAACAACTGTCTCCTCCGCCCTGCGGGGAATCTGCAAGACCGATGCCCGGTCCCGGTCAGAGGCCTTGGGCCTCATGGGCATCAAGATTTAGTCTCCTAAAGGCTCAAGCCAACTGAAAGACTGCCATGCAATTAGACCAAAGTGACCGCATAGTCCTCAAAGGCCTCCATGTTTATGCTTACGTGGGGGTCCTGCCCCAGGAGCGGGTCAAAGGACAAAATTTCTACCTGGACCTGGCCCTCTACCAGGGCTATAGCCGGGCAGGCTTGACCGATGATATAGACCACACGGTCTCCTATGCTGAGGTCGCCCTGCTGGCCAAGCAGGTCGTTGCCCAATCTTCCCGCCAGCTCCTAGAAGCCTTGGCCGAAGACTTAGCCAGGGAAATCCTGGCGGCCTACCCCCGGCTCTATTGTGTAGACGTGACTATTCATAAGCCGGAAGCCCCTATTGAGACAGAGTTTTCAGATGTAACTTACTCTATCCGGCGTTACCGGACCTATCCTGTCCGTTTGGGCTTGGGGTCCAATCTGGGTGACCGCCGGGCCTATATCCAGGCCGCTGTCGAGAGCCTTAAGGCCCACCCCCAAATCTACCATCTCCGCCAGTCGCGGATCTTTGAAAGTAAGGCCTGGGGCCTGGAAGACCAGGGGGATTTTCTGAATGCGGTGGTGGCCTGTGAAACCAGCCTGACCCCCTGGGATCTCTTGCACTTATGCCAAGACCTGGAAGAGGCCGCCCAGCGCGAACGCAAGGTCCACTGGGGACCTCGGACCCTGGATGTAGATATCCTGTCTTACGGTAATTTGCGGTCTACGGATCCGGACCTCCTTCTTCCCCATCCTTACAGGGAAGAGCGGAACTTTGTTCAACTTCCTCTTTATGAATTAGACCATCCTAGTCTGGAAAGGATACCTGATATGCACGAATTTTCATCTCCAACCCAAGCCCTGCTCGTTGTTGACTGCCAGCATGACTTTATCTCAGGCAGCTTGGCCTGCCAGCATTCTGAAGAAGCTGTACGGTCCATTGTGGCCTATATCAATGCCCATCCGGACCTGCAAGTGGCCTACTCCCTGGACTGGCACAGCCCTCAAAACGGCAGCTTTAAGAAGAACGGCGGTATTTGGCCTGACCATTGTGTTCAGGACACACCGGGAGCAGAGTTAGACTCCGCTTTCACAAGTCAGGTGAAAAATCCTGCCCAGCGGCCTGGCCCCTTAACAAACTTCTACAAGGGTCGGGATGACCAGGTAGAAGAATATTCTGCCTATGCGGCAAAGCGAGCAGACGGCAAAGCTGTCCATGAAGTCTTAGCCAAGCACGTGACTGTGGTCGGTCTGGCTTCCGAATATTGTGTTCGAGAATCCATCTTGGCCCTGGCCCAGGCGGGCTTTACTGTGGATGTCTACCTGCCGGGTGTAGGCTATGTTGATGAAGAGGACCATCTGAAGAATATTGCCGACCTCAAGGACCAGGGATTTAGAGTTTTTTCTTAAAACTCAGCAATAAGGAGCAAGAGAAATGGCAAACGAAGCGCCAGCAAATAAGCAAGCCCAGATTAAAGCTGAACTAAAAGAGACTAAGGTGCGGACTTTTGGCGACCCCCAACAGGCCCCACATAAGCCCAAAGCTAAGAAGGGCCATGGCTCAGGCCGCAAGTCTGGTGACTCTAATCAGAAGCGGCCCAAGGCCGGTGGCCAGGCCAAGACAAAGGCTAAGACCGGGACAGACCGACGTGGCCCCGGACCGGACAAGGCAGGACGGCCTGCGGGGCAAAAGCCTAACCGTAAACGCCAAGCCAGGCCCAAGAAAAGCTATGTAGACAAGACCAAGCAGGCCCCTGCGCCGCTTGCCGACCAGCTAGCCCCCGAGACCTCCCGGCCAGCTTCTCGCCCCTCGCAAGACAAGAGGGAAGACCTGGTCCAGCAAAATCTGCCTCTGCAGAAGGACCAGGTTGCCAAAGCTGATCGCCCTCTAGCCCCGCCCGCCAAGCCCGACCAGCCTGCCCCGTCTACTCCGCCCAGCCAGCCTGTGGAGACAGAGGCCAGTCGCAAAAAAGACCGTCGTTCTAAATCCTGGCTGGAGATGACTGCGGAGGAGCTCCGCCAGGCCAACGAGGACCTGGAAGAGGAGATCTTGCGCAATATTGCTAGCATCTCCCAGATCAAGTTAAATTCATAAATGTTATAATTTCTCTAAATTAGTCCAAGGAGGATGCCCATGTCTCTATTTATTACTTTTGAAGGCATAGATGGTTGTGGCAAGACCACCCATTTGGCTCTCCTGGAATCTTATTTGCGGCAAAAGGGCTATGATCCCCTGATGCCTAGAGAACCGGGTGGGACCGCTCTGGGTGAGCAGATCCGCCCCCTCTTACTCAACAAGGCCGATTATGCCATCTGTCCAGAAAGCGAGCTCTTGCTCTTCTTGGCCTCCCGGGCTCAGATTTGCCGGGAGCTTATCCGACCAGCTTTAGAGGCGGGCCGCATGGTCATTTGTGACCGTTTTTTGGATTCGTCCGTTGCTTACCAGGGCTATGGCCGGGACTTAGGCCCTGACCTGGTGAGTCAGTTTAATGACTTTGCCACGGCCGGCCTGCAGCCTGACTTGACCTTCCTCCTGGACCTGGATCCTCAACTGGCCAGCCAGAGGATAGATGCTAGAGACCTAGCCGCCAACCGCCTAGATGCAGAAGGCCTAGCCTTCCAAACCAAGGTACGCCAGGGCTTTTTAGACTTAGCTCGCCAATACCCTGACCGCATTGTGTTGATCGATACGGCGGGCGATAAGGAAGAAGCTCAAAAACAAATTCGCCATGCTATGGGGAGGTTATTAGCATGAAGTTAGTATTTGCCATTATTAGTGATGAAGACAGTTCCCGGCTCTTGTCAGAACTGAACCGCAAGGGTCACCGTGTCACCAAACTTTCTTCAAGTGGTGGCTTCCTCAAATCTGGAAATACCACCCTGATGATTGGGACCCAGGACGAGCAACTGGAGGATGTTCTCAGCATTATTAAGAAGTTCTCCTCCAGCCGCAAGGTTTCCATCAATGCCAACAATATTCCTACGGGCATGGGGGGCTCCTATATCCCTTACCCCGTAGAAGTACAGGTCGGTGGAGCTACCATTTTCGTCACGAATGTAGAGCATTTTGAGCAAGCCTAGTTCCAGCTTTGCCCATTTGTTTGGACGGGAAGACCTGATCCAGACTCTTTTGGACCAAGCGGCTAGTCAGCTCTTGCCCCATGCCTTGGCCTTTACCGGGCCAGAAGGCTCGGGCCGGTCTAGCCTGGCTAAAGCCTTGGCCCAACTTTTATTGTGTGAAAATCCTCAGGCCCAGGGCGCCTGCGGGGTCTGCCCCTCCTGCCGGTATTTTGCGGCGGGCACGCACCCGGATTTTAAAGTCTTAGTTCCCGAGGACCAAAAGCTCATCAAGGTGGACCGCCTCCGCAAAGAATTAGTGGCAGACCTCCAACTCCTGCCGCAGATTGGGCCCTCCAAGATTTACCTTCTGGCCGCGGATTATTTGAATGAACAGGGCCAGAATGTTCTCTTAAAATCCCTGGAGGAACCTCCTCCTCATGCCTACTTTATCCTGACTGTTCGGGATCTGGGCCAGCTCTTGCCGACCGTCGTTTCCCGGATACGGGCCTATCCCTTGGAGCCCCTGGCAGACCGCCAGCTGGTAGAAATCCTGCGTCAGGCCGGCTATAGCCAGCAGCTGGACTTCCTGGCCGCCTATGCCCAGGGCAATCCTGGCCAGGCCCTGGCTTTAGCCTCCCGCGAGGGCTTTGCCGACCTCCGCCAGTCTATCTTGGACCTCTTGACCAGCCTACCCAGCCAAACCTATCTGGACATGGTCGCAGACAGCCATCGCCTACTCCTGGCAGAAAAGGACAGCTTCTCGGATATCCTAGAGATGATCTTGACGGTCCTGCGTGACCTGGGCCTCCTGCTCGCGGGCCAGACCCAAGGGCTCATCAATAGTGACCAGGCCGCCAGGCTCCAGCAATTGGCGGGCCAGGTCCTGGCTGGTCAGACTGACCCTGCCAGCCGGGCCCAGGCTATCCAGCGCCTGCAAGGGGCAGAAGCTTTTATGACCAGCCTAGGTCGGGCCATGCAGGTCAATGTCAATTACGAAATTCTCACTTGGAGCCTTCTGCAAGAATTGAAAACAGCTTTCAGCCCTGACCAGTCCCAGCCTGGAAGTGGGGTTAGGACTCCTTGAAGATAAGAAAGGATCGATATGCCTAAACTCATTAGTGTCCGCCTGCACGGGCGTGGCAAGATCAGATATTTTGACCCCGGAGCCTATGACCTGAAGTCTGGTTCCGCCGTGATCGTCCAGACCGACCAGGGCCTAGAATTAGGCCTCTGCACCGGCATGATAACCGAAGTCGGGGAGGACAGCCCGCTCGCTAAGGATCTGCAAGGCATTTTGCGGGAAGCCAGCGAGGAAGATTGGGCCCAGTACCAGGAAAATCTTGAACTGGAGAAAGAGGCTTTTGCCATCTGTCAGCAGGAAATAGACCGCCACGAATTGCCCATGAAGCTGGTGGCGGCAGAGTATGTCCTAAACCGGCGGAGGCTGATTTTTTACTTTACCGCCGATGGTCGGGTGGACTTCCGCCTTTTGGTTAAAGACCTGGCCTCTGCCTTCTGTACCCGGATTGAACTCCGCCAGATCGGGGTTCGGGACGAGGCCTGCCTCAAGGGCGGCTTGGGCATGTGTGGCCGCTGCCTCTGCTGTGCCTCCTATATGCAGGATTTCTATCCGGTATCCATCAAGATGGCCAAGGAGCAGAACCTGTCTATGAATCCTGCCAAGATTTCAGGAGCCTGCGGCCGTTTGCTCTGCTGCCTGCGCTATGAAGAAGCGGCCTATGCCGATGCCAATAAGCGCCTGCCCAAACGGGGAGACCTAGTTGATACGCCCAAGGGCAAGGGTGTGGTGCAAGAAGTCAATCTCTTGAAGGAAAGCCTGCGGGTCCGACTGGAGGCAGAGGGGGAAGAAGGCGAGTCCTTAATCTTCCCTGCGACCGAAGTCAGCCGGATCAAGCGTCGGTCTAATAAAGAGCGGAAATAATGGACATCCTGCCGGGCAAACTTTATCTCGTGCCTACTCCCATCGGCAACCTGGAAGACCTCTCGCCCCGGGCTACCCAGGCTCTGGCAGAAGCTGACCTCATAGCGGCTGAAGATACCCGGGTGGCGGCCCAGCTCCTGGCTAGGCTCAAGCTACCCTTTAAAGCATTGCTTTCCTACCATGAGCACAACGAGCAAAGCCGGGTGGACCAGATCTTGGCCAAGTTGGCTGCCGGCCAGACTATCGCCCTCATTTCCGATGCGGGTATGCCCGCGATTTCGGATCCCGGCCAAATTGTTGTCGCGGCAGCCGTCCAGGCTGGCTACACCGTGTGTGCCCTGCCCGGCCCCAATGCCGCCCTTACCGCCCTAGCGGCTTCGGGCTTAGACAGCCGGTATTTTCACTTTGAAGGCTTTATCCCGGTCAAGGGCAAGGAGCGAGAAGCCCGGCTCCAAGCCTTAGCGGGCCAAGCCGAAACAGCCCTCATTTACGAAGCCCCCCACCGCCTCAGCAAAACCCTGGATGACTTAGCTAGCCAGGGCCTGGGTGACCGCCGCCTTTGTCTGGCCCGCGAATTGACCAAGCCCTACGAAAGCTATCTCTATCTCTGCCTGGATGAGGCCCGGGACCAGCTGAAGGTCCAAGCCCCCCGGGGCGAATATGTTTTAGTCTTGGAAGGTCGAGAGGCTTATTTGGCACGTTGCCCGGAGGCTGACCTCGCGGATCAGCAAGACCTGGAGGACCAGGTCCGGGAGAAGATCCTCCTCCTGCGGAAGGCTGGCCTTAAAGATCGGGGTATCCTGGGGGTCCTCCTGGGTCTCTGTGACCTGGGCAAGAATGACCTGTACCAGCTGATCAAGGAGACGGCAGACCCTGTTTAGCCTGTCCTAGTTCCTAGTCCAATCGTGTATAATCTAGAAAGATAATAGGAAGACCGGCTAGAGATCTAGCGGGTTTTCTTCAGAATAAGGGAGTTGCGTATGTCGAAAAGATTTTATATTACCACGCCAATATATTACCCCTCAGCCAACATGAGCATTGGCAATGCCTATACCACGGTGATTGCGGACAGCCTGGCCCGCTGGCACCGCATGCTGGGTGAGGATGTGGTCTTCCTAACGGGAACAGATGAGCACGGTCAGAAGTTACAGCTGGCGGCAGAGGCTCAGGGGGTTAGCCCTCAGGCCTATGTTGATTACATGGTCAACCACGATGTGAAACCCCTCTGGGACCTTTACAATATCCGCTATGACCGTTTCATCCGGACTACAGACGACTTCCACCAAAAGGCCGTCCAGGCTATTTTCCAAAAACTCTATGACCAGGGAGATATCTACCTGGGCAAGTATTCCGGTCATTATTGTGTGCCCTGTGAAGCCTATTGGACGGATTCTCAGCTGGTGGACGGCATGTGCCCGGACTGTGGTCGCCCTGTCCAGGAGATGACGGAAGAATGCTATTTCTTTAAGTTGTCCAATTATGCCGACCGCCTGACCAAATACTACGAAGACCACCCGGATTTTATCCAGCCTGCTGCCCGGATGAAAGAGATGCTCAATAACTTCATCAAGCCCGGTCTGGAAGACCTGGCCCTATCCCGGACTTCCTTCAGTTGGGGTATCCAGGTCCCCTTTGACCCCAAGCATGTTGTCTATGTCTGGCTGGATGCCTTGACCAACTATATTACGGCTCTGGGCTATCCGGCAGAGACTGAGGACTTCCAAAAATATTGGCCGGCCGACCTGCATTTAGTCGGCAAGGACATCATCCGCTTCCATACCATTATTTGGCCAATTGTCCTTATGGCTTTGGGTCTGCCTTTGCCCCAGCAAGTCTTTGGCCACGGTTGGCTCCTGGTGGATGGGGACAAAATGTCTAAATCCAAGGGCAATGTCCAGGACCCCTATGTTTTGGCAGATATCTTTGGCGTTGATGCAATCCGTTACTTCCTCTTACGGGAAATTCAGTTCGGCCAAGATGGCAACTTTTCTGGCGCCGCCCTTATTAACCGGATTAACTCTGACCTGGTCAATGACCTAGGTAATCTCTTGTCCCGGTCCCTGGCCATGTTTGAGCAGAACTTCCCGGAGGGCTTCCCGGAAGAGAGGGAGGCGGGAGACTTTGACCAAGAGCTCTTAGACCAGGCCCAGCTTTCCTTCGACCAGGCCACAGCCTATCTCAAGGAACTTAAGATTTCGGCGGCCCTGAACAGCATTTGGGACCTTATCCGCCGGGCCAATAAGTACATTGATGAAACCCAACCCTGGGCCTTGGCCAAAGATGACAGCAAGAAAGCCCGCCTGGCGGCAGTCCTCTATCACTTGGTGGACCTCCTCCGGCGGATCTCCCTCATGATTGCCCCCTTTATGCCAGAAACCGCTGCAGCCATTGATCAGCAGCTGAATATTGACCGGCCTGACCGCCAGGCCAATTCCCAGGGCTTGTCCTGGGCAGAGGCGGGGCAAGCGGGCCTTTACCCTGTCCAACATCTGGCGGCCAGAGGAGACTCCCTCTTCCCCCGCATCAAGATGGAAGAGACCCTGGACCGCATGGAAAAGGCAGCCCGAGCTAATCAAAAGGCCCGGGACCAGAAAAAGGCTGAGGACTTTGCTGCCTTGGCAAAGGCGGGTGCTTAAAGGCCCTAGCTGATACACCTAAAGTAACCCTGCATACATAAAGGTAGTTCATGCCCAGCCATGCTGGGCATGAACTTTATGAGGAGAGATAATATGTACCCTATTTTCGACACCCATGCTCATTTACAAGATCCGGACTTTGCGGAAGACCTGGACCAGGTCCTGGAAAACTTGCTGGAGGCCGGGGTTGGACGGGTGGTTTTACCCGCTTCAGATCTGGCCGATTCCTACCGGGCGGCCGACCTGGCTCTGCAACATCCAGGTCTCTACTGTGTCTTAGGCTGCCACCCCCATGAGGCTAAATCTTGGACCGCTGAGTCGCGCCAGGAATTGGCTGACCTGATTCAAAAGACCCAAGCCCAGGCCCGGGCCCAGGGCCGGGAAAAGGTGGTTGTGGGTATTGGGGAGATTGGTTTGGACTATCACTATGACTTTAGTCCCCGGCCCATCCAGGCCCAAGTTTACCGAGACCAAATCGAGCTAGCGGCTGAACTTGGCCTGCCAATCGTCGTGCACGAGCGGGAGGCTTTTGAGGATTCCTATAATATTTTAGCAAGGGCCAAGGCGGATGGCCTCTTAGACTTGCCTTTTGCCTGCCACTGCTTTTCTGGCTCGGTGGAATCGGCCGACCGACTCTTGAAACTGGGGGCTTACCTGGGCTTTGATGGTCCCCTGACTTTTAAGAAATCCCGCAAGCCCTTGGAAGTCTTGGCCGCTATGCCGGAAGACCGCTGGCTCCTAGAGACGGATTCCCCCTACCTGACCCCCGAACCCTTCCGGGGCAAGCGTAATGATCCTAGTAAATTGACTTTTATTGCCCGGAAAGCTGCGGAGATTAGGCAGGAGACCTACGAAAGTATCCTAGAGCAAAATTGGCACAATGCCTGCCGCTTCTTTAGCCTGGACCCCGATCCCTCAAAAGATATCCTGGCTTAAGTGCTAGGCTAGCATCGCTAAGTCTCTTACCGCACGGTTGTGCCGAGCCAGAGTATGCTAAAATTACATCTAAGCACTGGGGCCTAACCCCAAGACCCAAGAAGGGAGCAAAAAATATGCTGGACAATCTCTTTAATCGCAGAGCCGATGACGCTAAACAGGACGCGCCAACAGAAAACCTAGATCAAGACCAGGTAGTAGAGACTGAGCTTGAGAGCACCGAAGCAGACCTAGCTGAGGACGTCAAGCCTGTAGAAGAGCAAACAAATCTCCCGCAAGGGGAGGATAGCGGGTTTGTCCTGCTAGACCAGGATTCTGCTGAAGAAGTTGACCAAGCAGAAGACTTGGTGGAGGCAGACCAGACCACTGAGGATAGCCAGCTTATGGTCTCACCTGACCTGGCAGCTAGCCAACTCTCCTTTGACGAAAAAGTTTTAGAGAAAATTGTGGCAGTAGCCGTCAAAGAGATGCCGGGCGCTCTCTTAGCAGATGGCGGTGGCGGATTCTTCAATCTTAAAACCAACAAGGGTGTGGAAATCAGTGTGGATGATAATGACGAGGTCAGCCTAGACCTGGACTTGGTCCTGGAATACGGCAAGTCGGCCCCCGAGATTTATGAACGTCTCAAAGTTATCCTCCATGACCGCATTTTACAAATGACCGGTCTCACCCTGAAAAACATCAATGCCCACGTTGTTAACATCCTCACGAGTGAGGAATTCGCAGAAAAATAGGAAGTCTTGAGTAAGCAAGTCAAACAAACTCCCGCTGGGCCTCCTCGGAATCCTCGTCAGCAAGGCACAGCGAATACTAATGTCAGCCAACAGCGCAAAAAGCTACGTAAGCGTGTAAAGCCCAAGCCTAGCTCGGCCAGCAATTACACCAGCTTTTGGCGCTTTTTAACCATGTCTTTAGCCCAGGCGGCCAAGGTCCTTATTGTCTTGATTTTACTTGTGGGCTTTGCCCTTATGGGCTTGGGCTCCGGTATGCTGACCGGTTACATCTCTACCTCACAGGAGGTGGATATTAGCAATATCCAGGCCAACCTCACCAGTGAAGAGACTAAAGTTTTAGACATGAATGGCAAGCTGGTGGCCTCGCTCAAGGGGGCGGGGTCTACTGCAGAATTTGTCTCCTACAATGAAATCAGAGACACCTATATTGATGATGCCTTCATCTCCATTGAGGACGAACGCTTTGAAAGTCACCCCGGCATTGATATGCGGCGGATTTTTTCCGCTGTTGTCTCCGCCCTTTTAAATGCCGGAACGCCCACCCACGGGGGTTCGACCATCACCCAGCAAACCATTAAGATGGTCACGGGGGATGATGATATCTCAGCCCAGAGAAAGATCCAAGAATGGTATAAGGCTATCCAGCTCGAGCGGACCATGTCCAAGGATGCCATCATGGAGCTCTACCTCAACCTGGTTCCCATGTCTAACAACTACCAGGGGGTCCAAGCCGCGGCGAAAGCCTTCTTTAACAAGGATGCTAAAGACTTAACTTTGGCAGAATGTGCCCTCTTAGCTGGCATCCCTAACCGGCCCGCTACCTATAACCCCATGACCGAGTTTGGCCGGCGGAATTGCCTCCGCCGTATGCGCCTAGTCCTGGCCATCATGCTAGAAAATGGCCGGATTAGCGCTGAGCAATACGACGATGCCCTCAATCAAGAGATTGCCTTTGATTTTTCCGGCCAGGAAAATAAAGAAGAAACGATCCGGTCTTGGTATGTGGAGACGGTTCTCCAGGAAGTCCAGCGCGACCTGGTTCAGCATCGGGGCTATACCCCAGAGCTAGCCGCCATGGCGGTCTATAACTATGGCCTGACCATTGAAACCTGCCTAGACTCAGAAGCCCAGGCCAAGTTGGAGCGGGTCTTTAAGGATGAAAGTCTCTTTGTGAAGGACCCGGCCCAATTGCCCAACACCCCAGAACATCCCCAAGCGGGTATAACCGTTATGGACAACCGACCAGGTTCTGAAGGCCTGGTCAGGGCCCTGGTGGGTGGTTTTGGCGAGAAGAAGGGCAATCTCATGTTTAATATGGCGACGGATGCCAAACGCCAGCCCGGTTCTTCTATCAAGCCCATCCTGGTTTATACGCCTGCCCTGGAATTGGGTGCTATCAGCCAGGCCTCCCACTTTAAAGATGAGCCCATGTATCTTAACCCGGCGACCCCCAACCAGCCCTGGCCCCAAAACTACAGTCGGACCTATGAGGGCGATGTGACCCTGGCCCGGGCCCTGCTCATGTCTTTAAATACCATTGCTGTGGATACCTATGTCAATCGACTGGGCCCAGAAGCTGGCCTGACCTTCCTGCGGGATTGCGGTATTGACCGCATGAAGGAGCCCTATGCTGCCGGAGCCCTAGGTGGTTTTGAAGAAGGCATGTCAACCTGGGAGATGACCGAGGCCTATTCTGTATTGGCTAACCAGGGTACCTTCCATGAGCCCACAACCTATCTCCGAGTCCTCAACAGCGATGGCACCATCCTTTTGGATAACACCCAGCGGGAGTCCTACCAGGTTTACCGGCCGGAAACAACCTATATCATGACGACCATGCTCAAAGCGATAGCAGAAGCCCCCTGGACAGCTGCCAAGCCCAGCAATACCCTGGCTGCGGGTAAAACCGGTACGACTGAGAATTATCGAGATGTCTGGTTCTGCGGCTATACCCCTTATTACACGGCCGCCGTCTGGTATGGCTATGCCAATGCTAATGGCCGCAATACCTCCATCCCTCTGGTGGATGGTTATGATGCCTGTCATATTTGGCGAGAGTCCATGCAGGCTCTCCATGAGAACCTGCCTGCGGCAGACTTCCAAAGGCCAGATGGGGTTATCAATATGACTATCTGCGCTGAAACCCACGATATCGCCAATGAATACTGTGAGGAGACCCTCAATGTGCTCTTGATCAAGGACTCACCTGCCAACCCCACCCAGGTTTGCGAGTTGCATGATGCCAAGTCTAAGCGGAAAAAAGATCAAGAGAAGGAGCAAGAAGGTGACCAGCCTATTCGGGTGATTACGCCTGAGGAGGATGAAGAGTCCCGGGGCTTTGGTCCTTAAAGAAGGGAAGATGCCATGCGTGATCCAGAAAAGCTTTGGGCTGACCTGCAAGAAGCAGCCCACTATATCCAGACTAAGATCCCAGAAAAGCCTGAAGTCGGTCTGATTCTAGGGTCTGCCTTAGGCCCCTTGGCCGAACAGATTCCTCATCCTGTCCGCCTGGCCTATCAGGATGTTCCCCATATGCTTGTCTCCACAGCCCCTGGTCATGCAGGGGAATTTGTCTTTGGCCGCCTGGCAGACAAGCCGGTTGTGGTCATGTCTGGCCGCTTTCACTATTACGAAGGCTATGACTTTGAAGACCTGGCCCAGCCGGTCCGCCTTTTAAAGCTTCTCGGGGTCAAGACCCTGATTCTGACTAATGCTGCCGGTTGCGTCCGGACAGATTGGCAGGCCAACGACATTATGCTTATAAGCGACCATATTAAATTAATGGGGGCCAGCCCCTTGCGCGGGGCGAATCTCCCCCAATTGGGCGTACGCTTCCCGGATAGTTCGACCATCTACACCCCTCAGCTTCGGACCCTGGCCCTGGAAACCGCGGCAGAACTGGGCCAAAGCGAGACCACCCATGAGGGCGTGTATTTCTTTATGCCGGGTCCCCAGTATGAGACACCCGCAGAGATCCGGGCCATTCAACTTTTAGGTGGCGATGCCGTTGGCATGTCCACGGTAACCGAAGCCATTACTGCAGCCCAGTGTGGCCTACCAGTCCTGGGACTCTCCCTACTCACCAATATGGCCGCAGGCCTTTCGTCCACAGCCCTTTCTGAAGAAGAAGTGACCCTGTCCGGGCAAGCCTCGGGTGCCCGGATGGCAGCCTTGCTCCAGGCAATCTTAGCAAAACTCTAAAGAGAAACTTTCCTATGTTATTTAAAAATGTTTTATATCTTGACCAGAACTTCCAGGTCCAGGGTCCCGCCTGCATTTTAGTAGAAGGAGACCGGATCCAGTCGATTAGCCAGGACCCTCCTCCGACCTACCGGGGAGAAGTCTACCAAGCCAAGCGGGCCCTGCTTTTGCCAGCCTTTGTCAACGCCCACTGCCACATTCCCATGACCCTCTTGCGGGGCTATGGGGAGGGCCTGCCCCTGCAGCGCTGGCTGACCGAGCGCATCTTCCCCTTCGAAGCCAAGCTGACGGATGAAGACTGCTATTGGGGAGCCCTCCTGGGCATGGCCGAGCTTTTGGCTTCCGGTTGCGGCGCTTTCACGGACATGTACATGCATGAAGCAGGGATTATTAAGGCGGTGGAAGAAGCCGGTCTCCGGGCCAACCTGGCCAATGGCCTGGTAGGGGACGGGGCTTTTAAGGATAATTCATCCTACCTCGATACCCAGCTCTTGCTACGACATGCCAAAGATCATCCGAGTAGTTTAATTAAGCCCGAACTCGCCCTCCATGCGGAATACACCTCCACGGAGGCGGCAGCACGGAGCCTCTTGGAATTTGCTGAGGCCCAGGATCTGGCCGTACAAATTCACCTCTCTGAAACGCAAAAAGAGCATGAGGAGGCCAAGACCCGGCGGGAGGGCAAGACGCCTTTGGCCTATCTGGCTGACCTGGGTTATTTCCAGGTCCCCCTGATTTTTGCCCATGCCGTATGGCTAGAAGATGGGGATTTTGACCTCTTAGCCCAGGCTGTCCAAGACGGCGCACAGATTAGCCTAGTCCACAATCCCAGTTCCAATCTCAAATTAGGCTCTGGTTTTGCCCAGCTCAAACGTTGGGAGGCCACGGGCGTGAACATCGCTCTGGGTACGGATGGAGCCTCTTCTAACAATAACCTCAACATGCTAGAAGAAGTCCAGCTGGCTTCTCTTTTACAAAAGGGCGTGAGCCGGGATCCTGACTTTATGGGACCCCAGCAAAGCCTGGAATATGCTACTTGGGGCGGGGCCAAGGCCCAAGGCCGGACGGATTCGGGCCGGATTTACGAAGGAGGCCCGGCTGACTTGATTCTGGTGGATTTGGACAATTACCAAACGACTCCCCACTTTGACCCTCTGGCCAATTTCCTCTATGCGGCGGACCGCCAGCAGATCTTCCTCACCATGGTCGCTGGCAAGGTCCTCTATCGGGCAGGGGAGTTTATGACAATCGATATCGAGCGCGTGGCCTACCAGGTCGAAAAAATTGCCAAGGCCAAGGCGAATTCCTTATAATAGCAGTCTGTTCTTAGGAGGATATTATTTTATGAATATTTTGTGGCGCGTGGGGCGGAACATATTGGGTCTTGCCCTCTGTTTTGCCCTCATCATAAGTATTGGGTCCGGGGTCTATGCGACCGAGCTGGCAGAAAGTGAGACAGCAGGTCCTGAGGAACACCTAGATCCGGCTCAAATCAGTCAGGGTACTCTTGTCGATTTTGACATTGCTGGCACAGCTTATTACGAAGAAGCCCGGAGCCTATTAGCCATGGTCAATGACCTACGGGCCAGCCTGGGCATTGCCCCCTTGGCCTTCAACATGCAGTTGGAAGACCTGGCCCTCTTGCGGGCTGCCGAAAGCTCTGTTTACTGGAACCACATGCGGCCGGACGGCAGCTATCTTTATGAAACAGATAAAAATGTGGACGGGGAAAATATTCAGTCGGGGATTGCCCAAGCTGAAACGATCTTTAATACCTGGGTCCACTCTCCAGGCCATTACGAGAATATGGTGAATCCAGAATACAAGTCTATTGGGATTGGGGCCTACAGCTCTATACATGGAGAACCTGCCCGTTGGTGGGCCCAGGTTTTCTCTCGGACTTTGGAGGGGACCACCATGCCAGACCGGCAAAATGGGGCCACCGTCACACAGAGGATCCGAGTGAATCCAGATTTTCTAGCCATGAAAATTCTCACCGGCGGCCAAATTAATAGCAGCCTGACCAGCGCAGACTTTGGGCAAAAATCCCTCCTCCGCATCAAGCGGGGAGACCAAGCCCAGCTTTACGGTATGGTCCATTACAAGGTCTCAGAACCTAGTGACTGGCCCGGTTCTGTCCCCCAAGAAGACCTGGTTTGGGAAAATTCCAGCCCCAGTGTGGTCAAGCTAGAAGCGGGTGGCAAACTGACTGCTATAGGCCTAGGAGAAGCCACCATTACAGTCTCCCACCGGCAGATTCCTGCTTTGACCATGGATTTGCAAGTTCAAGTCCTTCCTGTGAATCGCTTCCGCCTTACTAGTCTCTTGAACACTGAGGCATCCCAGGCCCTCTTCCAAGAGATTCAGACCACTTATGCGGCTAAGCCCTCAGTAGAAAACTTTGAAGGGGAGAGTAGCCCGGAGGCTAATAAAGCCAAGGAAATGGCCTACCGCTTCTATGACCAGCTGGGTACCAGTCCGGAACTCGAGAAAACAGCACTCCAACTGGCTCAGCAGTATAGTCTCTTCCTCTTCCCAGACAGCCTCGAGAGCCTGCCTGGCCTCGGACAACTTGTGGAAAGCTTTGCCGGCAAACAAAGAATTTTCTGGCAATGCTTTAGCGACCTGGATAAGCCAGAAGATCAAGTGCTCCAAGTTCCAGGCTGGGCCCAGTCTGCCGCCGCCTTGGTCCTGGATTCTGCTGGCCACAAGCTCTACATGCTCCTCTATTCCGACGCCTCTCCTACAGCAAGCGAGCAGAATTTTGCTGACCTCTTCGATGATCCCGCCAAACTTGCCATTTCGTCGGTTAATCCCTTCATGTTTACCTATAATGTAGACCTCTTTGCCGACCGTGATGATTTTGTCCTCAGCTTTTCAGACCATTACCAGGCCCTCCAGCAGTTGGATCTCACCCAGGCTCAGGCTCCGAATCTGGTATTTAATGAACTGGGACAAATCGTCTACCGACCCCAGCTCTTCTTGGCTCGGACAGAGCCCGGGCCCTTCCCCCCAGTAGAGCCCGATTTTTCAGCCCTGCTCTATGAGGTTGACCAGCCCGAACTTGCCAGCTTTGACGAAGAAGGCAACTTGGTGATCAAGGCCGCTGGTAGCTTTAACTTGCGGGTGGACTTGGTAGACCCTAGCAACAACCAGGTCCTGGCCTCAGCGACCCTGCCGATCAACAACTATATCCCTATTGAGCCTATGGCTGAAGAAAACACCCAGGCCACCCAGGCTGCTCCGGCTGTTACAGAAATTGATCCGGAGACTCAGACAGAAGAAACCCCTGCCCCCTAGGGTCTAGTCGAAATCCATGCCTCCCTAAAATCCCACAGAATCCCCAAGCACAAGCGCTTGGGGATTTTTTCATTGACGGCAGAAGGCTCCTGGTAAGAATTTGTTCTTGACTCTTGTCCAGTCCGAGTGTATGATGCAGGCTATAACAGTTATATCAGAAGGGGAAAGTATGGCTATATTTCAAATTGATCAGCAGAGCCGTGTTCCCCTCTATGAGCAGCTCAAGCGTCAGGTTTTGAATCTGGCTGCCCTGGGCCTTTTAGAGGAAAACGAGCAGATGCCCTCGGTTCGCCAGTTGGCTTCTGATCTAGGCATTAACCCAAACACCGTGCAAAAAGCATATCGAGAGCTGGAAAGAGATGGGCTGATCTATACCCTGCCTGGCCGGGGTAGCTTCTTGGCTGCTACGGATGCCCATGTAGATGCGATCAAAGAAGGCTTGCACCAACGCCTGGCAGAGACGATTGAAATGGCCTTGCGGTCAGGTTTTTCCCAGGCCCTGATTGAAGATCTCTTTGCTAAGGTCCTGGCGGAAAAACTCTTAGAGCACATGTCTCAGGGTCCGAAACTAGGCCAGGGGACAAGCGCAAGTCACAAAGTCCAAGGCCAGGGAACAAACGCAAGTGCTGAGGACGGAATCAACAAAGCCCAAGATCCAGCCCTAGCCATTATGACACAAGTGGAAGAAAGTGAAGCGTAAAGATGATTAGTAGCCAGAATTTAAGTAAGCATTTCGGAAAAATTATTGCCCTGGACAATTTGTCTTGCAGCATCGATGCGGGCTCTATCTATGGCTTGATTGGGTCTAACGGGGCTGGCAAGTCAACTTTCCTCCGCCTCATGGCTGGCATATATAAGCCAAGTGGGGGCAAGCTCTGCTACCACGGCCAAGAAATTTATGGCAACTCTGACTTGAGGCAAGAAATCATCATGGTGCCTGACCAGCCTTGTTTCCTGCCGGGCGAAAACCTGGCCGGCATGTGCAAGTTTTATAGCCAAATCTACCGGGGCTGGTCCAGTAGTTTTTATGAGGAGCTCACTCAGATTTTTACCCTGGATCCCAAGCGGCCTTTGGAAAAGATGTCCAAGGGCATGCAGCGTCAGGCCTCTTTACTCTTGGCGCTCGCAGCTAAGCCCAGGCTTTTGCTTATGGATGAAGCCTTTGATGGCCTGGACCCCGTTATGCGGGAAAATCTCAAGCGGATTCTCGCAAGGGAAGTGGTAGCCAATGGCCTGACGGTGATTATTGCCTCCCATAACTTGCGGGAGCTTGAGGGCTTTTGTGACCAGATTGGCCTCCTCCACGAAGGCGAGCTGATTTATGAACATGAATTAGAGTCTATGAATTTGGGGGTTTATAAGTTGCAGCTGGCCTTTAAGGAAATCCCCAGCCAAGCGCAATTAGAAGACCTGGGCCTGGATGTTTTGCACTATGAAAAGCGGGGGTCTATCTTGCAGTTAGTCCTGAGAAATGACCAAGACTTTATTGAAAGCAAGCTTTCCCAATTGGAACCCCTGATCTTAGATCTCCTGCCCCTCACCCTGGAAGAACTCTTTATCTATGAATTGGAGGTCAAGGGCTATGCCGTCCAAAGCCTCATCTCTTAATCCGGCCACCGGCCCTAATCCCGCGGCCAATACTTTGTTCTTTAAGCTTGACCTCAAAGCAAATGGCGTGTGGCTTTTTGCCCTCAGCCTCCTCTTCCTTTTGGCTGAACCCTTTGTCCTCTACCTGACAGGGGCCACATCTGTGGACTTGTCACGCAATCCGATTTGGGGTTCTCAGCTTGCCCGTGCCTTCGCCGACTTTTCTAGGGGTGTGCAAAGCTTTGTCTTGGCTAGCCTCATGATATTGGGCCTGACTTTTTTAGCCTTCCGGCTTTTTACCTTCCTCTTTAGTGCCGAAGAAAGTCATTTTTTCCTGAGCCTCCCCCTCTCCCGGACCCGTCTCTTTGCCAATCGCTACCTGGCGGGCATAGTCTTAATCAGCCTGGCCTTCCTCGTGGAATTCCTGGTCATGCTTTTGATCTTTTTCCTGCCGCCAGCGAATTTGGCCCTTTACTTTCAAGACTGGCTTAGCCTTAGGCTGAACTTTTATTTCGCCAGCCTGGCCTTCTTTAGCAACCTGGTCTTTTGCTTGATCTTAGTGGGCCATTTTACGGATGGTCTCTTAGTGGCTGTTGGCCTGAACCTGGCCTTACCTGCCTTGTTATTCCTGCTCTACAACTTTGTCCAGGATTCAGTTGCCGGTTATATGGCATCTCCCCAGCTGGGCTTTTCTCAACTACTCTACTGGTTTGCGCCGCTCCTTCAACTCTTTGTGCCCCGTCAGGGCTTGATGGATGGCCTCCAGAGCCTGACTTGCTGGATGATCTGGGGGGGGTTGAGTTTGATCGCCTTCCAAAGGAGGCCTGCTGAGCGAGCGGGCAACCGTCTGTCCAGTCTGCCACATTCCTGCCCTCTTGCCCTCCTCTATACCTTTTTGGGAGGTGTCCTGGGTGGGATGCTCATGGAGTCTTGGACTGACCAAAGGATTCTATATTTCTTACTGGGCTTCCTGCCTTTTGCCTGCCTGGCCCACCTGCTCTACCAAGTCCTCGTTCAGAGCCCCCTCAAGGGAACAGGCCGCAAATTTGTCGTCAAGATTTGCGCCTGCCTGGTCCTCATGGTGGCTTTTGATCTGGCAGTAGAGACCTACCCTGTTGAGGCCCCTCTCTATTGGCAAGCTGAAGATCTTGAAAGTGTGGACCTTGACCTCGACCGCCTTAGCCGAGTCTGGAATATTCGGGAGGGCGGGGTCAGGCTCCATCTCGACCAAGAGACCGGCCCGGAGGTCTTGGCCAAACTCTTGAAGATTTATCAAGAGGGTCCTCATTTGGCAACACGACAGGGCTTTATCAATGATTCCCGGTTCGTGACAGAAGGAGATCAGGGTACCCTCGTGATTTCTGGCATTCCCCTGGAAACGGAATTTACCCGTAAAGGCGGCAGAACAGAGAAGGTCCGCTTGTATTACTCTGATATCGATGAGGTCCTTGAGGCTTTTGCCGGTTCTGAGCTTTACCAGCCCCTGACTCAGCTCGGCCAAAAGAACTATCTGCCTGGTGACGAAGTCTACTTGGACTTTAGCCTTTATGACGACGGTTCCCACCAGGAGGACTTTGACCGCCTGCTTGGCGACCTGGCCGACATGCCCTATTTCCAAAAGGACAGGCGACCGGCCCAGCCCCACTTGCCCCACCATGGAGACAAAGTTGGGGCGATCCCGGAAGACTTTTATGATGACCAGCCCAAGGGAGAAAGGAAACAAGGCCAGGCTAGTCTAGCCTTGCGGGACCAGGAGGCCGAGAAGCTAGTCGGCCTCATCCGAGAAGAGGAACGACAGGCGGATGACCTGTCTCAGCTCATGGGCCAAGCCAAGCTTCAAATGTACAAACATGAGCTAACTGATAGCTTTTATGATCACTTAGAGAGCCTGTGGCCCCAGCTTCACATGAGGGTCTCCCTCAAGCAGTACCGGGAACTTAGCCTCCCTGGCCTCAGATTCCACCCACTTTCATTCAAGGAAGAAAATGATGGGCAGTCTGGCCAGGAGACGGATCCTGACCTGCAACTGGAAAGTCTGCACCTAGAATGCTATTTACCCATCTATGAAGATATCTACGCGGAGAGTCAGGCCTATATTCTGCAGCTTTTACAAGGAGAAGCACATGACTAAAGTTTTACCGGAAAAGCATGAGCCCAATAAATCTACTCAGGAGGACGAGAACCTGCTTTTGACCCAGCTGGGTCCATCTCCTAAACTCGCGCCTGCCAGGGCTTTAGCGACTTGGTTTTGCAAGAAGTATGCAGTCTTGGCCATCCTACCTGCCCTGATCCAAGTCTTACTCTATTCCTTGCCTATCTTGATGAGTGGACGTCCCTATAATAGCAATGATGCCTATTTTTTATATGCGGGGGAGAGCCTGCTCTTTCCTCTAGGACTCATTTTTGGCCTCGTCCTCGTCCACAAGCTCTTTTCCTTCCAGCATAAGGCCCAAGGGGCTAATCTTATTTATGCCCTGCCCCTGACCAGGGGACAACTCTATCTCACCCTCTTGGCTTCCGCTGCCCTCCTTTTGGGCCTTACGCGTCTGGCCTCTCTCTTGCAAAACAGCCTCTTGTATTTGGCCAAGGGAGTGGATTTGCCCTTCATAGGCCTGGTCCGTATGGAGGTCTCCCTCTATCTCAAAATTTGGCTAGCCCTGGCCTTATTAATTTTCTTTTATGCCGAAGGCTTTAATAGCTTTAACGCCCAGCTTTTGGCTATCTTTATTAATATTTTCTGGCCCTTGCTCTTTTTTGTCCTGCAAATCCTGGCCCAGGCCTGCTTGCCGAGTTGTGCTGGCTTTGACTGGTCTGGTCCGTTACCCTTGCTTCTGGCCCCCTATCTTTCCGGCTTCTGGCCTGGCCCCTGGCAGGGCTGGACCCTTTGGATCCGCCTTATCACCGGTCTGGGCTTTTTGCTCATAGCCTTTCTGTCCTTCCTCAAGCGGCCAGCAGAAAACCTGGCCCGTTATGATGTGGAAGCACCTGCTTTCATCTTGCCGCGAGCCGTTATCTCCCTAGCCTCTGGTCTGAGCATGGGCCTGGTCCTTTACTTTATCCGGAAAGAAATTACCCAAGAGGCACCGGGCTGGTTTATCTTCATTTTAGGTTTAGTCTTGGGGAGTCTTTTAGCCAATCTCCTACAGGACTTGCTCTACAGCCGGGGCGTGGTCAAACTAAGTCGCGCCTTAGCCAAGGCCCTGCTTCTGACTTTGCCCGGCCTGATCACCGTGGCCCTGTTGGCTACAGGTTTTTTTGGCTATGACTTCCGGCTCCCCCAGTCCGAGGAGAAGACCAAGATCCGCTTGGAACATATAAGTGATGCCCGACTGAATTTACCCCTCGTGAGCATTTTTGGAGTCTATCCCCCTTACGAGGGTGGATGGGCAGGCGACCAAGTCCTCCCTAAAAGCTGGCAGTTAGATGATCCTGCCCAAAAGGCGTTTTTTATCCAGCTTTTAGACAAGGCCTATGAGGAGGGCCAAGCCGGCTTAACTTTGCCGCGCGATTTGACCTCCTACGACCTCTACTGGGGGCTTTCGGACGAAAACGATATCATGACGACTGAGGGTCTTTTAGATATTGCTATCACTTGGCAGAATGCGGGATCCCCCTTCCACCATAAGCGGATTTTACCCTTGGCAGACCAAAGTCTGGAAAGTTTGGCTCCCCTCTTGAAGGACCCTGCTATGGCTGCCTTCTTTTATAAGCTGGCCTATGCCAATCTTGACCAGGTCTATCTCATCCACAATGGGGAGACTGTCAAGCCCCTTGCCAAGTCTTCTGCTGACCAGACCGCTGAGCCTGCTCCTGCTACTAAGCTCAGCCTTAACAGCAATTGGCAAGAACTCTGGCAAGTCTATGAGCTACATCAACAGAAGGCCGAGGAGCTAGACGCCTATCTGCCGGATTTTGCCCGCTATAGCGATCGCCTCCTCTATGCCCTTATGGCGGATTATAGCAAGATGACCCCGGAAGAAAGAGAAGATTTAGCCGAGCAAGGAGAAATCCAGCTCAGCCTACATTTCCGTGATCGACTTAGCCAAATTATGCGCCAAGGCCCTATGTCCCTCTATTCCAACTTGCAGATGGGCCGGGAAAAGACGGAAACACTTAAATTACCGGTGAAGGAGAATTTTACGCTCAGCAAGCAAGTTTTGCTTGACATTTTGCAGGAACAGGAGCTGGCTCTGACTTTGCGTGATTAAGGACCACCGCGTCTGGCTGCTTTCGTGCTAAGATAAGGAAGATTTTTTCTGGGGAGGGTCAGATGTTTCGTAAATTAGAAGTTTTGCCACCATTCGCACATGATCTTATTGTAGACTTCATAGGGTGTATCTTTACTTCCCTGGGTCTCTACAACTTTGCTTCACAATCAGGCTTCTTGCCCGGCGGTATCTCCGGCGTCTCCCTGATTATTCAGCACTACATACCCTCATTATCCCTGGGTGTCTTGAACCTCTTGCTGAATATCCCCCTGGTGATTTTTGCCTTCTTTTTTCTAGGCCGAAATTTCCTCCTCCGGTCTATGCGGACGGTCGTAGTCCTGAGTATTACCTTGGATCTATTAGCCCCCCTCATTCCCACTTATTCCAGCAATCCCTTCCTGGCTGCAGTTTTTGGTGGGAGCTTTGTGGGCTTAGGCCTGGGGATCATCTTCTCCAACCACTCTTCTACGGGTGGGGCAGACCTCATTGTCATGAGCCTGAAGAAACTCAGACCCCACCTGTCCCTAGGGACCATTACCATGCTGATTGATGGCGTCATTATCCTGGCGGGTGGTTTTGTCTTTGGCAATATTGAAGCGGTCCTCAATGGGGTCGTTTTCACCTTTTTTGTGACCCGGGCCATGGACAGCTATATGTCAGGCGCCCAGGCGGGTAAGCTGGCCATGATTATTACTGACCATGGCAAGGGCCTGGGCCGGGAGATTGAAAGCAAGGTCCAAAGAGGAGCTACTCTGATCGATGCCACCGGCTCTTATACCGGCAATAAAAAAGAGATTGTCATGTGTGCCCTGAGCCGTCAGCAATTGCCCAAGCTCCGCCAAGTGGTGACGGATTTTGATCCGGCCGCCCTGCTCATTGTTTTAGAGTATAACGAGGTCTTTGGCACGGGCTTCCAGTCTTTTGTAGAAAAGCACTAGGTCCGCTGATTCCACTAATTTTCCTGACTAGGTTCCTGCTTGGATTGGGGCAGGGTCCAGTTTTCTGCTCCTAAGAAATAGTAGGGGGCTTGGGGGCTAAAGTTCTCTACCCGCTTAGAGGCAAAGTAGCAGGCTTGCTGGTAGAGGCTATAGGCAGGCCAAGTCGGAGGGACCATGCTCCGGTCGCCATTCAAGACCAGGCCAGAGGGCTCGAGGGCCAGTTTACTGTTGAGGTCCTCCTGGCTAATCGTTTGAAAATTAATATCTATACCTGCTTCCATCAAATTAGCATCCCAAGCTAAGACACAATCATGGGTCAAACGGTCATCTCCTAGATAGAAGATGCTGAGCCCGACTTGGCCTAAGCTTTGTACTTGATTCCCTGCCTTGGCCAGGACTTCTTCAGGCATCTTGGGGGTGGTGTAGCCTGCCTTGAGTAAAAGTTCCCAAGCGAGATCTCGCCTTTCCTCTGGAGAGCCTGTGGGGCCAGCTGTGGCCGCTGCTATGCGTTGCCCCAGACTTGTTTGGCCTGTACTGTTGAGGCATTCGCCCTGGGTGGCCAGAATCGGCACCTGGGTGAGTTCTTGCATGGCATTGCCTTGAGGGGCGAGCAGGTAGAGGGCGGCTAAGACGTCAGGCTGCGTCAAAGGATTTTCCTCTAGGTCGCTATTGATAGAAAGGGAGACGAGACTACTTGTTGCAAGCTTGTCCAGTTTATAGCCTGCTTGTAAAATCCGGGCTTGGTCTTCCGGGGTGACCAGGGGGAGCATGGCTAGATCGGCCTCGTAGGTCAGGAGGTCGTCTACAATTTCATAGTTCCGACTGTGCCGAATGCTGAGTCGGGGGACTTGGGCTTGAGGGAAAGGACTGCCGGGGAGGGCAGGCTTGGCCGTGAAGTTGAGGTCTGGGCTGTCTTCCTGAAAATCAAGGCAATAAGGGCCAGATCCAGCTGCCGCATAAATGGCCTGGCGGTCCTGGGGACTGAGGACTTCGGCAACAGGATTGTCTTCTGGTGGAATGACCTCGCCTTCGCCCATCGCTTTACTGTCCTGGTCATACAAGAGGGGTAAGCTGGCCAGTTGCAGCCAGTCCTGTGGGGCGGCGGACCACCAAACCCGAGCGGGAAGGATGGGCAGGGCTAGAATATCCTCTAAGTCAGGGCTGATGTTTTCCGTAAAAGAAAGGATCATTTCTTGGTCATTCAGGGCCTCAATGCCCTCCAGCCGGATAAAGGGCTGGTAGGCACTGGCATTTCCTGCTGCTTCCAGCCCAGTTTCCACTCCCACGATTTTTGCTAGGAAATTATCTCGGGGATAGGCTAGCTGGGCCTGGATCAGACAGTCGAGGGTAAATTCAATATCTCTAGTCGTCAGGGGCTGCTTGTCTGCCCAGTTAAGCTGGGGCTTAAGTTTCAAGTGGAGACTTTGCCCATCTGCGCTTAGGTCGTAAGAATCCAGCAGGCTATAGGCAGCTTGGTCGCCTTCCGCATAAAGGGGGCGGTAGAGGAGGCTGGCCAAGCAGAATAAATAGGGCGAATTGCTGATCAAGGGGTTGCAGTTGAGGGCCTGAACATAGGCAGGCAGATAATCGGTATAGGGATCCAAAGGCAGGAGGATGCTAATGCGGTCCTCTTCTGCCTCAAATTTTCCTAGTAGGGGTGGATTGTCTAGGGTCCAGTTTTCCCCCTCTAGATGCTCTTGTTGGTCTAGTACTTCTGGATCTGTAGCCAGGGGCTGGCCTGGATCCTCTGCCTCTGGCCCCAGGGGCTGGTCTGGGTCAGTCAGGTTTTCTTGCCTTTGGTCTGTTTCTTCAGCCGGGCTAGGACTAGCCTCTGTTGGAGGGGTCACATGGCCTGCCTGGTTTTCTTCCAGGCCCTTGTCTGGCACGGCAGGGAGGCTGGGCCCTTCTGTCCTGGGCTCGTCTGCTTCTTCTCCCGCGACTCTGCTGGTTAGCAAGATGGGAAAGGCCAAAATGGAAAATAAGAGGGCCAGGAGGATAACCCAGACAAAAATCAGTTTAAAGTAATCCTGTTTTTTCTGGGGGGTAGGCTTATTAGACTTTGACGGCATAGAGACCACCACCTTTCCAGGGAAATCTTACGGCTAGCTAGACTATTGGCCTTCTTCGCTTGCCGCTTCAGGCTCCACATAGCCGGTCATGTGGTCAAAACCATCCAGCCATTGGGGATTGGATACGGCAAAGGTGTAATTCAAGACCAAGACATCTTGGATATCCTTGGCCTCAATAAAGGCCAGGAGGTCATCCGTAAACTGTCTGGGATCTATCACGTAGATGTCTTCATACTGGTCGACTAAATAGGGGATAAAGGCATTGCCAAAGGAGTCTTTAATGACCACGATAGACTTGCCATTAGTTAGGCTGGACTTGATATGGCCCAGGGCCACATCGCCGCCCAGATAGAGCATGTATTGGTTTTCATTGTAAACCTGGTAGGCCAGGAAGGTGCCAGGATAGCCCTCGGCCATGCTGGCATCCGTATAGTAAGTGTAATCTCCCTCGTGCAGGGGCTGGAAGATCTCTGCCTGGTCTTCAGAACCCAGGAGGAGGGGAGACTTGTCTGTATATCCATAGAGAGAGCCCAGGAAGGTTCCCTCGGGCCGGGTGAGCTTGTAGTCTGCCAGGTCAGGGGCCTCCAGGTCTAAGGCCTTGCAGAAGGCCTTGTAGGCGTAATAGGCTCCCCGACCATTCCAGTGGTGGTCGGTGCGGAAATAGATATATTCATCCAGATGGGCAGCCAGTTCTGAGTAGGCGTCTACTTTAAAAATATCTGGGTCTTCATGCTTATAGATATTGGTGATGGCCTCAAAGTTGGAGTAGTTGCCAGACCGAAGCTCATCGGTGCCGTAAAAGGCAACTGCGGTGGGGGCCACCAGGCTGATAACCCGGCGCTTTTCGGGCAGGACCTTGCGGAGATGGTTGATCCGCTGGGCGTAGTAGGCTGTGTACTCAGGCGAGTAGTAGTGGATCTCCATGGCTTGGCCCTTGATAATCACGATGTTGGAGGTTTCCAGGTCCAGACGGGCCTGGTTGTTGAGTTGGACAGCCGTCTCCTTGATCTCCCTGTTCGCCTTGGGGCCGGCAGGCTGTGTGGGCGCTGTGACCTCTGGCTCAGGAGTTTTCTCACCTGTAGCTTGCGGAGCTTTGCTCTCCAGGGGATGTTCGAGGCCGCCTTGGCCGCCCCCATCTTTTTGGGCGCTAATGAGGTGGACTTGGTCCTCTCCGCCAGGCGTAAAGGTCAGCATGGCCTTCATGCTGCGGTTGAGATTGAGCAACTGTTCACGGAAGGGGAATTGGTCAGCATAATAGGCGTCCACTCCTGCGTTGAACTCGCCCTGGTAAAAGTCTGACCAGGAAAAGGCAGGTCTTTGGGCCAGGGTCCGTTGCTCGGCTAGAGACATTTCTTCCGTTGGCCAAAAGATAAATAGGATGCCCATGATGACCAGGGGGAGGAGAAAGGCCCAAAAGCTCAGACGATCAAATTTGAGGGCCTGGTAGGCAAGGCCTTGGCCTCTTGGAGCCCTGGGGAGAGTCTGGCGTTTGGGACCTTGGGATCTAGGTCTAGGCGGAGCAGGCGGACGGCGAGAGTCGGTCCGGGGGGGAAGGGCTTGGCCAGGCCTAGGCTGAGCTTTTTGGGGTCCAGCAGGTCTAGGCTGAGATATTCTAGGCCCAGCGGGTCTGGCCTGGGGCCTTGATTGTGGCATTCGGGGCCTGGCAGGTCTTGCCTGGCTAGGGTTTTGCGGCTGATAGGGAGAATTGTTTTGCATCTTTCAGCTCCTAAAAACGGAAGTAGAGGAAGGGGTTGTAGCTGGCTCCAGCCAGGGAGGCGGTGGAGAGGAGCAAGAGCCCCAGGATTTGGACGAGGTTAGCAGCAAAATAGTAGGGTGAGGCATGGATTTCCAGCTCGGAGTATTTGCGGTTGACCAGGTCCTTGAGCTTGGGCAGGAGGGGCAGGCTACCTAAATAGGCCAAGACCAGGAAGAGGAAGTTTTGCCGGAGGAGGACCCTGCCTTCCAAGTTCATGAAGGGTCCATTGAGGGCAAAGAGCCGGCTCAAGAAGATGCCCAGCTGGCTTAAATCGGTGAAGTAGAAGAGGGCCCAGCCAAAGAGGGTGATGGGGACCATGTAGAGATGACCTAGAATCCGGGGGGCCCTGTCCAGGGTGGAGAGGAGGAAGGTCTTCTCAAGAATGAGGAAGACTAGATAGTAGAGCCCCCAGAAAATGAAGTTCCAGGAGGCCCCATGCCAGAAGCCTGTGAGAAACCAGACAATGCAAAGATTGACCAGTTGGTGGCGGCGATTGCCTCCCAAGGGAATATAGACGTAATCCCGGAAAAAGCTAGACAGGGAGATGTGCCAGCGCCGCCAAAAATCCGTGACAGACCGGGCGATATAGGGGTAGTTAAAGTTTTCGGGGAAGTGGAAGCCAAAGATTCGGCCCAGGCCAATCGCCATGTCCGAATAGGCGGAAAAGTCATAGTAGATCTGCAAACTATAAGCGATCAAGCCGATGAGGGCTTCCAGGCCAGACAGGCGGCTGAGACGGCTGGACTCAATCGTTTGGGCCACCAGACTGCCAGCATAGTTAGCGATTAGACATTTTTTAGCCAGGCCCGCCACAAAGCGTCTGGCGCCCAAGGCCCGGTCTTTGGCCGAGGGATGGCGGTTGGTCATGGCCTGCTCGATATCTGTGTAGCGGACAATGGGGCCGGCGATCAGCTGGGGGAAGAAAGACTGGTAGAGGAGAAAGTAGTCCAGGCGCTTTTGGACCTGGCAGTTGCCCCAGTAGAGGTCGACGATATAGGAGATGATCTGGAAGGTGTAAAAGGAAATACCAATCGGCAGGGCAAAATTGGGCTGAGCTAGGCTTATACCCAAGACGGCATTGATATTGGCGATAAAGAAGTCGGAATACTTGAAGACCAGGAGGGGAATCAGGGCAGACAGGATGCCTAGGATCAAGAAGAGTTTTCGCGACTTTTGCTCGCGGTCGGGCCGGCAGGCTGCCATGAGCCGGCCAAAGAGATAAACCAAACTACCTGAGATTAAGAGCTGGAGGACCCAGAAGGGTTCGCCCCAAGCGTAAAAAAACAGGGAGAAAACCAGGAGTACGGTATTTTTATGCTCAATCTTTTTGACTAAGTGGTAGACAATCAGGCAGAGGGGCAGGTAGGCATAGAGGAAGAAAAGACTAGAAAAAACCATAAGCAGCTCCTTTCAGCTTTAGGTATTTTAAGGGCGGCAAGGGGATTCATCAAGTTAAATCACCATTACCAGCAGCCTTCCCGGGCAGACATTTCCCTTACTTTCGCAATTTGCGATAAAGGCGGAGTCCTCCCAGGGCTAGTTTATAGAGGAAAGGCCGGGCGGCGAAGTCGTACTCACCGGCTGTTTCCTCAATGATGGGGTCAAAGTGAGACTTAAAGACAGTCAGGCCGTCATCAAAGGTCCCTTCTAGGCCGCCCAAGTTATAGCGGTCGGCCCCATGGGCAAAGGCCCAGCGAATCCCTTCTGTGTAGAGTTTCCACATGGCGGGTATCCGGGCGAAGCGTTCATCAGAAGCCGCATAGGGCATCTCTGCTGCCCTGCCATAACGGATGGCTAAGATTCCTGCCTGATATTTCTCCTGGCTCTCTTCAGCAGTCAGACTGGCTTCCAGGTCTTGGTAGAAGGCCAGGTCCTTATCGCGGGATATGACTTGCTCTTCTAGTTGCTTGACTTTCTTAGGGGCCGAATCGCCAAGGGCTTGAATCTCTTGGACTAGTTCGGTCTTGGCCTTTAAAGTCCTGGCCTTGGCCTGGGGGAGGTCAAAGGCGGCGAGAGCCAGAAGGGCCTCTTGACCATAGGCATCCAGGATCCTTTGAAAATAGGCCTTATCCCTAAGGCGGATCCCCTGACGGTCTTCGGTTAGTTTTATGAGGCTGGCGAAGGAGTCTAAGCCTTCTGTGCCCAAGTTTTCAGTCTCCACAAAATATCGGTCGTTCAATTTAAGATTGTAGCGGATCTTGCCCTTGGGTGGATCTTCCCAACTATCTTTGCGGACCAGAGCCTGAAAGCGGGGCTGGATCGTAGACCCCATGTCCAGACTCAGAGCTTGGTGGACAAAGCCCGCCTGGGCAAAGCTTTGATTGAGCTTTTCTAAATTGAAAAGCTCTTTGGCCTCGCCATTTTGAAAATCCTTGATCGAACCTTCCCGAATGGGGCAGGGGGGATGGACACGGACAAAAAGGGCTCCCTGCTTTTTCGCCAAACTGGCCAGGCCTAGCAAAAAAGCCTGGAGAATATCACTCTGCTGATAATCTAAAAGAGGGCCATGGGGCAGGTACCAGAAAGTAAGGCCCAAGGCCAGGGGCCGGCAAAGGATTTGGCCGGCAGCCACGAGTTGGCCTTGGCTGTCACGCAGACCCACCCGGAGGGGTAGCCACTCGGCCTTTACTTCGGCCCAGGGCGTTGACTGGAGGATATTGGCAAGATCATGCTGGCGGGCAAAGTGGTCAAACTCAGCTAGGGAAAGCTGGTCTACAAAGCGATAATCTGTGATGAGTTCGGACATATATTTTCTTTCTATGACTCCAGGCCGAGCCTGTTAGCCTTTAGTCGCTGGTAAGCCTATTTTACCTGGGCCGGGCCAAACTCTCTACTGCCCAGACTTGGCAGCAGGGAAATTTTTCCTTCAGGCGCTTATAGCAAGTTTTTTGTTCCAGAATGTGACCGTAGCTGGCAAAGACGCTAGGACCAGATCCGCTCAAGGCTACTTGCCTAGCGGGGCTTGTTTCTAAAAAGTCAATCAGCTCCCGGATGATGGGGTAACGACTGGCTTGTAGGTCCTGGAAGTCATTGATATAGGGGGCAGTCACTGCCCACATCTTTTGCTCAGTCCTGAGGTCTGATTGCTGAGGATGGGCCTCATCCCAGCTTTGGAAGGCCTGGCGGGTGGAAATATCCAGTTTAGGTTTGGCTAAGATGAAGTAGCTTTTGGCCAGGTCAGGCAAGGGAGTGACTTGATCGCCATAGCCGGATACCTGGGCTAGGCCCTGGGTAAGAAAGAAGGGGACATCTGACCCCAGGCTAAAGGCCAGGTCCTGTAAGTCTCCTGCCTCCAGTCGGGCTTGGGGAAAGAGCTCTTGTAGGGCCAGGAGGCCGGCTGCGGCATCCGAAGAGCCGCCGCCTAGGCCAGCTTGACTAGGAATGTTTTTATCCAAATGGACACGGAGATGTGGTTTCAAACCTGTTTTGCCCAGCCAAAGGTCCAGGGCTTGATAGAGGAGGTTATCCTGGTCTGTTGGAAGGCGAGGATCGGAGCAAGTGAGCTGTATCCTGGCCATCTGCTTGCCGGGCTGGGAAGGCAGTACTCTAATGTTGATCTCATCACAGAGGGAAATCGTCTGCATATAAGAAAAAATCTGGTGGAGGCCAGACGGGCCCTTAGGCCCTAGGCGGAGACTCAAATTGAGCTTAGCTGGAGCCAGGATAGTCATAGCCTGTTCTGCTTTTTGATCCTGTATTTTCATAGGATCTATCTTACCATGTAAAAAGTGGCTGCCTCACATCTGAGACAGCCACTTGATCTCTGCTTGGCAGAAGGCTTAGAACTCTTTGCCGCCTGTGACCTTGAGGTCTTCCTCATGGTCCACAATGGCCTTGAGACCAGCTTCAATGCCCTTGGCAATATCTGTTAAAGCCATGGCCGGAGTATTGTTTCTGGCAACAACCTGTTCCGGGATGAAGGGGACATGCATAAAGCCGCCCCGGGCTTCCGGGAACTCTTTCGCGATGGTGTAGAGCACACCATACATGAGGTGGTTGCAGACAAAGGTGCCAGCCGTATTGGAGACAGAGGCAGGTAGGCCCGCTTCCTTAATGTACTCCACCATGGCCTTGATGGGCAGGTTGGAGAAGTAGGCAGGTGCGCCGTCTTGGAAGATAGCGACGTCCACAGGCTGGTTGCCCTCGTTGTCTTTGATGCGGGCATCATCCAGATTGATGGCTACCCGCTCGGGAGTGAGGGCAAAGCGCCCGCCGGCTTGGCCGATGCAGAGTACGACATCTGGCTTGTGCTGGCGCATAGCTGCTTGAACCTTTTCAATAGATTTATGGAAAACAGTAGGGACTTCCAGCTTGATGACTTCGGCGTCGATCTTACTAGTGTCTACAATTTTGACCGCTTCCAGAGCGGGGTTTACCTTATCTTCTCCAAAGGGATCAAAAGCAGTTAATAGGATTTTCATGATATTCCTTTCTAGGCTGAGCCGTTAGAAAGCCAGGAAGTAAACCAGGAGAATATGAATGATCAACATGCACAGGGCAAAGGGCGCTTGTGCCTTGATGATGGCATTTTGGTCCTTAGTTTCCAGCAAGGCAGCGGGCATGATGTTGAAGTTAGCAGCCATGGGCGTTACCAGGGTACCGCAATAGCCAGCGGTTAAGCCTAGAGCGCCTACGACTGCGGGGTTAGCTCCCTGCATGATCAGGAAGGGGATGCCAATACCAACGGTAATAACGGAGAAGGCGGCAAAACCGTTACCCATGATGATGGTGAAGAGGGCCATACCGATGCAGTAGACAGCAGATGCCACAAACTTAGAACCTTCGGGAATGACAGAAGAAACGCCAGAGGAGATGACTTCACCAACGCCAGCGGCGGTAAAGACTGCGCCTAGAGCGGTTAGCAGTTGAGGCAGGATACCAGTGGTGCTGACATTGTCCATGAGGCGGACACCTTCTGTAGCAGCTTGGCTGATATTCGCTCTGGTAATCAGGAGGGCAACAATTAAGCCAGCCAGACCAGAGAAGCCCAAGACCACAGCACCAGCCATTTTAGGCAGGAAGCTGGCTAAGAGCACAGCGGATACGGCCAGGGTCAGAGCAGGCAGGAAGATCTTGTAGCCAATCCTGTCGGCATTTTGGCGGGTTTCTTCTTCTTTGAGGACCTTGCCTTCGCCCCGGACGACGCCCTTAATCCCCGTGAGAATAGCCAAGATAATAATGGCGATACCGGTGATCATGCCATCTACATGGGGGCCTACAGCAAAGGTGAAGGCCAAAATCAGCCAGAAGGCCAGGGTGGTTTTCTTCTTGAAAGAATCTGAAATCGTCTTGTAGGCATTGAGGCCAACCAGGACAAAAATGATGGCGATCAGAACGTAGAAAATTTCGCCAGCAACTAAGTTAAATTGTTTCCAATCCATGGTCTTTACCTCCTAGCGTGCTTTCTTGCCATTCAACAGGCGGCCGTCCAGTTTCTTGTCGAAAATGGTGTAGTAGATAGCGCCCACGACTACGGACAAGACCGCAATGGGGATAGACCACTTAGCGATCTCTAAGGCAGTCACAGTGTCATAGCCTTGATCCTGTAGGGTAGTGGCGATGAGCAGGGTACCGGAAGATGCCATGAAGACGTTCTGGCCAAAGAAGTTACCTGCATTTTCGGCGCCAGCAACAAGGCCCTTGATCTGATCTTCGGTCTTCTCATCCACTTCTCCGTACTTGGTAACCGCAGCAGCTTGAGCCATGGGGTTAATCAAGGGACGGACAAATTGCGGGTGACCGCCAATTCTCAGGGAAAGGGCCGCGGACAGGGCGCGAATAGCTTGGTATAACAGGGTGATACGCCCCACGGTGGCTGCTTTAATCTGACTAATGAAGTCTACAGCCTTATCTTTTAGACCGTAGCGCTCGCACAGTCCAATAACGGGCAGGGTGAGTACAAACATGGTGGCCAGACGGTTGGAGAGGAATTTTTCTCCTAAGAGTCTGAGCAGTTCGTCTAAGGGGATACCCGCTACTAAACCTGTAGCGATACCCGCGATAACGACGGTTGAGATGGTGTCTAGTTTGATGGCGAAGCCGATCACTACGATCAGGACACCAATCAATTTTACAATTTCCATACAAACCTCCTCTAAAAACTATCAAACAAGGGACTTAGAAGTCCTTGTTTGTTCCTTAGCATACGGCAAGTATGTGAAAAAATCTAGTTGCCTGTTCGCAAGTTCTACTTTGGCTAAAGTGAAAAAGTAAGTTGGGGGTGCGGACAAAATCTTGGACAGCCTCATGAGGCAAAGTCCATGGTCCTTCTGTAATCAAGAGGGCTCAAGTCATTGAGTCTTCCGCGGTCAATCGCCCGATGGCAGCAAGCAGTTCATCATTGACGGCAGGATTTTACCAACTTTTGGCAAAATAAAAACAGGCAAGGGTCGAAGCCTTGTCCGTTTTTGAACGCTGTGTTAGCTTTAATAGATTTCTATTGACATCACATTTGAAATCCGTTAAAAAGTTTTTGAGTAGTATAGTACTATTTAACTTTTATGGTGATTGGAGATGATGGTATCATATTTCGTTTTGATGATAGACAGTTTGGCTTTTAATAAAAACGATTTCGATATAGTCCCCAATTGTGGAGAGGACGATGTAAATTGTTAATGTAAGTGCGTAAGCCAAACTGTAAAATGTTGGATTGCGCACTTTTTAGTTTGGAGGAATGTGCAATGAAATCAAAACTAAAAAGAAAGTATGCATATCTGTGTCTAAGTTTATTTGTTGCAGGTATCGTTTGCGTATGGGTTCCCTTTTTTTTTGTTTCATCAGAAACTGGAAAATATTTCGTTATTGTTGGCATTATCTTAGTTCTTTGTGCTCTTGGAGCAAAGTATATCTTACTAAAATGCCCTTATTGTGGTTATAGAGGATTAGTACCTCAATGGCATAGCAATGGCAATTGCCATTGTCCCCAATGTGGGAACAAAATATTATGGGAATAGACACAATTTTTTCATTGATATAGTTAGGAAAAAATCATTTGCTACTCGTTTATTTGCTGTTTTACTAATGATTGCAATACTTATGCCTCATCACCTTGTTCGTATAACACGGCCGGCCTTCCTGGCTCACTTTTTCCCCGCTTTTTGCCTCCGAACCCACACGGCATAGATGGGGATGCTCGGATAGCCTAGTGCCTTGATGGCTTTTCTCAAGCTTCCTTCCCTCTTGCAGACTTCCAAGGCTTTCCTGATTTCTTCCTCTGAATACATATTTCCTTCCAGAGTCCAGTTTTTTGTCCGCACCCCCGGGTCTCCATGGACGTGCATATTTGCAAGTAGTGGGTGGCCAGAAGTCTATGCTACTTTGGATTTCCGGATTCTCTGGCATTATTGCAACTAATGGGTGGGCCTGTCGGGCAAGTTTGCAAGAAGTGGATGATTACGTGAGCAAATCTGCAGCTAATGGGTGGTTTGTTCGCAGGACTCCATCCATTACTTGTAAATTTGCCTGAAATCCCAGAAATCCGAAATAATTGGTAAGGCGGGTAGGCGGCAGAATGGCTAGGATGCTTGATATTTGATCATATCGCTAAGAAAGTAGCATACACGCTAAAGAGAACAAATCTAAATTTAGTCTTACTCTTCAAATCAAGGAAGAATTAGTTGGAAAATTTAGACGAAAAAATACCACAAGCCTTACCTGAGATATCTTGTAAGACTTATGGCAACTTTTTTAGCTTTTGGTGTGGAACTTACTATTTTACTTTGGCAAGTTCTGCTTGGGGACTAGGCTAAGCTCCGCCGATCGGCGATATGTCCAGTAGGCGGATAGGCCAGCGAGGATCAGACAGGTGACTCCCAGGACTAAGAGCCAGACCTGGCGGCTATCTGGCCTCAGCCAGTAAGCGGCTAGGCAAGCTAGGCCTGCCCCCAGCTTTATCAAGATCGCCAGACGGTTAAAGTTGGGGCTGGTCACAAAATCCTGGAATTTTTTCTTAGTCCATTTTAAGAACTGGGGCAAGGGCCATACAAAAAGACAGAAGAGGGCGATGGCTAAAGCGGCTAGACCGGCTAGGGCTCGGCGTAGGAGATAGGCAAAACCGGACTTCACCGGAGACACGAGGGCATCCCAGATACGGCGGTGGAGCCCCCAGAAACCTAAGACTTCAGGCTCTGCGGCTTGCACGATGGGGGCCTGCTTGTAGACCGGCTGGCCATCTACTTCCACAGACTGCTCAATCACAGTTCTAGGCTGGCTAGCTAGCTGGAGATCCTGGGGCTTAGATGGGCTAGCTATGCGGGCAGCCAAGGCTGCAGACACCAGCAAGAGGGCAATCTTGTCTTTGTTTTGCCGCGACCAGGTTCGGAAGCCCTGCAAATAGTCTTGCGGCTTCTGCTCGTTTTTATCTTGAGCCTTACCCTCTATCTCGCTCTCGTCATAAGGCTTGCTCTTCTTGTCGCTTTCGTCTTGAGACTTACTTCTTATTTCCTTCATCTGCTACTTTCTACAACTATCTATTATCTATGACTACCTATTATCTATGGCTACTTTTTATCATTATCATTGGATATGTTCTGTGCTCATTTATGATAAAAAACGCCGCTACACTGACTGAAGCGGCGTTGCTGTGGAGCCAATTACCAGAATCGAACTGGTGACCTCATCCTTACCATGGATGCGCTCTACCTACTGAGCTAAATTGGCGGATATAACTTGCTGGGCGCAGTTCCTTTACTTAGGCTTTAACTGCGGAGTTTATGATAGCAAGAGAATATCTTTCTGTCAATTATTTTTGCTTGCGGCGCAAAACGATCATGATAATGAAGAGTACCGCGGCTAAACCCAGGAAGGCTAAAACCATAGGCAAGGTAGACTGCTCACCGGTAGACGGTAAAGCCAGGGCGGGGATTTGCGCTAGGGCTTTGAGTGGAAAGGCAGAAAACATTTTGCTAAACCTCACATGTCGGCGGACTTGCTACTGATGACCTTGTCACGAGTGGCCAGGAGCCCACAGAATTTTCGTTATCATAGCATACCCTAGCCTCTGCTGTTGAGTTGGTCTGCATAGCTTCTGGACGATTATACAAATTTGTAATAATTAAGTAAGAAAAAATGTTGACATTCACAAAAACATCCCCTATACTAGGTACAAGCCAATCGAAAAAGGGCCGCGAGCATAGGACTCAAGGACCGGCATTGAACTTTGAAATCACGACTGTATACTCCGGCGGTTAGCCGATGAACCTTGTTATGGATGACACACACAGATTAATTGTTGAGTGAGAAGGACAAGGTCGGGGACCAGGCCAAGTAGATTGGAAGTTACTGAAAGGGGGACTGTAGTTTGAAAGTACAGCCTCAATGAAACGGGCAAGCATTTTGGATAAAGTGTTTGCCCGTTTCGCTTTTCCAAGATTCCCTTGCGGGAGTACCAGTGCAGGATCTTGCTCTCAGAAGACCTGCTTGAGAGTTTAAACGTAGCCTAGAAGCCTAGTAGTTTTTAACCAAGTTAGAAATAGCCTTAAACTGGGGAGCTTTGGCATCCTGCAACCAGTCAAAGAGGATATTTTCTGTCGTTGTGACATAGGCCCCCATGGCGCGGAAGTTTTCTAAGGCTAAAGCTTTATCATCTGAGAAGCGTGACGATACGGCATCGGCGGCAAGGACCACTTGATAGCCCTCTCCGAGCAGGTCCCTGACTGTTTGATAGACGCAGACATGGCTTTCCACACCACAGATAATGACCTGTTGGCGGCCACTCTCCTTGACATGCTTCAAGACTTCGGGGATAGCAGCGGTAAAGCGAGTCTTTTCAAAAGCTGGGTGGCCCGCCTCTTCAAGAGATGCCTTGAGCTCCGGTAGGGTCTCGCCTAAGCCCTTGGGATATTGCTCGGTATAGGAGCCGGGTATTTCAAAGAGCTTCGCGGCTTCTGCTAGACGATAGCAGCGCTTGGCGACCCGCTCATGGTCTTGCATAGCTGGCATCAAACGCGCCTGGACATCAATCGTCAAGAGATAGCTCTTCTGAGGGTCTAGATAATATTTTTCTGCCTTCATATTCTTATTTAATCCTTTCTACAATCTTTAAAAGGAGGGGACAAAAGCCCAAGCCTAATTATGTTTCGATCTCTATTGTAAACAATATCTTTGCCCGCATGGCGGGAAGCCCCTGCGCTTTCTTTTCTATTGGAAAGAATGTAAGATATTTTTAAGACATTTAAGTCATTTTTATGGGGATTACTCAAAACAATTCGAGGCGGGGTATGTGCCATGCGTAAAGTCAAAAAAGTAGCCTGGATCTTTTGTTTGTTCATTTGTTTCAGTTTATGTTTGACGGCTTGCTCAAACAAAGGCGGTCAAGCAGGATCCAAGTTTCAGACAGGCTTGAGTCAAGCCCAATGGAAGGCTTTCAGCAAAACGGATAGTTTACTGAACGCCAAGCTGACAGCCCAGACCGAAGCCAAGGCCAAGGAAAAACAAGGAGCCGATGGCAAGACAAGCTCAGCGGGTGACCAGGCTGACGAAGATTTCTCAGAAAAGAAATTTACAACCCTTTATGATGTCAACCTACGGTCCGGCCCTGGCACCAACTACGATGTGGTAGAACTCCTAGCGGCCAATACCTCCTTGGTCCAAACGGGACCAGAAGAAGATGGTTGGCTACCTGTAGCAGCAGATGAGATGCGTGGTTATATCCGTCAAGATTTGCTGACACCCGCCACAGAGATGCCCGCTTCTGCTCGATAGGCATCCATCCCTTGCTTGATTTAGGAGGACGTGTTCTATGTATAACAATAATGAAACAGATTATAGAGACAACTATGGTTACCAGGATTCTGGAGAGGCCTACTCTTATGAGCCTGGCCAGGACCAATATGTAGACTATTATTCTCAAGAAGAGCCTGTCTATTACCCAGAAGAGGATCCTAATGCCTACCAGCCTGGCCAAGATCCTTATGCCGACTATTATGGGCAAGAGGATCTTGCCTATTATCCAGAAGAGGCAACCAGTGAACCGTCTAGCCCCACTGCCAGGCAAAAGCAAATGAAGTTGGTAGGCCTCGTCTTGTTTATCCTCATTGTGCTAGTGATTGCTCTCCTTAAGGGAGCCAGCCCCAAATCCGCAGGCCAGCCTGGTCAAGCTGGTCAGCAGGCTCATGTGGATAAGCCCAAAGAAGAAGTATCGGAGGAAGCTTTCCATGCCTTCCGTTTCCAACTTCCGGGCAAGTGGAAAGCCTTAGAGGCGGCAAATCCTGAACAAGCGGAATTTACCTGTAGCTACATCCCCAATAAATCTTCTAAGAGTGAGACTTTTACGGTCTATACCAAGGACCCCAGCCAGCAAGCGCAAGCGGCTCTTGCCAGCTTGTCTGAGGAGGAAATCCTGACTTCCTATCTGGAAGCTGTGCAGCAGGATAGCCAGGTCCATGAATTTTCAATCCTGGAGGACCATTATCCTCTTGGCCTTGCCCACCGTAGCTTTAGCTATAAGTTCAGTCAGGAGCCTGATCTGGCCTATGTTGTTAATACGGTGCTACTTAAAGATGGCCAACTTTACGTCTGGCAAAGCTCTGCTGAAGAAAGTGAAAAAGCCTGGGTTGACAGCACCCATGCGGATATCCTCAATAGTTTGAAGCTAGATTAAACTCTTTATCAGGCGTATGCCTTGGTTGTTAGGAGATATTTATGAGCGAAAAATGCAATCATCATTGTGAGGGCTGCCAGGAGGCGTGCGGCGAATCCCAGGCGGGCAAACCGCATTTTGCCGCCCCCTTGCACCCCATGTCCCAAGTCAAACAAGTCATCGCTGTCATGTCTGGCAAAGGTGGGGTGGGCAAGTCTTTAGTGAGTTCCCTGCTAGCCGCCCGCCTACAGGCCCAAGCTAAGCAGACGGCAATCCTGGATGCAGATATCACGGGCCCCTCTATCCCACAAGCCTTTGCTTTGGCCGACAAAGCCGTGGGAACAGATCAGGGAATTTTGCCTGTCAAAACCCGGACGGGGATAGATGTGATGTCTATCAACCTGCTCTTGCAGGATCATACCGAGCCTGTCGTTTGGCGGGGCCCTGTGATTGCCGGTACAGTCAAGCAGTTTTGGTCGGACGTGATCTGGCAAAACGAAGACTATATGATTGTAGATATGCCACCCGGTACAGGGGATGTGCCCTTGACTGTCTTCCAGTCTCTTCCTGTGGACGGGATTGTGGTGGTGACCTCTCCCCAGGACTTGGTTTCCATGATTGTGACAAAAGCGGTTAAAATGGCAGAAATCATGCAAATCCCGATCCTTGGTCTGGTGGAAAACTTGTCCTATTTTACATGTCCCGATAATGGCAAAGACTACCAAGTTTTTGGCGACAGCCACATTGAAGAAATTGCCTTAGCCCACCATCTGCCGGTCCTTGCCCGTATCCCTATCGAGCCGGCTATTTCGCAAGCAGTTGACCAGGGCAAGATTGAAGACTTAGTTGCCCCTTGGCTGGACCCGTTAGTTGATAGGATCCTTGCCCTTTAATTCAATGAGTTGGGAGTGCCTTGATAGGGCTCTTTTAGCTTTCTGCCCAGGCTTGATGCTTGGGCTTTTTATTTGACCAATTCATTCATGAGGATAACCTGGTCATGGACGGCGGAAGCGGAATTGGGATCCTCGGTGCTAGCTCCCAGGGTGACCAAGATATAACGGCGGCCATTTTTCTCAAAGAGGCTGGCTTGGCATTGTTCTTGGCCTGTATAACCAGATTTGCCTGCCAAGATACTGGTGGAAAAGTCCGGGTCGGAGTTAAATTTCCACATAAAGGTGGAAAGCATACCTAAACCTTCTGGATAGAAGGCATCTGGGGCCATGGCATAGCTGTTAGAGCCAGCAATTTGGACAAAGCGCTTATCCTGGCAGGCGGTCCACAAGAGTTTAGCCATATCCTGGGCGGTTGAATAGAGGTCATCTTCCGGCAAACCTGTTGGATTGGTGAAATGGCTATGCTTGAGCCCAATTTCTTGGGCTTTTTGATTCATGGCTTGAACGAAGGCTTCCTGGCTGCCAGAAATTTCCCGGGCCAGGGCATGGGCGGCATCTGCCCCGGAGGGGAGGAGGAGACCATGGATCAGGTCTTCAACCGTCAACTCTTGGCCAGGCTGGAAGCCCGCTGTGCTGGCACCCGCTTCTGCCAGTCCTGCCACATCTTGCTCTTGGATGACCACGCGCTGATTTAAATCCTGGTAGTGGTCTAGGGCCAAGAGGGCGGTCAATACCTTGGTGAGGGAGGCGGGGGCAAAAGCCTGGTCAGCCTTTTCTTGCGCCAAGTCCAGACCGGTTTCCAGATCTAGCAGGCAATAAGTCTGGCTGATCAATTGACTGGGGTCAAAGTTAGGCTGGATATGCGCCTGGATGAGGTCTGCCTGGACCTGCTTGTCCGTATTGGCAGATTCCTGCTGAGAGGCCTGGCTACTGGCTTCCAGACCAGCCTCAGCTGTTTGGGAAACCTCTGCCACTCCTTCTGAGGGACCGGACGTATGTGTCGTGAAACTTTCCCCAGACCCACTGCTATGCGCTTGGGGATCATCACTTTGAGATGCCTGCCTATTCGTTGCAGAAAAACTAAAGACCGTCTCAGTCTTTTCCTTATCTGCGCTGGGACCTATGTATTTGATGACAAAAAGGCCTAAGATTGCCAAGCATAAAATACTGGCCAAACTGACTAGGATAATCATGAGTGGGTCGCGGCGGGATCGGCTTGACGGAAGCTCCTGGGGCCTCTCTTGATTTTTATGAGATCTTTGGGGTCCTGTCATAGGCATAGGGGAATTCTCCTTCCTGCGTCTGCCGAATATCTTCATGCTAGACCAATAGCATTCATAAAAAAACTCCGGGACTTCTCCCGGAGCTTTTTTGGTGACCCGTAGGGGAATCGAACCCCTGACTCCGCCGTGAAAGGGCGGTGTCTTAAACCTCTTGACCAACGGGCCGTATGGTAGCGGCGGTAAGATTTGAACTTACGACCGATCGGGTATGAACCGATTGCTCTGGCCAGCTGAGCTACGCCGCCGAACTTATCAGCGCTTATGAATACTAACAGAGCTTTTTTCTCTTGTCAAATATCTTAAAAAATTTGTTGGATTGGCTAAAGTGAAAAAGTAAGTTCCGCACCAAAGGGAGCGAAGGTACGGAATGGGTGGCTAGAGAGCTATGCTACTTTGGATTTTCGGATTCTCCGGCATTATTACAACTAATGGGTGAGTCACTGGGCAAATTTGCAAGAAATGGATGGTAAAGAGGGCAAATCTGCAAGTAATGGGTTGCTAAGGCGCTAAGATCCATCCATTACTTGCAAATATGTCTGAAATCTAAGAAATCCGAAATAAGGGGGCTAAATGGCCAAGATGTTTTGGGCCACGAGAACTGGCTCATGGAGCTAAATGTGACCGAAAGTAGCATGTACCCACTAAATTCTTGTTTTGCCATAAAAGCCTATGCTATCGTTTGATCAATTCGAAGTAATAACATGTATCGTTTAATCAATTTGAGGTAATAACATGCGATATCATCGATTATATTTAGTCCTTATTACGATTCTGCTTCTTGGCCTGGGCCTTGCGGCTTGTAGCCAGCCTGCACAGATCAAAGTTGTTGAAAAAACAGAAACTCAAGCCCAGAGCCATGAGGAGGCTGGACCTACTGATCTTAGTCAGACAGAAGAAGCTCAATCCGCAGCTAAGGCTAATGGCAAGTCAGAAGATGCCCAAAGTAGCCAAACAAGTAGCGGTGAAAGCACCCTGGCAGGCGATCAGGCTGAGAAGGCTGAGTTGGAAAGCCTGGTAGAAGTGCGGAATGAGCTGGATAAGCAGGTGACCTATCAAGAGGTCTTGGCTCAGGAGGATGGGAGCTACAGCTTCCACGAGCTGGCTATTTCCGATTTATTTGCTTGGCTGGATGCCCAAGACAAGCCTGTGTTTTTGGACTTCTGGGCTCCCTGGTGCAAACCCTGCCTGCTTGCCTCTCCTGAGGTGGATGGCCTCGCCTCCCAATATGGGGACAAACTGAGAGTGCTTAAGGTTAATGTAAGTGACCTAGCTCCAGAAGTTGTAGCCAGCTTTGAAATTTATGGCATTCCCCATTTTGTCTTGCTGAATAAGCAAGATATCCAAGCGGATTGGGCGGGCTTTGGTCCAGGCCGTATGGATGAGATCCGTCAAAGTATTGATCAGGTCTTGAACTAGCTGGCCCTGGACGATCCCTTTGACTGGACTAGACCAGTAAGACATTAAGCTTAAAACGAGAAGTGGCCGTCAGCAGACTTGCTGACGGCCATATTTACATTTTTGGAGCTCAGATATGGGGCCTAGATATCAAGACTTAGGTATTAGTATCCAGATATCAAAATCAGGCCTAAAACTGGGCTAGTTATTCTTGGGGCTTATAGGATTCCCGGAGGCCAACCGATTGGTTAAAGACAGGATGGTCATCTCGGTCGTCCTCTGAGTCTACACAGAAATAGCCCTGGCGCATAAACTGCCAGGAAGCTTCTTTGCGGTGGTCACAGAGCCAGGCTTCCAGTTTGCATCCTTGGAGGACTTGGACGGAGTCTGGGTTAATGAGTTCGGTGTAGTCCTGGTCGCCTTCATCTGGGTTTTCTACGGTGAAGAGTTTGTCATAGAGGCGGAGTTCAGCGTCTTTACAGCTGGTGCTGTCTACCCAGTGGATTGTGCCACGGACTTTTTCGCCCTCCCGAGCTTGGCCTCCACGGGTTTCTGGATCATACTCTGCGGTAACATAGAGGATATTGCCTGCTTCATCCTTCACGCAACCGGTGCATTCTACAATGTAAGCACCCCGCAAGCGGACCTTATTGCCGGGATAGAGGCGGCGGTATTTCTTGGGCGGGACTTCTTCAAAGTCGTCAGCTTCAATCCAGATTTCGCGGGAGAAGCTGGTTTGGTGGGTGCCCAATTCTGGCTTTTGAGGATGGTTTTCTAATTCTAAATCTTCCACTTGGCCTTCTGGATAGTTAGTAATGACTAGCTTAAGAGGGCGAAGAACAGCCATGCCGCGGAGGGCTGTTTCGTTTAAGTCCTCACGCAGGCAGTATTCCAGGAAGTCATAAGAGACCACGGAATCCACTTTGGAGACCCCAATGCCGTTGCAGAAGTTAAAGATGGACCGGGGGGTGTAGCCCCGGCGGCGGAGGCCAGAAAGGGTGGGCATGCGGGGGTCGTCCCAGCCAGAAACAACGTGGGATTCTACCAGCTGGCGCAGTTTGCGCTTGGACATGACCGTGTAATCCAGGTTGAGCCGGGCAAATTCAATTTGCCGGGGCTTGTTAGGGCAGGAGATATGCTGGACGACCCAGTCGTAGAGGGGGCGGTGGTCTTCAAATTCCAGGGAGCAGAGGGAGTGGGTGATCCCCTCGATTGCATCTTCGATGGGGTGGGCAAAGTCGTACATGGGGTAGATGCACCATTCCGTACCTGTGCGGTGGTGTTCTAGATGGCTGATCCGGTAAATGACGGGATCCCGCATATTCATATTGCCCGAGGCCATATCGATCTTGGCCCGCAGGGTCATTGAGCCGTCCGGGAATTCTCCAGCCTTCATTCGACTGAAGAGGTCTAAGCTCTCCTCGATGGGGCGGTTGCGCCAAGGCGATTCCTTGCCTGGCTCGGTCAGGGTGCCGCGATTGAGCCGGATTTCTTCTGCGCTTTCTTCACAGACAAAGGCCAGGCCCTTACGAATCAGTTCCTGGGCATAGGCATACATTTGGTCAAAGTAGTCGGAGGCGTGATAGAAGCGGTCGCCCCAGTCGTAGCCCAGCCACTTGACGTCCTTCTGGATTTGCTCCACAAAATGCTCTTCCTCTTTGGCGGGGTTGGTGTCGTCCATGCGGAGATTGCAAAGGCCGCCATACTTGAGGGCTGTAGTGAAATTGATATAGACCGCCTTGGCGTGGCCAATGTGCAGATAGCCGTTGGGTTCCGGTGGGAAGCGCGTGTGGATACGCTGCTCATAGGAACGCTCACCGGGTTTGAGGTCCTCATCAATGAAGTCGTGGATAAAGTTGTTGCGGGGCTCCATGGCCTCGGGATGGTCTACTAGTGGTTTTTCTGCTGACATGATTCTTTCCTCGATATTTTAGCTTTGCCACAGCCACAAGAACTAGCGAGCTGGGGGGGCAGGATGTGTCGAATAAGTTTAGGGCTTATGGGCCCTGTAGGGCTTCTTAGGCCTCTAGCTGGGACTGGAGGAAGGCTTGTCCCGCCTTTAGCCGGCGGAGGCTTTCCTCTCGGCCAAGGATCATCATGATCTCAATGGCTCCGCCGGGTGTGACGGTTTGGCCGGATAGAGCCAAACGGGGAGGACCCATGACTTGGCCAGTTTTCCAGCCTTTTTCGGGGCCCAGGCCCATGAGGGCATCGTGGATACTGGCGCGATCAAAGTTGGGCAACTTTTCTAGAAGGTCAATTTCTGTTGTCAGAATTTCCAGAGAGAAGGCAGGATCAAGCTTTTGCCGTTTATTATAGAAGAGGTCCCCTTCATAGGGTGTTGTTTTCAGGAAAAAACCTAGCATTTCTGGGAACTGCTGGGGGGTTTCCATCCGGCTTTGCAGGATCTCTGCCAGGACATCCAAGTCGTAGGCCTGGCCAGCAAAAAAGTCATCTGCAAAGGGCTTGAGCCAGGCTTTAAAGTCTTCTGCTGGCATAGCCTGGAGATACTGGGCGTTGTACCAAGAGAGCTTTTGATAGTCAAAGACTGCGGGGGATTTGCTGATATTGGCTTCATCAAAAACTTGACGCAATTCTTCCAGACTAAAAATCTCCCGGGTGTCTGAGCCAGGGGCCCAGCCCAAGAAGGCTAGGTAGTTGACTATGGCCTCTACCAGGTAGCCCTCAGCGACAAGGTCTTGGAAGGAGGTTGCCCCGTGCCGCTTAGAAAGCTTTTTGCCATCGGTCCCCAGGATAAGGGGGAGGTGGACATATTCTGGTGGCTCCCAGCCCAGGGCCTCGTAGAGCAGATTGTATTTAGGAGTAGAAGACAGGTATTCAGAGCCCCGGACCACATGGGTAATCCCCATTTCATGGTCATCGATGACATTGGCGAAGTTGTAGGTTGGGAAGCCATCGGTCTTCAAGAGAATCTGGTCTTCCAAGTCTTCATTGGCCACGGTGATCTCCCCGTAAACCATGTCATGAAAAGTCGTCTCGCCCTCCAGAGGCATCTTCTGCCGGATGACATAGGGCTGGCCCGCAGCCAGCTTGGCCTCTATCTCCTCAGGGCTTAAGTTGCGGCAGTGCCGGTTGTAACCATAGGTCTTTTGCCCATCCGGGCCCTCGGTAGCCTGGGCTTCCAGCTCCTCTTTGGAGCAGAAGCAACGGTAGGCCTTGCCCTCTGCCAGCAGTTTTTCTGCGTAGGGCTTATAGTGGTCCAGCCTTTCACTTTGGACATAAGGACCAACAGGACCACCCACATCAGGGCCTTCGTCATGGGTCAGGCCACAGGCGGCTAAGGTTTGGTAGATCACGTCTACAGCCCCTTCCACCTTGCGCTCTTGGTCCGTATCTTCGATACGGAGAATAAACTGCCCATCTTTTCTTTTACTGATCAACCAGGTGTAGAGGGCTGACCGCAAATTGCCAATGTGCATGAAGCCTGTGGGGCTGGGGGCAAAACGAGTTCTACGTGTGGTCATAAGGTCTCCTTCAGGCACTCTTTGAGGAGTGCTATCTTATAGCAACTAGGACAGGGTCGGCCTGTCATGTCTTTTCTCAAGATTTTACTCTATCATAAGACAAAAAGGGCAAAAAGGGGGGGAGGACCTGGCATGTTAGGTTATATTCGGCCTTGGACAGATGAGCTTTTAATGAAAGACTATAAACGCTACCGGGCAGTCTATTGTGGGGTTTGCAAACGCCTGGGCGCATTGCATGGTCAATTTTCCCGCCTAGCCTTGTCCTATGATGCTTGCTTCCTGGCCTTGTTTTTTCTAGCTTTTGTAGAAGACGAGCCCCCTATGCAAGAAGAGGCTTGCTTATTTCACCCTCTGACCCGGCACCTTACGGCCCAGGCCCACCCCCTCTTGGATTTTGCGGCAGGCCTGACCTGCTATCTGGGCCTGGCTAAGTTCCAGGATGATCAAAGAGACGGGGAGGTCATGCGGTCCCTCCTGCCGAGCTTGTTACTGCGGACAGGAGCCAAAAAATTCCGCCAAGCCAACCCCCACTTGGTCCCCCAATTGGAGGCCCAGCTCCAAGCGTCTTGGGCCTATGAGCAGCTACATGCGGGTCAGTTAGAGGTGAATAGTGTAGACCAGGCAGAGACCTTTGCCCGTGCAATGGCAGACCTCTCCGGCCAACTCTTAGACTTGATCTTCCAACAAGCGGCTCAGCTGACTGAAAGCTCAGTTTTTAGCCAAGACAAGAATCTCCATCTCGTGGGCCTTCTAGGCCAATATTTGGGGGCCTGGATTTATCTCATTGACGCCCTAGATGATAAGGAAGCTGATGAGGCGCGCGGTCGCTTTAATCCCTATCGGGGACTTACTAGGGAGGAGTATCTGCCCTTGGCTAGCAGACTTTTGGCGGAAGCCCAGGGACAGGCAGATAGCCTGGCAGCTCTCTTTGCTTATTACAAGGATGCCGCTATAATTGAAAACATTGTACATTTAAGCCTACCTCACCAGGTAGATCAGATACTCGTTAAGAAGGATAAAGCAGAGCGTGGCCACGAAAGATCCTTATAAAGTTCTAGGAGTAGATCCCACCGCCAGTATGGACGAGATTAAGAAAGCCTATCGCGCGATGGCGAAAAAATACCATCCTGATAGGCACAGTGATCCTGTCGCTAAAGAGTTGGCTGAGGAGAGGATGGCAGAAATCAACGCTGCCTATGAGGCGATTGAGTCTGGGACGGCCCAGCGGCAGTCCAACCAGTCCAGCCAAAATCCCTTTGGGGACTGGCCCTTTGGTCCTAATTCGACTTCCAGTAGCCGGCCCCAAGGGCAAAACCCCTGGAGCCACCAACAATCTTGGCATGAAGGCCGGACTTACCGGCAAAGCGGACCGACTAACATGGGAGGGTCCTCTTGCTGTGACCAGCTGTGCTGCTTGTGTTTGGCAGATTCCTGCTGTGAATGTATGGGCGGGGATCTTTGCCGTTGTATGTAAATCAGGCTTGACATGACCAAGGATAGACCAGACCCCCAGGTCAGTCGAGACCAGTATGAAGCCGCCCGGCAAAAGACCCAGGACTTAGCCCGGGCTAGTATTTTCACCGGCTTATCCTGGCTTTGTCTCATTCTGGCGGTGGTCCTGCCACACGTTAGTCTTTCCCTGCGCATAGCGGCTAGTTTTCTGCTTTTAGCGGCTGTTTTGCGGCAAGGTTTAGGGGCGGGAGCTATGGTTTTCCTTGTGAGCAATCTGCTCAATCTTATTTACCCAGGTTTTTGGACCAACCTGCCTTATAGTGTGTATTTTGGCCCCTATGTGCTTGTGGCTTTTCTTTTGGCCAAGAGGCAGCAGAGCAAATGGCTGATTCCCGTTCGGATCGCAATAGGAACCCTTCTTTTCGCCCTTTTAGCCCTCCTTTATGGCCGGTCTCTTTTCCCAACAGAACTCATGAATACTTGGCTGGGGGAAGGAGGAGACCAATACTTTTGGCTCCTGGTCGTCTTGGCCGGTTTTTTCCTGACCTGCCTCTATGATTATCTTCTTGCCCTCCTGGCCCTCCTTTACCAAGACCGACTCGCCAAGTATGTGCCTTGACATTGCAGAAAGAGGGCTTGTATAATCATCAAGCTGAGTTTGCCAAAATTTAGTAAAATACCGAGAAAGGACTCGGGGAGGTGATTAGAGATGAGTAAACGTACCTTTCAACCTAAAAAGCGCCAGCGTTCCCGTGAGCATGGTTTCCGCAAGAGAATGGCAACTTCCTCCGGTCGCAAGATTCTTAAAAATCGTCGCCTGAAGGGCAGAAAAGTCCTGAGCGCTTAAGACCTTGCTTCAAGGTCTTTTTTTGAGGAAAGACTACACGTGTTGTAGTCTTTTTTGTCTAGATGAAGAGTTCCCAGATTATCAAAAAAAATTATGAATTTGACCGCGTTTATCAACGTGGCAAACAATGTCATATGGGACCTCTTTCTATCTTTTATTTGAAGCGGAGAGAGGGACCTACCCGCTATGGTTATACGGTGTCCCGCAAGGTCCGAGGGGCTGTTCAGCGCAACCGAGTTAAAAGAGTTTTGCGCGAATTGAGCCGTGCAATGGGGCCTGAGACCAAGGACCGCTATGATATTTTGCTCCTCTCCCGGTCAGAAGCCAGGCCAGGCTCCTATCAGAAGCTAGCCCGGACCTATGAAAAGTTGCTGGCTAAGGCAGACCTGCTCTGTGATGGCCAAGACTGGGACCAGGACTGATGAACATCTTGCAAAAGTTTGGCCTGGGCCTTATTCGCTTTTATCAGAGGCGGATTTCTCCGCTCCTGCCTGCTGCCTGCCGCTATTACCCCACTTGCTCCAACTATGCCCTGGAGGCCCTGCAAATCCATGGCTTTTTCAAGGGATCTGCCCTGGCTATCTGGCGGATTTTGCGGTGTAATCCTTGGAGCAAGGGCGGGGTGGACCCGGTCCCTGGATCCGCCTTAGATAAAGAACGCCGGGCAGGTCATCTATAAGACTGGGCTTGGCCCTCCTCCGTCTTTATTCAACTGTTGAATAAGTTCTGTTTCTTTTGTACACTTACCCTTAATTAATATAGGTTTAGCAGAAGCTTTTCTGCTAAATCCCCAATTTTACAAGCAAGATTGCTATGGAGAGATTATGAAACAGATGGATTTGATGTTCTTAGTTTTCGCCTGCGGTGTGATTGCCTTGCTCTACGCCGTGAGCCGGTCTCGTAAAATTACGAGCCAGGAGCTTAAGCACCCAGAGCTCCAAAGAATCGGCGGCTATATCCACGATGGTGCCCTGGCTTTCATCCGCCGGGAATACACCTTCTTAATGCCCTTTGTCCTTTTTGTTGCCTTGGCCCTTTTACTGGTGAACCAGGGCTTTATGCGCTTTCAGTCCCTGGCCTTCCTCATGGGAGCGGTGGCTTCTTCCTTGGCCGGCTACTTCGGCATGAAGGTGGCCACACAAGCCAACTCCCGCACCACCCAGGCGGCTCGGGATGGCGGTCTCAATGCTGCTCTAACTGTTGCCTTCACGGGCGGTTCTGTCATGGGGATGACCGTGGTTGGCCTTGCCCTTGTGGGCCTTTTCCTGGTCTTTTTCTTCTCTTTAAAATTTGTTCCCAATGTTGATGAAGAAGTCCTGCGGTCCGCTGTTATGCCTATGGGCACAGCCTTTTCGCTTGGCGCTTCCTCTGTGGCTCTTTTCTCCCGCGTGGGTGGTGGTATCTATACCAAGGCCGCCGACGTGGCAGCAGACCTCGTGGGTAAGGTGGAAGCAGGTATTCCTGAGGATGATCCCCGGAACCCGGCCGTTATCGCGGACAACGTAGGCGATAATGTCGGCGATGTTGCCGGCATGGGGGCCGACCTTTTTGAATCCTATGTGGGTTCGATTATCGGCTGTATGATTCTGGCCTTGTCCGTACCAGACACGAGCTTTGACCTGAAGATCACCCTCTTAATCCTGCCCCTGGTTGTATCTTCCCTGGGTGTTTTGGCCTCCATTATTGGAACTAAGTTTGTCCGCGTTTCAGAGAAGGCGAACCCGCAAACCGCCCTCAATCGGGGTAGCTTAACGGCTTCTATCCTCTCTATTATCTTTATAGTTATTGCATATGTTCTCCTGATTGGGGACAAGCGATTTGGCCTGGATGGGCATTTTGGCAGCTGGCACTTGGCCGGCGCCACGATTGTTGGCCTCGCCGCTGGCGTCATTGTCGGCCAGATTACGGAGTACTACACCGGCACCAACCGCAAACCGGTCGATTCTATCGTGCATGCCAGCATGACGGGTTCTGCTACTAACATCATTGCGGGGATCAGTGTGGGTATGTCTTCCACCTTCCCCATTGTGATCGTGATTGGTCTGGCGGTCTTAGGCTCCTACCTCTGCGCAGATATGTACGGTATTGGCATTGCCTCCACCGGTATGTTGGTTACCCTGGGCATCCAGCTGGCTGTCGATGCTTATGGCCCTATCGCAGATAATGCGGGCGGTTTGGCAGAGATGTCTCACTTCCCCGCCCATGTCCGGGAAATTACCGATAGCCTGGACGCCGTAGGTAATACCACCGCAGCAATTGGGAAGGGTTTTGCGATCGGCTCAGCTGCCCTTACCTCCATTATCCTCTTTGCTTCTTATAAGGAGGCCGCTGGTATTGAGTTCGCAGAAATCACCAATCCCTTTATCTTAGTAGCCGTCTTTATTGGTGCCGTCATTCCCTTCCTCTTCTCTTCCTTAACCATGGATGCAGTAGGCAAATCGGCTTTTGAAATGATCAACGAAGTCCGCCGTCAGTTTAGGGAAAAGCCCGGCATCTTAACGGGTGATGAGACCCCTGACTATGGCCGTTGCGTCGATATCTCGACAAGGTCGGCCCTCAAGCAGATGATTATGCCTGCGGTTTTGGCCTTACTAGCTCCTGTCGTTACGGGTTCTCTGGGTGGCAAGGAAATGCTCCTAGGCCTCTTGGCCGGTTCTACCATTACAGGCGTAACCCTTTCGATTTTCATGTCCAACGCAGGCGGAGCTTGGGATAATGCCAAGAAGACTGTGGAGGGCGATGAGTCCCTACATAACAACACAGAAGTCCACAATGCCGCTGTGGTAGGGGATACAGTAGGTGACCCCTTCAAGGATACCTCCGGCCCCTCTTTGAATATCTTGATCAAACTGATGTCTATGGTGGCCCTGGTTGTGGTGCGCTTCCTTTAGACTCCGCTAAGCCTGAGAGGCTCAGATGGGCCTCTCGCTTGGCTTATCACAATATAATTGAAGCAGACTTACAGTCTGCTCACAGAACAGCAGGGCCCAGGGCCCTAAAGGAGCAAATATGATACAGTATCAACCCCACCTCTATATGATTCTCTATCCCAACCAGTCCCTGGTTCTCTCCCAATTGCCGCCGGCGGAATTCGTTTTACGCTATTCCTATGGTACGACCAGCCATTATGAAGGCAAGATGATCTTTGCCGAGTTGGATATTAACTATCGTGACCCTTACTTCCCCTTGGACGAGGCACTGGCAGAGCTGAGGCCTCATGAAGATGGCCGCCCCAAGGCTTCAAAGTATGTCAGCAGCTACCGGATTCTCGAGCATGTAGAATTGGACGCCATTCAACAGGTCTTCCTCTGCAATGCAGATGGTACTTATATGGCTCTAGAGGCAGGGCCTTATACCCCACCTCCAGAGGGTCGTGCGGATATTAAAGAGGATTTCAATATCTTTGTTGAAGTCACCCCCTTAACCACCATCGTCTTATCCCGCCTGCATATGAGGGGCTTTGGCAAATGGATGACTTCGGGCAATAAGTTCCTCTCCGTCCCCCGGCTCTTTTATTTGGAAATGAACTTTGATTTGAACTCTTTCCTGCATCGTTTCCAGGATAACCCCTTTGTGCCATCTCCCATTGAGGGCATCCATCCCTCCAAACTCCGGGACGCCATCCTGGATCTGAAGGCCAAACCGGACCAATTTACCAAGGCTTTAACCCTGCATAATGCCTTAACTAAACAATCCTACCGGTCCATTACGACTGGGCTCATGTTTATGGATAAGGATCATGAAAAATTCTTCCCCATGCCGAGTCTGGAAAAGATTGAAGCGGAGAACTACCCCTTCTTTAAAGAGATGTAGGTCAGGGAATTTGTTTCAGACAGATGAGTTAAGCCCCTCCATCCAGGGGCTTTTCTTCTGAGAAATTTACCTGGTCAAGCGGCCTGACTTTTGCTAAAGTATGAAGACGACCTTCGTATCTGGCAGGGGTTCAGATGAATCAAGATAAGCCCCTGAAAGATAAGAGTTGAGAGAGGAAATCGACAACCTATGAATTATATGCTTAGCCTGAGTATCCTAGACCCCCTATATCAGGTCTTTGGCTTACTCATGCGCTTTATGTACGGCTGGCTGCAAAACTACGGCCTGGTCATCATTGTGGTCAACTTGGCGATTAAGGCCATCCTGATGCCCGTGAATATGCGGACGAACAAGAATATGGCCCGCCAGCTCTTTCTGCAGGATGATATCAATGAGATCAAGCGGGTCTATAGCAATGATCCCCAGAGGGCCCAGGCTGCTCAAATGGACCTCATGAAGCAGCACAATATCTCTATGACAGGCGGTTGCCTGCCTCAGCTCCTGCAATTTCTTGTCTTGATCGCCATTTGGCGGCCTATCCAACGCCCGCTCTTCTATATTGCGGGTGTAGCCCAAGACAGCCTCCAGCAGATTACCCAGCTCCTGGTGGACCAGGGCAGTCTAGGCGCTAATGCTCTCAAAACAGTAGGCTCTTCTGATGTTGGGATTTTAGCCGCCTTACGGAGTAATGGTCAGGCCCTAGCCCAAGCGGTAGAGAATGGCTGGATCCAGCTTAGCCAAGTCTTAGACTTGAATTTCCTAGGCATGGACCTGGGTGTCACCCCTAGTTTCTTACCCGCTAAACTCTTTGGACCAGAAAAGTCTACTTACTTACCCTTATTTATCCTCGTAGTAGTGATGATGATCACCATGTTCCTCCAGCTGAAAATTAGCCGTCAGGCCATGCCGCAACAAACGCGGACTAAAGAGGAAAAAGCTAGGGATGCCAGCAACCCAGCCAAGCATGACCAGGTGCAAGAGCAGTCGGCTACCATGATGAAGTCCATGAATATCTTTATGCCGGCGATGATGATTTGGATGGCCTTCACCTTGCCTGCGGCCATGGCCCTCTTCTGGCTGACCTCCAATATCATGGGTATTATTCAATCTTTACTGTCCTACAACTTTTATACCAAGCCCGCGCTAGCCTTAGTGGAAGCCCGCAAAGCAGAAAAACAAGTCCCTAGAAGGAGAAGAAATACAAGTGAACAATAGTGTAGAAAAACTCGCCAAAACGGTTGACGACGCCATTGAAGAAGCTTTGGCAGACCTGGGTATCTCTAGCGAAGATGCCATTATTGAAGTCCTTGATGAAGGAGATCCCGGTGGCCTCCTAGGCTTTGGTCGCCGACCTGCCCGCGTCCGGGTGAGTTCGGTTTTGGAAGAAGATTTTGTGGAGCCTGCGCCCAGATATCAGGGTTTTTCAGAAACTGATCCTAGCCCTTCTTACCCCTATGACGCAGATTTTGAGGATGAGGGCGACGAAAGCTTTGAAGAAGAAAAAACACGTGACTTCTCGCAAGAGGACCTGCCTTACGATCAGGATGAGGAATATGCCTTAGAGGATGAGGAGGATGCGCCCAGCTCTTCTGCCAGCCGGCAGACAAGTGAAGAGTATAGCCCGGAGGAAAAAGCTGCCCTGGAAGATAAGGCGGTCGAATTTGTTGCTAATATCCTCCAAAATCTGGGCATCCATGGCCGGATTTCCTCCTTCTATGCGGATGATGGTAGCCTGCAGATCGATGTTTCAGGTGATGATTTGGGCAATGCGATTGGCCGGCGTGGCGAAACCTTGGAGGCTATCCAGTATCTGACGACTCTGGCGATCAACCAAGACCATGACCGCTACCAGAGAGTGTATTTGGATATTGACTATTACCGGGACCGCCAGATGAAGCAACTACGGCAAAAGGCTCGCCGGTCTGCAGAAAAAGTCTTGAAGTCTGGCCGGCCCTTTGTCATGAACCCTATGAGCCCTAGCGAACGCCGGCAAATCCACCTGGCTTTGGCTGACTTCCAAGGTATTACGACTTACAGCGAGGGCCAAGAGCCCCAACGGTCAGTGGTCATCGCCTTGGATGACGACAGTAAAGCCCGGTCAAAAACCCGCTAATGTCCGATACCATTTGTGCTCTATCTACCCCGCCCGGCCTAGCCGCTCTGGGGATTATTCGCCTATCTGGGCCTGAGGCCGGGTCAATCTGCGACCTGCGCTTCAGGCCTCGTTCTTCTTTTGGCCTGCCTTCCCATATGAAGGGCTATACCATGGCATATGGCAGTTGGACGGATGACCAGGGCCAAGTCTTAGACCAGGTTATCTTGGCAGCCTTTAGAGCCCCTCATTCCTATACGGGTGAAGACCTGTATGAAATCAGTTTTCATGGGGGAAGCCAAGTCCGCAACTCTATCCTGGAGTCTCTCCTCGCTAGCGGGGCCCGACCGGCTAGCGCGGGTGAGTTTTCTAAACGCGCTTTCTTGAATGGTAAGCTAGACCTGGCCCAGGCTGAAGCGGTTATGGACCTGATTGAAGCCGAATCCCGCCTCCAGCAAGACCAAGCCTTGCGAGACCTAAGTGGTTCGCTGTCCCAGGCGGTGGAGGACTTGAAAGATCAAGTCCTAACCCTTATGGCCCATCTAGAAAATATCCTGGAGTTTTCGGAAGAAAACGCGGAAAGCTCTGATATTGTGGGCCTTAAAGAGGGTCTTAAACCCATCCGGACATCTATCCAACAGGCCTTGGCCCATTGGTCGCAGGGTCGGATATTAAATGATAAGTTCCGGGTCTGTATCCTGGGCCTGCCCAATGCCGGTAAATCTACCTTACTGAATGCCCTCATGGGCCTAGATCGGGCCATTGTCTCTGACGTCTCGGGCACGACCCGCGACACCCTGGAGGCAAACCTGCAAGTGGCTGGTATCCCAGTATTGCTGACCGATACCGCTGGCCTTAGGCAGACGGCAGACCTGGTAGAGCGGGAAGGGGTGGACCGGGCTTTAACGGCGGCCCAGGCGGCAGACTTGGTCTTTTGGCTCCATGATCCCCAGCGGCTCCCAGAAAGTCAGGAGGCTTTAGCCTCCTATCGGTCTACGGCTCCCGACCAGAAAATCCTGGCCCTGCTAGGCAAACAAGACCTCTACAGCGAGGCGGAGCGGAGGACTCAAGCTCAGGCTTTAGGCCCAGAACCTGTCCTAGCCTGGTCCCAGGTGCATCCAGAGCTTTTAGATCCCATACGCGATCAGATAAAAGCCGCATACGACAGTTTGGGATCTGGCCAAGCCGGCAACATCTTTCTGCATAATCTCCGTCACAAGGCCCTCCTGGAAGAGGCTAAACAAGCTCTGGATATGGCGGCTCAAAGCTTAGATGACCCAGGTGCTTTGGACATGACCGCGGCCATGCTCCGGTCTGCCGAGGAGGCGCTTGCTAGCCTTTCTGGCAGCCAAGTTTCCGATGAATTAGTCGAGAGTATTTTTTCACGCTTCTGCGTAGGCAAATAATGAAAAATCAAGTCAAAAATTATCAAGACCATAGCCTGGCGGCCCTCAAAGCGGCCGGCCATTATTTTGCCGACTCCTACGATGTGATCGTAGTGGGGGCCGGCCATGCGGGTTGCGAAGCTGCCCTGGCCGCCGCCAAACTTGGCTTCAAGACGGCCCTCTTTACTTTACATATTGACGCCCTGGCCAATATGCCCTGTAACCCCAATATTGGGGGGACGGCCAAGGGCCAGCTGGTCCGGGAAATTGATGCCTTGGGTGGCATCATGGGTCTCATGGCGGACCGGAGCACTATTCAATTCCGTATGCTCAACCGTTCCAAAGGACCTGCTGTCCTTTCGCCCCGGGCCCAGCAAGACCGCTGGAAATACCAAAAAGATATGCGTCACCTTTTGGAGGCAACCCCAGGCCTCTACCTAATTCAAAATGAGGTCACAGACCTGGTTTGGAGGGAAGAGGCAGGTCTTAAAAAGATTGAAGGAGTTGTCTCAGTTCTAGGCACGGTCTATCCTGCTGCCCGAGTGATTCTAGCCACAGGCACCTTCCTCCGATCTAAGGTGATCATAGGGGAGTCCATCCGCGAAGAAGGCCCGGATGGCCTGGCCCCCGCCAAACACCTGTCTGCCTCCCTACAGGCCTTAGGTCTGAAACTGAAGCGCTTCAAAACAGGTACACCCGGGCGTTTCCACGCGCGTAGTCTAGACTATGCCCACATGGAAGTGCAACCGGCTGATTCTGCCCCCCAGCCCTTTTCCTTTGTGAATGAAGAAGATGTGACCTGGCAACCCTTGGCCAGCCTCAACTGCTACTTGACCTATACGGGGCCGGAAAGTAAAAAAGTGATCGCGGACAATATTGACAGATCCCCCCTCTATTCAGGTTTGGTAGAGGGCGTAGGCCCCCGTTATTGCCCGTCCTTTGAAGACAAGGTGGTTAAATTCCCTGACCGCGACCGCCACCATGTCTTCCTGGAGCCTTGTGGCTTGGAAAGCAAGGAGGTCTATGCCTCCGGTTTGTCCTCCTCTATGCCGGAAGATGTCCAGCGCCAACTGGTCCAATCTGTACCGGGCATGGAAAAGGCAGAATTCATGCGCTTTGCCTATGCGATTGACTACGACCTCCTGGATGCTCAAGACCTTGACTTGAGCTTGGAGCTGAAGTCGGTCAAAGGCCTCTATGGTGCGGGCCAAATCCTCGGGTCTTCAGGCTATGAAGAGGCTGCCGGAACTGGCCTGATTGCAGGGATCAATGCCTGCCGGTCCCTGGCCGGGCAAGACCCTGTGATCCTCGACCGGTCCCAGGCCTATATAGGGGTCTTGATTGATGACCTGGTAACTAAGGGGACGAACGAACCCTACCGGATGATGACCTCCCGAGCGGAATACCGGCTGGTCCTTCGCCAGGATAACGCCGACCAGCGCCTAACCCCTCTGGGCCGGGAAATTGGCCTGATCTCTGACCAGCGCTGGGCAGCCTTTGAAGCCAAACAAGCCAGGATTAGTAGGGAGCGGGCAAGACTGGCAGAGACCAGACTCAGCCCCAAGGATCCCAAAGTGCAGGCTTTTTGTCAGGCCAAGGGCTATGGCCTGCCTGAGGGAGGCGTTTCTTTGGCTGACCTGCTCAAGCGTCCGGAAGTGACTTACCAGGACCTGGTCACTTTGGATCCAGACCCGCCCCGCATTTGCTATCCTAGCCAGGCTAAGCCGGGCGAGACCTTCCTCAGCCCGGTGGACTGCTACGATGTCCAGGTCCAGATAAAATATGAGGGCTATATCAAGTTAGAACTGGCCCGGATCCAACGCTTTCATAAACTTGAAAAACGCTGGATTCCAGAGGACTTTGACTATACGCAGCTCAAGGGCCTCCGGCTAGAAGCTCGGCAAAAACTGTCCAAACTCCGGCCCCGGTCTGTGGGTCAGGCCGCCCGTATCTCGGGAATTTCTCCCGCAGATGCCTCTATCTTGCTCTTGGCGGTGTCCCAGAGAGACCAAGGACAGCAAGATGGGCTTCGTTCAGACGAAGAGGAGATCCAGGAGCCTGCCGATGAATAAAGAACTTTTTGATGCCTTAAATGCAGCTTACAGGGGAGCCCAGGCTGACCTGGCCCAGGTCTTGCCCGGCTTCAGCATGACTAGCTTGCAAGAAGACCAGGCCCTGGACTTCTTGGCCCTGATGCTGGAGCAAAATCAAACACTCAACCTTTCTGCCATTAGGGACCCGGAGGAGGCTATCTATCTTCACTTAATCGACTCCTGGACCCTCCTCCCCCTTATCGATAGAGAAGTTCAGGCGACAAGTGGCGTGCCCACTCCAGAAGCGAGATCCTTCACTTTCTTAGATCTGGGGACAGGGGCGGGCTTCCCTGGTGTTCCTGTCAAAATTTTGCGGCCGGATTTGGACTTATATCTCGTTGATGCCCTGGCCAAACGTCTGAAATTTTTGGACAGATCCCTAGAAGAGATTGGTCTCAGCCAGCCCTGGCAGTGCGTGCACGCCCGGGCTGAAGACCTCGGCCGGCAGGGGGATTTTCGCGATCGCCTGGATTTTGTAACGGCTCGGGCCTTGGCCAACCTGCCTATCCTCTTGGAGTACGCCCTACCCTTGGTGAAGCCGGGTGGCGTTTTTGTGGCCATGAAGGCCAAATACCAGGATGAACTTGCCCAGGCCGGCCAAGCTGCGCAGAAGCTGGGGGCAGACCTAGAAGATATTCGCACTTTCACCCTGCCCCGCTTTCAGGCTGACCGTAGCTTCTTAATCTATCGCAAGCTTCAAGCGACTGCTCGAAAATATCCCCGGTCTAACGCCCAAATCAAAAAAAATCCCCTTTCGTAGATTTCAGACATATTTGCAAGTAATGGATGGATCTCGGCGCCTTAGCCACCCATTACTTGCAGATTTGCCCTCGATACCATCCACTTCTTGCGAACTTGCCCGATGGGCCCACCCATTAGTTGCAATAATGCCGGAGAATCCGAAAATCCGAAGTGACATAGCCTCCTGCCACCCATTACTTGCAAATTTGTAGGCGGCCCATGGACAGACCCTCAGTGGGTTCGATAACTTATTAGCAGGCAGAGACAGAAGGAGGTTTCTGCCTATTTTCTCAGCCTATATATGTTATAATTTAAAAGTAATGAGTAGCAGAAAAGGCCCGAGTTTTGTGTTAAGCTTTGCTTCATCCGGGAGGTTATCCTTTGCTGGTCTTGCGCCAGAGCCTTCCTCCCTGCCGGTCTTTTTTAGAAAGAGGTTTTAATGGCCATAGATACACCCCAGTCTGGCGGTGAGGAAAGAGATGGGCTGAGTAGACATAGCCAGCTCCAAGCCAAAGAAGCCGCGGTAGATGCCGCTTTCCAAAACCCAGACAATATTATTATCCCCGTAGACTTGGACAAGGAGATGAAGCAGTCCTTCATCACCTATGCCATGTCTGTTATTACGGACCGGGCCCTGCCGGATATCCGTGATGGTTTAAAACCTGTCCATCGCCGGATCCTCTATTCCATGTTTACCCAGGGCTTTACGCCTGATAAACCCTACCGGAAGTGCGCAACTACGGTAGGTGATGTTCTCGGCCGATTCCACCCCCATGGGGATGCCTCCGTTTACGATGCCCTGGTGCGTTTGGCCCAGGACTTTTCCATGCGCCATACTCTGGTCGATGGACACGGTAACTTTGGTTCTCGAGACGGGGATCCGCCGGCGGCCTACCGTTATACAGAGGCCCGCTTGACCAAATTGGCCCAGGATATGATGGCGGATATCAATAAGGATACGGTTGATTTCCAGCCCAACTTTGATGAACACGCCATGGAGCCCAATGTTTTGCCGGCTCCTTTCCCCAACCTTCTGGTCAATGGGTCTTCCGGCATTGCCGTAGGGATGGCGACCAACATTCCTGCCCATAACCTAGGCGAGTGTATTGATGCGACCCTGTACCTCATTGACCACCCTGATGCGACCATTGACGACCTCATGGAGATCATTCCTGGTCCTGATTTCCCCACCTATGGGACAATCATGGGCCTGTCCGGTATCCGCAAGGCCTATAAAACAGGCCGGGGATCGATTGTGGTCCGGGCTAATTGTGAGATCGTCGAGACCAAAAATAACCGGCATCGGATTATTGTTCACGACCTGCCCTACATGGTTAATAAGGCCCGCCTGATCGAAAGGATCGCCAGCCTGGTTAAGGACAAGCGGATTGAAGGCATTTCCGACGTCCGGGATGAGTCTGACCGCAATGAGGAAATTCGTATTGTCATTGAGCTGAAGCGGGATGCGACCCCGAATGTCGTCCTCAACCAACTCTATAAGAGCACCCAGCTCCAGGATAATTTCTCCGCCAATATGCTGGCCCTGGTGCCAGATGAGACGGGGCTTTTGGTTCCCAAACTCTTCACCCTCAAAGATGCCCTCCTGGCCTACCTGGATTTCTATCGAGAAATTGTTGTCCGCCGCACCAAGTTTGACTTAGAGAAAGCAGAAGCCCGCAAGCATATTGTGGCTGGCCTGCAAATGGCTATCGATCACATTGATGAAGTGATCAATATTATCCGGGCCTCAGCTAATGAAAACGCCGCACGAGAAGCCTTGCGGGAACGCTTTGGCTTTAGTGAAAAGCAGGCCCAGCACGTTGTCGATATGCGTTTAGGCCGCTTATCTGGCTTAGAGCGCGAAAAGCTGGAGAGTGAATACCAGCAACTGGAAGAAAAGATTGAAGAGTTCCAGGGCATTATTAGCGATGGGGCTAAACGCGATGCGGTTATCAATACCGAGCTTCTGGAGGCCAAGCGCAAGTATGCAGACCCCCGCCGGACGAGCATTTCTCCCGATTATACGGACATTGATGATGAATCCCTCATTGAGGAAGAAGATGTCGTCTTTACCCTGTCAGAAGCAGGTTATGTCAAACGGGTGCCTACTGACACCTACGAAGCCCAGCGCCGGGGCGGCAGGGGCATCCAGGGTATGAATACCCGGGACGAAGACCTGGTCAAGACCCTCTTTACGGCCTCCAGCAAGCAGTGGCTCCTAGCCTTCTCAACCCTAGGTAAGGTCTACCGGCTCAAGGGCTATCAGATCCCGGAGGCTTCACGACAGAGCCGGGGAACAAATTTTGTCAATATTCTCCAGCTGACCCCTGAGGAGAAGATCTATGGTCTCCTCCCCATGCCAGAGGACGCCGAGGATCCTGACAAGCCCTATTTCCTGGTCATGGCTACCCGCAAGGGCTTGATCAAGAAAACCAGGCTACAAGAGTATGCCAATATCCACAAGGGCGGGATCATCGCCATGCGCTTGCAGGCAGATGACTCTGTTATTGCTGTCGACTTGACCCAAAGCGATCACGACATTTTCTTGGCTACTAAGAAGGGCTTGGGCATTCGTTTTCATGAATCCTGTGTCCGGGCTACCGGCCGAGCGACCATGGGCGTGCGGGGCATTCGTCTGGGCCCAGACGATGAGGTCGTTTCCATGCTGGTAGCAGACGACGATGTCCTGATGACCTCCGTAACTGAGAAGGGCTTGGGCAAACGCACGCCTTTGCAGTCTTTCCGTAGCCAATATCGCTGTGGGAAGGGCCTTATTGCTCACAAACTCACCGACCGGACGGGGGATGTCGTGCGGGTCATCAAAGGACCAGATGAAGTCGATCTCCTCCTCATGAATGCAGATGGCCTGGTCATCCGAGTCCATGCTGCTGAAGTGCCTATCCTTGGGCGCAACACCCAGGGCGTAAAGCTGATGCGGGCACGAGAGGCCTTTATTACTGATGTTACCGTCACTGACCGCAATGATGATGAAGTCAGTGAACGGCCGGAAAGTTTGGCAGAGGCTGAGGCGGCAGACCCTGGCTCAACCCAGGAAGACCTGGCTGCAGATGCCCTAGAAGAAGCCCAAGCAGACCAAAATCTAAGTTGTGACCTGGATCCTGTGGATCCTGACGAAATAATGAATTAGCGAGGTAAGTATGAACACATTGATTTTCGGTAAATTTTTTGCCCCTGACTCATCCAATGCCCGCCAAGTGCTCCAGCGCAAGGATGTTGCTGTGGAAAGCACTTGGGACCTCAGCCCCCTCTATGCCGATGATGCGGCTTGGGAGGCAGCCTTCAAACAAGCAGAAAAATTCCCTGCGGAGATTGCCACCTTTAAGGACAATTTGACTTCCGCAGCAGATAAGCTTCTGGCTTTCTTAGAACTGGAAGATAGGCATGAACGTGAGATTTCGAAGCTTTATGTCTACGCTTCCATGAAGAATGATGAAGACACTGCTGTGTCTAAATATACGGGTATGCAGAGCCAAATGGGCCAATTTTTAGCCCAATATATGGCGGCTGCCTCCTTTGCTGAGCCAGCCCTGGCCCACCTGGAAGATAAGACTCTGGAGGCTTTTTACCAAGCAGAGCCCAAGCTTCGCCACTACAAGCGTAAGATTGATCAGGTCTTGGCTTCCAAACCCCATATCCTTAGTCCCTCAGAGGAAGCCCTCTTGGCGGGTGCCTCTCAGGTCTTGGAGGCAGGATCTACTGTCTTTGAAGTGCTCGACAATGCGGACCAAAAATTCCCCGTGATCCAGGATGACCAGGGGCAAGAGATTGAGTTGACCCATGCCCGCTTTGGCCAGCTCCTGCAAAATCGGGACCGCCGGGTTAGAAAAGATGCCTTCCAGCAGTATTACACGGTTTATCAACAATATCGCAACACCTATGCCCAGACCCTGTCCACCCAGGTCAAACGAGATAATTTCTTGGCCCAAAGCCATCACTTTAGGTCTGCCCGTGAAGCGGCCCTCTTCTATAACGAAATTCCAGAGCAGGTCTACGACCAACTGCTCCACACCGTGGATGCTAATCTGTCCCTGCTCCACCGCTATGTTGGCCTGCGCAAGAAGCTCTTAGGCCTGGACGAGATCCATACTTATGACCTTTACGTGCCGGTGGTGGATGAAGTCGACCTCACTTACACAATGGAAGAAGCGCAGCAGATTATCCTGAAAGCCTTAGCGCCTCTGGGTGAGGCTTATCTGGATATTCTCAAGCAAGCCTTCTCCTCCCGCTGGATTGACTATGCGGAGAATGCTGGCAAGCGGTCCGGGGCCTACTCTGGTGGTTGCTATGATTCTCCTCCCTATATCCTCATGACTTGGAAGGGGACACTGGACAATCTCTATACCCTGGCCCACGAGTTGGGCCACTCCTGCCATTCCTATCTGACCCGGGAAAATCAATCTCCCACTTATGGGGATTATCCGATTTTCTTGGCGGAGATTGCCTCGACCTGCAATGAAAACCTCCTCACTTCCTACCTCTTGGATACCATTGAGGATCCGGCTACCCGCCGCTATATCATCATGAATTACCTGGATGGCTTTAAGGGAACTGTTTTCCGTCAAACACAGTTTGCGGACTTTGAGCAGAAGATCCACCAGGCCGACCAAGCGGGGATCAGCCTCACGGCCGACTGGATGACCCAGACCTACGGTGAGTTGAACCAGCATTATTACGGACCAGAATTGGCTAAAGATCCTGAGATCGCTCTGGAGTGGGCCCGGATTCCCCACTTCTATTATGACTTCTACGTCTACCAATATGCCACGGGATTCTCTGCTGCGACGGCCTTTGCTAAGTTAATTACCGAGGGCGGCCAAGCGGAACGGGATGCCTATCTCAAGTTCTTAAGCTCTGGCTCTTCCGCCAAGCCTATTGATACCTTGAAAGCAGCGGGTGTAGACATGTCTTCGGCTAAGCCCATTGAAGATGCCATGGCCCGCTTTGACCACTTCCTCAGCCTACTAGAAAGCAATGTAGGCTAGGTGTAAAATCTTAGACAGACTATTACTTTTCTAGGGTCCAGGGTGTCTCATCCTGGGCCCTCAACATATCAGATGGATAAGATGGAGTAGCAAGCATGTCAGACAGATTTGATCCAGGATACAATCCTTCAAGACAGCCGGGGCAAGCCCCCCGTAGGCAAGACCAAGGACGGCCTGCCCCCAGGCCGCAAGCCTATCGGTCCCCCAGACCCATGGGGCCTACCGGGCCAGAAGGACGTCCTGTCCATTCTGATCCCAGCCATCGGCAAACACCAGTGCCCGATGCCCAGGCGGCCCAGCGTGCGGCACGTTCATCCCTACAGTCTCAAGCATCCTCAGATGCCTATGAGTCCTATGGAGATTACGGCAACTACTATGGCCAGGAGGGTGATGCCTACTCGCCCTATGAGGAGGCTGATCAGGACCTGCCCAACTCCTATGCCTATTTAGATGACCTCATGGACGATGAAGAAGAGGGGAGACCTCCTCTGCCCCTTCCGGCCAAGATTGGCTTGATTGCCGGAGTGGCTATTGTGGGCTTGCTTTTGCTCTTTGTCCTGATCCGTGCAGTCTTTATGCGTAATGACAGTGATGTGCGACTGCAAAGGCAAACCCTGCCCAAAAAAGGTGTCATGGAAACTACCCTCAAGCCCACCAAGCCCAGCAGCACAGAACTGCCTACTTTGCCTGAACATACCCTGCCACCCCTAGGGACTGACCCCTACGATAACGCCCCGGCCTGGACGCCTCCTGTAGCACCACCTCCTCCGGTGGTAGACATGCCAGAGGCTACTCCAGAATTGCCCCCGGCCTACATCGAGCCTCAACCGGTCCAGCCGGAGGTCCCTGAAGCCCCTAGAGAAGCGCCTCAGCCGGAATGGACCAATGATCCTCAGCTACCCGCTGTTACGCCAGCTCCCCAGCCGACCCCTGCAGGTGAAACTAGCCCGCCGCCTTTGCCAACAGATGCGAATGGCCAGCCTGTTTTGCCTTCTGGTCAGGAAACTTCTCCTCCGCCCATTGCCCCTACAGAGCCTCCTACCCCCTTGGAAGATCTGCCTATTACCCTGCCCGACCTGGCCTTACCTGGCCAATACAAGCCTCCTTACACCGAGCAGGGAACCAGCATTGCTGGAGAGTCTTCCCGCTTTTTCATGCGGCCGGATGTTAATGGTCAGCCCAGTTTGGCCAACATTCCAGGCAACTTTATAGATATCTATAATTCGCCCGATAATAGCTACACGGTGGGCCTCACTGCTGATGGACAATATCGACTTTTCTCCAGCACACAAACGGATCCAGTTGATCTGCCCTTCGGGTCGGCCCAGGGCTTAGAGAAACTTGTAGGGAACCAGGGCTTGGCTTATCTTTCTTCTAACCAGCTTTATTACTTATCTTATACAGACTTCCAGCCCCGGGTCATCGCGGCTAATGTCACCGATGCCCTTATGGCAGAAGATTCCGGCAACTTTCTCGTAGTCAGCGAAGCAGGCGTTAAACTTCTAGATTATGCAGGCAATTTAGTGAGTCAGCTCATGGAGCCATACACCAGCCAGGGCAACATTAAGCTGGATAGTCTGACCTCAGATGGCAAGTTGGCGGTCTACCAAGATGATTTCTCGGTCTATATTTATCGGCCGGATGTCTTAGGGGGCGACCCAGCCCGCCTGACCAAGGCTATACCCGGCAACCCTAGCTATACCCGGGTGAGTCTGGATGGGCAAGAAGTCCTGAGCTACCAGTTGAACGGCCAAGCCATTGCCCGGATGAAGTCCGATGGCAGTGTAGACCAGGTCACGAACCCCAACTGGTCTTTAAGCGAACAAAGTATTATCCTACCGGTCGGCTCGACTGATGGGAGCAACTATGGCTCTCTGGCTGTTTGGGACCAAGGCAACCTCTATCTTGCCAATGCCTATGCCTCAGGCGATGGCTCGGGAGTAAGCCAGGCTTCCCTGGTCTTCCAAGGGGTCAAAGAAGTCTTTGCAGCTGGCTATGGCCTCTACTGGACCGACCAGCAGGGGACCTTCTACGGGATTGATGCACGCGCCAACCTGGGCTCTTCCGAAGCCGCGGCTGTACAAATAGCCAATGGTGTTGTAAGCCATATTTCTTCTAATGAAGATGGATCGGCCATTTATTACCTAAAAAATGGCTCCTTATGGATGCGCCAGTCGGGTAGTGCAGCAGTCAAGCTAGCAGACGGTGTGGCTTCCTACATGTCCAACCCTGAGGGATCTAAATTCTACCTGGTTACCCAAGAAGGTGGCCTACAGGTATTGGCAGGCGGGGTACTTGGTGAGCTCTTGCCAGCCGGATCTGGTGTAGATGCCTCATCTTTAGATATCAACCCCATGGCCAGCCAAGGCGGCAACACCTGGATAGCGACGCCTAGGATCGCCTGGCTTGCCAACGGCATGGTCTATGAGGAATAGCCAAGTAACAGGAGATCTCTCCGCTAAAAGTTGGGCGGATTAACAAAAGCAAAAAAACATTTGACAGAAAGCGAAATGGCTTGATATTATAGCGGAGCGCCTTTCGGCAGACGGAAGGTTTAGGACCTTGAAAATTGAATAGCAGACAAACAAACGAGCCCTTAAGTTGATGCTTTTGAGAGCAAAGTACTTAAGAATGAGTAAGTAATGAAGAGCCGAATCGGCTCTTAGTTTAAGAATTTGAACTGAGAGTTTGATCCTGGCTCAGGATGAACGCTGGCGGCGTGCCTAACACATGCAAGTCGAACGA
>JAQYCV010000006.1 GCA_028724525.1 Clostridiales bacterium
ATTATCTTTGCCATGGGCGATATGATCGCAGGCAGTGAGGGCTTCGTGGGCTACCGGTCACTCGGTACGGTCTTTAAGACCCTTACCTATGTTTTTGCCATCATCTCTTTTGCGGTCTTTTTCTATCTCAATGCTTTTCTGGCTAAGCGCCGGTCGCTCTCCTACGGCCTATACGGGGTTTTAGGCCTGGGCAGACGGGACCTGATTAAGCTGAACTTTTTGGAATGCCTAGGGTTAGGCCTTAGTATCTGCTTCTTGGGTTCCCTCTTGGGCTTGGTCTTGGGCCGCCTGGCTTTTGCAGGGCTACTTGCCCTTACCCACCTGGATGATTACCTTAAAATTAGCTACCAATTCTCGGGGGCGGCCCTGCGCCAAGCCTGGTTGCTCTTTGCCTGTATCTTCCTGGCGATTTTTCTCTTTAATAGTTTTACCATCCTAAAAGCCAAACTCCGGGACCTCCTCGACGGGCCAGAAACTGGGGAGCGGGAGCCCAAGGCCAAGTGGCTGCTTTCTATCCTTTCGTTGGGCCTTTTACTGGGGGCCTACTACCTGGCCAACCAGAACCTGGACCCCATAGACGCCATCAAGGTTTTCTTTCCGGCAGTCCTCATGGTGATTGTGGCCACCTATGGGTTTTTTATGGCGGTGACGATTTTCCTTCTCAAAGCCTGTAAACGCAATAAAAGGCTCTACTATCGGCCCGGGCCCTTTATCAACATTTCTAATCTCTTGTTCCGGATGAAGGCTAATGCCGGCGGTCTAGCGACTATTTCAATCCTCTTTACCTGTGCTTTCCTGACCTTTTCTACGACTTCTACCCTCTATTGGGGGGTGGCCAAGAATATTGAAGGATCCATGCCGCGGGAGGTGGTTTTTGATCAGCATCTCAACTTAACTGTTCAGGAGGACAAAAGCCTGCGTGAACAGGTATTGGACCGAGTTCTGCCTGATTTACCGACTTGGAACCAAGCTCTGGCCGCAAAACAAGGTTACACCCTGCAAAATGAACTCCTGGATGTCCTCTATGCAGAGGACACGGGTATGGTTACTCATTCGCTAGATGTAGCAGAAACCGGACAAGCTGGCCAGACCTATCACCTGGTTTACCGCTATGCCTTTGATATGCCAGGTCTGGACTTAGACGAGCGCCAAGCCTATTTCGCGGCCTTTTATGGAGAAGGTTCGCCCCTGACCAAGTTGCGATCTGAAGAGGACTCTGCCTTAATTTTGCAGCCTCTCTATTCCAATATTTCAGACCGTGAAGAAATGCAGCAAGACCTCTGGTCTAGCATGGGGACCCTCTTATTCATCGGCCTCTACTTTATTCTGTTTTTCCTCTTGGTTTCCGGTCTGGTGGTTTACTTTAAGCAACTCAACGAGGCCTATGCCGACCGCAAAAACTTTGTAATTCTCCAGGAATTAGGCCTGAACCAGGGCCAGGTTAAATCGACGATCCGCACCCAGATCCTCATCATGTTCTTCCTGCCCCTGGCCTTTTCGGTCCTCAATGTCCTGGCCTCTTACAAGATCCTAAATACCCTGCTTCAGGCCCTGGGCACCCAGATTCTGGATGGCCGCTTCTTCCTGAAAATGTCAGTGGTTTCTGTCCTGGTTTTCACCCTGATCTACCTCTTGATTTATCAGGCTACGGCTCATGTCTATTACCGCATTGTCCATCGTGAGGCAGTATTGTAAGATTGCGACAAGCGTGGAGCTTGGCCTCTGTCCAGGTCAGGCTCCCTTCTTTTTGCCCCTGGGCATAGTCGCGCAGGATAAAGCGAGGCTGCTTCCACAGGAGGATGAGGGCCACAATGTTGGGCAGGGCCATGAGGCCCATGAAGAGGTCGGCCAGGGTCCAGACCAGGTCGCCAGGGACCAGGGTACCCACGACCAGGAAGGCCAGGGAAATGACCCGGAAGAGGGAAACGGCTAGGCGTTTTTCTCCGAAAATAAATTTCACATTGGACTCGGCGAAGAAGTACCAGCCGACAATGGTAGTCAGGGCAAAGCAGGTCAGGGCGACAGAGAGGAAGCTGGCGCCAAAACTGCCAAAGCCAGCCGCAAAGGCGCGCTGGGTCATCACCTCAGATTGGAGGACCATCTCCCGGGCTGGAAGACTTGCGTCATAGGCCCCGGAGGTCAGGTTGACCAGGACGGTGCAGAGGCAGATGAAGAAGGTGGAGATAAAGACCCCGATCATGGCGATAAAGCCCTGTTCAGCGGGATGGTCTACCTCAGCTACAGCGTGGGAGTGGGGGGTAGACCCCATGCCAGCCTCATTGGAGAAGAGGCCCCGAGCCAGTCCGTAGCGGGCCGCCTCCCGGACACTGATCCCCAGGACGCCCCCGGCCAGGGCTTCTGGACGGAAGGCCCCTATGACCATGGCCTTGAGGGCGGCCCCGAGCATGTTCACGTTCATAAAGACAATGAGCAGAGACCCGAAGATATAGACAAAGGCCATGACCGGCACGACTTTTTCTGAGAAGGTCGCGATCCGGTCCATACCACCTGCCAGGATCATGCCGACAATGGCTAGAAGGGCGGCGGTCAGCCAGGCCGTGGGGATGCCGAAGGCTTCATTCATGGAGTTGACGATGGCATTGGACTGGACCATGACCCCGACGATGCCTAGGCCAATAATGCAAAGAATGGCGAAGATCAGGGAGAGGGCCTTAGATTTTACCCCCTGCTTAATATAGTAGGCTGGACCACCCACCCGTTCCCCGTGTCGGTCTTCCCGGTAGATTTGGGAGAGGCTGGCCTCGGCAAAGATGGTGGTCATGCCAAAGAAGGCAGAGAGAAGCATCCAAAAGGCAGCACCTGGCCCACCCGCGGCGACCGCAGAGGCGACGCCTACGACATTCCCCGTCCCCACCTGGGCAGCGATGGCTGTGGTCAGAGACTGGAAGGGGGTCATGGCTCCGGGCTTGGCTGGTTTTTTGGCCAGGATATCCTTGACCATTTTCCGAATAGTGGGGAAGAGGTACTTGAGCTGGGGAAAGCCCAGGGCGACGGACAAGAAAATCCCTACGCCAAAGAGGGCGAAGAGGAGAATATTATCCCAGATAAAGTTTTTGATGATTTTGACTGTTTCTAGGGCATCTAAGACCACAAGCGGCTGGGCCAAGATTGCAAAGGGTTGAGCTAAAGCCCCCATGAGACGGGCAGATAAATTTACATATAACATATCGGTCAGCTCCTAACTAGCTAGGCTTGAGAGTCTGGCCCCAGGCCTAGTCTGGCCGCATCTTGGGCCAGGGGATCGGGGACATGCTTGCCCATCTTGACGAGGACCAGACGGGTAAGGAAGACGGCCAGAATAATAATGACCGATCGGACCAGGGCAGAGACAAGGAGGGTGGTCAAGGAGGTCGACTCCCAGCTCTCATAGCCCAGAGCCAGGCGGATAAAGTATTCCAAGGCGTTGCCGCCAAAGTCTGCCAGGCTCAGGCTGACCACCAGAGGCATCCCATAGATCTTGTCTTCGTGGACCACAACATAGTAGTAGACGAGGACGTAACCAAAATAAAAGAAAACCTCCAAGAAGTAGGAGAGGACATCCATTTCCAGACCGGCAAGCGAGGCCGCCAGCACCCGGGTGAGGCAAACGGCAAAGCCGGTGACAAGACCCAGGGGGATGGCTTTCAGCCGCTTATTGAGCAAAAGCCCGGTGATGAGGACGACAATTCCGGCGGTTACCCGGAAGTCACTCGCCCCCACCTGGATATTCAGAAGTGAGGCCAGGGCCGCACACAAGACGATGATAAAAGTAAGCATGGGAGATCCCTTCCTTCCTTGGTCTGCTGAGATAAGGAGTCAGCTTGGATAATTGGTCAGCATAGATAATTTGATTATATTTTAACAGGCAGGAGACCAGAGGAAAAGTTGTTTTCTGAAAGTCGGAGCGAGCTTTCATGCTTTTTCTATTACAATAGGACCATGCGCATGGAATATAAAATTTTTATACCGGTCCTCATGGGCCTTGAATCCTGTGTCAGCGACGAGCTCGAAGCTTTAGGTTTTGCCCCGGACCGGATCCATAAGGAGGATGCCCGGGTCCTTGTGGACCTAGACCAAGATCGGGCCTCTGTCAGCCGGGCCGTGGCCCTCTGCAATATCCACCTGCGGACAGCGGAAAGGGTGGAGCTGGAGGTCTGCCGCTTTAAGGCCAGGGACTTTGACAGCCTCTTTGACCAGGCCCAAGACCTGGCCTGGGAGGATTATATTGAGCCCCGGGCTGCCATTACGGTCAAGGGCTATTCCCGCAAGTCTCAGCTTTTTGCCCCTTCCGCTATTCAGTCCACCCTCAAAAAGGCCATTGTCCTCCGCCTGCAAAAGGCCCGAAGGCTCAAGCCGGGTTCCCAATTGCCAGAAGACCGAAATTTCCGCGACCGGCGGGTTAATTACAGCATCATGCGGGATGAGGTTAGCTTACGGATTGATACATCTGGGGCTGGCCTCCACAAGCGGGCCTACCGCCTAGCCCACACGGCGGCCCCCATCAAGGAAACCCTGGCCGCCGGCCTGATTATGCTCAGCCGCTTTGCCCCCTTCTCAGGGGAAATGCTCTACGACCCCACCGCTGGATCGGGGACTTTTGTTATAGAAGCGGCCCTCATGGCGGCCAATATTGCTCCCGGGGCCCGGCGGACCTTTAGCGGCGAAGCTTGGGCCTTCCTGGATTCGTCTGCTTTTGCCGAGGCCAAGGAGGAGGCTCTAGCCCAAGAAGACCGAGAGTCTATGAGCGAAATCTTCCTAGTGGGCAGTGACCTAGACCCCCAGGCCGTGAAGATCGCCCGGGAGAATGCCAAGCGGGCAGGAGTGGCCCAGCTGGTGGACTTCCAGCGGAAAGACCTCTTTGCTTTAGATGCCGACCAGCTGAAGGCGGACTTTGGCCAAGACCGGATCTTATTCATTTCCAACCCGCCCTATGGGGAGCGCCTGGCCGACTCCGCCATGGCCCAAAAGCTCCACCAGGGCCTGGGCCAGCTGGCCTTTTACCCTGGTAGCAACTTTACCCGGCCCGGCTGCCGCCTGACCGTGATTACCCCTGGCGATTTTGAGACCGACACGGGCCACAAGGCGGACAAGCGCCGCAAGCTCTACAACGGCATGATCCCCTGTACCATGTACCACTACTTCCGCGAGAAATATCTAGAATACTAGAGATGGCAGAAGAGAATAATTATCTAGAACTGAGGTGTGAAATGACTCAAGAATCTTTAGCTCAATTAATTGAGGTAGCCGCTGGCCGCCAGCCCGCCGACCTAGTCATCAAGAACTGCCAGCTGGTCGATGTGGGCCTGGGCAAAATTTACCCAAGTGACATTGCGATCAGCCAGGGCCTCATCGCCGGGATAGGCCCGGATTATGAAGGCAAGGAAAGCCTGGATGCCCAGGGACTCTTTGCCCTGCCTGGCCTTATCGATGCCCATATCCATATTGAATCTTCCTATCTCAGCCCGGAGGAATTTGCCCGCCTGGTCGTCCCCCGGGGGACGACCAGTGTGATCGCAGACCCCCACGAAATTGTCAATGTGGCTGGCCTAGAAGGCTTGCACTACATGCAAGAAGCCGCGGCCCAGACCCCGCTGAAGATTGAATATATGGTCCCCTCCTGTGTGCCGGCGACTGGCTTTGAAAACGCAGGAGCTGACTTAAAGGCCTCAGACCTGGAAGCCCCCCTGGCTGATCCTCAGAATTTGGGCTTGGCCGAACTCATGAATGCCCCCGGTGTGGTTTATACGGACCCGGAGGTCCTGGCCAAGGTCCTCATGGCGAAAAAATATGACAAGCCCATCGACGGCCACAGCCCTGGCCTCAAGGGGAAAGACCTCAGCGCCTATGCCGCCGCGGGCGTGATGACCGACCACGAATGCTCCAGCCTTGAAGAAATGGAGGACCGTCTGGCCCGGGGCATGTATGTCCTCCTCCGCCAGGGATCCTCTTGCCATGACCTGGCCCGCCTCCTGCCCGGGGTTACCCCCTATAATGCCTCTCGTTGCCTGCTCTGCTCAGACGACCGCCACGCCTCCACTATGCTGGAGATCGGCCACCTCAATGAGCACCTGCAAATGTGTGTCGCCTATGGCCTCCACCCCATTACGGCCGTCCAAATGGCCTCCCTCAACACCGCCCAGGCCTACAATCTCCGCGACCGCGGGGGCCTCTTCCCCGGTCGGGCCGCCGACCTGGTCCTGGTCCGTGACCTCCAAGCCTTTGAAGCCCAATACGTTTATATCAACGGCCAGCTCGTGGCCAAAGAGGGCGTCTACCTGCCTCCCATCCAGAAGGCCGACGCCTCAGCCGTACGGGCCAGCTTCCATGTCCGAGACTTCTCCGCCGACTGCCTGAAATTCCAGCTAAAATCCCGCCAGCTCCGCGTTATTCAGGTCCTCCCCGGCGGCGTCGTCACCGGGTCAGGCCAAGCCTGCCTGGATTTGACGCCCGAAGGCGATGTCATTTTGCCCCCAGACCAAGACATCGTTCGCATAGCAGTGGTGGAGCGCCACCACAACACCGGCAATGTCGGCCTCGGCCTCCTGGGCAACTATGGCCTGCGCTGCGGGGCTATTGCCAGCTCCATCGCCCACGACTCCCACAATATTGTGGTTGCTGGCCGGGATATCCATGACATGGCCCTAGCTGTTGAAGAGCTACAAAAGCAGGAAGGCGGCGCCATTACCGTCAAGGACGGCCAGGTCCTGGACCGCCTCCCCCTGCCTCTGGGCGGCCTCATGTCCGACCAAGCCGGCGAAGAAGTCGCCCGCGCCCTCGCCCAGCTCAATGCCCGGGCCCACAGCGACTTGGGCGTCAACCCCGCCATAGACCCGGTCATGACCCTCTCCTTCATGTCCCTTTTGGTCATACCGGAGCTCAAACTCTCGGACCTGGGCCTTTTTGACGTCAAGGAATTTTCCTTAGTGCCTATTGAGTTGGACTAAGCTTGGGGAGATAAAAGTTCGAGGTAAAGATCATCTAGGCCTGCGGGTACACGTTGGGTAGCTGCACTAGGCGTGAGCGTGTGAGAAATGACACGACAGAGTTTTTGCCCGTGCTGGTAGGACACGTTGACTAACTTAAGCTGGGGATCCTCTTTGCGGAGGTCCTCGGCACTAAGAGAAGAGATGAAGCAAGGGCAGGCTGACAGGAGGTCACTTTGGTCTCCCTGTGCTTTTATCCTGCCTTTTTCCATGAAAACTAACTCCTGCGCGATAAATTCCAAGTCCGAAACAATATGGGTGGCCAGAAGGGTGATGGTATGTGCTGGGAGCTGAATAAGGGCCTCCCGCAGACTGGCGCGTTCAATGGGGTCAAGACCGGCTGTGGGTTCATCCAAAATCAGGACCAGCGGATCATTAAGCAGGGCAGCCGCCAATAAAAGACGCTGACGCATACCTCCGGATAAGTCTTCACAATATTTCTTCTGCTGATCCTGTAGATGAAATTGCTCAAGTAAAATGGGAATGCGGTTACGGGCAGTCTTATACGGCAATTCCTTTAATACCGAGATATACTCCAAAAATTGGTGTACTCTTAGACCGCGATAGGCCTCTTGCTGCTGGGGCATATAACCGAGTAGGCGACGATAGCCTGCATCCATGTCGAAAATATCTCGATCATCGAGGTAGACAGCACCAAAAGAGGGCTGGAGGAGACTAGCCAGGATGTTTAAGAGGGTAGACTTTCCCGCGCCGTTATTGCCCATGATCCCGGTGATGCCCGGATGAAATTCCATGCTGATTTCGTCCAAGGCGGTTACGTTTCCATAATATTTGCTTAAATTTAGAATCTTTAATCTAGCCATATTTTCGTCGGAGTTTTAGTCCTCCCTCCCTCCAGGAAGTGATAAGCCACAGGCGCAAGCTTACAGCGATTATGCTGAGGGACATCACCTGCAAAAAGGACCTTAGCGGGTATGCCAGCCCAGCACCGCATAGCAAAGAGAAAACAGAAATATGTACGGCTCCAGCACGGTAGAGCAGCAGAGGGGAAAGCACGAGACAAAAGCCCAGGGCTAAACTCATGAGCCGGTTGCTTTGGAAAAAGGATAGGAGCAGGGAGAGTGCCAAGCAATAGCAGATGAGGCAAGAAAAAAATGCCTGCAAGAGATAGGCGGCAGCCACAGAGATGGGTAGGATCAGGTCCGGAGAAATGTTAATGAGATGGGGGGCTAGGCTAGGCAGGGGATAGAAGCGCCACAGTTTATAGAACCGAGAGCTATATGCAACCAGATGAAAGAACAGAATAAAGAGGACCGATAGTTTTATTTTTTTGCGTATCAGATCGTCACGGCCACCACTTAAAGCGCGCACCATAGCCAAGGAAGAAGGCTCGAAATCTGGTGCGAAGGCTATAAAGAGCAACAATACAAGCGCAGATGCATAGATCACATAGTCCTGGGCTTGCAGCGAGCTGGCTTCTAACCCTAAAAGCAGTTGATAAGGCTTTTCTGCCAATAAATAGTCTCCCCCTCTGGCTTTAATTTCTCGATACTTTTCTAGGAGGGGATAAAAGTCAGGAGAGGGCAGACTTTGATTCTGCAAGTCCTCAAGTTCTTGGAAGAGAGCGGCTTGGTCTGCCAAACTAAGATCGTTCTGACCTGGTTGGTCTGTTGTTTCGGCTAGGTCTGCTCCCTTTTCCTCCTCTATTTTCTCTGTATCCTCGACATTGCTATCTGCCGGCGCAGATCGCAATTTTTGCCTGAGGGCCTCAATTTCCCCAGCCTTGCTGGCATAGGCCTGGTCTATGGCCTCCAGGTTAGCGGCTGTCTCGCCCTCTAAGTGTCCGCCATAAGTCATATAAAGTGCCTCCAGCCTTTTTTCCTGCGGTGCAGGTATCCGCTTGTAGGAAAAGGTGCGGTAAGCAAAGACCATTAAGAACAAAGCCAAGAAAAGCAAGACGGGCGCAGACCGCATCACCTTACGCCCCTCGCCCAGGCGGAGGTGGCTTTTCATGGCCAGTTGGCCTCCTGGCGGAGATTTTGCCTTAGGGCTTTTGTCCTGTTTCCCTGTAGCTTGCGTTTGCTTTCGCTTCGAGGGCCCTCGTGACAAGAGCATTTTCAGATAACCGGGGTTTTTTTGCTCGTAAGAGCGGAAAATTCCCCGGAGCAAGAGGAGATCTAACAGGAGCCAGAAACTCATGGCAAGATATTCTGCCTGAAGAACGCGTCCTCCCCAGGTTAAGCGGATATTTTGCGGCAACTCTGCAAAAAATTGCAGGACCCAAGCGGGGTTAAAAATACGCCAGAACACATAACGGGAATTTAGAGGGATACTGCGCTTAAGGGTATAGGCGCCCAGGAGGGAAAGCAGCATGATAAAGGCTGACCATAAAAAGTTCTCCGCAAAGATAGATAAAAAGGTGATACTTAAGGCCAAACCTAAAGCCGCCAGGTATCTGCTGGCAAAGAGCAAGGCCCATAAACCACTCATGTTTAGATGACGGTCCAAGTCTTGCAAGGCGGGCAGGGCCTGCGCCGGAGCATTGTTGAGAGGACCTCGCATGATTGTCTCTACGAGATAGGGCAACGCATAGACCAAGCAACTTAGGCCCAGCAACAAGAAAGTCAAGAGCCCTAAACGAATGGCAAAGCGTTTTAGCGGACGATAAGCACAGCTTTTGACCAAGGCAAAGTATCCGTTTTGTCTTTCCCGTAGCAAGAGGCGGTCACACAGGAAGCAAGCCATAATAACTTGCACGAAAAAGGGAAAGGGACTGGTTAAAATTCCTGACCAGCGGTAGTCAGGACCTATTTCTGAAATATTTGTAATTAAGGCTTGATAGGCCTCGGCTTCTGCTTGGAGGCGCACTTGTTCATGGCCTAGATCCTTAAAAAGGACACTATTACCTTTAGCCTCTGCTTGCTGCCGCTGTTTGGCCCATTGGGCGGGGAGTTCTGCGTAATGCTGACAGAGTTCAGGGTCTACCTGGGAATCGACACGCCCCGCCTTATCCTGAGGCGTGAGGTAGATAAACTCCGTTAACAGCCAGGAGGCCAGCATAAGAGCCAGGGCACACAGCAATAGCGTACACTTCTTACCCAGCTTTATCCATTCAAGACGCAACATTGTGAAAACCCGCTCAAATCACCAGCCCGCTCCTTTTGAGCCTTTCTGGCCTTGGTCCAAAATCCTACTTGCCCTAGGGCTTAAAATAATCTTCTGGCAGCAAGGGAATTACTTCAGGCGCTTTCCCATCCGTGGCTGAGCTAACATCTAATAGATAATAATTCGTATTATTAACTTCCGCTACATCATGGCTCATAAAGAGATAGGGTCCGACGATCCCTTGAACTAGGCTGAGTGGTCCCGGAGAACTGAAAGTGAACTCTTTTACCTGCTTACCTTCTGGATCTAGAATCGTACATTTCCATTGGCCTTGACTGAAATCCCCAGCTAGGATAAAGGAAAAATCCTCTGAAGTGCCGGTATAAATGGCCTCGTTCTGCGACAAATCTTGTTCGAATACAGTCTGGCGCGTACCATCAGCGTAAATAAAATCTATTTGCAGGTGTTCTTGATCCTGTTGGTCAGGCACCGGGCTGACTAAATGGTCGCCTTGTGGGTAAAAACCATTTCCAATATTGTCAATCGTTTCTTTGTGGATTTCTTGGCTACGGCAGTCCCAGCTATAAAAATGGTAAGGCTGCATAATAGTGTTTAGATCATCTTCCGTATTGAGGGCTGTAAAATAGCATGTGGTGTCATTACAAAAAACAAACCACGGAAAAAGGTCCGTTGTTACCCTGTGATGCTGACCACTTTCATTTTCGTAATAATACAGGCGTATGATATCAGCCTTTTCTTTATCTGGATCCTCATCTAGCTGCACTTCATATAAGAAAATGTTTCCATCGTCTAAAATACTAAATTTATTGATTTTGCCGGGCAATTCAAATTCAGTTTTAGCGTCCTGGCCCTGTAGATTTAAGCTCATCATCTGATAGGAAGATTCGCCGGTATTCATGCTCGTTTCCTGCGCGTAATATAAGCGGTCTTTGTATAAGACTAGGGAGCTGAAGGGAATAAAGCGTTTCTGCACGACTGTTTCATTTGGGTCCTCAACTATTCCCTCAGGATAATCCCCCAGGAAATAATACAAGCCGTTACGGGTATCTAAATTCGCAAGCTCCAAAGAGGTTTTACTAGCATACTCCCAGAAAAATAATTTGCCACGCAGAACAAAATACAAACCTTCTGGTGTACCTGCAGCAAGTTTTCCTAAATTATTGCGCAGAGAAAATTCGCCAGTCACCGAAAGATTATCCGCAGGAATTATAGAAGCTGAGAGCATATCCTCATCATGCTTATTTACAGCTTCCTCGGCATCTGCGCTAGGAAGCCGTGAAGGATGCTTATCCTTTCCCTCCAGATCATTATTTTGTGTGTCATATGCTACTGTCTGCATGCTAACCGTATCAACAGATGAGCCATCTGTTCTACTGCCATTTGTATCCAGACTTAGTTTTTGTCCCTGAGGCGCAGAGGCCTCAGGGAGTTGTGTTTGAGTAGGTTCTAGAAAAGAGCAAGCAGCGGTTAGCAAACATGCAGATACCAGCAGGTAAAGTACTAATATTTTAAGAAATCGACGTGCTTTCATATGGAAATTGCTTATCTCCTCTATCTGCAGTTACACTCGCTGCTTTTATCTATCATTAATTATTCGATGCCTCTATGATGTGATGTAGACTTTATTCGCTTAATGTGGCATAACCACTTTGCCCATTAGGTGCATCAGCGCGGTGATTCGAATTAGCACTAAATGCTCCCGTGCCGCAAGGGGAATTAGCAATAATAGTCAGGACTTGCTCCATAGGTTGCAGCAGTTGCACCTGTATGAGTTCTTGATAACTGTGCTACACAGTTACCACCGTTAACATAAAAGCTTTTAGAAGCAGCAAATACGGTGGTTGTGAGAACGAGAGTGGCTAGAAAAGCCAATAATATGGTACCTGTACAAAATCTTTTTCCAAGTGTGGGTTGCTAGTAAGTGTGCTAGCAAGAATGCAGTGACGTCCCAGAGATATCTCGGATAATAAGCTAGCTTCGCTTTAATATCACCTCCTTCCTACTTCATAGAAATAATATGCTTAGTAGTAACTACTATTTATATGCAGGGGCTCCAAGTTTCAAATGCCGGAAACCCCTGGTTGTGTCTCTAAAAAATCTATAGGAGCTCTGTTGTGCCCCTAAAACAATGGAAATTATGTTAGACGTCCCGGCATTTCTCGTAAGCAATATAAAAGAACTACCTTTAGCATAGGAGCGTGTGAACATTTTGTCAATAGTTTTTAATCATAAGCTGATTTTTTGTACAAGCTATACAAATTCGTATGCCCTCGTTAGAGGGCTGTGAATGGCTTATTTGCCTTTCTATCCCTCTTAAATGGCGAGCAGAGTTGGCAAATCCGCGTTTCCGGCCTTTTGCCAGGTTGGCAAAGTCGCCTTTCCGGCTCCTTGCCAACCTTCCCTTGCAAAGTGACACACTGTCACTTATAATGACACTGTGTCACTATACAAGTAGCCTGATTCGAACGGCGCTAGGAATGAGGACTGACATGCCAAAATCGACCTACTTTAATTTAAGTGAGGATAAGCGGGATAAAATCTACCGGACTTTGGTGGAGCTTTTCCAGCAAAAATCCATCCAGGATGTTACCGTCAAGGAGATTGTTACGGCCCTAGGCATTCCCCGGGGGAGCTTTTACCAATACTTTGACTCCTTGCAGGAGTGCTACTTCTATGTGCTGGACCAGGAGACGGTGGAAATTCACCAGAGCTTCCGAGCCCTGGTAGCGGCTAATGACCACGATGTGATGGCGGCGCTTGACCAGTTTGGGCCGGTGGCGGCAGACGAAATTTTTTCAGACAAGCATTACCAACTCTACTTGCATAAGTATCTCCACATGGATGAGAGCCTTCACCAGGCCTGGCAGACCTACCAGCTTGAGCATAGCAATTTCGACAAGGTCATGTCCGCCCTGGCAGATCCTGAGGAAATTGCCTTCATCAGTGCTGTTGTGCATGCCTTGATTAAACGCCTATTTGTGGAGTCTTGGGACCGTGCGACCTTCCTCCAGCACTACAATTTGCATGCCAAATGGATCAAGCAAGGTATTGCTGACTAGAGGGTCCCGAGGAACCGTCCACTGAAACACCAGAAATAGTATCTAAAGTATTTTGACTAAGAAAAGAGGAAGAGCGATATGATGCATTTAATGGAGTCTTTGTTTGACCTGGCCTATTTGGGCTTGGTGATCGGTCTAGGCCTGCGCTTGCTTTTAGAGAAGTCTAAGCCCGCCAAGTCTTTTGGCCTCATGGCCATCATTTTGGGAGTGGGAGATGCCTTTCACCTCTTACCCCGTGTCCTTAGCCAGCTGACCCCGGATGGCTTTGCCAAGTATGAGGCCGCTCGGTCCTGGGGGCTCTTGGTGACCAGTATCACCATGACTATCTTCTATATTTTGTTTTATTACTATTACAGAGACCGGAGCCAAGACCGGTCTGAGGGCAAGCGTAAGCTGATCTATTTGCTGGCGGCCCTCCGCCTGATTCTCCTGGTCCTGCCCCAAAATGCCTGGGGGACGGAGGGGGCTTACGGGATGTCCCTCCTGCGGAATGTTCCTTTTACCCTTATGGGTATTCTCTTGATTGTCTGGACCTACCAGCATAGGGATAAGGCGGGCTTGGAACATGTCTGCTGGCTGATCGCGGCTAGCTTCCTCTTCTATCTCATTGTCGTGGTGGGCGCGCCCTTTGTCCCGGCCTTAGGGGCCTTTATGATTCCCAAGACCCTGGGTTATATTTTCTTGGTCGTCTCGGGCTACCGTTACTTTGTCCAGGCTTTTGGGCCGGAGAATATCTTGAAATTGGCCAATGTCTTTCTCTGGCTGGGCCTGGTGGGTGGCGTTTTCTACCGGGAATTCACGAAGTACTTTGCCTGGACGGACCGGACCAGCTTGCGGGTGGTTCATGTCCATCTAATCGCCCTGGGCTTTCTCTTTCTGTCCCTCATTTACTTGCTCGTCCGCTTAGGGGGAGGCCATGGCAAGTTGGCCCAGGCCTCAGAAGCCAACACTGTCACAAGTGCTAAGAAGCAAGACCTGGACCTCAGCGCTTGGAAAAAGCCTTTCTTCTATTTTGTGACCGGTCTCTCCTGGACTGTCACGGCCTTCATGGTCCGGGGAATTTACACTATATGCTCCGATGGCGTGGCCCTTTTCCCAGATGGGGCCCTCTCGGGTCTAGCCGGAGTAGGTCATGTGCTCCTGGGAATTGGAATCGTTTGGCTGAGCTTGAAGGCTTTGGAGACGAATAATCTGCCTGCCGAGGCCTAGGGCCGTTAGGCAAAGTTTAGGCCGCTCAGAGGACAGGCCAGAATGTAATAGATTCATGGTGAACAAGAAAGAGTCTGGAGCCTAGTCCATAAGGGATAGGGCAGAAAGACAAAGTAAAAGGGGGTCCCAGCCGGGGCCCCCTTTTGCATTGAAGAACAACACTGATTTGAAGAACAACACTGATTGCTGAGTTTAATAGAAAGAAAATGAATGCAATCCTTATCACAGTGATGTTTTGTTTTCACTTAAGCATTTAGTAAGATAGAAAATAAGGTGACAAGTCATTCTGCAAGTGCGTCCGGCCAAAGCGTGTAGCATCACCTGCTATAAGAGGAAGCTAGGGTATATAGGGAAAAGTATTGGGGACTTGATGATATTTTTAAAATCTAGCAAACAAATTATCGCTCTGAAAAATTCGTGGCAGGAAAATAGATAATGTCGCAATTAAGCCAGGGGGAGTCAGAAAAACTGGAACTTCTTTTTGCTCGTTATGAGCACTATCTGCTGCGTGTTGCGGAAAAGTATGTGGGCCAAGGTAACTGTGCAGAAGATATTGTTATTGAAGCCTTTGTTAAAGTTATTCCTCATTTAGGAAAATTAAATCTCGACGACGGTCATAAAGCAAGGAATTATCTCGTTACAGTGGTAGAGAGATTAGCTATCGATTATCTGCGTGAAAAATCAGTTCTCCCCCTGCATGAACACCTCTTGGGTGAATATTGGATTGATGAAGAACTGGAAAAGGCGGAAGAAAAGAAACTTGTAACAGATGCTATGAAGCAATTAAAGTTTACAGACGCAGCCATTCTTCGGCTCAAATACCTGCAAGGATTCAGTAATGAGGAACTCGCTGAGATACTCGCCATAAGCGAGGCGACGCTACGCAAAAGATTAGAACGTGCACGCAATCGCTTTAGGAAGATACTGGAGAATTTGACATGAAGAAAGATAAAGCAGACCAAAGTAAATTAGATAAAAAATCCTTAGAGCTTTTACAACAAATTGATGCTGAATTAGAGCGCCAACACCAGATACTTTCCAACGCTTCTAATCATGAACCCACAACCGGCAATATGCCGAAGTTGGTGTTTTCACTTGACTATGAAAGACGAAAACAACTTATCTTGGATGGTAAGGCTGAGGAGGTAGAGCAAGAGATCAGGCGTAAAAAGAGAAAGCTACGTGCCAAGTATTGGACTAAGTCAGTTGCCAGTTGCCTTTTTATTGTACTTTTTTCGATTTTACTCATTAGTCCAGGCAATGTAGAAGGTGCCCTTCGGTATTTTGGACAATCTATTATGAATGTTTTCACCACGCACTCTGAATTTTCCTTTCCGAGAGGAAACACAAAGAACGAAGCGGCAGCGTGGGGATTTCCGCATTGCTGCTCAGATATATGCCTACCAGACGGTTTTTCAGTGAAAGAAGTTGTGAAAGAAGAGCGTCACGCATATCTACGCGCAGAAAATGAGGCTGGAGTTTGGTTTTCGCTTGATATTTGTGATGCAAACAATTTATCGTTAGCTCTTGATACCGAAGGCGCAGAGGAAAATGATTTACTCATTGCTGATACTTTAGTTAAACAGTACAGCAAGACGAGCTACACGATCCTTTTGTGGGAACAGGCAGGACGCTCATTTATATTATCCGGCAATCAACCGAATATGCTAGAAAATCTTACCGAAAAAATCATTGGAGAAATGCTTGATGACCACTGATGTTTTCTAAATGGATTTCTGTTTTCCTGTCACAGAATCACTCCCATGTCCGTTACATAGATAGAGAAAGAAATTAGGCAGCTTTTTCCTTCAAAGGCTTATGAGTTGTCAAAATTTTAGTGAGGAGGGATACAAATGAGAAAAGGTGGACAGAAAATTCTAAGTTTATTATGCGTGATTAGTATTCTATTAATTTTGTGCTTTGCGTATTATGTGCCGGTATCGGCCCAGCCACATTTTAGTAGGAAAGAAATTGCCCCGATGTGGGATAATCTTAATGCTAATCCGCCTAGTCAAAGTGAATTAGCTAGCAAGCAATACTTGAATACTGATAATTTAGGCAATACAGGGTTTGACGATAGATTAACTAATACGCTCAATACTTTTATGACCACGAGTGGTGCATATGAATTGGCTTGGGGCGGTATTTTCACATCATCATCTATAAAAAATGCCATTATTAGCACTACAGATGCAGGTTACCCTATCCTTGCTAATGGTATTTCAGGGGGAAACGATTCTATAATAACTTTACCTTGGTATCCAGAAAAGACATACCATTTTATCTGCGTATACGGTTATGGGAACTATGGGGCGACAACATATGTATGCGATCCCGTTGCATATGCAGACTGTAGAGGGTTTGAGAAAGTTATTCCAAAATACGGATACGCAACAGATACTTTCTATAAATTTGTTTACCCACGTGGCATAGTATATTAAACCGGTTGTTGTTTAGTAATATTATCAAATAATAAAAAGCCTAATAAAGGCTCGGCAGAAACAACAAAGTGTTAGAAAAATAACGAATTGTGAAAGCTGGTTAACAAAAAGTTTTGTGACAATATGAAAATCTCTATAAAAGGGTAAAGCGAAATTGATTGATATAAAAAAACACAAATATGATTTAATACTAGCTCGAATTCTAGCTGCAATATTTTTTTTACCTATGTTTATTTCTTCTTGTCAGACGATTCAACATGTAGATCGCTCGAATTATCACTTTACAACTGACACAGATATACGGAATATTGAAGAAAATACGGAGTGTACGACTATTGCTGATAATATTGTTGGTTCCAGTGAGACCGTCCCGCAGGATCAGATACTCTTTCCAAATTTACCGACCCAGTCTATAAATCTGATCTTCGAACCACGTTTAGTTGATGGGGCATCAGACTTGCTAAGTGATGATAACCAAGGTAACAGAATAAGACCTCTAATGGCTATAGACGCCAACACTCTTTTATTACAAGCGTGGGATGGGTCCACTGGCTATATTGATGAACTTTTTCTGGTGGATCAAGATACCACAAAAAGCATTTATAAAAGAGATTTTGTATACAGTTCGCTCTATGTACATAGACCGACGCATGTCGATAAGCAGAACCGAGAATTAACTTTAGTTGTTAGCAAGGAAGGTACAGAGGAGGTATTCAGCTATAATCTGGATACCGACAAATTACAAGTGATAGAGGAGAGGCGTGATGCAAACGAACTGTTGGAAGAAGAAAAATCTCGTTACGCCTTGCGCATCAACGCTGATCATATTTGGGAAGTCTTTGAGAGAAGCAATCCTGATGTAGTGCTCTTTAAGGAAATAAGATCCCCAAGTTTACTCGAAGCAGCAGACGGCTTGTTAATTCGTGATGCGAACAGAGAGAAGCACTTTTATTGGGATGGTCAGTCTCTCTATCAATTTCCTCGTGAGATCAATGGGAAATTGGTCTTAGCTATAGACTTGGCGTTAGATGGTACAATTTATGCCTATACGAGAACAGGCGAAAGAGAGACGTTTGGGCTTCCTTCCCTTCTCGAAACCCAGCAAATTTGGCGTTATGAATAGGCAGGATTATCCACAGGCGAGGGCGTCCATCGTGAGATGGAACCTGAAGACAGCCTGAGACAAAGTATTATGCTGACGAATTGGCAACAATGCACCAGTTCCTATAGTAGAGGAAGTATGTTAAAAAGGCGGCTGACCAGAAAATGTTCAGCCGCCTGCTCGATTGAGTCAAAATTAAAATGAATGTGAATTCTCGCCAGCCCTAGTCTTCCTGCTTTTGCAGGTAGCGGACGGCGTTGGCGAAGAGGTCCTGGCAGGTCATGCCGGGGATATTCTGGAGGAGGCCCGGCCGGTAGCGCTCGGAGTGGCCCATCTTGCCTAAGATCCGGCCGTCTGGGGAAATGAGGCCCTCGATGGCGCAGGCAGACCCGTTAGGGTTCCAGGGAGCGGTCTCCGCTAGGTTGCCCTGGTCGTCTACATACTGGAAGGCCACTTGGCCAGCAGCGAAGAGGCGGTCGGCTTCTTCGGGAGAGACCATGAAGCGGCCTTCTCCGTGGGAAACGGGAATCTGGTGGATCTGTCCAGGTTTGAAGCCGGACAGCCAGGGAGACTTGGCCGGGTCAGTTGCCAGCCGGGTCCGCGCAATGCGGGAGACATGGCGGCCTTGCTGGTTGAAGAAGAGGGTAGGTGAATCGGCTGTCTGCTGGGCGGGGTCGCCGTAGGGCAGGAAGCCGGATTTGACTAGGGCTTGGAAGCCGTTACAGATCCCGATGACGAGGCCGCCCCGGGCGACAAAGTCTTTGACAGCCTGGGTGACCTCGGGGACCTTGAGGAAGTTCACGATAAACTTGGCTGACCCGTCGGGTTCATCGCCAAAGGAGAAGCCGCCGGTAAAGGCGAGGATCTGGCTCTGCTTGAGAGCTTCTAGGAAGGCCTTTTGATCGGCCGCGGCCAGGTCGGGCCGGAGGTTGCGAATCAAGAGAGTCTGGCAAGTAGCGCCCGCGGCAGTGAAGGCTTCTTCCGTGTCGTATTCACAGTTGCCGCCCGGGAAGACGGGGAGAAGGACACGGATTTCCTTGTGTTTGCCTGTTTGGGATGGGCTATTGGGCTGATACCCAAAATCTGTCAGATGGTCAGAATCTGCTTGGTCCTGGTGGGTCGGGTCTAAACCCTGGCTGGCAAGGTCGGCCCGAGGGGTCAGGTCTTGGCTGGCGATCGCGGGGAAGATCTCGCAATAGGCTTCGCTCAAGGTGGCATCCAGCTCGCGGAAGTTGGTGAAGAGCCCTTCCCGCCAGGCGATTCCCTCTAAGTCGGCCTCGGTCTTGCCAAGGAAGAGGATCTCAGAGCCTGCCACCGCCTTTGGATCAGCGGTTAGTGGGCGGGAAGCGGCTAAGACCAAGCCGCCTTGGGGGTTGGCCAGGACGTCCAGGTTTGCTACTTCTGCCGCATCCAGACGGATGCCCACTTGGTTGCCCAGGCTCATTTTGGCCAGGGTCTCGACCAAGCCGCCCGAACGAACAGGGCTGGCTGCCTGGATGACGCCTGCCTGAGCTAAACGGCCAAATTCTGCGAATTGGGCCTTGAGTTGGTCGTAGTTGGGCCGGCCACTGGCCAGGGGCCGGTGGGGGCGATAGTAGAGGTAGAGGTTTTGGTTAGGGCCTGTGGGATAGGGCAGGGTGGCAGAGATGAGGTCCGCCTGGTCAAGAGTAGCAACGGCGAAGGTGACCAGGGTGGGCGGGACATGGAGGTCTTCAAAGCTGCCGGACATGGAGTCTTTGCCGCCGATTTGGGCCAGCTGGAAGGCATCCTGGGCCTCGAGGCTACCGAGGACGGTCTGGAAGACTTTCCCCCATTTCACGGGGTCTTGGTCCAGACGCTCAAAATAGTCTTGAATGGTTAAGAAGGCCTGACGGTAGTCAGCACCTGCTGCCACCAACTTGGCTAAGGCCTCAACCAGGCTGTAGGCTCCCATGAGGTAGGGAGAGTCATCGGCCAAGGCCGGCTGATAGCCGTAGGACATGAGGGAGACGGTGGCCGAACCGCCGGTCAGAGGCAGGCTTTGGGCGGACACGGTTTCCTCGCTCTTCTGGTAAAGGCCTCCGTAGGGGAAGAGGGCAGTAGACCGGCCGATGCTGGAGTCAAACTGCTCGACAAGGCCCTGCTGGGTCCCGTGGTTGGCCTGGTCCAGCCAGCCCAAGAGGTCAGCCTTATCAAGCTGGTCTAGATTCTGGGCCTGGTCGCCGTGTGCGCGAGGCTGGTCCAGGTCGCGAATCTCCACCTTTTGCTGGCGCTTGGCCCCGTTGGTATTGAGGAAGTCGCGGGAGAGGTTTAAGACCTCTTCGCCTTTATAGAACATATGCAGGCGGCCGTCTGCGGTCACCTCGGCAATTTCTGTAGCCTCCAGGTTTTCCTCTTCGGCTGCCGCCATAAACTTAGCGACATCCTGGGGATTCAAGAGGACGGCCATCCGCTCCTGGGATTCGGATACAGCGATTTCTAGAGGGCTGAGGCCGGCATATTTCAGGGGGACCCGGTCTAGATAAATCCGGAGGCTATCTGCCAGTTCGCCGACCGCAACGCAGACACCGCCCGCGCCAAAGTCATTGCAGGCGCGGATTAGGGGGGCAATTTCCGGCTTGCGGAAGAGGCGTTGAATCTTGCGTTCATTGACCGGGTTGCCCTTCTGGACCTCGGCCCCGGAAGTCGTCAGGGACTCTTCGTCGTGGGCCTTGGAGGACCCGGTTGCCCCGCCAATGCCATCCCGGCCTGTGCGGCCGCCCACCAAAATAATACGGTCGCCCTCCCGGGGCTTCCCCCGATAGAGATTTTCTGCCGGAACGGCGGCGACGACAGCGCCAAGCTCCATGCGTTTGGCGACATAGCCTGGGTGGTAGAATTCCCGCACGGCCGTTGTGGCTAGGCCAATCTGGTTGCCGTAAGAAGAATAACCCTTGGCTGCCCGACGGGAGATCTCCCTCTGGGGCAGCTTGCCGGGCAGGGTGTCTTCTAAGGGGGTGTTAATATCCCCAGCCCCGGAAATTCGCAGGGCCTGGTAAACCCAGGACCGGCCGGAGAGGGGGTCGCGGATACAACCGCCTAAGCAAGTCGCAGCCCCGCCGAAGGGTTCAATCTCGGTGGGGTGGTTGTGGGTCTCATTTTTGAACATGACATACCAGTCTTCAAGCTTGCCGGTCTTGAGGCTCTTGGCCTTGACCTTGATCGAGCAGGCATTGATTTCATCTGAGACTTCTACGGCATCTAAAAGGCCCCGCCGGCGCAGGTCTCGGCTCATGAGAGTAGCCATTTCCATGAGGGTGAGAGGCTTTTGCTCCCGGCCATTATCTAGGCGCAGTTGTTTATAGAGGTCTAAAGCCTGGTCAATTTCTTTGGCAAAGCGCTGGCTTTGATTGTCGATATCTAAGAGCTCTGTATTAAAGGTGGTATGGCGGCAGTGGTCCGACCAGTAGGTGTCTAGGACCTTGATTTCTAGGGCGTTTGGCTCGCGTCCTAAAGATTGGAAATGGGTCTGTATGAGTTCCAGGTCCTCGAGAGACATGGCCAGACTGAGGTCTGCCAAAAAGCTTTGCAGGCCTGCTCGGTCTAAGGCCAAAAAGCCAGTGTAAACTTGGACGCTTGGGTCAGCGGAAGCTTTTTCCTCGCCAAAGGCAGGCTGGCCCGCCTGGTAGCGGTCTAGGACTTGGTCCAGCTTGAGCTCCCGGCATTCTACGGGATTGATCAGATGCTGGCGCAAGCTAGCCTGGCCCTCTGCAGACAGGGTGTTGGTCACATAAAAGACAGCAGTTTTCAGCTGGACAGGGGTCTCTGGGAAAAAGAGACGGAGGCACTGCTCTGCGGCATCTCCTCTTTGATCGTATTGACCAGGCTGGTAGGTCACGCCCAGGACAGACTTACCTTGGCAAAAGTCACGGACCTGGTCGGCTTGCCAGACCTCATCCACCAGTTGGTCGGCCAGGACCCGCTGGGCTAAAACTTCCATTTCTGCCGGGCTACCCCCGCTTACAGCGTAGGCATTAAACAAGGCCAGGTCAGAAACTTCCAGACCAGGCAGCTCCTGTAGGGCTTGGAGCTGGGCTTCTTCGCCTGCCCTATAGGCGGCTTTTCTACGAATAAAAATCAAGTCTTGCATCGGGACCTCACTCTCAAGTCAGCAGGGGGAATCTGCCGCTCTTTTCCGTATCTTTGCTATTTGCGCTATCGGCGCTGTTCGCTATTTTAGATAGTTTTATAAGCCTACCTATTATAGAGCATTGCCTAGACCATTTCAGAGGTCATTTTAGAAGCTGCTAGATAGGTTTGCGAGTTCATTATTGGTGTCATTTTCGCAAAAACGCTGGTTTGCCACCAACAGACTCACTGGGCAAAAATTTTCTATTGGCGGGATTCCCGTAAAAACGCCGTTTGCCACCAATGGCTGAGTTAAGCAAAAAAGTAATATTGGTGGCAGAATCACTCTTTTGCCCATTCGCTGCCAATGCTTTTCGCTACAGGATGAGGGCGATTGGTGGCAGAAGTACCCTTTTGGCCATTAGCCGCCAATGCTCTTCACTACGGCAGAAAGATGATTGGAGGCAAATAAAGAGAAATACCGTTTTGCCGCCAATCGTCGCACTTGCTAAAAATTTTCTGTTGGAGGCATATCTATAAAATGCTTATTTGCCATTAAAGGCGAAACTAAGCAAAGGAGTAATATTGGTGGCATTTCCGTCAAAATGCTTGTTTGCCGTCAAAGGATAAGCATCAGAGAACTATAGCATTGCCGTTTGGCTACAAGCTAGCTTGCATGTCCTTTTCTCTGGCATCAAGTAAAGGATGGTATAATAAAGAAAATAAAGAAAAATAAGAAAACTTGAGTTTCTTGAGAAGGAGGATTTCCATATGAATTTAGCCAAGGTTTCTGCTAACGGTCAAATTACGGTGCCGATTGAAGTGAGAAAGGCTTTGAACATCAAGCCTGGTGATAAAGTTATCTTTTTCCAGAATGCAGCCGGGCAATTCACAATTGGTAATGCCTCCTCTCAAGCTATTTACAAAGCTCAGGAAGCATTTTCAGGAGTTGCAGAACAATTGGGCGTGGCTGATGTAGATGCTGTCCAGGACTTAGTAGATGAAGTGCGCTATAAGCGATGAGAATCCTTGTAGACACCAATGTTCTCATTTCCGCTATTCTGTTTCCCGGCTCTAAGCCTGCAGAAGCCCTTTTTAAGGTAACAGAAGATCACGATCTGGTACTTTGTGATCAGAATGTCCAGGAATTGAGAGAAGTTATTAAGAGGAAAGCACCTGGTCATCCTGATGATGTTGAAGCATTACTATCAGGGCTTCCATATGAATTGATTCCGGCTTCCAACCAAACCAGAGATTTGATTCGGGATCCCAAAGATCAGCCTATCCTTAATGCGGCCGCCCTAGCCGATATTGATTTATTGATAACTGGAGATAAGGATTTTCTTTCTCTGTCGCTTAAACAGCCACAGTGCATTACAGTAGCTCAATTCTTAGAACAATTCTAATTGTTTAGGCTTGACCGCTTTCAATTGGGTTGAAGTTCTGCTTTCATTTGGTTTTCCTAGAAATAGGACAAGTTTGCGAGCAGTGGATGGTGACCCCTTGCCAACCCATCGATAAGAAAGGCCCCTGCCAAGGCCTAGGCAGGGGCCCTTGTGTGATATCTGAGTGAAGGCGCAAGGCTTCTTAAGAAGGCCTAGTTTTTGTCCTCGGCCTTGGTGTCGCAGTAGATGCAGCGGTAAATGCCCTGGTCACGGTCGGTGAGCTGGAAAATCTGGGGGAGTTCCTGCTCAATGGAGGAGATGCAACGGGGGTTCTTGCATTTCAGGACGCCGACGAGCTTTTCGGGCAGGGCAGGGTGGAACTTCTTGACCCTTTGACCGTCCCGGATGACATTCACGGTGATGTGGGGGTCAATATAGCCCAGGAGGTCGTAGTCCAGGTCAATGATTTCATTGATCTTGAGGATGTCTTTGCGGCCACGCTTGGCGGATTCCGCATTTTTAATGATGGCCACCTGGCAATCCAGTTGGTCCAGGTCTAGGTATTCGTAGATTTCCATGGCCTTGCCGGCGGGGATGTGATCGATGACTAAACCATCGTGAATGGAACCAATAATCATTTAGACCTCCAAAAGTTTCATGATCAGGGCCATACGGATAAATTTACCGTTTTTGACCTGGCGGAAGTAGGCGGCGCGGGGATCTTTATCTACCCCCGTGGAGATTTCGTTTACCCGGGGGAGGGGGTGGAGGATGGAAAGGTCCGCCTTGGCGGATTTGAGTTTTTCTGGAGTTAGGATGTAGTAGTCCTTGAGGCGGATGTAGTCTGCTTCGTTGAAGAAGCGCTCGCGCTGGACCCGGGTCATATAGAGGATATCCAAATCGGCGATGGCTTCGTCTATGCTGGTGACCTCTTCATAAGGGATATTATGTTTTTCCAGAACCTCTACCCGAATAGGCTCGGGGATGCGGAGTTCGGGAGGGGAGATGAGGACGAAGCGGATGTTGTCATAGCGGCTCATGGCGGAGATGAGGGAGTGGACGGTGCGGCCGAATTTCAAGTCGCCGCAGCAGCCAATGACCAGGTTGTCTAGCCGGCCTCTTTCCCGGGAAATTGTGAGGAGGTCGGTCAGGGTCTGGGTGGGGTGGTGGTGGCCACCGTCGCCCGCATTAATGACGGGGATATTGACGGCCTGGGAGGCCACGAAGGGGGCGCCTTCCTTGGGGTGGCGCATAGCAATGATGTCGGCGAAACACTCGACGGTCCGGGCCGTGTCGGCTACGGATTCTCCCTTGGCCGCTGAGCTGGAACTAGCCTCGGAAAAGCCAATCACCTTGCCGCCCAAGTCCCACATGGCAGCCTCAAAGCTCAGCCGGGTCCGGGTGGAGGGCTCATAAAAAAGCGTTGCTAGCTTCTTATGCAGGCAACGCTCTTGATAGGCTTGGGGCTGGGCAATAATGTCTTTGGCAACATCGATCAACTGATCGATTTCTGCCGTGGACAGGTCTTGGATTTGGATTAAATCTTTTTTCATGTTTGCTCCTCTGGGTAATAATGCCTATGCAAAAATGCCTAAATTGCTAGTTACTCTAACAGGGGGAGAAGGGCTTGTAAAGGCCGGCAGACGTAGAATTTTGCCCGCCAATCTAGCAAATTTTAGCCAGGCTGGAGAATTTTACTTTTGCTCTTTCAGATGGGCTAGTGGTAAAATAATCTAGATCTGGTATTTTCAGATCGTCTTCCGGTCCTTTTCCGCATGTCTTCAAATCATGTCCTCCTTGTTCCCATATATCTCGATGAAATATTGAGCAGTTAGTTGAAGCGGCTTTCCGTTGGCAGTTTACACTTGTGGTGGTTTCCGCTTGCCTTCCACCTTTTGTCGGGCTTCCAATTCTGCGGCAGTTTCTAGCAGCCGATGGCCAAACTTTTCGCTGATATCGGACAAGGTATTTTGGAGCTTGGCTTGCTTGGCGGCTTGAGCCTGCTTGCTGGCGGATAAATCGGCCAGACTTAATTGCTGGTAGGCCTGGTCGGTAAAGTTACTGGTAGCTAAGCCGATGAGCCGGACGGGCTGGACCAGGCTGACTTGCTGGAAGAGGGCCTGGCCGGTCGCAAATAAATCGGCGGCCTGGTTGGTGGGGGGAATGGTTTTGGACCGGGTGATGGCCTGCATGTTGGCCCAGGTAATTTTTAGGGTGACCGTGCGGGCCAAAAGGCCTTCGGCTACCAGCTCTTGGGCGAGGTCACGGGCGTAGAGACGGACTAAGGACAAGAGAAAGTCCCGGTCCCGGCTGTCTTCCTGGAGGGTCCGCTCCTTGCCGAGTGACTTAGCCTCTGATTCAAAATAGGGGACCACATTGCGGAGATCTTTTCCCCGGGCCAGGTCCAGCATTTCCTGGCCCCGTTCTTTAAAGTGCAGCTTCACCAGGTCAGCCTGGGCCAGAAGATCACGGACTGAGAAAATCCCCAGCCGGCCCAGCTGGTCAGTAGTTACACGGCCTACCCCGTACAAAATAGACACAGGCCGGTCCAGAACCAGGTCTTGCCAAGCTTGAGCATCTGGAATGACAAAGAGGCCATCTGGTTTCTTCTCTTCGGAAGCGACCTTGGCCGCTGCCTTGGAGTAGGCCAGGCCAAGGGAGCAGGTGAGGCCCAGGGTCTCCTTGGTCCGGTCCTTTATCTCCTTGGCTAGGTCTACTGCCTGATCCCAGGTCAGGGCCAGGTCAGTCAGATCCATATAGGCCTCATCCAGGGCGAGAAATTCCAGCTTGTTGGTATAGGAGGCCCAGATTTGGTGGAGGTCTTTGGAAACAGCATGATAGCGGTCCATCCGGGGCTTGACATAAATGGCCTGGGGGCAGCGCCGGTAGGCCTCGGCAATGGGCATGGCCGACCGGACCCCAAATTTTCGGGCTTCATAGGAGGCAGTGGAAACCACGCCCCGCTGGCCTGGGAGGGCTCCCACCACCAGGGGCTGGCCCCGGTAGGCAGGGTTGTCCTGCGCCTCGACGGCGGCGAAGAAGGCGTCCATATCGACATGCATGATCATCTGGCTCATTTGTTTACATTATATCGGCTTTTCTATAGGCCATTTTATCGATGAGAAATCCAAGTTCCTCATTTTTCTTACAAGTTTGCAGCTTTTCTACGTCGAATTTTTTTGAAAGCCTGATTCAGTGGGTTATTTCCTGCAAAATAGCCCTTGAAGGCTGGTTTTTATACATGTATACACTTTGGCATCAAGGTTTATACGTTCAGAAGAGATATAAGCAGGATGGGCAGGTATAAAACTTGCAAACTTGTAAGAAAATCTGGAAAGTTGAAAGTATCTCTGCCTTTCCCCTTTCATTTGCTAAGATAAGTGGAGTGAAGGGCGTTGGCTAACGCCTTAGCCTGAGGAGGTGTGATGGATGCAGACGACTAGTATGAGAGAAGAGAGAAGAGTGCTCCTCACCGGGGCTTCCGGGGGGATTGGGATGGCTACAGCCCGGGTCTTAGCCCGAGAAGGCTACAACCTGATCCTACATTATTTTGAATCGGGTGACAGTCTGGCCCAAGAGGCGGAGAGCTTGCAGGAGACCTATGGTGTCCATGTCGACACCGTTCAGGCTAATTTTCGCCAGCCCCAGGACCTAATCCGCCTGGTCGAGGAGGTCAACCGCAAGCGCTATGAGCTGGACGGTTTGATCCATACAGCCGGTATCTCAGAGTGGGGTTTATTGACAGACCTCAGCCCAGACCAGTGGCAGGACCTCATGAGTGTTAACCTCAATGCGGTCTATTTATTAGATCAAGCGATTTTACCTTATATGGTTCAGCGCAAGCGGGGGACTATTCTCCATGTCGCCTCCATCTGGGGCCTCAGGGGGGCTTCCTGCGAGGCCGCCTATGCCGCTTCTAAGGCGGCGGTGGTTAGCCTCACCCAATCCTTGGCCCGGGAATACGGGCCCTCAGGTATCCGGGTCAATGCCGTGGCCCCAGGGGTTATCCAGACAGAGATGCTGGCCCGTTTTAGCGAGGAGGACTTGCGCGACCTAGCTTCCCAGACCCCCCTCTACCGGCTCGGTCAGCCGGAAGAAGTTGCGGAAGCCATCGCCTTCTTGATTTCAGACAAGGCCTCCTTTATTACCGGCCAAACCCTGGTGGTGGATGGGGGCTTTATCGCTTAGCCGCGGAAGGCTTCGGGCAGGACTCGAGCGAACAAGCGCTGATAAGTACTTATGAGGGGAACCCATGGAGATTAGCAAGGGTGCACAATTTATCCTAGACCGTCTCTGGACCCAGGGCGAAGGCTACCTGGTAGGGGGCTGTGTCCGGGACTTTCTCCTGGGCCAGCCTTGCCATGACGAAGATATCTGCTCCTCCCTCCTACCAGGTGAAATCCAAAGTCTTTTTGCAGACCTGCCCCAGACGGACCAGGGCCTGAAGCATGGGACTGTGGGCCTGATCCTGGAGGGCCGGCTTTATGAGGTAACGACCTACCGGGAGGATGGCGCCTATAGCGACCATCGCAGGCCCGACCAGGTGACTTTTACCCGGTCGCTCAAAGAAGACCTGGCCCGCCGGGATTTCACAATCAATGCTATGGCCATGGGGCCGGACGGGGAGATCATTGACCCCTTTGGCGGTCAAGCTGACTTGAAGGCAGGCCTGGTGCGGGCGGTGGGGAATCCCTGGAAGCGCTTCGAAGAAGATAGTCTTCGCCTCCTGCGGGCCGTGCGTTTTGCCAACCGGCTAGGCTTCCTCCTGGACCCCCAGACCGAGGAGGCCATCCGAGACCAGGCAGGGCTCTTGTCTGCGATTTCCAAAGAACGTATCGCAGAAGAATTCCTCAAAATTCTCGATGATGACCCGGAGGGAGTGACCTGGCTCCATGACCTGGGTTTGCTCCAATATGCCTATCCGGAAATTGACCTTTGCTTTAACTGCCCTCAGGAAACACCCTACCACCTCTACGATGTGGGCCGGCATTCGGTCGCGGCCGCCAAGGCCGGGCAAGGACGGGTTTTCCGGGTTGCTTCCCTTTTACACGACCTGGGCAAACCTGCCGCCAAGACCTATGATGCCAGCGGCCGGGCGCACTTTTACGACCACGCGAAAATCTCCGCTGACCTGGCTGCCCCCTTACTTCGCAAGCTCTTCTTGTCCCGGGAGGACCGCCAGCTGATCCTCGCTCTGATCCGCTGGCATGACATGATCTCCAAGCGGCCCACCAAACTCGCCCGCCTGGTCCGGGACCTGCCGGACAGCTTCTGGCCCCTCTTTTTTCAACTCAAGCGGGCCGATATCGAGGCCCAGTCTGATCTGGACAGGGAGGCTAAACTCCGCCTGGTGGACGACCAGGAAGCCCTTATTGACCGCCTCCTGGCCGGTCCCCACCGGCTACAAGACCTGGCGGTGACAGGCCGGGACCTCCAAGACCTGGGCTACCAGGGCCCCGCAATCGGGGAAGCCCTGGCAGAAATCCTCTGCTTCGTCATGGAAAAGCCCTCCCGCAACCAGCGGGATTACCTGCTGGAGAGGGCGG
>JAQYCV010000007.1 GCA_028724525.1 Clostridiales bacterium
TGGGCCAAGCGATCAGCCTCAGCAGCGCGTGCTAGGTCCTCAGCGTCCTTCTTGGCCATATAGGCTTTACGCTCATCTTCGGGCATATCCATGAGGTGGCAGGCCAGCTGGTGCTTATCATTGATTCTGATAAATTCAGGCTCAAACTGTGAACAAACATCCATGCAGTACTTGCAACGGGTATGGAAGCGGCATCCAGTTGGGGGACGGACAGCAGAAGGAATATCACCTTCTAGCACGCTGATTTCTTGTTGCTCCACATCCGTCCGAGGAATAGCCTGCAAGAGGGCCTGGGTGTAGGGGTGCAAAGGATTGGCAAAGAGCTCGTCTGAATCAGCTAATTCCACTACCACGCCCAAATACATAACAGCGATACGGTCCGAAATGTACTTGACCACAGATAGGTCATGGGTAATGAACAGGTAGGTCAAGCCTCTTTGGTCCTTGAGGTCCGAGAGCAGGTTAATCACCTGGGACTGGATGGAAACGTCCAAGGCGGAAACCGCTTCGTCACATACAATAAATTCCGGTTGCACAGCCAGGGCACGGGCAATACCGATTCTTTGCCGTTGCCCCCCGGAGAACTGGTGGGGGTAGCGGTGGATGAAGTAGGGGGCCAGGCCACACTCTCCCATGACCTTCTGAATATAGTCGTTATATTCCTTAGACTTGTTGGAGTTGAGCATGCCGTGGGCAATAACGCCCTCGCCAATGATATTGCCCAAGGTCATCCGGGTATCCAAGGAAGAATAGGGATCCTGGAAGATAATCTGGATTTGCTTACGCAGGGGCCGAATTTCCTCATTGGTCAACTTACTTAAGTCAATACCCCGGTCTAGGCGGTCTTCGAGTTCTGCAAAACCAGGCTTGTCATGCAAGCTTTGCCGGAGGTCGTCCAGCTCTTGCTTTTTGGCATCGACTTTTTGCTTCAGTTGGGTAGCTTGAGGTACCAGGTCTGCCAGTTCTGCTGTACGTTTACTGGATTTACCAGGGCTGAGTTGCTCTTGGACCTCAAGTTCCTTGATGCGGTTTTTGAGCTTGCAGTAGGCAGCATCTTCATCCAACTCTTCTAAAAGAAGTTGAGATACCTTGCGCAGGTCATCGTGGACCAAAAGGCCACCAGCTAAACGTAGCATGACATCATACTTGTTGGCCATATCTCGGCGTCTTTGCAGTAAATCATCTGCTAAGGCCGGATCCACACTCCCCTTCTCAGCCTGGTCTTCGGCCTTTTTCTCTAAGGCCAGAAAGTCTTCCATGGCCTTCTGGTAGGCTGGATAGAGGCTAGGAATATCCCGGAGGGCCTCCCTGGCATACTGAGGATTTACATCGCCCAGGCTGGCGCCATAGTAGATGATCTGTCCATCAGTAGCAGGATAAATCTGCAGGATAGTCCGCCCGAGGGTGGACTTGCCGCAACCTGACTCCCCGACCAAGCCCAGGGTCTCACCCTGGTAAATATCCAGTGTAATGTTCTCATTCGCATGGACATATTCTTGTTCCCGGGAAAAAGTCTTCTTTTTAACAGGGAAGTACTTTTTTAAGTGACGGATCTTGAATAAGGGCTGTTTAGCCTGATTGACTTGTTTATTTTCCATTAGCTCTTACCCCCTTTTCTGGATAGTGACAGCGGACCGTATGCTTGTTATCCACTTGACGCAACTCTGGCATTTCTTGCCGGCAACGGTCTGTGCAGTACTTACAGCGATCTGCAAAGCGGCAACCATCAGGTATAGCCAAGGGGTGAGGTACAGATCCTGGTATGGCATCCAACCGAGTGGTCCGGTCAGTCGTCATCGCGGGGATGGACTGGAGCAAGCCTTCAGTATAGGGATGCTGGTATCTGGACAGACCCTCGCGGAAAATAACGGGGGCAGGAGCAGATTCAACAACCTGACCACAATACATAACCGATACATCATCAGCCATTTGATTAATAACACCCAGGTCATGGGTAATAAAGAGAATGGCCGTGTGGGTTTCATGCTTGAGCTGGTTCATGAGCTTAAGCACCTGGGCTTGAATGGTAACGTCTAGGGCCGTCGTCGGTTCATCCGCAATGAGAAGCTGGGGCCGGCAGGCTAAAGCCATGGCAATCATGACCCGCTGGTTCATACCGCCAGACAATTCAAAGGGATACTGCTTAACGACTACATCCGGGTTAGGAATTTTAACCATGCTCAGCAAGTCTTTAGATTTTTCCGCCGCCTCAGACTTGTTCATATGCTGGTGCAAGATGAGGACCTCTGACAGCTGGCGCTCAACTGTAAACACTGGGTTTAGAGAGGTCATGGGTTCCTGGAAGATCATGGAGATATCATTGCCACGAATATGTTCCATCTGCCGGTTAGAAAGGTCAGAAATCTTTTTGCCATCGAAATAAATTTCGCCTTTAAAAATTTTCTGATTCTTTTCAAAGAGCTGCATGATGGACATGGCTGTTTGGCTTTTGCCGGAACCCGATTCCCCTACCAGACCCATCGTTCTGCCGGCTTCAATCGTGAGGTCGACGCCGTCTACAGCTTTGATCAAGCCTTTTTTAGTAGTGAAATACGTATGTAAGTTTTTAATTTCTAGTAAAGCCATAGAGCTACCTACCTTTCCATGGCCTTGGGGTCAAGGGCATCACGCAGGGAGTCACCAATCAGGTTGACAGACAAAGCGGTGATAAAGATAGCCAAACCGGGGAAGATCCAGCGCCACCAGTAAAGTTGCATAACGTCAGCAGACTGAGCCGCCGTCATCATATTACCCCAGGACGGCAGGGGCTCAACCACGCCAAAACCCAGGAAGGAAAGTCCGGCTTCTGTCAGCAACATGCCAGCAAAGCCGAGCGTTAAGTTAACAATGATGATGGACATAACGTTAGGCAGTATATGGGCCATGATAATCTTCTTATCCCGCAAACCTAAAGCCTTAGCCGCTGTAATGTAGTCTTTTTCACGCTCAGCAATAATTTGTCCCCGGATCAGGCGGGCGATCCCCGTCCAACCCAAGACACCCAGGATCACAATAATCATCATCATCCGCGTGTACTGGGAGAAGTCAGGAGGCAGGATAGCCGCCAAGGTAATGATTAAGGGATAGAAGGGGAAAGAAGCAACGATCTCTGAGAACCGCATCAAGAAGTTATCAGCAAAGCCGCCATAGTAACCTGAAATCAGACCTACGGTCAGTCCGATCACTACTTGAATCAGGGAACCAAGGGCTGCCACTAAGAGGTTCATCTTTCCGCCATGGATCAGGCGGGTAAAGAGGTCGCGGCCGTTATCATCCGAGCCTAGCAAGAAGCCGTCAAGACCCCAGGCTTGGTAATCATGACCATCATTCTTAAGGACATAGTTATTAAAGAAGCCTGCAAAAAGCTGCTCGCCGTCCTGAACCTCTGGGTAATCTGCAGCATTGTAGTTGCTAATCCCCCAGGAATAGACTTTACCGGTATCAGTCAGAGCAGAGAAATGTAAGCGGCCTGAAGCCACCTCAATCACCTTGCCCTCCATCTCAGGATAGGCAGAGGCTTTTTCGTTTTTACTCCCCCAGGTGATCATCTCACCATTGCCGAGAGCCACAATGCCGGAGTACTGGGTCCGAGCAAAAGATACGATATCGTTGCCAGGCTGCTTGAGCTCTGCTGGCATGGCGGTATCAATCTCTGAGCCCTTGGAGCCAATCAAGCGGAGGGAACCATCATTCAGAAGGCATAAAATATTAACAGAACCGACACGGAAGTCTTCTACCATGCCTGCTAAATCTTTAGGAATACGGTTGAGGCGGTTAGGCAGGGTGGATCCCCATACAAATATATTCCCTTTTTCTGTTAGCATGACTGAGTAGGCATCACCAGCGCCAATCTTCTTAATACCTTCCTCTTGAGCAATCTTTTTGAGGTTTTCTGGAAAGACAGTTTGCTGAAATTCATTATTGCCCCAGCCATAGACCTCATCATCTTCTGTAAGTATCAAGATATGGCGGTCACCTGCCACAGCTTGCTTGATGGCTTTTCCTTCTACAACCTTGGCAACATCCTCCGGCATAGATAAGTTTTCAAAAGAGTCAAAGCCCCAGAAATAGTATTTATCTGCCTGCGATGTTCCAACAGAGTAAGTGATACCGATGGAGATATCCTTTACCCCTTCCTCCAACATTTCGGAAGGAATATTCATATAGCCTGATCCTGGGCGAATATTACGCATAATCCCCATGGCAAAATAGGGATCAAATTTAATGAGATGGGACCCACCAAAGATCAGGATGAAAATACCAATAAAGACGATCAGGCCAATCATGCCTAGGGGAGTATGGAAAAAAGTCCGCCAGACCATCCGCCAAGGAGACATAACTGCCTCTTCGCGTAAAATATCCTGACCAGTCTTAGGGGCATTCGTGTTCATATTTTCCTGTTTTTGCTTTTTCATAGCTGCCTCCTATTCCAGTCTAACCCGGGGATCTACCAGGGAGTAACCGATATCCATGAGGAGGTTACCCAGCACGGATAAAACTGCGTACATCATGTTTAAGGCCATAACGACGTTATAGTCACGGGCGATTACGGAGCTGATAAGGAAACGACCAATACCGTTATATGAAAATACCTGTTCCGTGATTGCAGCACCACCTAGAAGGCCGGTTAAGGACCAGGCCACGATGGTAACTACAGGAATCAAGGCATTACGGAAGGCATGTGAATAAATAACCTTACGTTCGGACAAGCCCTTAGCTCTGGCCGTCCGCACATAGTCTTGGCTTAGAGATTCCAGCATGGCGTTACGGACATAGCGGGAAGTTGAAGCCAGGGAGGGTAAAATCAAGGTTAAAGAGGGCAGGACCAAATATTTGATCATCTGTGAGAAGCCTGGGTAACGCGGCATACCACCGGGAGGCAAAATACCCCAGGTCAAAGCGAATAGGAAGATCAAGGTAAGTCCAAAAAAGAAGGTCGGCAAAGAAATACCGATAATGGAAATAACCTGGGTAACTTTGTCAAAAACACCGCCCCTGTGCACGGCCGCCCTTATGCCGATAAATAGCGAAATAATAAAGGATATAAGGGTAACACCGATATTTAAAATAAGAGTGTTAAGCAAGGGCTCCGCAATAAGGTCTTTGACAGGCCTCCGATAAACCGTAGATTCACCTAAGTCGCCGTTGAACATCCGAACAACCCAGTTGACATACTGAACGGGTATGGGCTGATCAAAACCATATTTCTTCTCTATAGCGGCCCGCATTTCCATCTTTTGCTGCTCATTTTTAAAACCAGACTGAGGCATCATGAGGTCCACAGGGTTACCAGGCATGAGCTTAGACAGGCCAAAGAGGAGAATAGAAATAATAATGAGGACGGGGATCAAGTTAAGAAACCGCCGCAGAATATATTTTAATATTGACATCTTGTCTCCTAAACTGAGTCACCCAGAAGGATGGCTCAATACCTAATCATACGTATAACAAGAGAATACCCTTGCAAAAATATTCATTCCCTAAAAACCCTTTTGGGGAGGCCGAAGCGCTCCCCAAAAGGTTTAGTGATAAATATAGCTAACAAAATATGACTGTGCTGGTTGATCTAAGCTTACTCAGCATTTTCCAGAGACATGTCATAGATATCGTTATACCAATCCCACATAGGGGTGGGTTCGTGGCCTTGGACACGGCTGGTAAAGAAGGTGTGATAGTCGTTAGCATAGAGAGGAATGTTGGGCAGGTTGGCATTATACCAGCGTTGGAAGGCTACCCATCCATCTTCCCAAGTATCAATGTCAGTAGGATCTGCGCGGCGCATGGTCACGAGGATCTCATCCAGCTCAGGACTGTTGACGCGGTCGTTGTTGGCGCCCACACCAATCTGAGAAGAGTGGTAGGCATAGTACTTATCATCAGGAATAGAGAAGCCAGTCCCCATGTTGAAGCAGGAAGCGACATCAGTCGTATCAGCAGGAGCCTCACCATAGTAAACGTCCAAGAGGGTAGCAAAGTCAACAGGGTTAACGATGTAGTTCATGCCAATACGCTTAGCGTTATCAGGCAGCATTACCTGAATGAGGTTGGTGGTTTCGATACCAGAAGCACCATAGTGGACGATGCGGAGTTCGTTGCCTTCAGCATCGTAACGCCAGTAGTCAAAGTTTTCTTTGTCATTATCGTAGGCTTCCTGAGCTTTTGCAGGATCCCAAGGGGTTACGCCGTCTTTTTCGAAGGTGTAAGGAGTGGTATCCAGAGCTTCATTGGCCTTGTCAGCGTTAAGGGTGTAGTGAATCCAGGATTCATCAGACTCGAGTTCATCGCCACGATCGACATATTCAAATTGGTCAATACCGAAGCAACCGTCTACGACAAGACCATAACCACCGGAAATGGTAGATACAAATTCATCACGGTCGATAGAGTAGGCAATAGCTTGGCGGACGCCAGGATATTGGGTGGGGCTGTAGTCATTACGGATGGCGAGAACGCCATAACCGTTACGAGGATAGTTAGCAAAAGAAACTTTATCAGGATTGTCCTTACCTTTGTTGATCTTGGAAGCTTCGGTGAAGCCAGGAACCAAGTCAATGTAACCAGCAATCAGGAAGTCCATATCCAAAGCAGAGTTGACAGTTTGGACAATGATATTCTTGATGGTCGGCAGTTTACCATTTCTGTCACCCTTGTGCTCAGGGTTCAGGGTAACTTTGACCATGCGGTTAGCATATTCGACAAACTGATAAGGTCCGCAGGTGACATCAGGCTTAAAGCGATAGTTGTAAGCAACATCTAAGGCAGCCTCGGTCATGAGGGATTCCAGGGGATCCATCTCAATGGCGCCAGACTCTATGTCAGCTACGTATTGTTTGGCGTCGTCAACAGCCTGCTGCAGCTCAGCCAAATATTCTTCTTCCTCCTTGACGTCACCAGCAGAAATACCGGGCAGACCGCCTTCTTCTACTTCAGCGTCTTCGCCAGCAGCTTCGGCTTGGCTAGCCTGGTAGTCTTCCCACCAAGCTTTCTCTTCAGCCAGAGCATCTTCGGCTTGTTTGACCTTGTAGCCAGCATTTTCAACGATAGAGGCTTTATCAGCATCGGTTACTTCGTAACCTTCTTTGACCATGAGTTCATTGTCAACAACGGTCAGGTTAGGAGCATAACGATGGATAGGGGTGGGGCCGGTAGAAACCATAACTGTTTCGTAGAAATAAGGGAGTTTCTCGGCTTTCAGGGTAATGGAGAAGGTGTAATCGTCAATCAGCTTAACACCTTCAAATACACGGGTATCACCACTATGGTATTCATCAAAACCCACAACGTCTTCACCGGACATGGAGTTGTTGGCACCTTGTGCCATCCATTCAGGCGATGCTAAGAAGAAGGTACCAAAGACGTAGTCTAAAGCCGTGATGGGTTCGCCATCATTCCACTTGAGGTCATCAGCCAGGTAGAAGGTGTAGGTTTTGGTACCGTCTTCATTCTCAGTAACCTCAGGTTCTTGAGTGGTAACAGTAGGGTTCAGGATATATTGACCTGATTCATCTGGGAAGTAGGTTGCATAACCGGCTTCGCCACCATAGTTACCAAGCAGGTATTTGACGTAAACGTCATAAGAAGAGTTACCGAAGCCGTTAATATAGTCAGCGTTCAGTTCCGGAGCACCCACTACCAGGGTGTCAGCATCTGTCATGACTTGTTCGGGCTCTTCCAGCTCTGTTGCTTCTTCAGCTAAGACGGGAGCTGCCAGGGCAACCATCCCGAAAAGCATGACAAAAGCCAGCAAACTAGCTAAAAGTTTTTTCATGTTTGAGAATCCTCCATTTTTTGATATGCAAGGGAACGTAGCGGAAAGGAGTTCCGAGAGTTCAGGTCTTGCGTTTGCCGGTAAGTATAGCATTATATACTGCACAATTTCAAGCCGAAACAATTGATTGTTTTGCACAAAATACCAATCAAATTAGTTGTTTGCCTTAACAAAAGAAAATCAAGATAAAAAATAGTTCGCCAGGCTATGTGCATGACGAACTATTTAATGGCTACAATCGCTCAACTAATATTTCATATTGACTGAACATAAGGCTTAAGAAGCTTCGTGAGGATCGTCAGTGTGATCGGTTGAATCCTCAACATCAACTTTCTCTGATACGGGGGCCTCGGTACTCTTTTCTGAACTATCAACGGGCGTATCTTTGCCAAGCTCCGTTAATTCAGAAATAAAGATCTGGTCTTCCCCACCCTTAGGTGGCTTGTAGTTTTGTGCATATTGCTTGTAAATCGCTTCAAACTCCGGTCCCTCAATTTTTTCCTTAACCAGCAAGCTTTCCGCTAATTTATGGAGCAAAAGGTCTTCACTTTTGAGCAGGTCAAGCGTGTCTTGATAGGCTTGACCCAAAATCCGCGTGACCTCTTCATCAATGGCGGCAGCCGTTTGCTCAGAATATTTTTTGGTATGGCCATAGTCCATCCCTACAAAAACTTCGCCATCGTCCTGGGTAACGAAGAGGCCTATGCGGTCGGTCATCCCATATTTGGAGACCATTTCGCGGGCGGTGGCATTACATTTTTGCAGGTCATCGGAGGCTCCAGTGCTGATATCAGCCTGGGTTAGCTCTTCCGCCGCACGTCCTCCTAGACCAATCATGATGTTCTTATAAAGGTTTTGTTTGGTTTCGAAGGAAATATCCTCATGCGGCTTATAGGCGGTATAACCCCCGGCTGGACCAGCCGGGATAATGGAAACGCGCTCCACCTGCTGGCGATCAGAAATTTGCCGGGACACAATGGCATGTCCTGCCTCGTGGTAAGCCGTGAGATTTTTTTCCTCATCCGACATGACACGGGATTTCTTTTCAGGCCCCAGGGCAATCTTAAAGACAGCCTCGGAAATATCAGAATAAGTAATTTGCTTGGCCCCCTTCCTAGCTGCTAGGAGGGCTGCTTCATTCAGAAGGTTCTCCAAGTCTGCCCCGGTATAGCCCGGTGTAATCTTGGCAATATCTTCTAAGGCAACATTTTCTGCAATAGGCTTGCCCTTGGCATGGACCTTGAGGATTTCAAAACGGCCTTTAACATCCGGGCGGTTGACCGTAATACGGCGGTCAAAACGACCAGGTCGGAGCAAGGCGGGGTCTAAAATATCTGGCCGGTTTGTAGCTGCCATGACGATGATCCCTTCGTTGGGCCCAAAACCATCCATCTCCACCAAAAGTTGGTTGAGGGTTTGTTCCCTTTCATCATGGCCACCGCCTAGACCAGCGCCCCGGTGACGGCCAACAGCATCAATTTCATCAATAAAAATAATGCAAGGGACTTGCTTCTTAGCATCATTAAAGAGATCGCGCACCCGAGAGGCACCGACGCCCACAAACATCTCGACAAAATCCGAGCCAGAAATGGTAAAGAAGGGCACACCCGCCTCCCCTGCTACAGCTCGGGCCAGGAGGGTTTTACCGGTCCCGGGAGGACCGACTAGAAGGATACCTGAGGGGATCTTGGCACCCAGAGCAGTATATTTTTTAGGATTCTTGAGGAAGTCAACCACTTCCTGCAATTCTTCTTTCTCTTCATCCGCCCCTGCAACATCATCAAAAGAGACTTTATTGTCTTGAGGATTAGATTTTTTGGCCCGAGACCGACCAAAATTCATGGCAGACCGGCCATCCTGGTTACGACTCATAAAGGAGACATAGACAAAGAAAACCATAGACCCGATCATGAGGACCAGAAGAATGACATTGAACATGCCGGACAGATCTGCCGGCTGGGTATAGTCAAAAGATTCTATTTTCCCGTCATTAACTGCCTTTTGCAGCATACGGTGATACTGGGGGACCATGAGTGGCGACACCGTCTTGCTGAAGGTCATGGGGGCCTGGTTACGGTCCATCCGCATGACTAGCTGAAGCTCGTTGCCGTTAATAACGACCGATTTAACCTTACCAGCTGCGATGTCAGCCTCCATGGAGGAAAGCACCCTTTGGTCTGGTTGGTTAAGCCTAGTCATGACCATAGAGGAGAGTAGGATGGCAACTATCAAAATGACGTAAAAAGACAGGCCATTTCTTGGTCTGGATTTATTCATCCTGGCCCTCCTTGCCATCGTCACCCAAGACTGCCAGATAGGGCAGATTACGGTAACGCTGCTGGTAGTCCAAACCATAGCCCACCACAAAGGCATTAGGGATGGCTTGGCCAATATACTCTACAGGCACATTCACCTGTCGGCAGTCCGGTTTATCAAAAGCCGAACAGACCCGCAGGCTGGCAGGCCCCCGGTCTGTAAAGAGCTCACGCAGATAATTGAGTGTAAGACCTGTATCCACAATATCTTCCACCAGGATGACATGCTTGCCCGTGATATCGTGGTCTGTATCCTTAACAATTTTGACCACGCCAGTAGACTTTGTGCCCTGGTAAGAAGAAACCGAGATGAAGTCAATCTCCACCGGAAAATCAAGCTGGCGAATCAAGTCAGCCATAAAGACAACGGACCCGCGCAGGATACCAATAATCACGACTTGCTTTCCCGCGTAATCTTGATTCAGTTGGGCACCGAGGCGCTCAACCATAGTCTTGATTTCGGACTCACTAATTAGAGTTTCTGCAATATATTTACTCATATTTGTATACCACCTTTAACGAGGCCCATTATAGCAAGCTCCAAAGGGCTATACCACTTTTGGAGCTAGCAATTCTTTATTTTATCACCAATGTTACCTGGCCCAAGTAGCCCTGGACAAGAAAAACCCAACCCTGACCCAGGTCAAAGGAGGCTTGTCCGGGCAAATCTGCTAAAGTTTTGGCGATTTGCTTGTATTGTTGATCCGTTAAGGTGAAAGACTCCGCCTGTAAGGATTCCTGGAAGAACTGCTGCAAGATACGGTAATGCAAGCCTAGGGGCCAGCTAATTAGAGATTTTAGATTAAGCTGATTGGAAGAGGGCAAGCGGCAGGCCGCCAAAGCCATACCAGCGGTTTGATCTAAAGCTTGCCTTTCCGACCGCAGACTTTCTGTATGTTTTAGAAGCTGAGGGCCGGGATCATAGCCCAAGGCCGCCCGCCAAGCAGGCAGAACCTCCTGGCGGATTCGATTCCTTAGATAAAGGTCCTGGGCATTAGACTGGTCAAGATAGTAGGATAAGCCCCGGTCCCGGAGAAAATCACGGATCTCCTGACTCGACAGACCTAGCAAGGGGCGGAGAATTCTGCCGTCATAGTAGGGCATGGAACTTAGGCCATCAAGGCCCGTGCCCCTACCCAGATTGATCAAGACCGTCTCGACCAAATCATCCTGGTTATGGCCGAGAGCCAGGAGGGGAAACGGGTTGGGTGAATCAAGGCCTGCTTCTCTCTGCAGGCGGACTAGAGTCTCTTGGAAAAAGTGATGGCGAGCCGCCCGCGCAGCTTCTTCTATCCCCGCCTGACGTTGGGCGGCCAAAGCGCGCACATCAGCAGTCGCCGTGTAAAAAGCCAGGTCCCATGTTCGGGCAAAGGCCGCTAGGCCATGGGTTTCCTCCTCATCAAACTCGGGCCGCAACTGGTGATTAAAATGCGCCAGACTAAGCTGGCAGCCTTCGCGCGCCCGCAACCAAATAAAAAAATAGGCTAGGAACATAGAATCCGGGCCACCCGAAATACCTATGAGAAAATGAGACTGGGGGCCCAGGGACAACTTAGACTTTATTTCCTGCCTTAAGTCCCGAAAAAGGCCGGAATTTTCCTGAAAATCCGGCCAGACCATTAGAAGGGTGGGGCTTCTAGGCCCTTGAGGCGCTTATCCAATTCGTAGAAGAGGGTGACCTCAGGCCGCCAGCCCAGGTTCACAGAACCTGTTTCTCCATGGCGGTTCTTAGCCACAATTAGCTCCGCCACGTAAGAAGCTGGCTGATTGTTAGTGTCCGGCAGGTTTTCAACTTCCCTGCCCTCTAGGGCAGCATAATAGTCGTCACGATAGAGGAAAAGGACAACGTCGGCATCCTGCTCAATAGCCCCTGAATCCCTAAGGTCCGAGAGCATAGGCCTTTTGTTGGACCTGGCCTCACAGTTACGGCTCAGCTGAGACAGGGCAATAACCGGGCAATCTAGTTCCCGCGCCATGATTTTCAGCGAGCGTGAAATATCAGAGATTTCTTGCTGGCGGTTATCCTGGCGGCGACGGTCAGACGTCATGAGCTGGAGATAGTCTACAATGACCAAACCTAAATTAGGCTCTTTCAGCTTGAGCTCACGGCAACGGGCCAACATCTCTTGAGGGCCCAAGCCAGACCGGTCATTAATATAGATGGGCGTGCCATAGAATTCAGTAGACGACTTGGCCAGGCTCTCCCATTCATCTGGACTCAGCTTGGCAGAGTTCACCTTACTGGAATCGATGGTAGCGTAGGTCGAAAGAAAGCGGGTAGAGACCTCTTCCTTGGACATTTCCAGGGAAAAGATAGCGGTGGGGACGGCATAAGTGGAGGCAACCCGCTGGGCAATATTGAAGGCAAAGGCTGATTTACCCATACCAGGCCGGGCAGCGAGGATAATTAAAGATCCCTTTCGCAAGCCACCAATTTTCTGGTCCAGACTGGGGTATCCCGTCCGTTGCAGGGGTGCCTTGTCTTCATTGGCCATTTTAACCAACTCATTGTAGCGGGCAAAAATAACCTCGCCCACCATACTAAAGCTGGCATCTTCAGATCCATCGCGGATTTGTTCGAGGCGTTTGGCCGCCAGGGAGATCAGCTCATCAGTCTTAGCCTCTTCCCCATAGGCCATGCCCTGCAACTCCTTGAAGGATTTAATTAAGTTTCGCAAGCGGGATTTTTCCGCCACGATGTCGATGTAATACTCAGCATTGTGAGGCGACACAAAGCTAGAAAGATCGCTCAGGACTTGAACTCCGCCTACCTTATCCAAAAGTTTACGGGTAGCTAGGTCTTCCGCAAGAGAGATCAGATCAATCGGTGCATTTTTTTCTTGAACCCTGAGGATCGATTCATAGATATTCTGGTGGTTGGGGTAATAAAAATCCTCCACCTTAAGCCTAGCCATGGCATGGTGGAGGTTTTTGTTATCCAGCAAAATAGAGCCTAGAACAGCCTGTTCCGCTTCCAGGCTGCTAGGCTCACGTTCTACAAAAGATCCCGTTGGGGCCATTAGTCTTCCAGAGCCTTTAACTCAAGAGTAAAGGGTACAGTGACTTCAGAGTGCAAACGCACAGAGGCCTCATATTGGCCGAGTTCTTTAATATTATCTGCAATTTGGATATTGCGTTTATCTACAACAATATCCTGGCTAGCCAGCTGGTCTGCTACATCTTGGTTAGTAACAGAACCGTAAATGCGACCACCTTCACCGGCTTTAACTCCGATGGTGATAATCTTGCCTTGTAAGCGTTTACCAGTCGCTTCAGCCTCTTCTAAGAGACGTTTAGCTCTGGCAATGGCGGCTTTTTGCTTGGCCTTTACTTCATTCATGTTGGCACGAGTGGCTGCGGAAGCCAGGCCTTGGGGAATGAGGTAGTTATTGGCATAACCGGGTTTGACTTCAATCAGGTCACCGGCCTTACCAAGTTTGGCCACATCTTCTAAAAGTAAAATTTTCATTCAGCCAGCCTCCCTTATTCGGTGTAAGGCATGAGGGCAACTTGTCTGGCCCTCTTGATGGCCGTAGTAACCGCTCTCTGGTGCTTAGCGCAAGCCCCAGTGGTGCGGCGGGGTAAAATCTTGCCGGATTCAGCAACGAATTTTTGCAGGGTTGCTACATCCTTATAATCTACATGGTCCTTATGTTCGGCGCAGAACAGGCAGACTTTTCTTCTGCCGCGGCGGGGGCGGAAAGACCGGCTGCCCCCCCGATCGCCTCCTCGTTTAAAGTTAGCCATTTGGCTCTCCTTTCATCAAAGCAAACAAGTAAAACAAACCATCAAAATTTAGAGATCGAAAGGCAGGTAGGCATCGCTGTCATCTTCGACCGGAAGGAAGCCATCACCTTCAGGGATGGGATCCTGCTTGGCCGGAGCCTGTTCCGGAGCTGGATTCTTGCTATAGGCTTGGTTGCGGTTAAAATTTTGACCACCTGCCTGGTTCGCATAGCTATTATCAGACTTGGAGTCGGCAAAGTAGACTTCATCGGCGACCACTTCGGTCATCCAGTTGCGTTTGCCATGCTCATCATCCCAACTGCGCACTTGGATTGAGCCCACGAGGGCAATCCTTTGGCCTTTTTGGAAATAGCGAGCCACAAAATCCGCCGTCTGCCGCCAGCAAACCACAGGGATAAAATCAGTTTCCCGCTCTCCCTGAGCGTTCTTGAAGCGACGATCCACAGCTACGGTGAAGGAGCAAACAGATACGTTATTAGAAGTTGTTCGAAGTTCGGGTTCCTTAGTAAGTCTACCCATCAAAATTGCTTTATTCATGCTCTTTCCTTTTTTGCTGATTTGTGGATAGGCACCTAGCTACTCTATCGGCAGCCAGGGCACAAGGCTGAGGTCTTATTCTTCCATGCTGGTAACGAGGAAGCGTAAGACTTTGTCATTAATTTTCAGCTGACGTTCGAGTTCAACAGGAAAATCGGCTTCTGCGGTGAAATGCAGGACTACATAATAGCCTTCATTCAAGTCTTGAATCTCATATGCGAGACGGCGGACACCCCAGACATCTACATCTTTGATTTCGCCATTAGCTGAAATTAAGCCTTGGATACGTTCATCCATGGCCGCCAGGCCTTCTTCACCAAGCGTAGGGTTGAGAACATAAAGTAGTTCGTAGTTTCTAGCCACGTTTGTCACCTCCTTCCGGACAATTGGCCCTCATTAAAGAGAGCAAGGGGGCATGAAATATAAAAACATGCTTTGCAAGCCTAACACTCAGGTCTAGGAAATGCAAGCGCCTAATCAAAAGTTACTGATCGGGGCTAAAGTGAAAATTATTAGTAGTAATTTCCATCTTTTCGACTTTGCTCCAAGTCGAAGCGAACTTCATCGGGATAATACTTTGAACGCCCCCATTGACTTTGTGAAGGGAAGGCAAATTTATCTAGTCCTGCTCTTTCAATCGTGCTGGCTGCTTCCTCTTCTACTTGACGATAAATTTCGTGTTCATCTATGTTGAGTACCTGGTGATCTTCCATGTGGATTTTTCCATCTATAATTACTAGATCAATGTCACCCGGGGCGCCATTTAAAACGATGGCGTCAACTAAATTCACACGCGGGATATATCTAGGATTCATTATGTCTATTGATATAATATCAGCCTTTTTCCCTTCTGAAATAGAACCGATTTCTTGTTCCATCCCCAAGCATCTCGCGGCATCAATAGTAACCATCTCCAAAATTTTCTCTGATGGTAAATAATAATAATCATTTACGGCAGCTCTATAAATAGTCTGTGCCCGTTTCATCGCTGAAAACATATTAAAGCTCGAAGATAGCATTGATCCATCAGTTGATAATGCAACAGTAACACCTAGTTCAAGCAACTCAGCAACGGGAGTTCTGTTGTAAATCTGTCTAATACCTGGAGCAAAACTTACATGCGTGTCTGTTTGTTGTAATATAAGAATTTCATCTACCGATAGGCCAGTACAATGTTGCAAGTGCACATCAGGGCCCAATAAGGCATTTTCTTTATCCATTGATGCCAGACGAACCATTCCCCCAAATGCATCAGTATGAATGCGAGTATTGTATTTTGCTGCGATCTGACGCATTGCCTTCGCTTGATATAAATCCCATTCAGTAGGCTTGATAACTCGATCAGCACCCGTAGGTCCAGACACCTCTATAGATGTAACAACCCCAAAAGGTGCTACAAAGGCTCTGGTTTTATCATTATTAGCATGATCTAACTCTTGAATGATGACTTCCAGACTATCTAAAATCTGTTCAAACGACACCTCTACACGCGATCTTTTGCCGTCTTTCCACCTGCTGAACCGATGTGGCCAAGGCAAACTACATGGTCCAGTGCAGACTACATCACGCACGCCTATCTCTGCATAAGCTTTTGCATTATTTATGGCGAAGATGGGGTCATCGCACCTGGGCTGTGATCCAAGCACACACACACCAGTTGTAACACCTGACTGTAATCTTTCTAAAGCTGACAGTCTCCCTTCAATGTACCAAAAATTATCAGTGACATAGTTTTTATACACATGAGTCATAACAGGCATCCAATAGCTTGTGTCCTTCACAATAGCTTTAAACATTGAATGTCCGCCATGGCCATGTGTATCAATAAAACCAGGCATAATTACATGATCTGTACAATCGATAACTTTTTTAGCTGGAAGCTGAGAAAGCTCCTGAGAGCTACCAACAAGTTTAATTCGATTATCCTTAATTGCTACAGCGCCATCTTCAATAATTCTGCGATCTTCATCCATAGTGATGACTAATCCATGTAAAAGCAAAATATCGTACATAAATACCAAAACCTCATCAATCAAAGTACAGCTAATTCTCTACAATTGGAAAAGAGCTCCTGAAAATTTCATCCCGACTACAACCAAAACCATCCCTTTCCAAGTAGCCTAACTTCATCTTGTTATAATATTTTTGACCTACTTCTCTGAGTTCAACCAAATCAACACCAGGAATTTTTTGATTTTCCATTACCTTACGTCCGTTAATAATAGATAGGATAATGTCCGTCCTGTTTCCTACCATAAAAGCAGTACGCAAAGGATCATCAGTAGGACCCATATGGAAATTATCTAGATTGATAGCTATCAAGTCGGCTTTAGCCCCTACAGATAGACGTCCTAAATCATCTCGGCCTAGGAAATTCGCCCCACCAAGTGTGGCCGCTCTATAAACGTCAGCATATGTTGACCCACGTGAATTACCTTCTACCATACGAGAAAAAATACTTGCTATACGAATGTTCTGGAAAAAGTCTGTCGGAAATGTATCTGTTCCCAAGGCAATATTAATGCCTCTACGGCGATATTCAGCAAATGAATCTAGGTATCGACCACTTCTTCCAATAATGACAGGGCAGTAAATAACTGTTGTACCAGTCTTACTAAGAATATCTAAGTCATCCCCATCTTCATCATCCCCCCACATCGTGCCAGCAGCAACATAGCAATGTGGAATTCCAACATTCTTGCCTAAAAAGCCAATATCGTATAAATATTTTATAGTGCTTTTACCAGTTTTCTGCCGGATCAAATCGTACTCAGCACGTCCTTGGGCAGCGTGCAACTTAATTAAACAGTTCAGATTGTCTGCAGCCTTTTTAGTATTAATCAAATTAGCTTCGGATTGTGTCTCAACTCGCTCAGGTTCCAAGCACCCACGGATAAGTCCGTCATAAGCACCATCAAATTCCTCTATAAATTTTTTAGCTCTTTCGAGTCCTGATGCACCTTTTTCCTCCTCAAAACAGACTTTATAAAGCCCATCATCAGTGATAACGCCAAAACCAGATTGATAGCTTGGAGAGATATATAACCTAAGACCTAACTGACCAGCATGCCTAACTGCAGCAGCAATTTCTTCATACGTTTCCGCCCACTCTTTGTAGTACACGGAGGTAATTGGCATAGCAGTGGTGACACCACTCAGTATTAGTTGAGCGTACGCATAGAAGGATTTGAAAGCTTCCTCTTCTGGAGTCATAAGCTCATGCATTCCGCTACGATAATAGTGTTCAGAGGGGCGAAGACTATTTTGTATTTCTGGATAGGCCTCCAAATGAATAATATCGTGATCGATATCACCCAATGCATTTAAATCAATAAAACCTGGGCTAACCAAAGCATTACCCAAGTTAACCTCTTTATCAACTGTTTCAGAATAATTTTTCCCTACAAAAATAATGGTGTCATCTTGATAAACCAATTCACCATTTAAAAGAATTTCATGGTCATCGCCATTATATCTGACAATATATTTACTTTTGATCTTTGTCTTCATATACAATATCTCCTCTGCCTTAAAGGAGAGAAGAGACCCCAGTGATCAAACAAGCGTCTCTTCTCTCTTAACGGCTAAAGCCTAATCAGAATCTATTTTCAGCACTTCTGATTGACTGTATTAATAAGAACACCAACCCTGTTTATTTAAACGTAACCATGTGATAGAAGTGGCTGGCCGCAGGTGTTGGCGCAAAGTTTTTGACGTTACTCCGAATGCCCATCACCTGATCAGTGTTGGCTAAAGTTATCATGAAGTTGTTCTCACGCAAATATTGCTGGATCTCTTTTACAAGCGCTTCTCTTTCATCCCCATCTTCCATAGCTCTCTGCTTATAGAGCATCTCATCCAGATGGTCATCTCTAATAAACATATTGTTATTTACAGGGATTTGATCGCTTACAAATGGTCCAAAAATGTTGTTATCAGGCTCAGGAAAGCCTACAGCACCCCATCCATTAATGTAAAAATCGTGCTCACCTTTTTCAAGGATTGATTGATAGGTAGCTAATTCATAGATACTTACCTCAACATTCAAACCTACTTCTGCGAGCATACCCTGCAAAATAGTGGCTAAATTCACTCTCCGAGTGTTTTCATTTGTCCAAATATGCAAGGTTTGATTTGTGTCAAAGCCAGACTTTTTAATTAACTCCTTAGCTTTCTCAACATCGTAACGATCTGTCATGTCGCTATCGTCAAAATATTTCATATTTGGCGTTACAGGACCAGGGGTAAATTGTGCCATTCCTTTATAAACAGATGCAATCAATGCCTCTTGGTCTATAGCATAGTCGATGGCCATTCTAAAGTCAGGGTTATCGAAAGGTGCCTTTTGGCAATTCATGCCTAGATACTCAAAAATTGTGCTGTTGCTTCTAACGATATCGGTATCTTCAGCCTCTGAAAGGCGTTCAACATCAGTTGGAGGAACATCGAAAATAATATCAACAGTACCAGCTTCTAATTCAATAACTCGACTATTAGCTTCAATAATCGTACGAATAATTAAATTCTTATAGGCTGGTTTTTCGCCCCAATAATCATCATTTCTTTCATAAACACATTTATCATTCTTGTCCCATTTAACAAATTTAAAAGGTCCAGTTCCTACAGGGTGACTCATAGCATAATCCGGATCATCAGTAAATTCTTTTTCACTTACTACAACTGCGCCGATATACGGTAAATATCCTAAAAGCGGGAATGGTTCCTTTGTGGCAATCACAATAGTTGTAGGATCCTCAACTTTGCAATTTTCAGCATCGATATAGCCCATTATATAGGATACTTTAGCTCCATCCGGTCCAGAGGCCCTAGTAAAACTAAAAAGCACATCGTTTGCCGTCATTTTTTCTCCATTATGGAAATAAACATCATCACGAAGTTTAAATCTCCAATGGGTATCATCAATACGCTCGTAATCTGTAGCTAATAGTGGCTGTAAAACTCCATCTTTATCATAACGATATAGCGTTTCATAAACAGGTTGTAGATTATTCACGCTAGTACTATTGGAAGACTGATGCGGATCAAGTGTTGGGGGATCACCACCCATTGCAACAATCAATGTATCCTTCACATCCTCTGCAGCAATAGGCGCAGGAAATATTGCTGCTAGTATCATAAGGAACGCAATAACTAGGACAAGCAATTTTTTGGTCTTACGCATAGTTTTTTTCATGTTATATCTCCTTCTATTTTCAGCTATTACATAGCTGTATTACCATGTACAGATCCAGCATAATGGCAGGCAACAAATCGATTTGGAGCTACTTCTACTAAATCAGGGCTTGATGAATAACACAGCTCCTGTGCTTTAGGGCATCTACTGGCGAAACGACAGCCTGCAGGGAGATTAACTGGACTTGGCACATCTCCCTTAAGAATAATCCGCTCTCTATGCAATCCAACTTTTGGGATTGGAATAGCTGATAACAAGGCTTGTGTATATGGATGCAAAGGATTCTCAAAGATGTCTCGGTAACTACTAAGCTCGACGATTTTACCAAGATACATAACACCAATTCTATTACTAATATGTTTAACAACACTCAAATCATGCGAAATAAAGAGATATGTTAAGCCAAAATCTTTTTGCAAACGAATTAGCAAGTTAATAATTTGTGCTTGGATACAAACATCAAGTGCAGATACTGGTTCGTCTAGAACTATAAATTCCGGCTCAACCGATAAAGCTCTAGCGACCCCTACACGTTGACGACGTCCACCATCTAATTCATGCGGATAGGCATTTATCAACCTCTGTGAAAGACCAACAACATCCATCAACTCGCGTATTCTTTTATCCAATAATGGCTTGTTTCTTCGGTATTCTTTGATATTTAATAAAGGCTCGGCAATAATATCAGAAATTGAGAGTCTAGGGTTAAGGGATGAATATGGATCCTGAAAAACCATTTGTGCATGTCTTCTGAATTCTTGCAACTCAACTTTGTTAAAATCATGTACGTTTTTACCATTAAATAAGACTTCTCCACCATCGGCTTCCAATAATCGAATAATGGTTCTGCCTGTGGTTGATTTACCACAGCCACTTTCACCAACAAGCCCTAATGTTTCTCCTTTTTCAATATAGAAGCTAACATCATCAACAGCATGAAGGATGCCATTATTGACTTTGAAGTATTTTTTTAAATTATTTATAACGATCTCTTTTTCAGCAGCCATTATCATTACCTCAAACGTTACTTGCGTGCAAAAAACATTTGCATGTATGTTTGCCTGATAGGGAAACCGTCTCAGGTTCGCGTTCTTTACAGATATCCATACAATGTGAACAACGCGGATGGAAGACGCACCCCTGGATTTCTTCAGTAGGTTCAGGAGGCAAACCTGGAATTTCTTCTAGCCATTCCTCTTCGGTATCTAGTTTTGGAACGGAGTTAAATAATCCAATTGTGTATGGATGAGAAGGATTATTAAATACTTCCTCTGCAGTCCCATACTCCACAATCCCACCAGCATACATAATGGCTACCTTGTCACAAATTTCAGCCACAACACCAATATCATGGGTAATTAGCATCATAGACGTATTAAATTTTTCCTTGAGTTCTTTGATTAACTCCATTACTTGAGCTTGAATAGTAACGTCGAGAGCTGTTGTAGGTTCATCGGCAATAATTAGTTTCGGTTGACAAGCTAGCGCGATGGCGATAACTACTCTTTGCTTCATACCTCCAGAAAACTGATGTGGATAGTCGTTGGCTCTTTCCTTCTTGATGCCAACCAATTCCAAGAGATCGCAGGCTTCCTTATATGCTTCTCTCTTAGTTAATGCTTTGTGTAAAGAAATCATTTCAACTATTTGGTCAACGACTTTCATAGCGGGATTCAGGGAAGTCATCGGATCTTGGAAAATCATGGATATGTCTTTACCCAAAATACTTCTACGTTCACGCTTATTAATATTAATCATATCGTTCCCGTTAAAAGTAATTGAACCCTGGGTGATCTTTCCATTAGGCGAAGGAAGCAAGCCCATTATAGCTTTAGCTGTACTAGTCTTACCCGCGCCAGTCTCTCCTACAAATCCTAATGTTTCATGTGTATTAATATGTAGACTTAAGTCATTAACGGCCTTGCAGAGGCCATTTTCACTATCGTAAGTTACATAAAGGTTATTTATTTCGAGTAGTTTTTCAGCCATATATATCACCTACCGTTTTAGTTTTTTAGTTTTGGATCTAATGCATCACGAAGACCATCGCCTAGTAAATTTAAAGATAAAACAGTAATCATAATAAAAATACCTGGGATTAATGTCAGATACGGACTTGTTCTAATATAGTCTCTTCCTGCTGAAAGCATACTGCCCCACTCAGCTTGAGGTGGTTTTATGCCCAATCCAATAAAGCTAAGTCCAGCTGTATTTAAAATAGCACCAGCCATACCCAAGGTTACTTGAACAATTACCGGAGCCATGCAGTTAGGTAAAATATGTTTGGTAATAATTTTTTTATTATTTGTACCGGACGCGGTAGCTGCCTCAACATATTCTTCACCACGTATTGTCATTACAGAAGCCCGGACGATCCTCGCATACGTTGGTACAGATGAAATACCAACCGCTATCATTAAATTAAATAATCCAGTACCAAGAGATGCTGCTATGGCAATAGCAAGAAGCGTTTGGGGTATAGCTAGTAAAACGTCCATTATTCTCATGATAACGTTATCTATGTGTCCACCATAAAATCCTGCTATAGCTCCTAAGGCACCACCTATCAGAAGTGCGATGCCCACTGAGATAAAACCAACCAGTAATGAAACGCGTGCCCCAAAAAATATACGAGTCATCACATCTCGTCCGAACTCATCTGTACCAAAAATATGCTGACCACTAGGTGGCTGGAATTGATTAACCAGATCTTGCTTTGTCGGGCTGTAGGGACTAAGAATCGGGGCAAAAATTGCAATGAAAGTAAGCGCGCACAATATGCAGAGGCCAAATAGCGCCATTTTATTTTTACTCAGCCTCATCATGACAGTTTTAAACTGACTTCTAGACTTATACTCTTTTTCCATTTGACGTTCCCTCATTTTCAAAACACGTTTCGCCTTGATTTAGCTCTTGGACACTTTGGGGTCAACAGCTACATACAAAATATCAACCAAAAGATTTACTACACTAAAGCATGCCGCTACAAAAAGTACACTACCTTGAACTATAGGAAAGTCCCGTTGTTTTATAGCATCAACCATCAGCCTACCCACACCAGGTATGGAGAAGACAATTTCAGTTAACATTGCGCCACCCAAAAGATGTCCAAATTGAAGACCAATTACCGTGATTATAGGTATGAGGGCATTACGGTAGACATGTTTGAAAATAATTACAAGCTCTTTCTGGCCTTTCGCCCGAGCGGTATTAACATAATCTTGGCGAATAACTTCAAGCATACTTGAGCGTGTCATCCTCGCAACCACAGCTGTACTCTGCATGCCAAGAGCAACAGCAGGCATTATCATTTGTTGGAAAGTATCAAAGCCAGATGGTGGCAACCAGCCTAGCTTAACCGAAAACAACAAAATCATCATTATCCCGATCCAGAATATCGGTGCTGATGTACCAACAAGAGCAAAAACCATTACGATATTGTCGATGATTGAGTATTGATTAACTGCCGAAACGATACCAAGAAATGTACCAAGCACAGTTGCAAGCAAGGTAGCTAGCAAAGCTAGTTTCAATGTATTAGGAAACATAATCATGATTTGGTCCAGAACTGGTTCCCCTGTATTATATGACGTTCCCAAATCTGCCCGGAAGAAAATACCAGTTAAATAGCGGAAATACTGAACCAAAAATGGATCATCTAAGCCTAAACTCTCTCGTAACTCAGCAACTGCTTCAGGAGTTGCCGATTCACCAAGCATCATACGAACCGGATCACCAGGGGTTAATTGGAGAAGAGTAAAGACTATAAAAGAAACACCAATGAGTACTAATACTAGGTAAACTAACCTCTTGAAAATGTATTTTAGCATCCTAGTCACCTCTTTCAATCTAGATTTTCATCCCAAGTTGGGAAATTGAGACAAATCATTGATTTGTTTGATTATACGGTAACAAAAAAGCAAGGTCATTATCCTGAGTGGATAAGACTAACAGCTACCTTTGCCATAACATATGAAAAACCTTAAACATTTTTTGAGGTTTAAGTACATTGATCTCACAGATTGCCCTTTCCTATCAAAACAAGTAGCACAAATTTGCTTATATGCATAAGCTCCCTCCAAAAGCTCCTCTGTCTCAACAATCTTTAGCAAACGCAGATTGTGAATATTAATTAGAGATTGCTAGATTTTTATCGTATTGCGTCCATGGCAAATATCCGCACAGAAAATGAAATATAAATTCTTTCTACATTATATAAATGAATTATTAGAACTATCAATCGGTAGTTTTAAGTCAATTTGGTTAGCATATAAAAGTACACGTTTCATCATAAAAAAAGCTCTTCTTGCTTAGTCGTTACAAAAAGAGCTTTTCAGAGTATAGAGGAGATTAATTTTTTATGATTTCTCTAAAAATGTTTTTAGCAGTATATTAGCATCCGCAACAATTCCGTAATTGGCCTCACGGAATATCGCTGCATGAGGATCAGTGTTAATTGCTATATAAGTTTCTACGTCCTTAATGCCCTCGGTGTGCTGGATAGCGCCGGAAACACCTATAGAGATACATAGTTTGGGCCTAATGGTACAGCCCGTCTGACCAATCTGCCGCTCAAAGGGCATAAGACCAACATCTGAGAGCGGGCGAGTGCAGGCTAGCGCAGCACCAATTCTATCCGCAAAAGCCTGGGCTAGCTCTAAACTCTCAAGTGATTCCATTCCCTTACCAACAACGACAACTTTTTCAGCAGAGCTGATAGAATCCGTTACAGCAGCTTTGGCTTCTCGACTAACTACTTTAACTCCAGAAGAAGGAAACGATAGCATATTTGAAAAATCACAATATGTCGCACGTACACTTTGCTGTTTTGCCGGATTGTAAACACCGTGACGAATCGTCAAAATCTGAGGGAAGAAATCCTCTCTAATAATGATAGATACATAGACATTATCACCAAAAGACGGCTTGTTGTGCTTGATATAGTATCCACCATCTTCCCGGACGCCAACTAAGAGCTCAGTGCAGTCCGCAGTAAGGCCACAATTCAAGCGCATAGCAACTCTTGAAAAGATCGACCTTCCTTCAGGACTAGCCGGTACTAATACAGAACTGGGCTCTATATCTTTGAGGATCTCAGAAATCACTTTAGCTATGGCATCATCTTGTAAAGCATGCTCTACCGAAAGGTCGTAACCTAAGATCCTATCTACACCAAATGCTTCCACATCGGCACAAAGCTTAGCGCTATTACTCGCAACAACAAGCGCAGAAATTTCTTCACCTGTTGTTTTTTGGAGTTCACGGGCGGCAGTCAAGAGTTCAGCAAACGTGTTAGAAACAACACCATTATGCGCTTCCGCATAAATACATATTCCTTGTCTCATATTTAAGCCTCATCTCCTTTTGCAAGCAATGCTCTTAGCTTCTGTGCCAATTCGATTTCATTACCATTTATCATTTCTGCCTTCCTGCCGTCCTGAGGTTCCCAAGAATCGATCACACGGCTAGGTGAACCTTCGGCACCGATAAGTTCAGAAGGTATTTTCAATTCCGCATTAGTTACTGTGAGCATAGGTTTGTTTTTTGCCGCACGAGTGCTCCGTAAAGTCGCTAGCCTAGGCTCATTACAGCCAAATTGAAAAGTTACAAGTGCGGGTAGGTCGACCAGTAAAGTATAGGTCTGCTGTTCCAGGTCCTTCAGCACTTCAATTTGATGATTATCCGCTAGCATGTGTAAAATGCTTCGTATTTCACTGGCATGGGGAATATCTAAGGCCTCAGCCACCATTGCTCCCACTTGACCTGTCGCACCGTCTGAGGACAAGGCACCACAGGCAATCAAATTAAAATTGCCGTAATATTCTACTGCTTTAGCAAGAACTCTTGCCGTGGCTAATGTATCAGCTCTTCCAAAAGCTCGGTCCGTTATGAGACAAGCCTCATCACACCCAATAGCCATTGCTTCACGCAGCGAGGCCTCAGCCTGCGGTGGGCCCATCGTAAATACGACCACCTTTCCTCCTTGCTGATCACGCAAAGACAAAGCTGCCTCAATAGCATTGAGGTCAGAAGGGTTAATCATACCTTCCGCACTTGCCCGAATCAGGGCATGAGTATCAGAGTCTACAGAGACTTTATTAGAAACTGGAACCTGTTTAATAAGAACAGCAATATTCATGAGCTTCTCCTTTCTCCATTACCATAAAAGTTCACGCCCTCCGAAGAAGGCGTGAATTCTTGTGTATTATGCTAGCAAACGACTATAGGCCCAGTTTTCCAATAAAGGAGTGGACTCACCAATCATAATAAGTTTAGCTAAATCACGGCTAGCAGCAGGTGCTTCAATAACACCATTACCACCGTAACCAGTAGCAAGTATATAGCCTGCAACAGGAGTTTCTCCCAAAATTGGCCAGAAATCCTTGGGCTCAGCTCGATATGAGAGCCAGGAAGAAACCAAGCCGCTATCTACAATACCTGGGACTTTCATTTCTAGCTGGTCTAAGAGAAAGTCGATGAAGTACTCATCCGTACCACCGGTCGCAGGCAATTTGTCAGGATCCCATTGTCCCGCATGCATGGGATTGCTCAGATCCATGGATAAGTGAGACTTGCAAATAAAGATGTTATCGCCAGATCTGAGAGCGTAAAATTCAGGATATTTGAGTACTGGGAAGGTGTAAGAAAGTTTCTTTCCTGGAGGAGAAAGGAAAAAAGCCTCAGCTTTTGTATGCCAAAGAGGAACATCCAAGCCGGCCATTTTACCAGTAAAGCGGCTCCATGGGCCACTAGCGTCAACCACTACGTCAAAAGCATAATTCTCTGGCTCAGAAGTCTTAATGCCTTTTACTTTGCCATTCTCTACAATGACTTCTTCAACTTTTACGCCAGTTTTGAGGGTACCACCATTAGCAACAAATTCCTTGGCAAAATAGTTGGAGATCATGGTTCCATCAAAGTACCCATCATCGTTTGTGTAACCTGCGCCCAGAATATTGTCCGTAGAAATATCGGGCAGGATCTCTTTGATGCGTTCTTTGTCAGTAATGTATTCACCGCTATAACCTGCTGCTTTAGCTAAAGCAATGCCAGTCTTAATAGTTTCTTCTACTTGCTTATTTGTAGCCACTACCAGAGTACCGGTATTATCAAAACCTGCCGATCCCTTCTCATTCGCTTCCATTTTGAGATAAGTCTCAAAGCCGTAAAGACGGACATCCCAATATCGGTTTTTTAATGAGTCATCAAAAAGGCATACCGTTCCAGCGGATTTAGCGGTAGATGCGCCTCCAACAGTGTCTTTTTCAAATACAGTGACATCCGCGTTATCGTAGAGGCTGAGGTTGTAGGCTAAGCAAGTTCCTGAGATGCCGCCGCCGATAATCCCGATTTTCTTTTTCATAATCTTTCCTTTCTAATCAAAAGCTTTAATTTTGTCTGCTGCTAATACAGTATCTAATAAAAGTTTATAACCATAACCAATGTCTTCTGGTCGAGAATATTCCTCCTTGCAGTGGCTTTTACCTGCAACGCTAGCTATAAAGATCATGGCCGTGGGAAAGTGTTCTGCTAGGAGGAGCGAGTCGTGGAAGGCTCCGCTTGGTAATTGAGTAAAGGGAATGCAATGGGCCTCAGCTTCCACTTGTATGAGCTTTTTAAGACTTTCATGCATAGGCATAGGTTCATGACTTAGCTGATCTTGCCAGCAATAACTGACACCTGCTTCACGGCAAATTTGTTCCAGATCTATACGTAGAGCTTCGGCTAATTTATCCATAAGCTTAGCATTTTGGTCGCGGATTTCCAGGGAGAATTCGCACTTACCTGGGATCACATTAACTGCCGAAGGTTCTACACGAATCGAACCCACTGTACCGACCGTGTATTGATTACCCAAAGCTCTAACACGTTCTGGGAGTTTTCCGATAAATTTGGCTGCGCCAACTAGAGCATCGTGTCGCTGATCCATTCGGGTGCTTCCTGCGTGATTGGATTCACCTGCAATAGTAATTTGCATACGTTTAACGCCAGCAATGCTGGAGACAATACCAACTGCTAAGCCCATTTGATCAAGATTGCCCCCCTGTTCTACGTGCAATTCAAGGCAACAATGAACAGTTTTAGGATCTCTTTTAGCCTCTAACATCTTAGGGAAATCAATGCCCGCTTGCCGGTAAACATCCTCTCTTGTCTCCTCGGTAAAATCCAGATCTTTGGCATTTAAACCCTGCTCTTTACCAACAAAAGCAGAGCTACCCACCATTCCGGCAGAAAAGCGGAAGCCTTCTTCATCACTGAAGACAATAACTTCTAAAGGATGCTCACATTGTATGCCGCCTTCTACCAGCGCCTGGCAGACTTCAAGACCAGCAACACAACCCAAAGCGCCATCAAATTTACCGCCATCAGGTACTGTATCCAAATGAGAACCCATAATAATAGCTGGTAAATCTGCACACTTGCCTTCTAATCGAGCAATTAAATTGCCCGCAGCATCTTGGCGAACTTTGAGGCCTATTTCTTTACACCAAGATGTAAAAAGCTCCCTTCCCTTTTGATCTTCCGGCGAAAAAGCCATCCTGGTATGGCTACCATCTTTTTGCAAGCCGCATGCATATAAAAACTCCAAGCGGCTTTGCATGCGTTCTATATTTTTATGCATTTGAATCAAAAGACTATCCTTCCTCCCCCCCAAAAATAATTATGAGTCTATTATAGGAAATCTTTTAACTTCTTCCTATGGTTGCTCCTGCTAATATATAAACGATTTTATTACCTAAACTGGATAAACACTAACTACTGAAAATAAAATAACTTAAGCAAAAAGTTCAACAATTATTCTTCAATGCCGAGCTCTTCTGAGCGCCATTGAGCCATCTGATAAACAATCATACCAATCCTAAGTGAAAGGATCTCATTAGCATTATCAAAATCTATACCAGTGATTTCCTTAATACGATTAAGGCGATACATGGCGGTTTTGTAGTGAATAAACATATCTTTGGCTGTCTGCGATAAATTTAGCTGATTAGCAAGGTAGCAATCTAGTGTTTGAATCAGTTCGTCTTTTTGTTTATTATCCGAGTTATAGAGTAAAAGCAGGCTTTCTGGAACAAACTCCATCAAATCCTCACTATTATCTATCTTGCAGATGAGCTTAAAAATTCCCAGATCAGAAAACAAGAGCCAATCCTGATCCGTAATGGAGCGAGCCACACGTTCTAAGGAAATAGCAGCCAAAGCATCTTCTGCTTCTTCATAGCTATACTGGAGGGCCGATATACCTTGGACAACTCGCCCGATACCTGCAACTAAAGACAGTGGCTCATCTGATCCAGTAAAACAATTAGAAAGCTCCTTGTAAAAATCTTGAAACCAGGCACGATATTGGATCAGATTTTGCTCTGGTGCTACAGGCTGAATCCATGCAACTCTATCAAGAGTATAGTGTAGTTGCCCATTTGGTATTAATTTAGCGAGATAATCTTTCAGCAAATTAATCTGAAATACTCTTTCATTAAAATCCCCAGAATCCTTTAATTTAGAGAAAGAAAAACAGACCACTCGATAACTGGACTCTGGGCTAAGGCCAGTAAATACTCGGCTACGCTCTAATTCATCCCTTGAACTCAAGCGTCCAGTCAGTACACTTTCGATCAGATCATTTTGAAATTTTTGTTCTAACTCAAAAATGGAAAACTGGCGAGAAAACTCATATTGCAAAGCAACAAGTGCATTTTCAATCGCTATAATATCCAAGGAGCTAAACGATGACTGTACCTCCCAAACCAACAAAAAGAGTTCTTGTCCCGAGGCAAGTTTCATGTCTATGCGATATCTGTTAGGTTCACCAGGTTGCATATAGTAAAGATTTCGAGAAATAATTTTTGGATTTAACAGAGTTGGATTAGGGAAATCGCCCGCGTCCTGATATTCAGCATTGCTGTAATATAAACAATGGTATCGTTGATCACAAATGGCAACTGGATTACGAATGAGTTTTTCTAGCATTCCCAGAATTTGCTCTATAGATCCGCCCTCGGGGCTTAAGCTAAGTGCACAGAAGTTATCATTTGTAGTTTTATAATACTTGAGTCTGGTCACCTCTTCATTAAACAGGTTTTCCATAACAAGACTCATGATTACTTGAAACGATACATTGAAAGGAACATTTACCAAAGGAATTTGAAAGTGATCACAATAGTCTTTTAATAATTTGACCTTGGCATCAGCTAAATCAACTTCTCGGCCTAACTTGAGAAACACTGCACTCACAGCTTTCTCATGGAGAGCAGCTATATATTTTTCAAATTCGTCAATACTGCATGTCTTAAAAGCGTAAAGTCCTGTGAGCAACAGCTCTCCGCCTTCAATAAATTTAACAATATCAGGGGCTTCAATAATTGTAACGCCTCTAATACTATTTCCTAACCCAAGTTGTCCAGCAAGGATCTCCATTTCCGGCTCACCTGCTAGCTGTGCTTGTGTTTTTAGTAATTCTCGTACCAAAAGGCTCATCACATTTATGATAGCACAGCTACCGTCCGTAATGTATACATACGGACTGCATAGTTCTGTTATTCTGTGATATCGCTAAATTAGTCTCTTTCGCTCAATTTAGAAGTTGCTAAATCCCTCATAATCTGAACAGCTTTAACAAAATACTCAACATCTGTGAATTCAACCGGGCAGTGACTCCGGCCATTTACACTAGGAACAAAAAGCATTACCGTTGGGATACAAGGAGCAATCACCAAAGCATCATGACCAGCACCACTAGACATATATTTAAAAGAATAACCATAATTTCGGCAAGATACTTCCATTGAATCCAACAAAGATTTGCAAAGGTATACAGGGTGGGCATCTAGCTTTTCTTCTATCTCATATTGACCACCCATTATGTTAGTTTCCTTTTTTACAGCCTCAATAATCTTTGAAGAAATATTATCTAATATTTCTTGTTTTCGAGAACGAATATCTACAGTAAATTCGCACTCTTCAGCTATAATATTTATGCCTCCTGGCAGGGCTTTAATAAGTCCAACAGTCGCAACTGATTCCTCACCACTCTCTCTTGCCCAGTCCGCAATATTAGAAATCACTTTACTAGCTGCATCAACAGCGTCTAATCGCATATCCATCGGCGTAGTGCCCGCATGATCTGCTCTACCTTTAACTTTTATCACATAGCGTTTAATACCCGCAATACAATCAACTAACCCAAGGTCGACGTTTTCTCTATCGAGTACGGGACCCTGCTCTATATGAAGCTCCAGAAAGCATGAGATTGATCTATCAGGCCAGCGAGCGTCGTCAATGTGTTCCGGGTCTAAATCAACCGCTCGCATAGCATCATAGATTGAGATGCCATCAATATCTTTATATTTGTGGCAATAATCTACATCTCGCAAACCCAGCATAGCACCTGACCCAAAATAGCCAGTGCCGAATCGCATACCCTCTTCGTCATTAAATGCCGCCACGACAAAATCACGTTCTAATTGCTCACCGTTTTCTTGGAGCAACCGAGCTACTTCAATTGCGCAGAGGATCCCAGCAATTCCGTCATAATCGCCCCCATGTAAAACCGAATCATAGTGGGACCCCATCATGACACAAGGAAGCTTTCTGTTGTGTCCAGGCAATCTTCCGAATACATTTCCCGCAACATCGGTACACACCTCCATGCCGGCCTGGATCATTAAGCGTTTTAATGCATTAGAGCAATCCTGGGCAGCACAGGTAAAAGGAAGGCGTGTACAGCCCTTTCCTGGGGTAGTAGTAAAAACCTTCATATCATTCAGATCGCGCATTAGCCGCTGTCTAGTCAGTTCTAACTGCTTCATGATAAGGGGCCCCCTCCTAAGAACTAACTAAATCTTGACATCTCGATTGCAATCTTTAGAGTAAAGATACATTAGGTCTTCTTCTTTACCCACGCCATAACAAGCTTGCGGGCAATATGCATCCAAAAATACATAATCACCCTTCTTAACTGGTACCCAGTCATCATCTAGGCGGTATATTGCTTTGCCACTAAGAAAATACATACCATGTTCTTGAATATGAGTCTCAATATAGCCATGTGAGGCACCAGGAGCAAAGCGCAAAATATGGAAATTCATATCAAAGCCCAGATTCGTTGCAGCTGGAAGTAAATCCTTAATCTGACAATTGGTCATACCTTCATAATCAACCCAATCGAGCTCGTCGACATTGCCAACTACGCGTTCAGCTACCTGACCGTCCAAGTGATCGTACCGCCTCTTGTATACAAAAAGCTGAGAATCAGCCTGCCCTGTAAAGCTGATTAATTGGCCTTCAGGAGCAAAAATATAACCGCCTGCTTTCAAGGCGAAGGCTTCAGTGCCAACCTTGGCTTCTAGTGAGCCACGCAGCACATAAAGAAAAACCTCAACTCCCTTTTCACCAATACCACTATGAGAACCTCCCTCATGTAAAGTGACCAAGTAGTCCACAAAAGAAGCACCAAGCTCAGGCGAACCCAAAATAGTTACGTCACAATTATGGTAACCTGGCACAGTATTTTTAACAATTCCGTCCGGCTCAATCAAGCAATAATTGTTTTTCTTTATAATGGATCTAGTCTCTAATAAATTTTGAGGATAACCGGTCTGGTTATTAAAGTAGCTCATAGTACTTCTCACTTTCTTTTTTATTAAAATCACTAAAATAGTGACGTCACTATACATGTTATTAATTAAAGTCATAGTAAGCAATGGAGTCAAAGGCTGAAGCTACAACAAAAATATTATCTATGTTGGATAAGATTCAAACGCCACCTAGTAAGGTGGCGCTTGAACCAAAAAATGGAGGTAGTTAGAAGTATGGATAAATTCGCTTAATAGTAATTTGATGTACTAACAGGATGCACAAACTCACCGTAACCTTTTGCAGACTCAAGATAATACCCCGCTCGAGCCACTTGCTTCCCGCGTATAATGGTGCAAATAGGTGCACCTTTTCCTTCCTCACCCTCAAAGCAAGATATATGCCCTTTGGTGAAAAGCTTTTTTTGATCAACTTTCCAGGGCATTTCCGGATCAAAGATAACAAGGTCGGCATCAAATCCTACTTCAAAAGCCCCTTTTTTCCCGTATAGACCAAATATCTTGGCGGGATTGATGCCTAATACTTTAGGAATCCAAGTAGGGCTTAAATTTTTTTTATGGACAAATAAATCAAACACTATTGGTAAAAAAAACTGTATAGAATTTAATCCACCCCAGGCCTGCCAAATATCCATCTTCACATTATTCTTTTCATTGTCTGCTGCTGGCGAGTGATCACTGCCGACACAAGAAAGCGTCCCATCCAAAACATAGCTCCATAAGGCTTCCACTTCCTCATGCTTGCGCAGTGGAGGAGTGCATTTAGCTGGTGCACCTTTTTCAAACAAGAAATTTTCACTGTATTTCAAGTAGTGCGGACAAGTTTCTGCAGTAACAGGTAAGCCTTCAGCAATTGCATCCTTAACAGCCTGTGCCACCATGGGGTGACTAACATGGCAAATATGTACACGCCCACCTGTAGCTCTACACATATCAAGCACATTTTTTGTAGCTACATATTCAGCCCAAACATCATGGCTATCCAGGAAATCTCGTATCTTTTCATTGTTACTCTGTCTAGCATGTGCCTTAGCAGCTTTCTCCCGCTCCAATATTTGACCGTATTCTTCACAATGAAAACCACAGAGAGCATTATAAGGCTTTAGAATCTCAAGTGCTTGTCGAATATTACCCAGATTTACTGCTGGAAATAAATTTCCATTAGGGCAGGTGAAACCCTTGAATCCTACCACACCACATTTTTGCAGTTCTAGCACATCATTAAGGTTATTTTTTATTGATCCGGGAGTGTCATCATAGTCTCCAACCAAGCCGCCCCAGAGAGCAAAATCTACATAGGAATGTCTAGATACTGCATCTAATTTTCTAGAAAAGCTGTCTTTATTAAGGAGTGAAGGGTTATTATTAAGCGGCATATCTAGTAATGTTGTGCATCCTGCAACAACTGCTGCTCTGGAACCTGTTTCAAAATCTTCTCTGTACTCAAAGCCAGGTTCATTTAAATGTGCATGGCAATCAATTACACCTGGAAAAATTAAATTCCCGCCAGCATCAATTACCTCACGCCCCTTTATATCTATCGTAGGGCTAGCAAAGGCAACAAATTTTCCATCATTGATAGCAATTGTAGCCTCAAAAATACGATTTGCACTAACTAATCGGCCGTTTTTCACAACTAGGTCACAATACATTTTTGCGCACATCCTTTCTGATTTTTACAATAAAATGTGTAATTTAGGAGATGATAGTGAATACTATATTGTCTATGGTTTCACTCTCTTGACGAACTCTCCATAGCCACAAGCATCTTCTACAACACCCCCATTTGCCGCCACCAATTTGCCTCTTACATAGGTCTGGACTGGATAGCCTGTTCCCTCCATGCCGACAAAAGCTGAGATTTTGTTGATGTAGAGTAATGAATCACTGGTAATTTCCCATTTTTGAACAGGATCAAGAATAACGATATCAGCATCAAATCCAGGTTTCAAGGCGCCTTTTTTGCCCCAGATTCCAAAGGCACGCGCAGGGTTTTCAGACATTGTACGCGCCATAAATGAAGGATTAAAACCACGTTTTATAACGCCTTCAGAAAATATTACTTGCATACTGCTCTGAATACCAGAGATACCGCCCCAGGTTCCAAATACTCCATGTTCTTCTTCACACTTTTCTGGTAATGCACAGGGGCTGTGGTCACTGGCGATACCAGCAAAGGTTCCATTTAGAACATATTCCCACAGAAGTTCTTTGGCTTGCTTGGAGCGGAGTGGTGGGGCACACTTAAACAAAGATCCTTTATCTATTACATCTTCCTCCGTCATGGCAAGATAATGTGTGCACGTTTCGGCAGTTACTGATACTCCAGCTTCTTGAGCAGAGGCAATCACTTTTGCGACATCCGGGTGAGAAACATGGCAAATGTGTACTCGACAGCCGATTTCTTCTGCGAGAGTGATTACAGCTTCTGTCGCAATAAGCTCTGCACTTACTGGGCGGCTCTCTAGGAAGTCTTGCCAAGTGGGCTTTTTTTTGCGTTTAGCTCTGACTTCTCCCCATTTAATCATAGAGAAATCTTCACAGTGAAAACCGGCGATTCCGCCAAAAGAAGAAATAACTTCTAAGGCTTCTCTTACTTGGCCATAATTTAAAGACACATAATCTGATGATACCGGTCCTATAAATGATTTAAAAGCAACTACTCCTTCATTATATAAACCTAGCAAGCTATCAAAATTATAATCAACTAAGCCTCCCCAAAGACAATAATCCACAAAAGCTTTAGATTGTACGTGGCCTAGCTTCTTATGCATGATATCGACATTTGTCATTGCTGGTACGTTCTGCAAGGGCATATCAAAGATAGTAGTATAACCACCAACCGCTGCTGCGGCCGTACCCCTGTCAAATGTTTCACGCCAGTTATAACCAGGATCGTTCAAGTGTGCATGGGTATCGATGGCTCCCGGAAAAACGTACCTTCCCTTGGCATCAACAATCTCCCGAGCGTTAGCTAGAGAACCGGGAATCCCCAAGGCAGAGATTCTTCCATCTTTTACTGCCAGATCAAGACGTTCAACTCCCTCTGATGAAACAACTAGCCCATTTTGTATTAAAAGATCATACATGCCCTTTTCCTCTCTACTTATCTACATTATATCTACAGTAAATAGTTATACTTTATGAAGTTGCTAAGGATAAGGCAAGAAAAATGAGGATAGATTTTTGCTTGTAATTTTATCTTTATTAGAAATTGCAAACTCGAATTTGATACAGAATATAGAAATTATGATTTGAGTTGGCGTAACAGAGTCAAGTCCCCCCAAAAAAATATATGAATCTAGTTTATCGGCTTCCTCACTAATATTTAAACTGGTGAATGGAACCGCCAGCTGGATTAGCCTAATAGATCTCTATGTATTTGGATTGTCGCTTCTCTCATAAACTTTCGGATTAGAGGCCGCCCTGGTTAAGCGCTCCATGTAGGCCAGGCCCACATCATGTTTGTCTTCAGCCTGAGCATATATCTGCTTACAGGCTAATTCATCAAAATGCCGGAAGCTGGCAAAGAGGGCATGGGCAGCGGCTAGAGGACCCTGGCCGTAGTTGTAAATAAAAACACCTGGGCCAGACAGGCTGGGCAATTGGTCTTTCCAGGCTTGTATTTCCACATAGGGAATATCTGTTGGGAGCTGGTTTATTAAAACTTGGCTAGCCGATTGATCAAGGAAAAAGCCCAAGCATGTAGGATTCTGATCTTCTGCCAGGGCCTGATGCATCTTTCCAATATGAGCTTCCAGCGTCTTGGCTAAGATCTGGCTACACTCTGCCGCATTCTGCCAGGTCAGAATACGGACCTGAGCCCGAGGGGCATAGTGGCGATATTTCATACCAGGGGACTTTGGAACCGCCTGCGGATCTTGCCCTGCAAGATCCTGCTGGGGGTCCCCCACGTAGGCGATCGGGCAACCACAGAAGTCCGATAAGGCTTCACGGGTCAGGCCGCCTGGCCGGAGAATTGTGGGAACAGCACTGGTTAAATCCAAGACGGTAGACTCCACGCCAAATTGGCAGGGGCCCCCGTCTAAGATATAGGGGATTTGGCCGGCTAAGTCTTGGTAGCAAGTCGCCGCCGTAGTAGGGCTGGGCCGGCCAGAAATATTGGCGGAGGGAGCTACGAGGGGCCTAGCGCTGAAGCGGATCAAGTCCCGGGCTAGGGGATGGGCAGGAAAACGAACAGCCACGGTATCGCCACCAGCTGTAACGATACTGGGCAAGTCCGGATGTTTAGGCAAAATGATACTCAGAGGGCCAGGAGCAAACTGCTGATAGAGCTCATATGCCAGGTCAGGGATGTCCCGGGCCACCTTGTCCAGGTCTTCCAGCTGGGCAAGGTGGACAATGAGGGGATTATCCTGAGGCCGGCCTTTTACTTCATAAATCTGCCTAATGGCCTCCGGATTGAAGGCATCTGCACCCAAACCGTAGACCGTCTCGGTGGGAAAGGCAACCAGTTGACCCGCTTGAATGGCCTCAACGGCTGGAGCTAGCAGAGAGGCTCTCTCCTCTTCTCCCCGGTCTTGCGGAACTTGCAAAATCTTCGTTTGCAACTTAGGCCTCTTCTAGGGCTTTCTCTTGAGCCTGGGCCTGGAGGCCCGTAATAAAGGGCTGGATACCACCCGCCATGACCTCCTCTATATTGTAAAGAGAGAGGCCGATCCGATGGTCGGTCACCCGGCCTTGGGGGAAGTTATAGGTCCGAATACGTTCAGACCGGTCTCCGGAACCCACCTGGCTCTTGCGGTTTTGCGCAATCGCTTCATCCTGGCTTTCCCGGCTCATCTCGAGGAGGCGGGAACGCAGGATCTTCATAGCCTTATCTTTATTTTTATATTGTGACCTTTCATCCTGGCAAGTCACCACCAGCCCCGTTGGGAAGTGAGTAATCCGAATAGCCGAGGAGGTTTTATTGACCTTTTGGCCTCCTGCCCCAGATGACCGATAGGTATCGATTTGAATATCTACCGGGTTAATCTGGACATCGACTTCGTCGGCTTCAGGTAAAACAGCAACGGTCACCGCCGAGGTGTGGATACGACCGCCTGCCTCAGTAGCAGGGACTCTTTGCACCCGGTGGGTACCGGATTCAAATTTGAGATTGGAATAGGCATCATCCCCGTCTATAGAGAAAATGATTTCTTTGAAGCCACCCAGTTCGGTTTCGTTGGCATCAATAATTTCCGTTTTCCAGCCCTTCAGCTCCGCATAGCCCATATACATGGTATAAAGCTCTGACGCAAAGAGAGCAGCTTCATCTCCACCGGCCCCAGCCCGGATCTCCACAATGACGTTCTTCTCGTCCAGTGGATCCTTGGGTATAAGGGCAATCCGGATTTCGCCACGAATGTTTTCAAGCTCTTCTTCTAGACGGTTGACCTCTTCCCTAGCCATTTCCCGCATTTCCTGATCATCGGACTCAGAAAAGAGTTCCTGGCTATCTGCCAGCTCTTGAGCGGTATCGTGCTCTTTCTTGAGCAAGAGGTACATGGGCTCAACATGGGCAAATTCCTTGACTAACTTAAGATAGCGCTGGGCATCGCCCGCAATTTCCGGGTCGGCCATCTGCTTACTCAAGTCTTGATAATGCTCACTATATCTTTGAAACAATTCTTTCGTTGTAAAATCACTATTACTCATAATTTTTCCTTTTAATGGGCTAAAGGCCCTTCTCTTTAGTCGGTTTAAGGAGTCAAGTCTCCCTCTTATGACCTAGTTGCAAAGTAAATTTCTCTAAGCCACTAGCCATATTGTAAGGCTAAGACCCGGTCAAGACCTGCGTAATCATCTAGGACTTTAGTGGTCAGGAGCCGATCTCGCTCGGCATAGGGGGCGAAAAGCTCTTGGATTTCAGTCCTTTGCCCTTCGCCATGTTCCATAATAAGCCAGGCAACAGGCTTTAGCCAAGTTCTAATGCCCTGGGCCAGGCGGCGGTAAAAGTCTAGGCCATCCTCTCCCCCATCTAAAGCCAGAGCATTTTCAAACTGGCGCACCTCTGGCATGAGCTGGGCAATTTCCCCAGAAGGAATGTAGGGGGGATTGACTAAGATCAAGTCAAAGCAAGGCTGGACACCCTCTCTACTTTGCGGGAAAAGGTCGGCCTCTTGAAAGTAACAGGCTTGAGCTAAACCCAAATTTTCAGCATTTTCCTTAGCCGCTGCCAGGGTCAAAGGATCTAAGTCCAGGAGCAAAAGTTTTGCTGTCTGGCCTCTGGCCTCTAGCTCAGCCAAAAGGCTGAGGCCTGGGGCCCCAGACCCGCAGCAAAGTTCTGCGATCTGGAGGCAGTCGAGGCGGGGTTCCTGGTCGGCAACTGGATTCTTAACAAGATCCAAGGCCAAATCCACCAAGAGTTCCGTCTCAGGTCTAGGAGCAAGGCCGCCGGGTGCCAGCTTAAAGCTGCGGCCATAAAAATCACAACGCCCTAAGATGGCCGAAAGCGGCTCATGGGCCAGGCGGCGGGCCACAATAGTTTGAAGCCAGGCCCACTCCTCAGGGGCAAGTACATGCTGGCCTTGTGTATATTGCAGGGTGAAATCCAGCCCCAAAGCCTCCTGCAAGATATGCCGTGCCTCCAATCTGGCTTCGCTGGCCACAGAAAAATCTGGCAAAGCCTGCAGACTTTGGCCGGCTTGTCTAATAAATTCTGCAATTGTTTTATCGTCCGCCAGCATTAGGCACTTCCCCCAGTTAGGTCTTCTAGTTGCTTGGCCAAAAGAAAAGGAACAGGGCCGGAGTCCTGTTCCTTGGATAAAGCTAAACTAAAGTAGCTATGCTTCGGCTTGGTCCTTCTGACCTGCTTGGCTAGCGTGCAGTTCTTGTCTTCTTCTAAACTTATCTACACGGCCACCGGTATCAACCAGCTTCTGACGGCCTGTATAGAAGGGATGACATTTGGAGCAGATATCAACCGAGAGGCTTTCCTTGGTGGAACCCGTCTCGAAAGTTTCGCCGCAGGCGCATTTCACAATACACTTACCGTACTTGGGATGGATGTTTTCTTTCATTACCTTTACCTCATTAATCCAGAAACCGTACCCCCGGTTGGACCCTCGGCACGTGTATTTGGAGGAGTTTTGCGTTTAAACGCAAAGATAAAGATACTAAGTTCTTAAATAAGTGTCAAGCCATCCCTTGAAGAAAATCCATAAAGCTCTGTATCCTGCTAAACTATATAGAGATTACTGCTAGTCATGGCAGAGGTCCTCATGCAGAAAGGATGATCCTTGTGAAAGTTAAAGCCATTAGCCCCCAAGAATATTCAGCGTATTTAAGCCAGCATCCGCGGCGTTATTTTTATAATCAATCTCCCAAAATCTTGGCTTTTGATAGGGCGCAAGGCCTAGACGTGGAATTCATTGGCTTCTTTGCAGGTCAGGATCTCCAGGCAGCCTGCAAATTGACCTACCTGCCCGAATTACGCTTCTACCGTAAAGCTCAGCTGAATTGGCTGCCACTTAGTCCAGAAGATTTAGACCTGATGCCTGACTTATTGGAGGCCCTGGAAGCCTACTTAAAAGATCAGAAAAATGTTCTCCACCTCTCCCTATCCCCCCTCTGCTTGCGGGGCATCTATAAAGAGGCTGAAGATTACCAGGCCTACCCTCTGGCCAGTCAAATTGATCAAGCATTTCAGGAAAGGGGCTTTGAGAGGCAGGAGAAAGACTTTTATCAAAACACAGGTCTACAACCCCACTATATTTTCGTGAAGGACCTGAGAGGCCAAAGCGAAGAGGAAGTCCTAGCCTCCCTAGATTCCAAAGTCCGCAACCATATCCGGGTAGCCGAGCGTTATGGGATGACCTTGAGAAAGCTCCAGCCGGAAGAAGCAGATGTTTTCAACCAGGCCCTCACGCGGATGGCAGATAATTATGGCTTTCCGCGCAACCGGCTCAACCTAACCACGCCAGCGATTATCCAAGCCGCTGGCGATACTGTGCGCTATCTGGCCATCTGCCTAAGAGTGGAGGATTCCCTGGAACTCAACCGGCAGATTGAGGCAGATATCAGGGCGGAACAAGCTGCAACAGATGATAGTTCGCGGCGGGGAAAGACCAAAATTCGGGAATTAGACCAGCAACTCGTTGCCAACAGCAAGCGGCGTGACCGGCTCCAGGAATTGGCGGACCAGCATGGCCAAAAGCAGGAACTCATTTTAGGGGTATCACAGTTTGCCCTTAGCCCCAGTGACTATATCTGCTTTCAAACCGCTATCTTCTCAGAATTTGTGGACCTCTCCCCTGCCTACTACATGCACGGGATCATGCTAAAAGAGGCAGTCGCCCAGGGCGCGGACTACTACAATCTCTTTGCAGTTTCTGACCCTGTAGAGCCTGAGGATGACTTAGGTGTCCTGAATTTCAAAAAACAGTTTAATGGCCAGGTAGAAGAATATGTGGGAACCTATAGCAAAGAATTAGCCAACCCAGCTCTCGCTAAGCTCCTGCGACAGCTTAAGGCTTTAAAAAATCGATTACAGCCCTAGTACATCCCAAAGACTTTTTCTAACCACAAGATAAAGGACGTGGGCAATATTTTACTAGCCAGATAGATGGCCTTGCCCAGACCAGAAGAAATGGCCAAGTCCTTGCCGGCGGCAGACCGGCGCAGTCCTTTCTTGACCACACGCGAAACTGGCTCCAGGCCCAGGCTTTTGAGAGACTGGGTCTTCCCTTCTATTCCGGCCTTAGCGAGAAAATCTGTCTCCATGAGATTGGGGCAGACGGCGGTCACCTTAATTCCTTCGCCCTGCCATTCTCGCCGCAAGGCTCGGGAAAAATTGAGGACAAAGGTCTTCGTCGCCGCATAGACGGCATAGGCCGGTTGAGGTAAAAAGGCAGCCACAGAGGAAATTAACAGGACTTGAGAGCCCGGGACCAAGTAGGGCTTAGCCAGATAGGTCACATCTAACAAGGCGCGAATGTTGAGGTCGACCATCTCTTGGTGGCAGGGAGCCGCCTGGTCCGCAAAAGGGCCCTGGCGGCCAAAGCCCGCGGAATTCACCAAGTAGCTGATTTGTGGCTGAGCGGCCGCAAGTTCCGCCTTTAGCGTCTCTAGGGCCTCGCTCTCTAAGAGATCTAAGGCTAGAATTTTGCAGGGTCGGTCCAATTCTTGGGCCAGGGCCTCTAGCCTATCCTGGCGCCGGGCTAGGAGCCAAAGCTCCTCAACCCCCTTGCTGGCATCTAGTTCTGCAATCTGATGGGCAAACTCGGCGCCCAGACCTGAAGATGCGCCCGTGATCAAGGCAATTTTCATTCTGACAACCTCCTCAGCCACACTGACACTCTCTCCATAATAAGCTAAAATGAGGGTATGAAAAAGCGACGGTCTGCCTACATCTCTAGCATTGCCCTCAGTATAGCCTGCAGCCTGCTCATTGTAGTCACTGCCCTCTTTATCGCTAGGCCTTCTCTGGCTAAAAAAGTTCAGCACCAGCTATACCGGGCCGGTCAGGCTAGCCACACCCTAGTAGAAGATCCTGACCTAGATCGCCAGATTGCTGGCCCTGAGGGTAAGCAATATCACTTGTCTCAGGTCCTCCAAGGGCAAAGCGACTTAGACCTGTTTCCCTCGCTTCTCCTTGTCTCCCCTAACCACCCTCTTGCCCAGGATTATGAGGCAGACCTTGTCACAGACACTTATAGCCAGCTGGAAATGTCACCCCTTATGGTAGAGGACTTTGCCGCCCTCTCCCAAGCAGTCAGCCAAGAATTTTCAGAAAAACTCTATGTTTCTTCCCTCTACAGGACTGCTCAAGGCCAGGCTAAAATCTTTGCAGAAGAGCCTGACTTGGCTATGCCTCCCGGGGCTTCCGAGCACCAAACTGGCCTCGCCTTAGATGTCTACGTCTACCAATTCGCTGGTCAGAACTTTATTAATGCGCCCGCCGGCCGCTGGGTCAATGAAAACGCCTGGAAATATGGCTTTGTTATTCGCTATCCCCAAGGTCAGGAGGATTTAACCGGCATGACCTTTGAACCATGGCACCTCCGCTATGTCGGCCAGCCTCACGCTGAGATTTTGACCAGCCAGGGCTGGGTATTGGAAAGCTATTTGGATCAAATCCAGCCCAACCGCTTTTATCGCTTTGGCCCCTATATCATCTTGCGGACTAAGCAAGAAAACTTTCGCTTGCCGGCCCAGCTACAAGATGGAAAAATCTCACCAGATAATCTGGGATTTTTTGTCATTTGGGGGCAGATGAGCCCATAGAAAAAGGCGTCCCTATCCAGGAACACCTTTTGCGGTTGCATTTAAAGGCCTAAACGAGTCCGACTATTCTTGGGAAATAGCCTCTACAGGGCAAACGCCTGTGCAAGAACCGCAGTCAATGCAGGTATCAGGGTCAATGACATACTGGGCATCCCCGGCAGAAATCGCTTCTACAGGGCAAGCAGATTCACAAGATCCACACATGATGCAGTCGCTAGAAATTACGTGAGCCATATTTTTTCTCCTTTATGATGCGTGGGCAAGTGGGTCGGCCACTTGAAGCCGGGCTTGCCAAGCAAATTCCTGTAAATGTATGACATTTATGAGTTAATTAAAGCAAGTTGCAGCAAAATAGTCAACAGGTCTGCAGGCCTAAGCTAAGCCTCTAGTCCTATTGGGTATCAGTCTCTCCGCCTCGATCTAGAAGGTTAAAGAGCAAGGACAAAAGGATGCCCAAGGCAACTGCGCCCGCAGAGATGAGAAGGGCTGGCAGAAGCCCCAGAGACATGCTTTCCAGAGACTGGGGAGAAAGGCCGGGACCTACCACCGTAGGGAAGATGGCCAGAGATGATCCCAAGACCAAGCCAAGAATGGTGTGATAGATGCAGGCATAATGGCGGTCTAAAAGATAATTAAAGGGTTTGGCCAGGCCCAAAATACAAATGGCGCCCCCCAAAGCTAAAGGAATGAGGGCCGGCCAGTCCAAGTCCTTGATTGCGTCTGACATGGGTTTATAGAGGCCAAAATACATGAGGAAATTCGAAGGGCTAAGGCCTGGCACAATAAAGCCCAGGCCTACCATGGCGCCCACGAAAAACCAAATCAAAGTATTAGGCGCAAGCGTCAGAAAGGTCTGGTCACCCAAGAGCATCAGCAGGAAGAGGGCAAGGGCCGCTAGACACATAGTCCAGATATCACCCTTCCTTCTGCCATGCAGGCCTGCCTCTGCCCAAAGCGAGGGGAAGGTGCCAATCACCAAGCCAATAAAAAGGCAGGTAAAAAAAGCCTCATAGGAGCCTAGTGCAGCCGATACAAAAAAGGCGAAAATAAAGACACCGGTTAAGCCACCCAAACCCAAGGGCAAAAAGTAGACGATGTTGGCGCCCAATCTATAAAAAGGCCGGCCCAAAAAGCGCATGATGGGCGTATAGACCTTAAAAATAACAGAAAGAACACCGCCGGAAAGGCCAGGCAGGATGGCACCAATGCCAATTAAAATGCCCTTTAGATAGCGTAAAATGACGGCTTTAAAACCCTCGCCCAGAGGAGGATCAAAACCAGGACTCTGGCTGAGTCTGAGATCGGACTGCCTATTCATACTGCAAGGAGACCTCTACGATTTCCGATTATCCAAGCCCCGGACTGAATAAGCGGGCAGAGAACAGAGCAAACCTGTGCCTGCCTGATTAAAGTCAAAGTGCTCTTGTAGGGCCTGTATCATGCCCTGGATTTTTGCCTTGTCTACCACCAAAATCACCAAGGAGACTTGGTGTTCTATAGCGATATTGAGGAAGCACTGTTCCGGGTGATTGCTAGCCCCTCTTCCGCGTAAGATGGTAGCTCCCCAGGATCCCTGGGCTTCAGCCAATTCCAACAACTCGTCTACGAGATCTGGTCGGATAAAAACATGTAAAATTTGCTGCATAACTAGTCCTCTCGCTCGTAGAGCCCCACGGCTCGAGACACAGGATAAGCAAACTGAATACCTGTGTTTTCATTTTGCATGGCGAAATGCTGGTCGAGGGCATCTTCCACCTGGCCTAAGCATTCTGTCTTAAGAATCATGAGCAGGAAGTCTTTTTGCGGCTCGATTTTAAAATCAAAAATTAAACTCGAGGCCTGACCAGCACCCTTCGCTTCGAGAAAGGTTGCCCCCCTTGCGCCCGCGCTTTCTGCCACTGTGACTGCTTCTTCCCCTTGGCCCTCGTCAATGATACAACACAGAGCCGCATACTCAACCTGGCTATAATCCAGGGCATTATTCTCAACAATAGATCCCGCATCCTGGTCAGCAAAGCCATGTAAATATTGGAGAGGGACAGAAAAGGCAATCCCATGGCCTGGCTTATCCAGCTCCAGTTTTTGCTTGGCTAGACTTAAAATCTCCGTAACAACATCATGCCTTTGAATGATCATCACGACATCGCGATTGATCTCGTTGAGGCCAAACATACGGAGAAACTTTCCCGGGCGAGAGCCCTTGCCTAAAAATACGCTAACACCAGTCCTGACTTCACTCTTGAGGTAATTGACCAGGCCGGCCGACTTATTTTGCGGCAGGATGAAAAATAAAAGCTCAAAATTATTTTCTGACGTGTGCATAGTCTGCCTCCTTCTACTGAGCTGAGCCAGCTGAAACAGCCTGGTCAGCCTCTGCCTGACTGCGTTCTTCAGCAGCTAGACGGGCTTCCTTCTTGGCTTTCGCCATATAGATCAGGCCTAAAAATTGCAAGGCCAGCAAGGGAGAAGTCGCCACCAAAGCAATGACACCGTAGCCCGTCTGGATAACTGTCTCAGGATTTACGGCATAGGCCGCACCCTGGGCAAAGGCCAGGACAAAGGTCGCCGTCATAGGGCCAGAAACGACGCCGCCCGAGTCAAAGGCAATACCGGTAAATAGGTCGCCAGTGACAAAAGCTAAAGCCACAGCAATGATATAGGCCGGCAAGAGAATATACCAGAGTTCTAGGCCAGGCACTAAGATGCGGAGCATAGCCAGAGCCACAGCTATCGCTACCCCACCAGCCAGGAAGATCATGACCAGCTTACGGGAAATCGCGCCAGCTGTTTGTTGCTGGATCTGCTTAGTTAAAACCTGGACCGCTGGCTCAGCCAAAACGGTAGTCATGCCCAAGAAAAATCCCAAGGGGAAGAGATACCAAGCCTGGAAGGCCTCAACGATCTTCATGGCGATCAGGTAACCGGACAGCATAAAGCCACCCTCTACTCCGACCGTAAAAATTGTCAAACCTACAATACAGTAAATTAAACCCACGATGATACGGCTGTAGTCTCTCCGTCTTGTCTCCTTGGTAAAGCTATTGATGGCAAAGAATATGATAGACAAGGGCAAAATCGCCATCAGGGCCGCTTCAAACATGGGAGATAAAGCATGGGCAAAGGGCTCAAAAAAGCTCTCTGTCGGCTCGGGAAAGGTCAATTGTCCTTTTAGCTGGGAACCACCCGACAAGATGCCCATGAGAAGGACTACGACCACCGCCCCGGAAGAGGCCATACCCACCAAGCCAAAAGATTCGGACCCATCCCGCTTACTATCATGGGTTACCGAGGATAAACCCAAGGCCAGAGCTAAAAGGAAGGGGGTAGTAATGGCGCCAGTGGTAGCACCGCAAGAATCAAAAGAGAGAGCCAGGTATTCTGTAGGGCTGAAGATGGCTAAGATCAAAATCAGACCATAGGCTGTGAGGTAGATATATTTGAGTTGAACATGCTTAATGAGCCGGACGAATCCGAACATAACCATGGTCCCTACGCCTAGGGATATGCCTACCATAAGCTGCCTATAGCCCAGTTCTCCCTGGGTAAGGCTCTCAATATTCCTAGCCAAAATCATTAAATCTGGTTCTGCAATATTGATTAAAAAGCCCATAGCAAGGGCAGCTGCGAGAATACCTGGCAAGCTTGACCGGCGTACGATCCCCGCGGAAAGCGATCGGCCGATAGGAGTAATCGCGATATCAATGCCAAGCAGGAAAATAGCCAGACCCAGGATAAGCACAAGGGCAGCAAAGATAAATTGGCCCAATTGCAGACCGGTCATGGGCTGAAAAATAAGCTGCAAGATGATGACAAATAGGCTGACGGGCAGGACAGAGGCAATGACCTCCCGCATTTTTTCTCTTAAAACAGACAAGCTGGCCTCCTTCTATGTCTATGTGTTGGGAAATAAGACTTATTTTAGCAGGTTTAGGGGATATCCGCTATGTAACGGCGGGTCTAGTAAGTGGACAAAATCCCCTGTGTGTGCAGGTAAGCCTCGCTCATGCCATAATGAAGTTATGAAAAAGTTAGTCGTTACAAATCTTAAGTTGGGCCTGGGCCACAGTCGGCAAGACTTGGATCAAGTCCTGTGCAAGAAGCTAGGTCTGAATCAAGAGGACTTGCCCTGCCTAGATTATGAAATCGAAGGCCAATCTCTGGATGCGAGAAAAGCCCCCATAGTCTACAACTATCGCTTAGCTCTGGGACCTGAGCTTAGCAATTGGCTGGTGAAGGCCAAGGCACATATCAAGGATGCCAGCTGGCAAGACCTGCCAGGTCTGGGGGATTGGGCAGACCGGATGCGACAAGCGGGAGCAGGTCTAAAGATGCAAAAGCTGGACCGTCCCCTGGTAATAGGAAATGGGCCTGCAGGTCTCCTGGCGGCATATGGCTTAGCTCTGGCAGGCTTAAAACCCCTCATTCTGGATCAGGGAGAAAAGGTTGATGATCGCGC
>JAQYCV010000008.1 GCA_028724525.1 Clostridiales bacterium
CTGCATTTTTGCCCGAGAATCTGAAAATCCGAAACACAAGGCCTTGGCCAACTTCCGCTTTTTTCTTACAAGTAGAAAGTATCGATGGATTAATCATTTTGTTCAAAGACTTTTATTTGTGGTCTTGTACATGTATAATTAATTTTTACAAGGTGCTTTGTGCAAAATAACTAGAAATAGCCGCAGGGCACAGGGCACTCGAAGCCTGCGGCTTCTGGAGCTAACGGGTCTCCACGGTCCGCCTCCAAATAAAATAATAGGAGATACATATGAAAAGAACACTAGCATTCCTACTCGCTCTGCTCATGCTGGTCGCCATCTTCCCTGCCAGCCTGGTTGAAGCCAAAGAGGATATCACCCTGGACGTCATTATCTGCCAATACGGCCCCAACACCCAAGACTGGTTCTTAGGCAAGGGCATGGACGGTAGCAACTTTGTCAAAAAGTTTGAAAAGGCTAATCCTGGGATCAAACTCAATTTGGAAGTCGTATCTTGGAACGATGTCTACACCGTGGTGGATACCCGGATCGCCAGCGACCAGGCCCCGGACATTCTGAATATTGACGTCTTTGCCAACTATGCGACGGAAGGCCTCCTCCTGCCCGTAAAAGATTACTGTCCGGAAGAGCTCTTCAAAGACTTCTTCCCTTCTTTCATTGAGCAATCTGTCATCGACGATGTGGTTTGGGCTGTCCCCGACCTGGCTTCTGCCCGTGCCATGTATTACAACGTAGATATGTTTGATGAAGTCGGTATCGATGTTCCCACCACCTGGGCTGAGCTGGAAGATGCCGCCATGGCCATCATGGACTACTACGAAGCAGAAGTGTACCCCTGGGGTATTGATATGACGACCGACGAAGGCCAGGCTGCCTTTGCCTACTATACCTGGGGCAATGATGGTGGTTTTGTGGATGAAGACGGCAACTGGGACCTCAACTCTGAGGCCAACGTCGAAGCCCTGAAGTTTGCCTTGACCCTCATAGGCAACCGCTATACCAACCCTAACCCTGCTACCCAGACCCGCTACGACCTGCAAGATATGTTTGCCGCTGGCAAGATGGCCATGTGCATTGCTCCTAACTCCATGCCCACCTATTGCGCAGACAAGGATTCCAAGGTCAACATGGCGACAGCCCCAATCCCCGCTAACGAAGGCAAAAGCTCTTCTTCTGTGGGCGTTATGGACCGGATCATGGCCTTTAAGGATGACAAGGCACCTGATCAAAAAGCCCGTAACGAGGCGATCGGCAAGTTCCTCACCTTCTTCTATGATCCTGAAAACTATGTTGGCTGGGTCAGCATGGAAGGCTTCCTGCCAGCCGTTAACTCTGCTGTTGAGTCCTTAGTTGAAGAAGACGAGTCCTTCCAATCCTGGCTGGACGTTCTGGAAAACTGCAAATTCTATCCGACCGCCAAGGCCGAGTGGGACGCTGTTAAACAGGGTGTTATCGCCGCTGAACAAGCCTGCCTCACCGATGCCGATGTCAAGGATGAGCTGGACAAGCTGCAGGAGAAGATCCTGAAGCTCCAGGAAGAAAACGAAGCCAAGGCTGAAAAAGAAGCCAAGAAGAAAGACAACAAATAAGTATGTCTTGATCTGCCAATAGTTAAACAAGGGGCCGGGCCGGCGGTCTGGCCCCTTATTGTACCCTCAAGAAGAGAAGAGGACCTGTATGCAAAAAAGCCTGAGAAAATATGAGCCCTATCTCTGGCTCTTACCCAGCCTCGTACTGATGGCAGTATTTGTGGTCTTCCCTATTGCCATTGTTTTTAAATTATCCCTGAGTGATATTTCCAAATCTGGGGTCATTGGGGACTTTGTGGGACTGGACAATTTTCGCGAGGCCCTCAGCCTTCCCGCCTTTAAAACTGTCATGGTTAACACCCTCTATTGGGTCCTGTCTGTTGTAGGCATTTCTACACTTTTGGGCTTCATCATCGCCCTCATGCTCAATAACAAGTTCCATGGGCGCAAGCTGGCTCGGGCTGTCCTGGTCTTTCCCTGGGCTACCTCCCTGGTCATTCAGGCTTCTGTCTGGAACTACATCATCAAGTATGAGTACGGCAATCTCAATAACATCCTGCTTAATCTAGGCATCATCAAGGAGGCTATCAACTGGCGGTCCTCCTATCAAATTGAATTTATTTGGGCCTGCTTTGTGGGGATCTTTGTCACCATTCCCTTTGTGACCTTCTGTGTCTTATCTGGCCTCCAATCCATTGATGCCTCCCTCTACGAGGCAGCCAATATCGATGGAGCCAGCTACTGGCAAAAACTATTCCGGATCACCCTCCCCATGGTCCGTCCTTCCCTGACAATTTCTACGGTTCTCAATATTATCTATGTCTTTAACTCCTTCCCCATTATTTACACCATGACCAAGGGGGCCCCCAATAATAAGACAGATACCTTGATTACCTATCTCTATATGCTGAACTTCTACGACCGGCAAAAAGGGCCAGCCACTGCCCTTTCCGTCATAGGTTTTATTATCCTCTGCATCTGTGCCGGGGCCTACATGATTTTTGCCATGAGAGAGGAGGAAAACTAATGTCTACTCCTCAAGTACAAGCTAGCCCTCAGGATCAGGTGACTCAGGATCGGGCGACTCAGGATCGAGCGGTTCAGGATTGGGCACCTCAGGATCGGGTGGTCCGCCAAAAGCATAAGGTCCACCAGGCCCGCGATGTCCGCAAGGAGAACCGCCTAGCCTTTGGCCTTATGGCCCTGGCAGCCCTCCTTGCCCTGGTCCTCCTTTGCCTGCCCACTTATCACTTCCAGGCTACAGCCTATCGGAAAAAATCTGGCAACACCTTTGTCGGCGATGAACGCTACGAAAAGGCCTTAGCAGAAGTTAAGGCTGTCCAGGAAGACTATAAAAGCCGGGGCATTGACTTGACCCTATCCGAAGAGGTCACGGAGCGTACGACATCTAAGGGCAAGACCACTTCCCTAGTAGAATTCCGCCTCTCGGATAGCTTCAGCAAGTCGGCCTTAGACTTTTACGGATCGGGCCTGGCCTCCTCCTGGATCTTGCAGCTGATCCTCCTGGGCCTTCTCCTTTCCCTAGCCTGTGCGGCCGCTGGCATGATCCATAGCAGTGAGGAGCCTTGGCGGTCTCTAAGCCCTCGCGCTGCCAGCCTGCGCACGGCCTCTGGCCTCTTGGCCCTGCTGGCCACCCTCATGGTCCCCCCCTTCATCATGTCCAATACCTTTGACCTGTCACGCCAGGTAAGCCTTTATACAACAGGGATTCAAGAGGAAGGCAAGGAGGTCTTTTATAGCAAGCTAGACCATTTCCTCTTTGCGGGCCAGGCGGGCGACACGATTGAAGACAGCCTCAGCGGCTTAAGATTCAGCAACAGCCCCTGGATTTGGCTGGTCATGGCCTGCAGCTTTGCCATGCTGGTCGCCGCCATTCATCTCCGCAAGGGCAGAATCAAACCAGTCCTCCTCCGGGGCCTGCTCTACTTCTTTGTCATTGTCCTCTGCCTCTTTATCCTCTACCC
>JAQYCV010000009.1 GCA_028724525.1 Clostridiales bacterium
GCAGGCTCCCGTGAGCATGGCAGCCAGGGTGGTTATCCCCATCCCAAGGAGAACCAAAGCATGCTGGTTGCCTAGATCCACACCTAGTAAGCGTATGACTAGGTAGAAGATACAGGTATTTAAGAGGGTCAGGAATAAATAAGGAACAAAGGTCCCAATAAAGCGTTTGCGTTTGGAATAGGGCGATACCGTCTGCCGCACCCCCTCCGGGCTACGGTCAGCTTCTGTCGCGGCCACAACAAAATTGCCCGAATTTACAGGGTAAAATGATAAGTAGGCCACCATAGAGAAGTAGTAGATATTGACCATGGGTACGGGCTTCTCCTGCTTGGCGGGGTCCAGCTGACGGGTGGTCTGCCCTTCTCCCAACTTGAGGCCCTCGGATAGGGCTTGCAAGACAGGAATTCTCCCTTCCTTGACGGCATCTGCATAGATCTCAATTTGCTTATTGACCTGTCCATAAATTTTCAAAAGCTGCTCTAAGACCAAGGGTTGGATTTGCGAGGATCGATCCATGACCTCCACCCGGGGGCTTTGGCCTGGCACTTCCTGGACCAGGGCATAGACCCAGCCATTTTTGAGCCATTGCTCAGCCTCTTCGTAGGAGGAAGCCTCCCGATAGATCACAAAAGTCTTATCCATGACTTTCTGGTCTGGAGCCAGCAAGCCCTGGTCAGTAAGGTCTGCTTCTACCGCTTCACCCTCCATGTAGGCAAAGAAATCTCGCAAAGCCAAGTCAGAGGGGGTAGCCTTGCCGCCTTGATCTTGTACGGTCGCCTGCTTTTGGGGGGCTACCAGGGCTAGCTTTAGCGTAGGGACTTCCAGGGCATCTGTCGCCAGGTTATGCATGGCCATGACATAAATCAGCATGTAGGCGAAGGGAAAAAGGGTATTCCAAATGAGCTGGTCGCGGTTGCGAAGAAAAATGCGAAAGTTGTACTTGAATAAGTTAATCATGGTCCCTCAGCTCCTTACCCGTAATTTCCAAGAAAACGTCATTGAGGGTGGGCTTCTCCGAACTGACGCTCAAGGGTGTAATATCCCGTTCTTCAAGAATCTCAAGGACATGCATCAGATTGCTACTGCCATGCTTGGTGTTGAGGCTTAAGAGTCCCTCCTTATAGGAAAGATTGGCCACCATAGGCTGGGCTTCCAGGTACTTGATCAGGTCTTCTGGCAGGTCAAAGGCCTGGATTTCGATCCGCTCGCCCAGGCTGGAGAGGCCAATGATCTCCTCACTCGTGCCTGATTGCAAAACTTGCCCGTGATCTAGGATGGCCAGGCGGTTGCAGATCATCTCGACTTCCTCCATATAATGGGTGGTGTAAACGATGGTCGCGCCTTCAGCGTTGAGGGCTTTGATCCCCTCCAGGATACGGTTGCGGGATTGGGGGTCCACGGCTACGGTAGGCTCGTCTAAAAAGATGAGGCGGGGCTTGTGGGCAATGCCGCAGGCTAGGTTAAGCCGGCGCAGGAGGCCACCTGACAACTTCTTAGGCCGCATTTTGCGGAAGTCACCCAGTTGGACGAATTCTATGGCTTCTTCCACCAACTGCTTGCGGCGCTGCTTGTCTTGCACGTAGAGGCTACAATAATAATCAATATTTTCGTAGACAGATAGTTCTGAATAAACGGTGGGGGTTTGGGGAACCAAACCAATCTGCTGTTTGAGAGCATAAGAGCTGGGGGTCATCTTCTGGCCAAAGACCTTAATCTCCCCCTGGTCATATTTGAGTAAGGCCAGGATGCAGTTGATCAGGGTGGTTTTACCAGAGCCGTTGGGTCCCAGCAGGCCAAAGATATCCCCCTGGGGGATGTTAAGGGAGAGGTGGTTGATGGCCACCAACTCTTTATAGCGTTTGACGAGATCGATCACTTCAACTTCAAAATTTGCCATTGCTCTACTCCTTTAACTGGGGAATCAGGCGCTTAACGACTGAACTTCTTCCCTATTAAGAGGATAAGAGTTGGTGCGAGACCTGAACATAGAGACTTGTCATGAAGTGTATTGACATTTGTCACTTGTAAAATCTTTGCGGAAAATGCGGAGCCTTTCCGGCATCCGTTATAATGAAAGCAAGCTTTCCGCTGACCTTGACCCGGCGGCACAAAGAAGGGAGGACATGCCTTGAAGAACGGCCTAGCTTGGTTCATTATCTGCCTGCTTTCCCTGCTTACAGCCTGCCTCTTGGCCTATCCTATTTTCCCGGTGCCCGAGATGGTAGGCATTATGCTTCTAGCTAGCCTATCCTTGCTGACTAGCTTTCAGCAGACTCGCCAGCCCCGCTTTGCTTTTTATTGCCAGCAAATTTTCCTGGTCGGTCTGATCATAGCGGGATACTATAGTCCCGCCCTCTGGGCTGGCCTGCCCCTCATAGTTTGTAATTTAGACCAGCTTCCAGACTACTACAGCCTCATCCTGACCCTAGCCCTACCCTTCCTGCGCCCCCAGCTTCTCCTGCAGATCATGGCCGTCTACATGGCTATGAGCATTGCCATCTTCCTCGCCCGCTCGACCAAGCATTACCAAGAACTGAAGGCCCAATACTTCCAGACTTTGGACAGCATGACTAGTGATAAAATGCGCTTGGAGTCTGCCCGCCACAGGATGGTGACCGAAAATGAGCTGGCCAGGGAAAATGATATTCTGGCTGAACGTAACCGCATCGCCCGGGAAATCCACGATAATGTAGGCCACCAATTGACCGCGGCCATTTTGCAAACTGCGGCCCTGGAGCTAGCGGCACAAGGAGAGACCAAGGCTGATTTGGGGAAGTTAAAAGAGAATTTGGAGCATGCCTTAGAAGAAGTCCGGACTTCAGTGCATAACCTGCACGCGGAATCCTTGAGTATTGACCAGGCCCTACATAATCTTGAGCAAAATTACCATTTCTGTCCGGTCTTTATCAAAACTGAGCTCAGCCAAGAGCCCGATGCCGCCACCCACCATGCGGTCTTGGCTATCTGCCGCGAGGCCCTGGCCAATACCGCTAAGCATTCTAACGCCTGTCGGGTGGATATTAGCTTACGGAATGACCACAAGAGCTACCAGCTCTTGATTGTCGACAATGGTTCCCAACAAGCTAGTCCGGTCAGCCCCCAGCCCGGCGGAGGGATTGGCCTTTATAATATGGAAGACAGAGTGAATCAGTTGGGGGGCCAGATCAATATTTCCCAAGAGTGGGGCTTCCGGATTTTTATCCGCCTCCCCCTGGACGGCAAGGCCGTCCCAGAAGATAAAGGTTAAATATGCGCATTATCTTAGTCGATGACGATCCCATTGTTTGCCAGAGTTTGCAGACCATCATAGACCTGTCTGCCCGTCAGGAAGGGCTTGAGGATGTCCAGGTGGTCGCCAGTGGACAAAGTGGTGAAGAGGCCATCGCCTTATACCGGCAGGAAAAGCCCGATATTCTCTTATTAGATATCCAAATGTCTGGCATGGATGGGCTCAGCGCTGCCAAGACCATCTTGCAAGAGGACCCCTCGGCCCGCATCCTCTTCCTCACGACTTTTTTGGACGAGGCCTATATCCTAGAGGCCCTGCGCCTAGGGGCTAAAGGCTATCTCATGAAATCTGCCGCCAGCAATATCCTGCCCGCCCTTCTAGCTGTGACTGCGGGACAAAGGGTCTATGGGGATGAAATTGTTGACCAGCTCCCCCACCTACTGGCCGCCGATAGTAACTGCCTCAACCCGCCCGACGAAGAGGCCGCCCGGGACGAAGAGGCCGCCCGGCAGGCCTCCAGCTTTGCCAGTCTCAGCGACAGTGAATGGGCCTTAGTGAAGTTAGTCGCCCAGGGGCAAAACAACCGGGAGCTGGCCCAGAACCTCCATTTCTCAGAAGGCACGGTACGCAATTATCTCTCACAAATTTTGGAAAAGCTGGGCCTCCGGGACCGGACCCAGCTGGCCGTTCAATACTACAAAGAGGGCTTTCATTAGGTCTTCGCGCTAAATGCGCGATTGCTTCCGACCTTGCTCCCGCACAGCCAGGAGGCCGGTTAGGGTCAAGACCAGGCAAATGAGGGCGATCAGGGAGTGAGGGAGGTCCGTCTCCAAACCTGATAGGGCCGCCATGGCCCAGCCCAGCGGGGTATATTGACCAAACTTGACCATGGTATTCCCTGGCAGGGGGAAGAGAATTCCGCCGAAGAGGGCCAGCAGGAAGACCAAGAAAAGCCCGCAAAAGAGTCGGGTGTCCTTAGGCATCAGCAGGAGCCAGAAGGCCAGGGTCATGACACAAAGTAGGTAAACTGCCAGGGTAAGCAGACTGGCCGGCATGATCGGCCGCCCAGAGGCCCCGGCCATGGCAAGGCTGTAAACCAGAATCTGCAAAAAGCCGGACACATAATGGACCACATAGATGGCTGTAAAATCTGCCCGGAAGGCCCCGGGCACAGCCAGCAGGCGGCGGATGGGACGTTCTAGCAGAGAGGTCTGGCTAACTGCGGCTACAGCCAGATAGAGTAAAAGTAGGGAATAATCGCCAACGAGCACGGTCTGGCGGGGCTGGTCGATACGATTTTCAAACGCCACCGGATCTTGTGCCAAACCATTTTCGTACTCGGCCATCCGTTCATAGTATTGGGCCCGTATCGCTACGGGATCCTGGCCCTGCTTGCCTGCTAAATCCGCAAGTTCGTCGGCAAATTCGCGCACCAACTGTTCACTATCCCCGTAGGCGGTAATGGTCATCATGAGGCTGAGTTGCATGAGGGAGGATTGTTCCTGTTCGACCTCTACATAGCGTACCCTGTTGTTGCCGGCCAAGTAGTCCTTGAGTTCAGGCTTAATGGTAATAATGGCATCAATCTCACCATACTTGAGCCATTGCTGAGCGCTTGCGTGGTCTGTCAGCAGGACATCCCAATGGTTGTCCCGGAAATAGTCAATCATAGCGGCGCTGTCTGCGTCCTCCAGCTGGTCCACTATGGCCACGTGCACGTCATTGGTTAGATTGGCTCGGTTGCCCAGACCTGCAATAAGGCCCAGGGAGGCAGGCGCCAGCAAGATAAAAATCAAGAAGTAGGCTGGCTTCATATAACTCTTAAGAGTCAGCCAAAGCAGGAGGCCATAGCGCTGAATGTGGCTCATAGGAGGTTCCTCTGACTTTTTCTGGCCTCCGCACCGGCCAGACAGGCCAGGGAGAGCCCCGTTAAGGCCGTCAGCTGCCCCAGGGCATGCCCGGCGGAATCCTGGGCAAAATGCATAAACAAGCTAGAATGGGCGGGAGCTGTTAAAACGGCCTGGGCCACGATCCTTACCCCTCGCGGCAGGAGATCATTAGGGTAAATGACACCGCCCAGCAAGAGGAGGGCAAAAATCAACCAGTAGCCCACATAGAGGCTACCCTTGCCCAGTCTGGGCCAGAGGCTGTGCAGGGTGAGCAAGAGGGCACCCGTCCCCAGATACAGTAGCAAAATGACCAAGAAAAGCTCAGGGGGCAGGCTAAACACAAAAACCCGACCAGCTACAGCAGCTACGGGGATACTGGATAAAATCAGGAAAGGCAGGCCGCAGATCAAATGGGCAAGCAGCAATTCCGCTCGGCTAATACCCAAAGAGAGAAAGCGGGCACAAAGGCCATTATCCTCGTCTCTTATGGTGAAAATCAGGGGAAGAAAGGCCGCAAAGGTCGCCAGGATCACAAAGAAGGAGGCTATGATGTGGGCTTCCATGTTAAAACGCGGATGGTCCGTATGGGTATCTTCCTCTGTACCTTCAAAAATCCTGCTGACCATCTGCATGGTCCTTTGGGTGAAGTGGGCAGAAAGCAAGGTCGGCGAGAGAAAGAAGGGTTCGGCCAAATTATAATAGGCGTAATAAGAGGCCGAGTTCCGGGTAATGGTCTTGCTCACGGCATCAAAAAACCGGGCCATGATCTCACTTTCAACTTTCAAATAGGGACTGAGGACAATCTGGACCTGTTCTCTTTTGGCAATATTCCCCACGGTGGCAAAAAAATTGGGCGGGAATTTGACCAGGATAACCACCTCTCCCTCGCGCAAATGTTCTTCGGCTGTCGCCGGGTCATCCACGTAGACCTTGCCCACCAGGGGGTGGTTCTGCAGCTCCTCCACCGTGTAGTCCAGTAAGGGATGGCTTTCTTCGGTCACCAGGGACATATCCGCTTGGAGCAAGCTGGCCTGGGTGTCTTGATTCAAAAATAAGGCAGACAAGGGTAGGACCAAGGCAAAGATCAGGAGGAGGAGGACAAACTGCCTGGAACTGGGGGCCATGACCAGGCGCCATTCTGCAGCTATTAAGCGGAGAAAGGACACAGGACGCCTCCCTCCAAGACCAAGGCCCTAGGGGTCAAGGCTTCATTACCCCTTAGGTCATGGGTCGCCCGCACCACAATCGTGCCCTGGTCTTTCATATGCAAAATAGCTTGATCAATTTGCTTGCGGCTTTCATCGTCGAGGCCCACCGTCGGCTCATCCAAAAGGAGGAGCTTGGGATGGCCGAGGAGGCCGCAAGCCAGGTGGACCCGCCGCTGCATACCACCGGATAGCTCCTTAATAGGCTGGTCCCAAAAATCCCGCAAGCCACAGATATCTGCAGCCTCTTCCACAGCGGTCGCTAAGGCTTGACCCGTGAGCTTCTTAAAGCTGCCCCATTGGCAGAGATTATCCCTACCCGAAAGGTGCATGGTTAAAGCAATTTCCTGGGAAACATAGCCCACAGACTTGAGGTAGACCCGGCGTTTGCTTAAGGGAACGCCATTCAGTTCTACCTGGCCTTGGGAGGGACGGACAATTCCCGCTAAAGTGAGGATGAGGGTAGACTTGCCGGCACCATTTTGCCCCAGGAGGTCGATCATCTCTCCCGCTTCTGCCTGAAAAGAAACGCCTTTAAGCACCTGGTGGGACCCGTAGGCCACATGGATATTCTCTACAATCAACATATGATCTTTCCTTGCTATTTGTCTGCTTCGCTATTTGCCTGCTTCTAGCATGCTTTTTTCAAGATTAGCACTTATCCCCAACCAATAGTAAAGAAAAGCAGGTGCCGTAGCCGGCACCTGCTCTGAGGCTTAACTTATGTCTAGCCTTCTAGTCTGGGGCTTAATCCTAGTGGTAATCCAGGGTGCCGCCAGCTTCTGTTACATAGTCGTTCCACTCTACGTCATCGTAGTTGTAGAAGATATAACCATAGCCCAGGATGGGGTGGAGTTCCATATCAGGGCTCTCATAGTCAATTCTCTGAGATTTCAGAGAGGCAGAGGCCGTAAAGTTCAAGGGGCAGGCCGTGTAGTCTTGGAGGACATAGCCTTCTAGGGTGGCCAGAATCTTGATACGGTCATCTTCATCAATGCTGCCCTTACCGAAGGGGTGGTCAGGATCCATGCCCATCATGGCTTTCCACCAGGCCATTGGGGTCAGGGAGTAGGTCTCACCCGCGATTTCGATGTCAATCTTTTCCGCTTCGGGATCAAAGGCTTGCGCATAGCGGTAGTTGGGGTTGAGGAAGACTTCAAAGAGGTAGAAGGGGTCCATGAGGGCGCCTACCCAGCCTGCCATGAGCAGGTCGGTCTGACCATTTCTGAAGAGGTCAGCATACTGGGTACCAGCGGTAGGATCATATTCTACAACCAGGCGGTTTTCCAGCTTGGTGCCTTCGACGGCCTTCATCCAGGTTTGGTTGAGGAAGTTATAGTGTCTCTGGGCTACTTCATTGTCTTCGCTGAAGCTGAAGACGATGTTGACGATATCGCCATCTTTGATAAAGCCTTTTTCTTCGGCGATATCATAGGCCTGGTCAAAGAGCTCACGGGCTGCATCCAGGTCATAACCGGTCAGGGCGTCGTAGGCTTCATCCAGAGTAGCAAAATCTTTGCCTTCACCATATTCAATACCATAGGCATTGCAGAGGGCTTCCTTGGCAACATCGTAATCACGGTAGGGGGTCATGGTGTCAGGGTCAGCAATGTAGCGGGGACCTAAGAGACCAAAGCCGGGGAAGTTAGATGCCGAGGTGGCTTTGCAGAAGGCTGCCCGATCAATAGACCAGGACAAGGCTTTACGGAATTCAGGAATGGTTAAGATTCTGCGGCAAACACCGTCTGTTTCACGCGCCTTGAGGGCTTCTTCGTTAGACTGAATGTTCAGGATCTGGGTATAAACTTCCAGGGTAAAGTCAGACAAACCAAGGTGTGAATTAAGCAAATAGATCGTTATCAGTGCCATGTTCAGCGGCAATAGCCAGATATCCGCGAGAATCCAATTGCATATCTGGTTCTATTTCAGCATTATCAGCCCATAACTCACACTGAGTCATTACAGTTTGAACAGCGTCCTCCATCCCCTCTGGTGGGTAGCGATGTTTTTTAAGCAACCGCTTAATCATCATGCGCATTTTAGCTCTAGCAGACTCCCGTTTTTGCCAATCAATAGTACGGTTTTTCCGGAGGCTATCCGCTAATTCTTTTGTGATAGCAATCAGTTCTTCATTTTCATAAAAATCTTTGATCGCCTGTGGTTTGGTTAACGCGTCATAAAAGGCTAGCTCATCTGCAGTAAGCCCTAATGATTCACCCTCATTTTGGGCAGAGGCAATTTGCTTGGCTAAATTGAGCAATTCCTGAATAACTTCTTCGTTTGTTAGCATACCGTTGAGATAGCGGTTCATCACCCCTTGGATGATCTCACTAAATTTTTCGGATTTTACAACATTAGTGTGGCGGTAAATATGCACTTGGTCATTGATAAGCTTCTTTAACAGCTCTAATGCAAGATTTTTCTCTTTCATCTTAGAGATTTCTTCAAGAAACTTTGGATCAAATATAGAAAACTCCTCTGAGACATCCGAGAATAAATTAATGACTCCTTCACTCTGCACACTCTGGCTCAGAAGAGCGTTAATTCTTGCATTCATTTCTCGTAAAGAGATCTTTTTGTGATCGTCACCTTGAGCCAGTAGCCGCATGACGATCACACGAACTGCCTCAAAGTAACTTGACTCGATCCGCAGATTCTTCTCTACTAAGGAAGAACAAAGTGATAAAGCTTGTCGAAGCAGGAGGGCTTTCTTCAGAAAATCTTCACGTTCTGACTCTTTACCTGCAGCTAGGATAAAGTTAACAGCACCACTAATAGCTCGAGATCGTTCAAGATCTGTCCCGGTAATAAAGTATGAGTAATCATAGCCATGAAAAAAATCTCGGCAGATAGAAAGTTTCTCTAAGAACTTGGGGTATGCCACTTTAGCTACATCGGTATCTCCGTAATTCTTTATATCACGTGCGGTATAGTCATTCATCGCTTGTTTGAGCGCAGATGCGATGCCGACATAATCGACAATTAAGCCACCTTCTTTATCGCCAAAGACTCGGTTGACACGGGCTATCGCCTGCATGAGATTGTATCCCTGCATAGGTTTATAAACATACATCGTGGCCAATGAGGGGACATCAAATCCTGTTAACCACATATCTACGACTATGACTATTTTTAATGGACTTGCATTATCTTTGAACTGCTTAGCGAGCTCATCTCGACGGCGTTTGTTACCAATAACGGCTCGCCATTCTTCAGGATCCGCATTATTTTCAGTCATGACTACGGCCAGCTTGTCTGTCCACGAGGGGCGCAACTGCATCATGCAGTCATATATCTTCATCGCTATAGACCGTGAGTATGCAACAATCATCGCCTTGCCAGTCAGGAGGTGAGCCCGATGATTTTCATAATGATCAAGAATATCTTCCACAAGAGACCTGACGGTTTGGTCATTGCCAAGGATAGCTTCCATCTGACCTAATTCGCGCTTGCTTCTAGCTATAACCTCCGGGTCTGCATTATTGGCCATAAGGTCATATTGTTGATCGATTAAATGCAAAGTATTTTCATCTAACTTTAATTTGAGTGCACGGCTTTCGTAATAGACAGGGCGTGTAGCTCCATCTTCAACAGCCTGAGTCATATCGTAAACATCAATATAATTACCAAATACTTCACGAGTGCTCCGATCTTTGAGAGAGATAGGTGTACCGGTAAAGCCTATATATGTGGCATTGGGTAAGTTATCTCGAATAATACGAGCAGTACCTAATTTTATTTCTCCAGTTTCGGCATCAATTTTCTCTTTCAAGCCATAATGGCCACGATGGGCTTCATCGGCCATGACAACAATATTCCTACGTTTAGAAAGAGGCTCTTGAGACTCTTCAAATTTCTGCATGGTTGTGAAAAAGATGCCATTCGCCTGCCTACCATCTAGTAGCTCTTTTAAGTTTTGACGGCTAGAGGCCTGGATAGGCTCTTGCCGTAAAAAGCTCTGACACTTTGCAAACTGGCCATACAATTGATTATCCAAATCATTTCTGTCTGTAACTACAACGATAGTAGGGCTGTCCAAGGCTTCTTGCAGAAGGTGGGCATAGAAAACCATAGAAAGGGACTTACCGCTTCCTTGAGTATGCCAAAATACCCCACCTTTACCATCCGTATTAATAGCCACTTTTGTTGTTTCTATCGCTTTTTTAACCGCAAAATATTGGTGATACCCGGCTAATATTTTGTTTTGTGTCAGACCTTCATTTGAAAAACAGATAAAATTTTTGATGATGTCCAGAAAACGCATGCGCTCAAAAACACCTTCAAAAAAGGTGTCAAACTGAGCATATTGGGTATTTTCATAGCTTCCATCTGTGGTCTTCCAGGCCATAAATCGGTCCAAGCCAGAGGTAATAGTTCCGGCTAGAGTGTTGGCCTGGTCGCTAATCACACAGATGCAGTTATAAATGAACATTGAGGGAATTTCATGCATATAATTCCGGATCTGACGGTAGGCTTCTTCCACATTAGTTGCTTCTCTTGATGGAGATTTAAGTTCCATAATGACCACGGGGAGGCCGTTTAAGAAAATCACCAGATCTGGTCGCTTACTACTATTTTCAATAACCGTCCACTGATTCGCTATGATAAAAGAGTTGTTGTGTGGATTCTGATAATCCACAAGATAGACAAGACCCGAGTGCTGTTCTCCGTTAGCAAAATAGCGGACTTCAATGCCATTTTGAAGATAATCCATAAAGAGTGCATTTTTCTGAACGAGCTCGGCATTTTCAAAGTTTGTCAGTTTGAAGATTGCATCTGCAATCCCCTCCTCTGGCATATCAGGATTAAGCCTGCGCAGGGCAACTCTCAGTTCTGGCAGATAAAGGGAGTTACAGTAATCTCTTTCGACATCCGGCCCATATAAATGGCAGTAACCCAAGCCTTGGAGTAGTTCTATGATTGTATTCTCATAGTCTTCTTCTCTGTAAAAATTTGACATATCGAGCGCTCCTCTTTATGTGCTATTACTAATAATACCTGTTATACAGAGTTTTTGTTTTATATTTTGTCGAATAGTTACTAAACAAGAATTTAGCGGCTTAGAGGTCGATGTTGGAAACGTCAATTTCCCCAGACATCAACCGAGGCAATAGCAAATCACGAATAGAGGATAATCGCTTATTCTCAGCCTCGTTGCTCCTTTGTTGATTGAAAATAGTAT
>JAQYCV010000010.1 GCA_028724525.1 Clostridiales bacterium
GGCTTTAGCAAATTTGCGAGTGCTGGGTGAGGGAGGCGGCATGGGGCCAAAAACCCTAGCTACTTTCAACTATCCGGATTTTCTTACAAGTTTGCAAGTTATCTACAGCCCCGGCCTGTTTTTTCTCTTTCCAAATGTATAATCCCTGGTGCCAAGATGTATATATGCATAAAAACCAGGATTGAAAGGCTATTTGGTAAGGAAAACCTCGCTGAAGCCAGCTTCCAAAAGATTTTGATGTACAAAAGCTGCAAACTTGTAAGAAAAATGAGGAACTTGGAATAGCTGGTCGAAATAGCTAATCGAAAGACAGTAAGCATTCACTAACTTATGCTAAGATAGTCTTATGAAATAGGCGAGGGCTGGGATATAAGAATAACCAGTCCCATAAGATAAAGAAGGATCATCAAATGGAAAAAGCAAAATATAATATCGGAGGCATGCATTGTTCAGCCTGTTCGGCTGCGGTGGAGCGGGCCGTACATAAATTAAACGGTGTAGAAGAAGTGGCTGTGAATCTGCTCACTAATTCTATGCAGGTGTCCTATGATGAAGAAAAACTGAATCCCGCTGATATCGTGCAGGCAGTGGAGCAAACAGGCTATAGCGCTAGTATAATGCCAGGCTCTGGGGGTGGTTCTGCAGAAGGTGTTACTACTGCCCAGGGTAATTCTGCCCCGCCCCTGGAAAACCCTGCCCTTGCCGGAGAGGCGGCCCGGCGGGATTTTGCGGAGAAAGAGCGGCTGGACATGCTCCACCGGCTCCAAGTCTCGATCTTCTTTTGCCTTCCCCTCTTTTACCTATCCATGGGCCACATGATGGGCTGGCCCCTGCCCGCTTGCTTTTTGGGCCTAGAAAATGCGCTTATTTTCGGTCTGACCCAATTTCTCCTCCTTATCCCTATCCTGGCCGTGAACCACAGATACTTTAGCTCTGGCTGGAAATCTCTCGTCCATAAGTCGCCCAACATGGATGCCCTCATTGCCCTCGGATCTGCCGCGGCCACCCTCTATGGCATCTACGCCCTCTATAAAATTGGCCACGGCTTGGGTTGGCAGGATTGGGCCATGGTTGAGACCTTCAGCATGGACCTCTACTTTGAATCAGCCGGGACCATCTTGACCCTGATTAGCTTAGGAAAATACTTGGAAGCCAAGGCCAAATCCAAGACTTCCTCGGCGATTTCGGCCCTCTTAGACCTCACTCCCCAAGAAGCTACTCGGATCCGGGATGGTCAGGAAGAGCGGGTAAGGGTCGAAGACCTAGAGGTCGGAGATATCCTCATGGTCCGGACGGGAGAGGCCGTACCTGTAGATGGCAGCATCTTGGAAGGCCAGGCGGCCCTGGATGAATCAGCTCTGACCGGGGAATCCCTCCCCTTGGCCAAGGGGCCAGGCGACCAAGTCACAGGTGCAACCCTGGTTCAAGCCGGCTACTTCCGTATGCGGGCAGAAAAGCTGGGCCAGGACACTACCCTCGCCAAAATTATCGCCCTAGTGGAAGAGGCCTCCTCTTCCAAGGCCCCCATTGCCAAGATAGCCGACCAGGTGTCCGCTGTATTTGTACCTGCCGTCATGGCGATATCCCTTGTCACCCTGGTCGTATGGTTGGTCCTGGGGGCTGGCTTGGAACAGGCCCTGTCCATGGCCATTGCCGTTCTAGTGATCTCCTGCCCTTGCGCCATGGGCCTGGCGACTCCCACCGCCATCATGGTGGGAACAGGCCGGGGGGCCAAGCAGGGCATTTTAATTAAGTCTGCCCAAGCCCTGGAGAGCACAGGCGGCCTGACCAGCCTCCTCCTAGACAAGACTGGCACCATTACTGAGGGAAAGCCCCAGGTCACTGACCTGGTCCCCCTAACAGTTTCCGAAAGCCAGCTCCTCCAGCTGGCCTACTCTTTAGAAAAACTGTCCGAGCACCCCCTGGCAGCGGCCATTGTCCAAAAGGCGGAAGCGGAAGGGATTACGAGTTTTGAGGTCGAAAACTTTGGCCAAGAAGCCGGCCAAGGTATTTACGGGGAGATCGCTGGCCAACAGGTCTTGGCTGGTAATCTGAAATTGCTAGAAAAATCTGGGCTAGCTAGCCCAGATTTACAAGCAGAGCGAGACCGCTTGGCCCAGGAGGGTAAGACCCCCCTCTTCTTTGCCCGAGGAGGCGAGGTCATTGGCCTCATCGCTGTGGCAGATGTCATCAAGGCGGATTCTGCGGAGGCCATCGCAGACCTCAAAGGCCTGGGGCTCAAGCTGGCCATGGTCACCGGCGATAACCAGCAAACAGCTGAGGCCATCCGGCGCAAGGTTGGCCTAGACCAGGTGGTCGCCGATGTCCTGCCCCAAGACAAGGACCGGGAAGTGGCCCGGCTCCAGCTGGATGGGGAAAGAGTCGGCATGGTCGGAGATGGGATTAACGATGCTCCCGCCCTGGCCAGGGCGGACTGTGGTATCGCGATTGGCGCAGGGACAGATGTCGCCATAGAGTCAGCCGATATCGTCCTCATGTCCTCCAGCCTCAAGGCAGTGGCCACCGCAGTCAAGCTCTCCCGGGCCACCCTGCGCGTGATCAAGCAAAACCTCTTCTGGGCCTTGATCTATAACGTCATCTGCATCCCAGTTGCCGCCGGCCTCTTTTACCCCGCCTTTGGCCTCAAGCTCTCTCCCATGCTGGCAGCCCTGGCCATGTCCTTCAGCTCGGTCTTCGTGGTGACCAACGCCCTCCGCCTCCGCTACCTGCCCCTGGGTAAAAATTAGATCCTCCTTCTCTGCCACCTCCGGTTTTCTTGGTTATTCTGTACAAAATATACAAAATATTGTCAGGAAAACTGTTATCTGCTAAGATAATTGCAGATAAAACTCGCCTTTGACGGCTGTATGGAGGTTGAAAAAAATGATTGTTGGAATCCCAAAAGAGATCATGCCAGGGGAAGATCGCGTATCTGCCTCGCCCGAAACCGTAAAACTCATGACCCAGCAAGGCTGGACCGTCTTAGTAGAAGAAGGCGCCGGAGAAGGTGCTTTCTACCATGATCCGGAATATATTGAAGCTGGCGCCCACATGCTGAAGGACTGCCAGGACTTGTACGACAAGGCCGAAGTGATTCTCAAGGTCAAAGAGCCCTTGATGAATGAAGCCAAGGGCAAGCACGAAATTGATATGATGCATGAAGGCCAGTATTTGATTACCTTCATCCACCCCGCTGCTCCAGCCAACCATGACATGGTCAAGAGGATGGCCAAGCAGGGCATTATCAGCTTAACCTTGGACGGCGTCCCCCGGATCTCCCGGGCTCAAAACCTGGACGCCCTGACCTCCATGTCCACCTGTGCCGGCTACAAGGGCATCCTCATGGCCGCTAACTACCTGCCCCGCTTTATGCCTCAAATGTTTACCGCCGTCGGCATGGTCAAGCCCATCAACACCCTGGTCATCGGCACCGGTGTCGGCGGGCTGCAGGCTGTAGCAACCGCTAAACGCTTGGGCTCTGTTATTTATGCTGCAGATATCCGGCCAGATGCCGCAGAGCAAGCCATGTCCCTGGGCGCCAAGGTGATTGACCTGGGTGTTCCCAAGGAAGCTGCAATCGGCGAGGGTGGCTATGCCCAGAAGCTGTCCCCTGAACTCCTGAAAAAAGAGCGGGAAGTCCTCAAAGAACATGTCAAAGACATGGACATCATCTTCTGCTCGGCCCTGGTACCTGGTGAGCTGGCCCCCGTCCTCATTACCGAGGAAATGGTCAAGTCCATGAAGCCCGGTTCCGTCATCGTAGATATCTCCATCGACCAAGGCGGTAACTGCGAAATTACCCCGCCCGGCACGGTAGAAGTCAAGCACCACGTCACCCTGGTGGGGATCAAGAATATCCCGGGCCACCTGCCCACCTCCTCCACCTGGATGTTCTCCCAGAACATTTACAACTTCCTGAAATACATCGTCAAGGATGGCAAGGTCGTCTTCGACCGGAATGATGAAATCATTGCCAAAACCCTGGTCACGATTGACGGTCAGCTCGTCCACCACGGGGCTCGTCTAGCCATGGGCCTTGACTAAATCCCTTATCCCATCTATCCGTTGGCTCTCCTTCCCTGCCTTCGCAGCCGCGTAGGCAGGGTCGCAAGATCCAAGCCAAGGATTGGGGCCGCTCAGTTACAAAGCTAGAGTCGGCCTTTTTTATTACGAGGAATATATGCACTGGAGTCTTCTGATTATTATCTTTATTGTGTCCACCCTCCTGGGCTACAAAATTATTAACCGTGTGCCCAGCCTGCTCCACACCCCTCTCATGTCTGGCATGAACGCCTTTTCCGGCGTGACCCTCCTGGCCTGTTTATCTGCCACAGCGGCCGCTGTGGCCACCGGGGGTATCCTAGGGACCATCTTGGGCTTTCTGGCCATTGTCCTAGCCACTATCAATGTGGTGGCCGGCTTTGGTGTCACAGACCGCATGCTCAAGATGTTCCACAATAAGAAGGGTAAGGAGTAAAGCCATGGTCATGAATTTTCTACAAGCCTTATGCTTTAATCCCCTGTTTCTAGAAGTTACCCGGAGCACGGGGGAAAATACCCGCTACCGCCTCATATCTTTGGGGCTCATTGCCCTGGTCCTCATCGGCATTTCTCTCATGTCCAAGGTGGAGCGGGCCCTGATCGGCAACCGCCTAGGCGCCCTCGCCATGCTGGCCGCCGTGGTCCTAACCCTCTACTATTACGGGATCTTTAGTGTCAGCCTGCTCTGGGTCGGCCTCCTCCTTGGCGGCTTCTTGGGCCTCGTCTTGGCCCGCAAGGTGCAAATGATCCAGATGCCCCAGATGGTCGGCCTGCTCAATGGCTTTGGCGGGCTTGCCTCCATGCTGGCTGGGATCCTAACCCTTATGGGCTACAGCCTCAACCCCTCCGGCATGGCCATGGACACCACTTTCGCTACTATCACCGGGGGCTTGGCCGTCGTGGTAGGCGGCCTGACCTGGACGGGCTCTGCGGTTGCTGCCGGAAAACTCCACCGGATTATTGACCAGAAACCCAAGGTCTACCCGGGCCACCAGGTCTGGACGAGTATGAGCCTCCTCCTGGCCCTCCTATCGGCCCTTCTCCTAACCCTGCCAACCTTTGCCTCAGGCACTGGCCGCACCCTCTTAATTCTCTTAGCTGTCATCTTCGGCAACCTCTTTGGTTACTTCCTGGCCATCCGGGTAGGCGGCGCAGATATGCCAATTACTATTTCCCTGCTCAACTCCTTCTCCGGGGTCGCTGGGGCCATCGCCGGCATGGCTGTGGCAGATATCCTCCTGGTCGCCGTTGGAGGCATTGTAGGCGCTTCTGGCCTCATCCTGACCCAAATCATGTGCAAGGCCATGAACCGCCAGCTCCTGGATATTCTTGTAGGCAAAAGTTCAGCGCCCACTGCTGCAAAGCAAGTCTCTGCTTCAGCTAAGCAGGCCCCTGCCTCAGGTCCTGCTTCTATTTCCCCTGCCCAGGAGGGCACCGACTCGAACACACAGGCCCAGGAACAAGAACTTGCCCCAGAGCCTGAGCAAGAAGCGAGACAAGAATCCGGGCAAAAGGCGGAAGCAGAGCCTGAAGAACTTGCCGGTCCCCAGCTCCTAGGTCGCTGGCTAGAAGAAGCCCAGACTATCATCATTGTCCCAGGCTACGGCATGGCCCTGGCCCAAGCCCAGGTCCAGATCAAACAGCTGGCCGACCAGCTGGAAGCCGCTGGCAAGCAGGTTGACTTTGCCATCCACCCCGTAGCCGGCCGTATGCCCGGTCACATGAACGTCCTCCTAGCCGAGGTCGATATTCCCTACGACAAGCTCCATGAAATGGCCGAGATTAATGACCAGTTTAAAACTACCGACCTCTGCCTAGTCGTGGGAGCCAACGATGTCATCAACCCGGCGGCTAACACGGCGGAAGGCACCCCCATCTACGGCATGCCCGTTCTGGATGTAGGAGATGCCAAGCATATCGTCATCTGCAACTACGATTTGCAACCTGGTTATGCCGGTGTTCCTAACCCCCTCTATGAAGAAGCAGAAGCCCAGACAGACCACGTTGTCCTCCTCCTAGGGGATGCCAAAGAAAGCCTCAAAGGCCTCCAGACAGGCTACACACAAGCCCAGAAGGGCTCTGACCAAGGGGCACCGGCAGATGGCAGTCAAATGGCTAACTCAGATAGCGGCCAAGCCAGTTCTGGCCAAAGCCCCAGCCCTGCAGCCGGTCCCGACCTCGCCGCAAATTGGCTGGATGAAGCCCACAAGGTCATCATTGTACCAGGCTACGGCATGGCCCTGGCCCAAGCCCAGGCCCAAATCAAGCAACTGACTGACCAGTTGGAAGCCGCTGGCAAGCAAGTCGACTTCGCCATCCACCCCGTAGCTGGCCGTATGCCAGGCCATATGAATGTCCTTCTGGCCGAAGTCGATATTCCCTACGACAAGCTCCATGAAATGGCCGAGATTAATGACCAGTTTAAGACTACCGACCTCTGCCTAGTCGTAGGAGCCAATGATGTCATCAACCCCGCCGCTAACACGGCGGAAGGGACCCCCATCTACGGCATGCCCGTTCTGGATGTAGGAGATGCCAAGCATGTGGTCATCTGCAACTTTGACTTACAACCCGGCTACGCCGGCGTTCCTAATCCCCTCTACGAGGAAGCGCAGGCAGAATCCGGCCATGTCATCCTCCTCCTAGGCGACGCCAAACAAAGCCTGGCCGACCTTCTAGCAAAGCTCTAGTAAGAAGCTAGTTCGGATTCGGACTCCCCTTATCCGAACTGGCTGAGATTAATAGGCTAGAAACTTTGCCACAAGCCTTAGAAATGCCTTCATGGGCATGACTAGGGCTTGTGGCTTTTTCGTTTAACCATCTCGTTTTCGCTAGGCTGTTAGTGGCCAAACGGCATTACCTTCAAATGTCAGTAAGGCATTTTGAGCGCAAAAGCTTAGTTTGGCGGCAAAATCGGATTTCTTCTGTTCGCCACCAATAAAATATTTTCCCTCAGTTCCATCATTGGCGGTAAACGGGCCATTTTATCGAAATGCCACCAAGATAAAAATTTTTAGCTTTTGAAATTTTGGCGGCAAAACTGTATTTCGTTGAAATCCCGCCAATATTTTTTCCCGGCTCAACTGGTCTATTGGTGGCGAAGTACGCTTTTCTTCAATTTGCCGCCAAAAAATTTTTCAGCAAGGAAGACAGCGATAGTGGCAGAATGCTAAAAAGACTAAAATGCCATCAAGGCAAGCACTATGAATTCTACTGCCAGTGGTAGCAAAGTCGTATTTTCGCTAAATGCCAGCAAAGCTTTCTCTTTCGGCTGTTTAACCCTTGACGGAGAAATGTCATTTCCCTTGATTTGCCACCAATAAACAAAATGGGAGGAAAGAAAGCTTATCCCCCCAGATATTTCACATAAATCTGGCAGGGGTTTGCTTCACCCCACAAGTTTGGAAAACATTCTAATTCTTTGTATCCCATGGCTTGGTAAAAAAGATTGGTGCGATCGTATTCCGAGTATTTCCCCAATTGGACGGTTTTAACCTGGGCAAAAGTATAACCATAGGTTTTAGCTTGCTCTTCAAAAGCTTGATGCAATTTTGCACCCAAGCCCATGCCTTGGAATTGCTTCTTAACCCCCATAACAAAGACTTCTGCACAATCTTGACTACTTGCTTTTAATACGATAAAACCGGCAACTTTATGGTCAACAAAACAAGCCAGAAAGGGCATATTTTGTGCATCCCTAATATAGGCCTCTGTACTCGCTGGGATACCAAACCATTCTGGAAGGTCATCCAGAACCTCTCTAGCCAAAAGGCGCTTGGCTTCTGGATCAATTATTTCTTTGATTAAAGCATCCATAGCTTTTGCGGCTATTCCACAGGAATCCCTTGGAGCCAGCCCCAGTCGCCAAAGCGGAGGCGGCCGTCTTGGCTTTCGGCTTGGGATTCCAGCATGCTGGTTGTTTGAGATTCGAGGGTATCTATGTAATGGACAATGCCGGCAGCCACGGTGGTGGGCCGGTCGCCGTAATCGCCATGGTGGCCCATGATAATAGTCTGGAGCTGGCGATAGAAGGCCTCATCATAGGCGGCGACGATTTTATCCTTATAGCCGGCGATAAATTCGATGCCGCGGATGCGGTGGTTGGCATACCAATATTCACCCAGGCCCAGGTCACGGTATTCAAAGACTTTGCCGAGATCGTGGAGGGCCACGCCTAAAAAGAGAAGGTCAGCTGAAGCTTGCAGGGCGGGGAGGTTTTCCAAAACGGCCGCGAGAATATTGAGCATTTTGCCCGTGTGGTTTAGGAGGCCTCCCACCCGGTTGTCATGGTAATAAATAGCGGCACCCTCGATCACATAACGGCCTTCCAGCTGGGGATCGGCCAGCATGGTTTCCAGAAGTTGCCAGGCCTGGTCGGATACGCCTAGGGGTTGGAGGCGGGCCCGCACTTTCTGCCAGAGCAGGGTCAGCTGCTCGCGAGGGATAGTCGGCAGGAAGTCAGACTTAATCCAATCCGGGTTGCTGGTGGGCTGGATCCGCCGCACGGTCAGGTAAATCCCGTTATATTCAGATCCCTCCACCTCGACATCGTAGATGCCGGGGCCCTTGTCTCTCACGACAGAGAAGGTCCTTTCTTCCCAGATCTTAAATTCGGCTGTCCCGTCCGGGGTGGTGAAATTGCCCACCATAAATTCATTATGCTTGCCCTGGCGGATTTGCGGCGGGCTGGCAATCAAGACAGAGCCGGCAGAGACCCGGCCCAATTCAGTGGCAGTTGTAAGATCTAAGATGGTCATATTTGTTCCTTCTAAGCAAGTTTTTTATAATGGGCTCAATAGTGATCGAAATAGTCTACTAAGTATAACAAATTAAGGGGAAAAGCCCGTCATGACTTGGCAAATTCGCACTGAGGCCCTCCTGGGCGCAGATAAGCTAGCTCGGCTCAAGGCCGCCCACGTGGCAGTTTTTGGTTTGGGCGGCGTGGGCTCTTGGGCAGCAGAAGCCCTGGTCCGCACGGGGGTGGGCGCACTCACCCTCATCGATGGAGATAGGGCAGAAGAGACTAACCTCAACCGCCAGCTCCCCGCCCTGCGGTCGAGTCTTGGTTGTTACAAGGCAGATATTCTAGAAGCCCGCTTTTTGGATATCAATCCTGACCTCCAGGTCCATAAACATAACGATTTCTACCGGCCTGGCCAGGGGGACCACTTTCTCCAGGGCCTGGACCTAGTCCTGGACTGCATCGATGACTTGCCCGCCAAGGCCGACCTCATTGCAAGCTGTGCGGACCGGGGCCTTCCCCTCCTGACCGCAGGCGGCTGTGGCTTTCGCTTGTCCACCCAAGGCCTGGCCCTGGCCGATATTTTCTCAACTGGGGGCGACCCCCTGCTCAAGCGCTTGAGAAAGCTCCTCCGTGAACAAGGGGTGACCAGGTCTTCTGTGGTCTATTTTACCGGCCCCCTCTATCCTCGGCCTGCTTGCAGAGAGTCCTCGTCTCTGCAAGCAGGCCAGGAGACCCAAGTCCAAAGGCCTGGCCCCTCATCTGCAATTTTTGCGCCCGCTGCTTGCGGGCTGGAAATGGCGCGCTTGGCTGTCTTGCACCTCATCGGGGACCAGACCCTGCCGGCACCCCAAAAGGCCAGCCCGCAAAAGTAGGCCAATTTTCTGGTCGGAAGCCAGCCAAATCTCCATAAAGACATAAGAAAAAGCCTGCCTTCGTGCAGAAGCAGGCTCATTCTATGTAATAAAGACTTAAGCGAAATGCGTCTGCCGCCCACCGAGAAGGCTGGATCGGCCGACTCTAACAAACTTAGCTGTAGAGAACGTCCAACAGTTGCTTGATCCGCGGATCTTCCACCGAATAAATAACCTTGGTGCCCTCTTTTTTCATATCCACAACCCCACTCAAACGCATACGGGTTAAATGCTGGGAAACTGCAGGCTGGGAAACGCCTAAAAGTTCAACAAAGCCCTTCACATTACGGGGGCCATTTTTATAAAGTTCTTGAGCCATGCGCAGGCGCAGGGGGTGGGAGAGGGCCGCTAAAACTTCTGCCTTTTGCTCATCTTCCTTATGCATCTTTTCTGTGTACTGTTTTGCCATAATTGTCCTCCAATTGCTATAAATAAATTAGGCTAATCCTGTAATATTATGCAAATCGATCATATATTCCACAAGCTTAACTGTCAATCTAATTCTACAATATTACTTAGCCTTTTAATATTATAATGACGTGACAAATATTAACAAATATGAACATAAGAGGCAAATTTTTCTTGGCAGTCTATCGCTAGCATTAATCACGTTTTTCTTGATCAAGGATATCGTCTAGAGCTATGAGTAAGGCCAAGAGGGCTTCTTCAAAGCTGGCATCAAGCACGGTAATCTCGTAGCTGTCTCCCCAGGCCAGCCAGGCCTTTTTAATAGAGCCTACTTCCACTTGACCGTTATAGACGGAAAAGTTAAGGTCCCAGAGATAGTCCCCCTGGAGCCTGAGTTGAAACTGGTCAGAAGTTAGTTCGATTTGCTTGCGGAAAAAGCTGAAGCGCTGGGCAATAGTCAGCTGACTACCATCAGAAAAATCCACTTGATAATGCGGCATAAAGCGAAGAAGCTCTCGATCAATCACGAAAGACTTGCCGCTAGCCACATGGCGTACATGCTCAGTATTGCCTAGCAACTTAAAATCTTGGTCAACCTCGTAAACCGTCTGACCCTCTTCATCGAGAACGGGATAGACATCTCGTAACTTAAAAACTTTTTGCTGGATATAGAGTTTGTACATAAGTCTTATTATACCGGATTATGTTTCTAGACCTGGCCTTGGTCTACACCATACTTTTACCTGATCATTCAAGTATTATTTTACGCTTTTTTGAAAGTGGCGCACGACTTCCAAGAGGTCGTCCGGCAGGTAATCTTCGATTCTTGTGCGCCAGGTGTCCGACAGGCCATAGTAGGCTTCGGCGATGCTGCCGGCTATAGCGGCCTGGGTATCGGCATCACCACCCAGGGAGACGGCATTGCGGATACAGTCCTCAAAGTCTTGTCCCTCTAAAAAGGCCAGGATCGCCTCCGGGACAGAATGCTGGCAACTCACTTCAAAGCCATAACTCGGCCGAATATCGTCTAGGCTCCGGTCCAGGTTGTAGGCAAAAGTCTCCCGCACATAATGCTTGATTTCCGCCTTGCTGGCCTCCTGGCGGGCCAGGAAAATGCAAGCAGCCACTGCCTCGGCCCCCTTAAGTCCCTCCGGGTGATTATGGGTCAGCCCCGCCTGGAGCCGGGCCGCCCAGATCACCTGGCCTAAGTCGTCAAAAAGCCAGGCAACCGGAGAAACCCGCATAGTCGATCCATGCCGTAGCTGTAATAGGGACCGGCTTCCGGGTCCTCCAACCAGCGGAGAAAACCCGGCCCGTAACCCGCATCCCGATGGCGGAGGCCAAACTCCCGCATCCGCCGGGTGATTGCCTCCTGCAAGGGAGCTGCAAGAGTGGAGAGGGTCTGAACGCTTGAGCCCTCCTTCCCACCAGGTCTCTCCTGCTTTGCTTGCTCTGGGCCTAGGCCCCCTGGTCTGTCAGATCCAGATAGGCTCGCTTTTTCGGCCTCCAAGACATCCAGAAAACCCTGGGCCACCGCCAGGGTCATGACTGTATCGTCCGTAAACCGGGAGACCGGGGTAAAGAGGGGAAAGTCCTTGCCCTTGTAAGGCCTGAACTCATAGGAACTCCCAATAATATCGCCTAAAATTGCCCCATACATGGGTCTACCTCCGTATTTTAACTAATACCCTAACTGATACCATTACAACTTGTTTCTGAAAAATAGCAAGCCCCCGCCACAGCTGCGGCAGGGGCTAACATGATGTTGGCGCTAGGCTAATTTTGCCTTGGGAAAGACAATCCGCTTAGCTGGACAACCTAGCGGCGTTTTCTCAGTACCAAGCCTAGCATAGCCAGGCCCAGACTGAACAAGACGCTAAAACCAGAGGATACACTGCCAGTAGCAGGCAATTGAGCAATCTGAGCAGTGTTAGGATGATTAATAATCTTCACCCCTTCGTTCGAAGGCTGGCCTACTTGTGTACCAAGCAAATCGCCTGGCCGAACTGGACCAATAAAGGGCGCATTGGGGTAATAAGGACGACTGGGGTCATCAGGTCTATCACTAGGTGGTGTTGACCCACCGGTCGCTTCCCACTTAGCGGTAAAGGTGTGATCTTCTGTAACCGTGTAGGATTGACCCGGGTAATATTCCGAACCTTTCCAATAGAGGAAACGGTAGCCCGGCCGTGTCGGCGCATCCATGATAACAATTGATGTGTTTACCCTATAAGTCGAGCGATTCAAATTTGAGCCATCTGCCAGCGTACCGCCGTTGGCATCAAAGGTGATGGTGTATTCCTTGGGTGCAGGGTCTTCCGTTTTCCTATAAACAAAGGTTATAACATTTTCAGCTTCATTCTTAGAGAGAGGAAGAGTAATCTTCTTTTCCAGGGTTACATATCCTGAAATATCTACTGCATCTTCTGTTACCACATTGTATGTAGTATTAACAGTCTTAGACGGCATAAGGGCTTTTTCTTCAATAAGCTGGCCATTGCTGTCTAAAATTCTGGTGACATAATTGACCGTGTAGTTTACAGACTTAAAAGGACTATAGGTAAATACAACTTCATATAAATCAGGCTTACTATTGCTTTGCAGATTCTTAGACCGAGCATCAGGTAACATATTCTCTACAATTTTGGCCTGGTAAGTGTAGTCCTTGCCAGTTGGTAAATCGTCATGGGAGTCCGCTTGCGCTACGGGCTGACCGTTTTCATCCAAGTATCTCACGATGCTACTGATCATATTATCTTTTCGATACTTGGCCTTGATCGTAAGTGATTCTGTGATCTCACGATTTACGTCAAATTTCTGGGTCAGATTGTCTTGTGCCTCCGAAATATACCAACCCAAGAAAACATAGCCCTCTTTCGCAGGTGTGCTGAGCTGATCCGGGGAGATCTTGTTGCCAGCGATTAATGTGATAGTCTTAACCTCTTCGCCATTATTAGGATCAATAGTAACTGATACTTCAACGGGTGCAGGTCCCCATTTGGCAAATAGCTGAACAGGTTTTGTCTCCATTTTTGCGTCTTCAGGAAGCTTCTGAGTGAATGCCTGGTCTAGATACCAGCCCTGGAAGGTGTAGTTGTCAGCTAGCGTGCTTGGCTTTCTGGCTTTAATTTGCTCCTCAGTAGGCAAGGCAGACGAGATCAGGCCTTCATAAATCACCTCTTTCGCCAGGTCCTTACTCTCATTTGCAGGGTCAATCCAGAAGGTTACAGGAAAGCTATCTCTTTTATAATATAAGTCAACCCGCCCATCAGCATCATGAGGGTAATCAGTTGTAATCGTTTGGAGAAGTTTCTTCCAATCTTTATCATAAACTTTTGTACCAGGGCTAAGGCTGAGCTGGCCACGATCCTCAGCAAGGCTGACCTGGTCACCACGTCTAATGACAAAGGTATACCCACGTTTCCCTGAGGGGTGTTCATAGTAATCGATTTTGTCTAAGTCAGGTACGAAACCAAGATGCTGAGAAACGGGATAGTACCAGTTACTTCCGATAAGCCCCTCCGTTCGGGTAGGTGCATCTAGCTTTTTATATTCGCCATCAAGTCCCTGGAAATGCTCATACACATCTATCTTATTCTTAGCCTTAGAGACTTCAAGTCCAAAGTATTGGGAGTATGGTCCCAGATTATTTACAAGATCTTGTGGTGCACAGTAGGCCATATGGGCTGTGAACCGATAAGGCGGTTTGGAGGAGAACCATGACCCATACCCCCTGCCCCATTTAACATATAAGGGTCTGTCATAGGCATAACCATCGGGGATGTTGGTAATGTTTGCGGCCAGAACCATACGGTCTGTGTAATCTTCTCCATAACGTACCGTAAAGGTGTAAGGATTATTTCGATCATAGTGGTTCCCATTGATACTGATTTCGGGAAACCATTTATTTGGGTTGTCGAACCTACTAGGATTATTGCCGATAACGACAGTATAGACACGTCGGCTAAAATAGAGCGGCACTTCGATAATGTCGGTAGCAGAAATCCTGGTATTAGCATTGGCGTCAATTGTTTTCTGCTCTTCAAAAACAAAAAACTTTTCAAAACCTGCTTGATCTTCCACTAATTTCGGAATGCCGTATTTCTGATAGCCTGTATTATTGAGAGGGAATAAATTTAAATTTTCTAAACCATGCCCTCTTTGAGGGATCCGAACCAAGTCTCCGGCTTTTCCAAAAGCGTCTACCAGACCTAACTTGGTGTACTCATCATCATCTGCATTTTGCAGATAATAGGCATATTTATAAATAGTGCCTTCGTTAAGCTCCCACTGAGCTTTCACAGTGAGATCTGATGCAGGCATGTTCACAGGCAACTCCGGCTGCCATCCTGTGAACTTATATCCGTCTTTTATTGGGGGAGTAGGCGCAGTTAAGGGTTCATTGAAAAGTCTTTGCTGGGCTTCAATTGCGGATCCTCCATCCGTGTCAAAGGTCAAAGTGTAACTATTGCGATCGTATTTTACTTCAAGTTGCAAAGTACCATCAGCTGGGATCTTATCTGTTTGTAATGGTTTTACAGGCGTGAAGCCCGGATACTCTTTAGGCTCCGCGGTAACTTCACTACCTACCTTGCCTTCCTCCTCGACTGTATCATCGAGCTTATACTCAGTTTGATTTACATTTTGCAAAAAGTGCAGAATTTTATATTTTACAGTGTTAGGATAGTATTTTACTGTAAGTACCGTATCCTCTGTAAAGTCTGCATACTTGATCGTTACAGTTTTTTGGTCTGGAGTGTAGCCTAGGACCGGTGGGGACTCAACTGTAACTTGGCCCTCATAGCCAGGCTGTATTTGACGATAATCGGTTTCTGCTGCTTCAAGGTCTTCATTATCAGCATACACATACTTTATGGTAATCAAAATATTGCCATTTTGAGCTGGTGCCAGCTCTTCAGCCGAGACCAGGCTAGTCCATGCGCCCAGAATCAAAACAAGGGCCAAGGCCAATGTTAATAGCTTGTGTCGTAGTTTCATAATATTGCCTTCCTTTGTGTGTTTGTTAATCGAATAATCTCTCTAGTGCTAAGCGAGAAATTATTACAGGACACTACCTATAGGCAAATATTAACTTTGGCAGGATACAGACTGGATACGAGACAGGGTCAAGGCCTTAACAATGATGTTACATGTGAATGACGCGGACTCGGAGTTGACTTAAAAATCCATGTTTTATTTCTTGCTTTTGACCAGTCAATTAAAGTGGATTTACGGAATATTTGCAATCTCAAGACAATGAAACCCCCAAGATATAAACATCTTACCTTGAGGGTTTCATCAAACTGATAAGCTCTTTTAAGCGTTTTACTTATGTAAAGAGAACTCCTCCGAGAGGGTTACTGTCTAGGCTTTGGCTAAGTTGCCCTCCAGCCGGGGCAAAAGAAGGCCAGCTGCCACCTGGTCGCGGGTTTGGCGGCCCTTCAAGACTTCAATAATTTCTAGGGCAAAGTAGAGGGCGGTGGCAGGGCCCGGCGAGGTGATTACCCGATGATCCTTGTCGTGGACGACCAGGGCCTCCTTCTCATAGGCCAAAAAACCGACCTCCCCTTCCAAGCCAGGGTAGCAGGTCCCGTGAATTTGCTGGGCGATACCGGCCCGGTTCAGGACCAGAGGGCTGGCGCAAATCGAGGCAATATAGCCCTTGGGCCTGACAAATTGGTCGCGCAAGAGGGCCAAGACCCGGGGATTCGCGGCCAAGGCCTCTGTTCCTCCCATGCCGCCCGGCAGGATCATCATGGCGTAATCCTCGCCAGCAATATCCTCCAGGAGCTTGTCGGCCTTGATCTGAATGCCGTGGGCCCCTACCGTATCCAGGCTCCCCTCCGTGGCCACCATGTCAATGTGGATGCCTGCCCGGCGGAGATAATCTACCACGGTCAGGGCTTCCACTTCTTCATAGGCTTTACTTAAAAAGATTAAAGTTTTCATAGTCACTCCTTTGTCATCAGTATTTTGTTCCCCTAAGGGCAAAGACTCGTGATGGGGACAATGTAGATACCATCGGCCCGGCGGTAGGCATAGGGGGCTTTGGCGCATAAAATGAGCAAAAAAGAAGGGGCCGGCATTTTGCTGGTATCAAAGTCGGCGGCCAAGCGCTTGAGATTTTCTGCCCCTTCTTCAATGAGGCTATCTCCCCCTAGTTTGACTTCCACGAGGCCGTAATGGCCCTGCCTCAGGTGGATTACGGCATCACACTCGCGGTCTGCCTTGTCTCGATAGTGGTAAATATTCCCGCCCAAGTATTCAGCGTAGATGCGTAAGTCCCTGATACAGAGATTTTCAAATAGCAAACCCAGGGTTTCTAGGTCGTGCATAAGGTCTTGAGGACCTAGTCCCAGGGCCGCCACAGCGATGGAAGGATCCACAAAATACCGGGTATCTGTGGTTCGGATTGCGGTTTTTGACCGCAAATTAGGATTCCAGGCAGGCACGTCTTCGATCACAAAGATTTTATTTAAAGCAGCACGATAAGAATAAAGAGTCTTTTGGTCAAAGCTGTCTTCCGCATTAGCAAGAATATCCTGGCGAATGGTTTCAAGACTAGCCTGGCTTCCCACATGTCGAGCATATGACCGCAGAAGGTGCTTGGCTTTTTCCCTATCCCGGGTTACCGAATCCACGCGGCTGATATCCGCCTCGACTAGAGCATCGTAGTAGTCCTGAGCTTGAAAAAGTGCAGGCTCACCCTCGAGTTTAGCGGCCTGGGGCCAGCCGCCCCGGCATATGAGATAGCAGATATCTTCTAAAGATGAGGGTGTTTCAACAGCCAGGTCTTCGCCCGCGAAAAGCTGGGTCAAGGAGACTTGCCCGCTAGAATTTCTCGACTCAAAGAGGCTCATAGGCCGCATTGTCAGGCGAGAAATCCTCCCTGTACCCGTATGAGCGGTGGGATCTAAATCGGCTGGCAAAGCAGATCCTGTCAAAATAAATTGGCCGTTGATCCCTCTCTGATCCACCTCGTAACGCACAGCATTCCACAATTGAGGAGCCAACTGCCACTCATCGATGAGGCGAGGGGTCTCCCCTTTAAGAAGGGTTGTGGGGGAGAGTTCAGCCATATGTAAATACTGGGTCGTCTGGTCCGGTTGGTCCAGAGCAAGGGCACTTCCCGCCTGCTGTTTTGCCGTCTCCGTTTTGCCGCACCACTTGGGCCCCTGGATGAGAACAGCACCCTTAGCTTGTAAGCGCTTTTCCAGCTGTTTATCCGCTAAACGCGGCCAATATTCCTTCATGCTTTGCTCCTAGATTTTTCTCTAGTTTACCATGCATTCCGGTATTTGGCACGTTTTCGTTCCAGTGTTTGGCACTTTTCACTCCAGTATTTGGCGAGACTTTGTTCCAGTATTTGGCAAAAACAAGGGCGACCTGCACGGCCGCCCTCTAAAGATTTTCTAAATAAAATTATCCTTTAGGATATAACTTAATCACCTAGTGTGTTAGCCACGCTTTTTAAGTAGCAAACCAGCAATCGCTAGGCCTAAGCTAGAGAAAAAGCTGAAGCTAGTCCCCACGCTACCAGTTGCAGGAAGTTCTGCAATCTGTACTGGGAGAGGCGCATTTGCGACCGGTTCTTTGATAGGGATTATGATCTCTTTACCTTCTTGGATTGGCCTTGCGAAAATAGTGATCGGCTCTGCTTCCCACTGGGCTACAAAGGTGTGATCCTCTGTAACCGTATAGCTGTCTCCGGGATCGTATTGCGAACCTTTCCAGTAGAGGAATTTATGGCCAGGCCAGCTAGGGGCTTCCTCAATCTCAATAACCGCGCCGGACTCATATTCATAGGTCCGCTTGATCTCGTCATTAGGGAAGGCCCCACCATTAGCATCATAAACAATGGTATAAGTTGCATCGGGATCTTTGTCAAAGAGAGCTGTCGCATGGACATCACCTGTCATGATCTCCAAGCGATCTGTAACGGCCCCTTCCAGCTTCCAACCGACAAATTTATAACCAGGATCTGGGATAGGAGTGGGGTGGGTAAAACCACCAAGTTCAGGGAAAGCAGTGTCTAAATCCTGGAAACGGAGATGATAATTAGTGCTTACCCCTGTTGTGGCATTTTTGACGAAGTAATACTTTGTCTCTTCTCCGGCTTTTAAGCTACCATGAGAGCCAGCGCTGTAGGTTAGCTCCGCAAAATCCTGAGCAAAACCCAGAGCGAATTCTTCGTCACTCGCCAATTCTTCTGCGAGTTGATCCTCTATAGCTTGGGCCGAAAGATAAGGTATGGGGTTGTACTGCGCGATGCATTCAATATTACACTTCTCGTCGCATTTAACTAAATAACAGATACCCTTATAGGGAACATAAACGTTCCACCTGTACATGTAGCGAAAAAAATCCGGTAAGTCTTCGTACTTCGTATAGAAGTCCTCAAAGCAGTCACCTACTTTAAGGTCAGAAGGAAAAGGTTTAAGTTCAATTTCTGTATTAACTATCGTATCCGGATAAAGTTGCGGGGGGGGGGGGGGTAGTATCTTCGGCAGCAACCAGGTTAGTCCAGCCGCCAAGGGTAAGAAAAAGTGCCAGGATAACTACCAGGGCTTTGCGGGTAAGTTTGATCATTAATTTCACCTCTCTGCTTTTACCTGTCATTTAAAAACAAAGTAAAGTATAACAAAAAAAATGGCTCCTGTTGTTATCCACGTTACCAGGCCAGGCGGATCACTAAATCCAAGCACTTAGCGGCTAGGTCCAAGTCAAGCAAAACAGATTACCAATCAGCCTACAGCCAGAGCTTGCGCAGGGTTTCCGCCATGTAGTCAGGCTTGATGGCGCCATCTCGGAGGAGGATATAAGCCCGGTGACCAGCGTTGAAGTGGAGGCGGCCAGCAAATTCTTCTTTTTGGAAGAGGCTGAAGAGCTGGTCGCCGGCTTTTTGGTCTTCCTCTAGGCGGAGGATGAGGTGCTTGCCTTCCCGGGCGATTTCGCTAATGCCCACGGCGGTAGCTTGGGCCCGAACAAAGGAGATATCCACCAGATTGACCACGGCCAGAGGAGGATCGCCAAAGCGGTCGATGAGTTCATCGATGACATCATGCCAATCTTCGGCTGTCTGGATGGTCAGGATCCGGCGGTAGATATCCATGCGCTGGCCTTCATCCGCAATATAGGAGGCAGGGATGTGGGCATCCAGGTCAAGATTGACCAGGCATTCCGGCTTGGCCACAGGCTGGGCTTCTCCCCTCATCTCTTTAATGCTTTCATCCAGAATGCGGCAATAGAGGTCATAGCCCACACTGCCCAGGTGGCCGGATTGTTCCCCTCCCAGGAAATTGCCCGCCCCCCGGACTTCAAGGTCCCGCATGGCGATTTTAAGGCCCGACCCCAATTCTGTGAAGTCGCGAATGGCGGCCAGGCGTTTGGAGGCATCTTCTTTTAAGACTTGGTCAGGCGGATAGGTGATATAGGCGTAGGCCTGGCGCTCGGACCGGCCCACCCGGCCCCGGAGCTGGTAGAGCTGGGCCAGGCCCATCCGCTCTGCCCTTTCCACAATGAGGGTATTGACATTGGCCATGTCAATGCCCGATTCAATAATTGTGGTGCAGAGGAGGATGTCAAACTCCTGTTTGAGGAAGTCTTGGATAGTATCCTCGATCTGGCTTTCGGACATCCGGCCATGGGCATGGCGGATTCGGGCGCCCGGCAGGCGTTCTTCCAGCTCCAGATGCTTGGCCGCCAATTTTTTAATATTGTTATAGACATAGAAGACCTGGCCGCCCCGGGAGATTTCCCGCAGGATGGCGTCGTCCACAACCGGGGGATCGTACTCCATGACATAGGTTTGGACGGGCCGGCGGTCTTCAGGACCTTCCGACAAGAGAGAAATATCCCGAACGCCTGACACGGCCATGTGTAAAGTGCGTGGAATGGGCGTGGCGGATAAAGTCAGGACATCCACTTTCGGATACCGGTCTTTCAAGCTTTCCTTCTGCTCCACCCCAAAGCGCTGCTCTTCGTCCACCACCAGGAGGCCGAGGTGGGCAAATTTGACATGCTTGTTGAGGACAGCATGAGTACCGATCACGACATCGATCAGGCCGCTGGCCAGGTCTTTGAGGGTTTGCTTGCGGTCGGCTTCTGAGACAAAGCGGGACAGGGTCCGGACCTTGATAGGGATATCGCCAATGCGGTCGAGAAAGCCCTGGTAGTGTTGCTGGCACAAAACCGTGGTAGGGACGATCATGGCAGCTTGCTTGCCCGACATAACGGCCTTAAAGATGGCCCGGAAGGCTAGCTCGGTTTTGCCAAAGCCCACGTCGCCGCAAAGCAGACGGTCCATGATCTTGGGCGATTCCATATCCGCCTTGATCTCCGCCATGGCGGTCAGCTGGTCTTCTGTTTCCACATAGGGGAAGTTATCCTCAAATTCAGTCTGCCAGACTGTATCGGGTGGGAAGGCAAAACCTTGGCGGGCTTCCCGCTCTCGGTAGACCTTGACCAGGTCAATGGCCAACTTGCGGACCGACTCGCGGACCCGGGCTTTTTTATTCTCCCACTCCTTGCTCCCCAGCTTGCTGAGTTTGGGCGCGGTCGATTCCGATCCAATATAGCGCTGGACCTCATCCAGCTGGTCCACAGGGACATAGAGCCGGTCGTCTCCCGCATAGGCAATGTAGAGATAGTCCCGGTCAGCCCCCCCACTGTTGAGGGTTTGGAGACCCAGATACTGGCCAATCCCGTGGACATCATGAACCACATATTCTCCCACTTGCAGGTCGGAGAAAAAGTCGATGGCCTGGCCAGTCCGGCTGGATTTTTTCTTCTGACTCTTGGTCCGGCCTAGGAGGTTTTGCGAGCCCAAGATGACCAGCTTGGCCTGGGGAAGGACCAGGCCCTGGTTAATATCCAGCGGATAGAGCGGGAGGGTAAGAGACTCGCCCAAGAGGATCTCTCGCAAACGCTTCCTTTGCCTCTCCCCGGCCAGGGCTAAAATAATTTCCCGGCCGGATTTCTGCCAGTTTTTGAGATCCTGGAGGAGCATGTCGAACCGCCCCTGGTAATTGTCCGCCGCCAGGCTTTGCAACTGGAACTTCTGGCCACCCGGCAGGCCATTGCCCGAGGAGGCCAGATCTGCCAGAGCGATTTTCTGGCCCGGATAGCGGTCCAGGCGACGGAAGATCTCCGCTGGTCCCCAGTGGGCTTCTACGACTTGGGGCAAGATATTCTGCTTGAGCAGGAGGGACTTGGCTTCTTCCTGGAACTCCGCCTCTGAAGCATCCAGTCTGGCCCGCAGGAGCTTGGGCTCTTCGATAACTAAGCGGGCACCCACGGCAGCGGCATAATCCAGAATGTTAGAAGCTTGAGGATTTAAGAGAAAATCCCACCGGCCCATACCCGCAAAATTGAGGCCCTCTTCCAGAGCTTCTGCATCTTGGCTAGTCCATTTCAGAAAACGCTCTTGGCCCTGGCGGTCTACACCCTGGCGGACCAGTTCGGGCAGGGTTTGGTCCCGGATGACCCGCATTTGAGCCGCCAGGTCTACCCGCTTTTCCTCGGTCAGGCCATAGGCCTCCACAGGGGGCAGGGTCACCTGGTCCAGGTCTGCCAGGGACCTTTGGTCGCCTAAATCGAAGAGCTTGATGGCCTCCAGCTCTTGGTCAAAGAAGTTAAGCCGAATGCCTAGGCCTTCACTCCCCCCGTCTAAGGCCTCCGGGGGCAGGTCCATATCCAGAGCCTGCTGGCAAAATAAGCCCAGGTCAATAATTTCACCCCGGAGCGCAAATTGCCCAGGCGAATCAACTGCCCTGGCCCGCACATAGCCTAGGGCAACCAGGCGGTCGGCCAATTGATCGTAGGGGTAGTCTTGGCCCGCCTGGAGGGGCAGAGACCGGTCTTGGAGGCTAGCAAGCGGGGGTAATTGGTCGGCTAAGCAAGGGCCAGAAATTAAGAGTAGGTCCTCCTGGCCTTGGAGAAAGGCAGAGAGAATGCTCAGGCGTTCAATTTCTTCCTTGCGAGACTTGGACCCCTGGGCCACTAAATCCGAAGGCTTGGCGTGCAAGACAGGCGTCGGCCGTCCCCGTAAGGCCGCCAGGTCTGTGGCCACAGACCTGGCCCGCAAAACATCTGGAACTAGGTACAAGATAGGTTGGGGCCGGTCTTGTCTGGGAGTGCTGGCTTGGCCCGGGGCTTGGGCTTGTAAGGCCAAGGCCAGGAGGGGTTTGGCTAAATCTGCCAGGCCAAAAACATTGGCCGGGCTGGCCTCGCCCCCTGCTAAGTGGTCTGCCAACTCTTGAAAGTTTTCATCCCGTTGAAGGGCCTTTAATATTTTGTCTTGAATCTGGGGGTCTAGCACCTGTTGCCTCATGTCTATTCTTTAGGAAAGTTCGGGGAATCCCTGCTGGCGCAAGACTTCATAGATGAGGATGGCCGCAGAGTTCGAGAGATTGAGCGATCGCGTGTGGTGGTGAATCATGGGAATTCGCCAGCAGCGGTCCGGGTGTTCTGCTATGAAATCCTTGGGCAGGCCCGCCGTCTCCTTGCCAAAGAGCAAGAGACAAGGGCCCGTCACCTGAAGGTCGCCAGTCGTCTGCTGACCATGCGTAGTCGCGTAAATCACCTGATAGCCGGCCTGGGCCTTTTCCGCCAGGTAGGGCTTAAAGGCATCGAGATTCTCCCAGAGCCCGATATCTAACTCCAGCCAATAATCCAGGCCCGCCCGTTTCAAATACTTGTCCTCCAGGGAAAAACCCAAGGGGCCAATGAGCTCCAGCCGGCTCCCCGTCAGGACACAGGTCCGGGCAATATTGCCCGTATTAGAAGGAATTTCCGGTTCACATAAAGCAATGATATTTTTCATTTTGTTTTCCCCATGCTTCCAAACTATTGCAACTTATCGGCCTACTTTTCAGAGGACTCGTTCTCTGCTTTCTCCGCCGGCTTCTCCGCTGAGTTTTCAGATGACTTCTCCGCTGACTTTCCCGACGACTTTACCGGCTTTTTTTCTGGCGACAGCACCGATCCATTGCAAGTTGACATGGCGAGAGTCATCCCGTCCCGCAAAATAGTCTCCACCGCATCGGCTGCCTTATCAAGGGTCTTGGCAACCGTAGCCTCTTGGTCAAAGGAAATCTTGGCCAGGACATAATTGATCACATCCATGTGTGCGGGCTTGGGCCCAAAGCCCAAGCGCAGGCGGGGCATTTGGTCCGACTGCACCTGGTAAATAATCGACCGCATCCCATTGTGGGTGCCAGAAGACCCATGTTCTCGCAAGCGGAGAGTCCCCAATGGCAGGTCGAAATCATCCAAAATAATCAGACACCGCTCCGGGGGTAACTTGTAAAAATTCAAGGCCTCCCGCACGCTTTCGCCCGAGTTATTCATATAGGTTTGAGGTTTCAGCCAAAGCTGCCTCCCCCCATACAAGCGGGTCTCCCCCACCAAGCCCTTAAAGCGGATCCGGTCACAACGAAAACTATGACGCTTCTCCAAAGTTTCCAGGCACATAAAACCTAGATTATGCCAGGTTTGGGCATATTCTCGGCCAGGATTTCCCAAACCCACGATCAAAAAATCAGGCGGCCCCGCCGGGCCTTGGGAGCTTGAGGACAAGCCACCCTCTCGTATTTTCTTAAACAAATCGTCTAACATCACTCAATATCGCTCAGTTTTTTACTTTCTACAACTATGCCACACGTCTAAAACACATCCCCATGTTATACGCCTCTACCACATCTTTATATGATAGTGCAAAAACCAAACCACCGCCAAGATTTGCTGATGAAGAAGCTCAGGGCAAAAGTGACCCGAAACCCTCAACCGACCTCCTGAATTGTAAGCCAGGCATATGGAGCGCATGGTGGGCTTTTCGCATTTTGGTCATTTGCCACCAACATCTCTCCGAGCCAAATTACTTTCATTGGTGGGGGTTTCTTAAATCGTAATTTTGCCACCAATAAACCAAGCGGGAAAAATTTACCTATTGGCGGCAAATAAAGGGAAACTCTATTGAACCACCATTAGACACACTAGGAGAAATTTTTCTATTGGAAGCAAATCAGCAAAAACATCCTTTTGCCACCAATTGCCAATCTGCCGAAAGAAAAATCATTGGTGGTATTCTTACAAAAACGCATGTTTGCCGCCAAAGGTCACCCCAGGATTATTTTTTCTATTGACGGTAAATCAAGCAAAACTCTATTTTGCCGCCAATAGACAATCAGGTGGTCGCGTTCTGTTGCCCCCTCACACTCGATACTTTAACTTTTTATTGATCCAGTAATGTATAACACGCTCATCTAGGGAACTTTCCCCTGTCTCAAAACTAGCCAGCAAGCGGTCATACAAAATAATGCCCTGGTTGGCATATGTGTTTATTTTCCGCAAACAGTTTTGCGCATAGTTGGGATCATCCATCATGCCAAAGTGTTCCCAATAAATTTCCTGGTTTGTATAAGGATCTAGGAAGGTAAAGTCAGGATATAAAACACTTTGGTCTGCAAAAAATAAAGGGCATTCATATTTATAAGCGATACCTAGCCTGAAAAACAAATCTGCAAGAATTTTCTCGCTTTTAGACCGCACTTTTTCATGATTATTCGTCAGAAAATAGCGGCCTTCCTCATGAAAGCTCAATCCTTGATAAGGAATTTTCAGCCACTCTTCCCTTCTTTGATTCCAGGAGATCTCGAGAGGTTCGACTGGGACAACTACCGCTTGGCGCGCAGGATGCAGGGAAGTATATAGAGCTTCAATTTCGTTGTCTTCAAAATTATTCAAGAGCTTTTCAAGTTGAGAACTCCTTGACCGTGCTAGTTTGAGTACATTCTGCTCATATTTTGTCTGGGCGAGTTTCCGAGCTGTCGCGATCTGCTTTTTGGGGATATATTGCCTCACTCGCTTGCCAGTTTTGCGATCTTTCCAGCAACGGAAATAGTAATAATTACTATGCCCGCGACCTGACACCTCTAAGCGTCCAAGTTCATTCTGTTTCTTTCCAGGCTGAGTTTGATGGCTGATAACCCGCTTCTGAATACTTTGATATCTAAGAAGCATTGCTTGCAGCATCCTTTTGTTGCTATTTATGTTCATCATTTTACGCAAAACCTTTCATATAAGTCCGTCCCTGATTTAAAGCGCAAGTGAAACTTGCTGGAATCTTAGCAGGTCAATATCATGGGCAGACATGCTTTCAATCGACAGGGCTAGGCAATAGCTGCAATTTGACGATTTTTCTGTGCACGGAGGGGGAAAGACTTAAAGAGGAGCGAGAAGCATTGGTGGCATTTTCGCAAAAAGGCGAGATTGCCGCCAAAGGACACACCAGAAAAAATTTCCCTACTAGTGGCACCGTGGAAGAATCACCTTTTGCCACCAATGGCCAATCCACGAAAGGAAAAAGTATTGGCGGCATTTCCGCAAAATAATAAGTTTACCGCCAATAGGCACACTGGGAAAAGTTTTCTTGTTGACGGGAAATCAGAGAAATCTGCATATGCCACCAATAGGCATACTAGTGGAATTTTTTCTATTGGCGGCAAATCAGAGAAACCGCCATTTCTCCACCAATGGGCAAGCAGTCAAAAGAAAAAGCGTTGGTGGTAAATCGAGGACTTTGCCGTATTGCCATCAACGAGCGCACCAGGGGAAATTTTTCTATTGGCGGCAAAAAAGCAAAATGCTGTTTGGCCGCCAATGACCCAACAAGAAGGATACCGAGCAGAGAAAGGGGAAATAGAAGTCGATTCGCTAGTGGAGGAAGCCTAGCTGCGCGGAAACTCTATCTGAAAATTGAGGCCGGGGCTGCCTTGGGGTTGGCGAGGGAGGGCTTGGATGCTGCCACCAAGCCGGTGGACGAGGTCCCGCACGAGGGCTAGGCCGATGCCAAAGCCGCCTTCCTTGCGGTCTCGGGCTTCATCGGTACGGTAAAAGAGGTCGAAGACTTTTTCTCTTTCCTCCGGGCTCAGGCCCTTGCCTTCGTCCAAAACTTGGATCACATAGGCATGGGGCTTGGTCACCATATTGACGGTACAGGTAGAACCGGCGGGGCTATATTTGAGGGCGTTTTCCAACAGGTTGAAAAGCACGCGCTCTAAGAGCTGGTCATCCGTTTCCAGGACAAAATCCTCTCCTTCCAGAATAAGCTTTTGCTGTTTAGTCCGGGCCTGGTCTTCCAGGTCAAGGAAGACTTCTTCGACAAGGTATTTTACCTGGACTTTTTGCCGGTTTTGCTGACCTTCACGACCTAAGAGTAAAATGGCTTCGACCAGCTGGGAGAGCCGGTTGACATTAGTCTCCAGAGATTGGATAAAGGCAGCCAGGTCCTCTGGCATTTCTGTTTGGCTGAGACGAAAGACATGAATTTTGGTACTCAGAATGGCCAGGGGGGGTTCGGAGTTCGTGAGCGACGTTAATGCTAAAGAGTCGCTCTTTTTCGTAATTTTCCGCGATGGCTTTGAGAGCACTATGGAAGCTTTCGGACAGTTCACGCAGTTCCCGCGAACCCTGGTCAATCTTTATGGCTGGCAGGCCTTGGTCGAGGCTGGTTAGATTAATCCCTTTGATCTTTTCATTCAGCTGACGGATAGGGCCCAGCAAGCGGTTGATGGTCCAGGCCAGGATGCAACCGCCCAGAAGAATGCTGGAGGACAGGGTCAAAAACGCAAAAATCCGGTATTCTCCGGTACTGCGTAGCTGGGCTTCATTGATAATCAGGGTCAGTTGCTCTTGCTCAGGCACGGCCGCCCCCACCATGGATTGGTCCAGTTGGGCGATTACTTGCTCCACCAGGCTGGCCTGCTTCCAGCGCAGGAGGGAGGTAGTGAGAAGCAACATGATGATAAAGACAGCGAGGGTCAGTAAGAAGAGTTGGAGAATAATCGAGCCCTGGCTTAAAGACTTTATAGGATTGCGCAAATGCTTCTGGATTTTGCTCATGGTGAGGATTGCCCCTTCCCTTCTATCAATACGTATTCTGTGCGTTCTATGCGGATCGATGTTGACCCTTTCACGCTGCCTGGCTCAGCCAGCTGCGTAACAGCAGTGGCCCCTCTCTTCTGTCTAATCCTTGTCAATCAGGTAGCCCCGGCCAATGAGATTCTGGATAAGGTTAAAGCCCAAGGCTTTGCGGAGCTTGGATCGGAGGGCGGAGATACGGACGCGGACGGTGTTGGACATTTCATCCAAGTCGTCCCCCCAGACATGGCTCATGAGTTCCTCCTGGCTGATAGGCCGGCCCCGGTTGAGGAGGAGATACTCCAGAATATCGGTTTCCCGCCCCGTCAGCTTAATCTGTTGGCCTTGGACGCTGGCCTTTCTTGCCTTGGTATCAAAAGCCAGGCCAGAGGCGGTAATCACCTGGTCGGCCAGGATTTGTTCCCGCCGGAGGAGGGACCGAATACGGGCTTCCAGCTCCTCAAAGTAAAAGGGCTTGACCAGATAGTCGTTGGCTCCCAAGTCCAAGCCCCGGACCCGGTCTTCCACCTGCGTCCGGGCAGTGAGAAGGATGACATTGACTCGTTTGTCCTCCTCCCGAATGGTTTTAAGGAGGCTAAAGCCGTCCTGGCCTGGCAGGTTGATGTCGAGGAGGATGAGGTCGTAATTTTCTGCAAAGAAAAGCTCTTCGGCAACCAGGCCATCTGCGGCCGTGTCCACAACATAGGAGGACAGGCGGAGAAGCTCCGGTAGATTGCGCATTTAGCTTTCTTGTGCTGAGGCAGGGGGCAGGGGACCTTCGCGCGTCAGACTTGCAGGCGATGCAGCCTCGGGCACAGCAGGTGTTTCCAACTTGCCATCAGCCTTAGTGTCACTCTGGTTCTTCGCCATAGCCTTGAGGCAAAAGCCTGTATGGATCGCCTGGGTGGGACAGGCCTTTTTACACTGGCCGCAGCGGATACATTCCGGATCGTGGGGATTTTTTACGGGATCCACCTGCATCCGGCAGACCCGCCGGCACTTACCGCACTTGATGCAAGCATTTTCGTCTACCCGATATTGGTAAAGGGACAGGCCATTGAATAAAGAGTAAATGGCTCCCAAGGGGCAGATGTACTTGCAGAAGGGCCGGTAAATGGCCAGGGAGGCCAGGATAGTCAAGGCCAAGAGCAAGTTCTTCCAGGCATAGAGCCAGCCCAGAGCTCCCCGCAAAGTGGGGTTGAGCAGGGCCAGGGGGATGCCCCCTTCCAGAGTGCCGACCGGGCAAATGAGCTTGCAAAAGTAGGGTGAACCTTCGCCAATGATATCCACTAAAAAGAGGGGAAGAAGGATCACGAAGACGACTAAGATCACATACTTAAGCTTGCGGAGGAGGCGGTCTCCTTTGAAAGTGTCTATCTTTTTAAAGAAGGGCACTTTGTGGAGGAGGTCCTGGATGAGACCAAAGGGGCAGAGCCAACCACACACGAATCGGCCTAGGAGGGCGCCTACAAAGATCAGAAAACCGACCACATAATAGGAAAACATGAAATCATAGTTGCCTATGACGGCCTGGAGGGATCCGATGGGGCAGGCCCCTCTGGCCCCCGGGCAGGAATAGCAGTTCATGCCCGGCACACAGGCCTGTTTCAGAGGACCTTGGTAGATCTTACCCTGCAAGAAGCCCTCAGCGTAACTATTGGTCGCCACGGCCCAGAGAGCTTGCATGCTGTGGCGGAAGCCTTCTTTAGGCTGAATATTTTTCTTTATCATTTGCTTAGCCAAGACCGATACACTCCATACAAATATAGATGGCCTTCTTAAAAAGGACCTGGACCTCGCCGCGCGTGGCCCCGTAGACCATCATGCCTAGGGCGGCAAGCAGAAGTCCCCAGGAGACGAGCTGGGGACGCCTGCTTGTATGAGCTTGAGAGGAATTATTTTTCTTCAGGAGAGACATCCGCTAATACCTTTTCCGCAATTTCTTTCCATTCGGCTAGTGTCTTGCTACCGCTGTATTCTTCACTGATAACTTGGCCCTCTTGATCGACAAAGAAGGTGACTGGAAAGGCAATTATATCATCCAGAAGTCCATATAAGCGGTTAGCCCAGGGGTCACAATCGGCCCGCAGTTCCTCGATAGGCTCAATATCAAATTCGGTTTTAGCCATGAGCTTGGCTTCTTTTTTGCGATTTTTACTATCTGTGCTTAGGATATAACGATATTGGCCATCTTGGGTAGTCGCCAATTCCTTGTGGTCCTTGAGGCCGGTGATCTCGTTGAGTTCTTTGTCGGTCAAACTGGCCTTGAAGAGGCCCAGCGTGGCAAAGCGGTCTAGGCTCTTAAGCCAGTTTTGGAAGCCCATGCCGATTTTCTGGATCTCTTCTTGAGCCTGCTTTTGGGTCATTTTGCTGAAGGTCATCATGACATATTTATACTCAATAGCGCCATCGGCGTGATCGTCAAAAGCCATATCGTCAATAAGGGCATAGTTCTGCTTGTCGATGGCTTTCAGCACTTTCTTATTCAGCTTAAATTTAAGGCCCAGGTTGGGAAAAACATATTCATCTTCCTTGGGCCAAAGAATATCTTGTGCCGTAAAAGTTCCGTCCAAGCCACCCGGTTCCATCTTAGCCAGGTCAGGATCATTTAAGAGTTGAGGGGGAGGGCCGTCCAGAGAATCTTCATCCAAAACAATATTTTGTCCAGCCATATCTTGGGCCGGAATGGATTCGGCTAAGGCGCTATAGGGCGTCACCAGGAGGCAGAGGGTTAGAACTACTGTAATGATTCTAGTCAGTCTTTTTCTCTTTAAAGTTTCTTGATCGTTCATGTGCAATTTCTCCTTTAATACAATGAAAGTGAGCTTGTAGCTTCCTTAGCATAGACGAGGAGAGATAAAGACTGCGTTAAGAAAATGATTTAGAGCTTGATCGCTTCCGAAATTTGGTAGCGCTGGGCGACTGAAAGCTGGTAGTCCCTTCCCTCGACCGCACCTGCCTGGCTTAAGGCCTCGAGAGCTGCCTGGCGGGCTAAGAGGGGAAAATTATTCTCTTGGCTGAGGTGGGAGAGGACAATATGCTGGGTCCCGCTGGTCAGGAGGCGGCAGCAGAGGTCCGCAGCATCTTGGTTGGAAAGATGGCCACAAGCCCCCTGGATGCGCTGTTTCAGAGGCCAGGAGTAAGAGCCGGCCTCCAGGAGCCCCGGCTCATAATTGGCTTCCAGAAAAACTAGTTGGGAGCCCTCCAGGGCGGAGTAAATAGGGCTATCCACGAGGCCGGTATCCGTGCAAATAGCCAATTTACCAGCTTCACTTGTAAAGCTGTAGGCCTGGGGATCAGCCGAATCATGGGAAAGGGCAAAGGCCTTCACTTCAAAATCTCCCAGGGCCAGGCGGTCACCTGGCTCTATAAAATGGAGGAGGTCAGGATCAAAGCGGCCCATGCGGGGAGCGGCCGCCATATAGGTGGCCCGGTTCATATAGACTGGTAGCTTATAGCGACGCAAAATCACGCCCAGACCCGAAATATGGTCGGCGTGCTCATGGGTGATGAAAATACCTTGAATACCAGGGATTTGGTCAGGGCTGACACCCGCCGCCCCTAAGGCGCTGGTGAACTGGCGGCCATTGACGCCGCAGTCTACCAAGAGGCGGGTGGAACCAGCCTGCAAAAAATAAATGTTGCCAGACGAGCCGGACCGGAGGGCCCGGGCTTGAACTTGGGGCATGGCCGCTTACCAGGCAGGCCGAACCGCAGAGGGCCCTTCCGCGTGAATATCGGCGCCCAAAGCTTGCAGTTTGGCGATGAAGTTTTCGTAACCCCGCTCAATCGGATAGACGTTGAGGACCTGGGTTTCGCCCTCGGCTACCAGGCCAGCCATGACCATGGCGGCCCCGGCCCGCAGGTCCCGGGCATCTACAGGGGTACCATAAAGAGGCGAACCCCCCTGGATCACAGCCAGCTTGCCGGAGGTGATAATATTGGCCCCCATGAGGCGGAGATTGTCGATGTATTGAAAGCGGTTTTCGTAAATCGATTCGATGACCCGGCCCGAACCTTCTGCCACGCAGAGGAGGGTCACCGCCTGAGGCTGGAGGTCGGTGGGGAAACCCGGATAAGGCATGGTCTTGAAGGAAGAGGCCTTGAGCTGGGTTCCCTTGGGCAGGTAGGTCCGAATAGAATCTCCCCCCTCTTCTACTTGGGCCCCCATTTCCAGGAGTTTGGCCGTCAGGGGTTCCATATGGGTGGGAATAATATTCTCCACCACAATATCCCCGCCTGTCAGAGGGGCCATCATCATATAGGTTCCCGCCTCAATTTGGTCGGGAATAATCGCGTAGGTCCGGTTAGCGGGCAGGACAGACTTGCCCCGGATCCGGATCACATCGGTACCCGCCCCGCGGATATCTGCTCCCATGGTGTTGAGGAAGTTAGCCACATCTACAATATGGGGTTCCCGGGCCGCATTATCAATAACCGTCGTACCAGGAATATGGACCGCGGCCAGCATTATGTTGATCGTTGCACCTACAGACACCTGGTCTAGGAAAATCGATGCCCCCTGCAACTTGTCCGCCTTGAGGGAGATGATCTCATCCTCGGTCATCTGGAAATCAGCACCCAGGCTCTCAAAGCCCTTGATATGGAGGTCGATGGGGCGCTTACCCAGGTTACAGCCACCAGGCAGGTACATGTAGACTTCGCTAAAGCGGCCCAAAAAGGCGCCTAAAAGATAATAAGAACCACGCAGTTTCTTAACGGATTCCAGCAAGGCAGTTGACGTATTGACCGTACGGGGATCAATTTTGACCGTGCCGTTATCTAAATACTCGACCTTAGCCCCCAATTCCTGGCAAATCCCCAACAAAAGATGGATATCAATCACTTCAGGCAGGTTTTCGATAATGCTGGGGCCATCCACCGCCATAGCAGCGGCAATAACGCCCAAAGCAGCATTCTTCGAGCCAGAAATTTTGACGCGGCCCTCGAGGCGTTGTCCACCTTTAACGATATATGAACTCATGTTCTGCCTTTCTAAACTGCGCGAGTCAAGCAAAAGCCGACGGGACGCAAGCTTAAGTCAAGTCATTAATCGCCCGTAGCAGGCTTTGATACTCGGGCCCTTTTAAACTGTTCCATTTTGCCACAAGGCCGCAAGTGCCGGCAAGTTCCGCCAAATCCTCCTCGGCGGCCTCCGTCAAGGCATTACTGGCATGGCCATCGGTGGTAAATTCATACAAGGCCTGGCGGAGGATCTTCTTTTCAGACGGAAACATGAGGGTAAACTCCGAACCCACGGCCAGAGTAGACTCCAGGGAGATGGCCCCCTGCTGGAGGTCAACCAATTCTTTCACAATAGCCAGGCCCAGACCCCGGCCACCCGACTGGCGGGCCCGGGAGTCGTCTACCCGGTAGAAGCGCTCAAAGATCTTGGCCTGCTGGTCCTTATCAATACCAATACCATCATCTTTGACTTTGACATAAACCTCATCCCGGATGGACCCAATGTAGACATCGACATGGCCCTTGTCGCGGGAATACTTGAGGGCGTTGGTCACCAGGTTGGCGACAATCCGCTCCATCTGATTGCGGTCCCCATAGATCCGGGGAACCTGGTTGATAACATAAGAATGCATCTCCAAGCCTCGCTCCTGGGCCTGACCCTGCATCCTTTCCACCAGGTTTTTCACCAAGCCGGCCAAGTCCAGCAGCTCGATATGCATATAGCGGTGGATGGAAGCTTCGTCCAAGGAGGACAGGAGATTGAGGTCTTCGATCAGCTGTTCCATGTGGGTGGACTCATCGTAGATCTTTTGTACATCCTTGAGAATCTGAGACCGCTGTTTCTCCGCTATCCCCCAGTCAATCAAGGATTCTGAATAGGATTTGAGGGTGGTGAGAGGGGTCCGAAGTTCGTGGGAAACGTTGGAAACATATTCTTTGCGTTGCTGCTCTTCCTGATACTGGCGGGTGGCATCCCGCACCAGGACGACATGGGCGAGAGAGGGCGATTGGCCTACCGCCTGGATGCTGATATAGACCATGCGGTCTGCCAAGGGGATGAGAGCAGAGCTATAAGGCTTGCCCAAGGCAATTTGCGCAGCCATCCCATTATTTTGCCCGTAAGTATCAAGAAAGGCATGGAAATTGCCCGGCACCTGGATAAGGAGGTCATGGGCCGCCTGGTTGTTAATAGAGATTTGTCCTTGGGGGTCATAATAAATAATGCCCAAGTCGATGGCCGAGAGGATCCGGTCAGACTCGGACTGCTCCTGGCGGGCCTGGGCGAGATAAGTCCTGGCCTCGCGCTCAAAGTTTTTGCGCAGGTTCTTTTTTTCGAAGTGAAAAATAAGGGTAGCCAGGCCAAAGGCCACCACAAAGCCAACAGCAACAGCTAGGGCAATATCCATAGGCTTTAAGCCTCGAGGCAGTCTTTGTTAAAGTAGTAACCCACCCCTCGTTTGGTCAAAATATAGCGGTAATTATCCTGGTCAGGCTCGAGTTTTTCCCGGGTCCGGCGGACAGTCACATCTACCGTCCGGACATCGCCAAAGTATTCATAGCCCCAGACCTTTTCCAGCAAGGTTTCCCGGGAGAAAACTTGTCCCGGATACTGGGCTAAAAAGCGGAGAAGCTCGTATTCCCGGAGTGTGAGGCCAATAGTCTCCCCAGCCAGGGTCACTTCATAGGCCACTTGGTCAATCACCAGGTCGCCAAAGACCAGCTTGTCTTGAACCTTGACTTGATCGTTCTCGCTATAGTTAATGCGGCGGAGCTGGGCCTTGACCCGGGCAATCACCTCACGCACGCTGAAGGGTTTGGTAATGTAATCATCTGCTCCTAGCTCCAGACCGACAATCTTGTCGACTTCTTCGGACTTGGCAGTCAGCATGATAATGGGCACCGAGGTCTTATGCCTCAGCTTGCGGCAGACCTCAAAACCATCCATGAGGGGCAACATGCAGTCTAGAAGGATCAGGTCAGGCTTTTCCTCTAGGCCCATCCGGAGAGCTGCTTCACCATCGTAAGCCTCCAGCGTTTCATAGCCTTCCCGCTCCAGGTTTGCTTTGAGAATTTCGACAATATTGCTTTCATCATCGACAATTAGAATTTTCGCAGCCATGCTAGCCTCCTCTTGGATCATCTTGTCCGTCATTTTAACATAATTGACCTATGGGGGCATGAAAAGCCAGGCAAGACCTGCTATAATATCTCAAGTTTTCACCACACGCTCCAGTGGCCTAATGGATAAGGCAGCAGTTTCCGGAGCTGCTGATGCGGGTTCGATTCCTGCCTGGGGCGCCAAAAAAGCCGGTTTGCAACTGCAAACCGGCTTTTATTATGGGTAAATTTCAGGTCTTTTCTAGATCAGATCCCCGCAAGGAGGGCTAGATTTTTCTTGCCGAACTCTTGCCCTAACTCCGTCCCAGCAAGATTCTCAGAACAATAACCACGACAATCAAGGCCACACAGACCCCAATCCCAATATAATAGGGGGTTTTGTTGACGATATAGCCTTGCTCTTGCAAGTGAGCCTGGATGAGGCGTTCTTTGTATTCTTCCTCAGAGAGGGATTCCCCCTCGCGTGTTTCCACGATGGGGCTGGGCGTATCATCTTTCAGCTTGACCGTTTGGGTAGGCACTTCGGCCAATTCAATAGACCCCACAGGCAGGTCTTGGTCCGCCACTTGGGCCCCATCATCCGGGATATTGCCAGGCAAGTAGTACTCCAGGACAAAGCCTTCTTCCATGCTGCCTAAAATCCGGTGGTCAAAGCCCTGGACATCCGTTTGCTTGAATTGCAGGGCCCGGGTGCCGGAATGGACCGCCAGACTACCCTGCCAGTTATTTTCTGCAGTTAGCATCATGCTAGAGGCCATAAAGGCAATACCGTCAGGCACGACCGTAAAGGTAAGGGTATCCGGGATATTTTCCTCGGGCACGCCCTCCCACCTGGCCTCAATATTCACGGCAACAACTTCCGCGGCCGCAGGCAATCTGGGCTGGGCCTCAACCTGGGGGGCCAGACCAAGCCTAGCCACGATTTGGAACATCAAGCCTAGACACAAAAGCAGGTAAGCAAAGCGATGGGCGCTTTTGTAGGAATGTGCGCTTTTATGATGAGCTGGCATTAAGTACCTCCACAAGGGTCCACTCGATTCGTTAGGGACAATTATAGCCCTATCGCAAGTAGCCGTCCAACTTGGCCTAATAAGCCTCTGACCAGGGCCTTTGCTTCAGGCCTCGGATATAGACAGCCTGGAAGTCCAGGGCCTGGTCGGCCAGGATGAAGTTGGCGTAAGACCCCGGGGTCAAAGATCCATAAAGCTGGCCCTGGCCAATCGCTTGGGCAGGACAGGCTGTCGCAGCATAGATTGCTTCCTCCAGGGGAACCCCCATGGCATAGACTCCGCGGAGGATATCCGCTAGGTTGGTCACAGATCCCGCCAAGGCTCCCTGGGCCAGACGGGCCTCCTTGCCCTGAACCCAGACTTTCTGCCCGCCCAGGTCGTACTCCCCCGCCGCAAGGCCAGTAGCCCGCATGCTGTCAGAGACTAGGCAGACCCGGCCGGGGAAGAGGGCAAAAGCCAGGCGAACCATGGCGGGATGGATATGGACCCCATCGCCAATCAGTTCCACGGTCACATCCGGCCAATCTCGGGCCGCGGCAATAGGCCCAGGCTCCCGATGATGGAGGCCCGGCATGGCATTAAACATATGGGTGAGATGGCGGGCCCCAGCTTCAAAGGCGGCCAGGGTCTGGTCGTAATTTGCCTGGGTATGGGCCACAGATACGAGGGTTTCGCCCACGGCCTGGCGGATAAAGTCCAAAGCTCCCGGCATTTCAGGGGCAAGGGAGACCAGGCTAATCCGATGGCCCGAAAGTTCAGCCAGTTTAGCAAAGTCTTCATACAGGGCCTGGGCCACATAGGCGGGATTCTGGGCCCCCAGCTTGGCCGGACTGACATAAGGGCCCTCCATATGGATACCCAAAATCTCAGCCCTCTGGCTCTCTTCACCCTCCTCTTTTAGGCCCGCTAGGCCTTGGAAGATCTGGCCCAGCCGGTCCAGACCCAGGGTCATAGAAGTTGGGCAAAACTGAGTCACCCCCACCCCTGCCTGATAGGCCTGGATCCGGCGCAAACCTTCCAGATCGCCATCCGAAAAGTCCGCCCGAATCGCTCCATGGGTGTGAATATCTGTGAGGCCCGGCAAAACCAGGAGACCCTGGGCATCCACCAGGTCCTCCCCCGGATAGGCAAGAGCAAGCTCTGCCATCTCCGGCGAAGCAAAGGCGCCCCGCGGCCTCACTTCCGCAATTTTACCCTCCAAGATCCGCAGATCTAAGGCTTGAAAACGTCTATCATAAAAAACTTGACCATTCAGGACTAACATGTGTTGATTCCCCCGCTTCTGCAGAAGTTTGGTCTATTTTAACAGGATCACCGACCCTCTGACTATTTTGCAAGTCCGCAGAGTCTGGAATTTCGGACAAATTTGCAAGTAATGGAAGGTTCTTAAGTAACCAAGCCATCCATTACTTGAAAATTTGCTTGATTAACAACCCACTACTTGAATATTTGTGCGTCCGCCCTCCCATTAGTTGTAATAATGCCGGAGCATCAGGAAATCCAAAGTATGCCATGCCCGACCTATTGCCTAATATGGTATATTAATTAGGTATGCTTAGTAGCATGTGCATCCGGTCCGGATAGGGCCAGGCCAAGCAGAAAAGCTATAAGAGAAGGAGAGAAAACCCATGTCCTTTTTTAAGCGAAGGAATGTCGGCGTCCACCCGATTTACGCCAAAAATACAAGTGGCGCCAATCCCCGGGTTCTGTCTAATATTCCCCAAGTCAGGATACCCGTCAGTATGCAAATCGGGCCCCCGCCCCAAGTGTGCGTGGCCAAGGGAGACCAGGTTAAGGTTGGTCAACTGATCGCCAAGCCCGAGGCTCCCATGTCTGTTCCCGTACACGCCAGTGTTTCCGGTGAGGTCATAGATATTGTTTCAGAAGTCCAAGCCAATGGCCGCCCCTGCGATGTGGTGGTGATTAAGAATGATAAGCGTTTCAGCCCCGCGCCAGATCTGGAAGCACCTGTTGTGAATTCCAAGGAAGATTTTCTGGCAGCTGTCCGGGCTTCTGGCTTGGTCGGTCTTGGAGGCGCCGGCTTCCCAACCCATATCAAGCTTAATCCTCCAGCCGATAAGCCCATTGATTTTCTCTTAGTCAATGGCATGGAGTGTGAGCCCTATATCACGTCCGATGATTGGCTCATGCAGAATCGGGCCAAAAAGATCTTTGAGGGTATATCCCAGGTCCTGCACTGGTGTCAGATTCCTCAAGCCATTATTGGCCTGGAGAATAACACTCCCGAGGCCCTGGCCGCCCTCCAAAAGGAGCTGGCGACTAGTCCAGATAAAGAAAAGATCAAGATTGTCAGCCTGCCGGCAGTCTATCCCCAAGGGGCTGAAAAAGTGCTCATTACCAGCCTGACTGGCCGCCAAGTGCCTCCCCAAGGCCTGCCCCACGATGTGGGCTGCCTGGTCATGAATGTCGCCTCCCTGGCCCATATCGCATCCTACTTAGAAAACGGTATGCCCCTGGTTCGCCGTCTGCTCACCCTAGACGGGCCGGCCCTCAACCGGTCCGGCCTCTACGACACCCCCATCGGCAGCTCTATTGCAGACCTCCTGGACTTCGCCGGCGGCCTAGTAAAAGTCGCCACCAAGGTCATTATGGGTGGTCCCATGATGGGCGTAGCGGTTTCCCGTCTGGACGCCCCTATTCTCAAGATGAACAACGCCATCCTGGTCTTTGATCACGAGACGGCTGAATTGCCTGAAGAGGGACCTTGCATCCACTGCGGCCGCTGTGCCCTCCACTGCCCCATGCACCTCATGCCCACCATGCTGGACAAATACGCCCGCCGCGGCGATGCTGAGCATCTTACCCTCTTTGATGTCAACGAATGTATCGAATGCGGGGCCTGCACCTTTATCTGCCCGGCCAAACGCTATCTGGTACAGAATATTCGCGTGGGCAAGCAAATCGTCCGCAACTATCAAGCCGCGGCTCAAGCCCAGCAGACAAAGGAGGCCAAATAATGCTTAATATTTCCGCTTCTCCCCATGTGCGCCACCAGGACAGCACCCCCAGTGTGATGCGGGATGTGGCCCTCGCCCTCCTGCCTGCAGCCTTAGCTTCTGCCTACTTCTTTGGAGTAGGTTCCTGGCTGGTCATCATGGTTAGCATCGCTTCTTGCATCTTATTTGAAGCCCTCTCCCAATTCCTTATGAAACGCCCCCAGACCTTCCGCGACTGGTCGGCCGTCGTAACCGGGCTCCTGCTGGCCTTTAACCTGCCAGCCGACATCCCCCTCTGGATGCCGGTCGTGGGTGCCTTCTTTGCGATCGTGGTCATCAAGCAGGCTTTTGGTGGACTGGGCAAGAACTTCCTCAACCCTGCTCTAGGCGCCCGGGTCATCATGGCCATTGCCTTCCCCGTCCAGATGAACTCTCATGTGATCAAGGAAAGTTTTGCAGGCAAGAGTTTCCTGAGCAGCCTGGACCTCATGTCCCAGGCCACTCCCTTGGCCGCAGTCCGCATGGCCAATGACCCCGATGCTATCAGCTCGGCGACCCAAGTCGTTACCTATGACTACACCCAGCTCTTCTTGGGCTTTAAACCCGGCATGCTGGGCGAGGTTTGCATCCTGGCCCTAGCCATCGGCGCCATTTACCTCTTATCCCGCAAGGTCATTGACCTCTATATTCCTCTTACCTATATTGCTACAACCCTCATCTTCGTGACCCTGGCGGGTGAAGACCCCCTCTACCACCTCTTGTCCGGTGGGCTCTTCCTGGGTGCCTTCTTTATGGCCACAGACTATGTCACCAACCCGGCCAGCCGCATGGGCCATATCATTTTTGGTATAGGCTGCGGCCTCTTGACCGGGCTCATGAGGATATACGGAGCTTCCCCCGAAGGGGTGTCCTTCTCCATCCTGCTGATGAACATTCTCACCCCCCATATTGACCAACTGACCGTCTTCCGGCCTCGCCGCCGCAAAGCCAGACTCAACCTGGTCCCTGCCGAGAGGAAATAGGATATGGCAAATTCAAAATTTGATAAGCATCAATTAAACCAAGGCTTTTACCCCATTCTGGTCCTTGTCGTGGTCTGCCTGGTGTCTACGGCCCTCCTGGCCTTGACCAATGAAATCACCATGCCCGCCCGGCAAGTCCAGGCTGAAAAGGCTGAACTGGCCTCCAAGCAGCTCCTCTTCCCAGAGGCTAGCCGCTTTGAAAGCCAGGACCTACCTGCAGAAGCCTCCGACCAGATCATCAGTCTGGACCTGGCCTATGACAGCCAAGACCAGCTGATCGGCTACCTCATCCTGGCGGCAGATAAAGGCTACGGCGGTCCTGTCCCCATGTACATCGGCATCGATGTGGAAGGAAATTTGGTCGGTGTTGATGTCCCCAGCAATAACGAAACTCCCGGTCTGGGCCAAAAGATTCATGAAGAGTCCTTCTATGGGCAATTCGCTGGCCACAAGGCGGTTAACCGCTTTACCGTGGGCAGCATTCCCAACCAAGACCATGAGTGGGTCGAGATCGATGCCGTCACTGCGGCTACAGTCACTTCTACGGCAGCCACCAATGCTGTGAATGATGCTCTGGACCTCTATAGCATTCTAGTAAAGGAGTAGGCCATGTCCACACCAGTCAAATCTGCAAACCAGACGGCCACCGCGGCCGCCCCCACTAAGAAATCTGTCTGGCGGGAGTTCAGCAAGGGCATCCTCCAGCAGAACCCCCTCTTAGTCCTGCTATTAGGGACCTGCCCCGCCCTGGCTGTCACCACCAGCTTAATGAACGGCATCGGCATGGGCCTGGCCTCCACCTTCGTCCTTATTTGCTCCAATGTCGTCATCTCGGCCATCCGGAATATCATTCCAGACAAGGTCCGTATTCCCTGCTACATCACGGTCATCGCCAGCTTCGTGACCATTCTCCAATTCCTCCTCCAGGCCTATGTGCCCGACCTCAACGATTCCCTGGGGATCTTTATCCCCTTGATCACCGTAAACTGCATCATCCTGGGCCGGGCTGAAGCCTTTGCTTCCAAGCACTCCATTGGCCTGTCCGCTATTGATGGATTGGGCATGGGCCTAGGCTTTACCCTGGCTCTGGCTGTCATGGGCGGTCTCCGGGAAATCCTGGGTAGCGGCAGCATTGCCGGCTGGCCCATCCCCTTCATTGGCGGCGACAATGTCCTCCAGCCCATCTTGATTTTTATCATGCCTCCGGGCGGCTTTATGGTCTTTGGCTTCGTTATCGCCTTAGCCCTCCACCTCAGCCGCAAATTCTATGCCAAGCACCCAGACCAAGCCCTAGAAGCAGAAGCCCTGCGCAAGCAGTCCTGCCTGGGCTGTGCCATGGCAGACCAATGTGCCGGCTCAAGCTCCGTGGCCCCTGTAGAAACAAAATCAGCAGCAGAAACGGCTCCGGCAACTGGAGCAGAGTCCATAGCTGAAACAGCCCCGGCCCCTGAAACACAAGTAGGAGGAAATGAATAATGAAGCCTCTTCTCATGATTCTTTTTAGTGTTATCCTCGTTGATAACCTGGTCTTGTCTCAGTTCCTGGGCATTTGCTCCTTCCTGGGCCTGACCAAAAACCTCAAGTCCGCCATGGGCATGAGCCTGGCTGTAACTTTTGTCATGGTCGTGGCTGCCGCCCTCACCTGGCCTCTCTACAACCTGGTTCTCCTTCCTTTAGGCCTAGAGTTCCTGGCCAACCTGGTCTTTATCATCGTGATTGCCTCTACCGTGCAGATCATCGAGGCCATCATCCATAAGTCCGTCCCCTCCCTCTACGAGGCCATGGGGATCTTCTTACCCCTCATCACCACCAACTGCGCCATCCTGGGCATCATGTTCGTCAACATTGAGTCCAGCTACTCCTTCCCAGAGGCCTTGGTGAACGGTTTGGGTGCGGGCTTAGGTTACATGCTGGCCATGTTCCTCTTCACCGGAGTCCGCCAGCGCATGGAAGATGCCAACCCGCCCAAGTTCCTGGAAGGCCTGCCCCTGACCCTGATTGCCGCTGGACTGGTTTCCCTGTCCTTCTTCGGCTTTAAGGGCATGGTTAGCAATATTTTTGGTTAGGAGGCGGCTATGAACTTCACAAATCTTGTGCTCGCTTTCAGCATCCTGACCCCCCTAACAGCCGTAGCTGTTGTAGTAGCTATCGCCATCATCCTGGGCTTCTTTATTGTCCTGGTCTTTAAATTCTTTGCCGTCGAGGTGGACTCCCGGGTGGAAGAGCTCAACGAGCTTTTACCCGGCGCCAATTGCGGTGGCTGCGGCTACTCTGGCTGCCAGGCCTACGCCCAAGCCCTCGTTTCCGAGGATTGCAAGGACTACAGCCTCTGCACAGCTGGTGGTCAGGAAACCGCCTCCGCTGTGGCCAGCTTCTTTGGCCAAGCTCCTGGCGTCTTTGTACCCAAGTTAGCGGTCGTACACTGCCAAGGCTCCTATGACAAAATTCGGGTCCGCTATGAATACACGGGTTCCGTCAACTGTGCTACCGCCAGCCAACTTTTTGGCGGCCCGGGCACCTGCTCCTACGGTTGCATGGGCTATGGCGACTGCCAACGTGCCTGCGAATACAACGCCATTGTCTTAGAAAACGGCCTAGCCCACATCAAGCCCGAAAACTGCATCGCCTGCGGAGCCTGCGTCAAAGCCTGCCCCCGCCACCTGATCAGCATTGAGCCCAAGTACACCGACCTTTACACCGTCCGCTGCAAAAACCCCTTGCCCGGCAAGGCCGTCCGAGAAAGCTGCGAAATCGGCTGTATCGGCTGCACCCTTTGTGTGAAAACCTGCCCGGAAAACGCCATCCATATGGAAGACAAACTTGCGGTCATCGACCAAGACAAGTGCGTCCAATGCGGGGCCTGCGCCAAGGTCTGCCCCCAAAAGTGCATTGTGGAAGGCATCGACATGCCCGCCAAGCTCTATTACGCCAGCCAGGCTAAGTAAGCTGAGGCTTCAACCATTCAAAAGGACCGACTCAAGCCTGAGTCGGTCCTTTTTCTTGCTTTTTCTACTGAGTAAGGCAGTCGTGTGACAGCACCGCCGTCAGTTCGCCTGATTGTTTGGCCCCAAACCTTCACTGTCAGCAAAAACCATAGAGTTCCTGTGGAATCTCAAATAATCAATATTCACAACAAGATTCCGATTCAAAATAAGCTTGAAACCTGTGAAAATCCGGATAAACAAATTTCACAGTTAATGATTGGCCTCGGAAAACCTAAAATTTATGGTGAAAGGCTGGATAAATAAATTCCACAACTAAGCGGCCTGCTAAAGCCCTTGTGAAATCCCGAAAACGCGAAATACACAGCCATTCTAACCCTTCAAAAGAGGATAAATTTCATGTGAATAATCAAATTACTCAATTTCACAGCGATTCTAACTCTGGTGAAGATCCTGGAAGTCATGTGAAATTAAAGATTAACGGTTTTCACCATAATTCAATTTCTTCAAAAGCGTCTGAAGTCATGTGGAATTCAATCTTAACAAAATACAACAGAATCCCACCCGCAGAAGGCCTTCAAAATGCCTGTGCCATCCACACTTGTGCCGCACCTGCCTTTTGCCAATCAATAGAATGCAAAAAGCTGATAAATCAAGGGATGAATTCCGTCTATACTTGTTTTGAGACAAGTTGGCTAGCCAGCCACGCATCTCGATATCGGGAGGACCAGCAAAATCGCAAATTGCTGATCTGATCGGGCATCAACATATGGAGGCTTACAAAAGTATGAAAAAAATGACCCAAATTATTTCGTTCTGCTTAATTTTGCTCTTGGCTCTTGCTGGCACTTATGCACCCAGTGTGCAGGCTGAAGACCAAGCAGCATCTTTTAGCATGGAAGAAGTCGATGCAGAGGCTGTGAAAGCAGCCCTAGAAGATGAGACCGCAGTAGTAGTAGATACCCGGACTAATGACCAATTCAATGGTTGGTCCCTGTCCGAGGATGATCTGGCTGGACACATCCAAGGGGCAACTGATTTCTCCTATCGCTGGTTAGAAGGCAATTCTGAATACTCCGATGAAGACAATCTAGAAGGCTTAACTCGGGAAGATGTGCTGACTGAAGCACTAGCAGTAAAAGGCATTGTACCTGAAAAGACGGTTATTCTGTATGACACCAACGGTAGTGATGCCCAGCAAGTTGCTGATTACCTTGCCGGCCATGGTTTTGAACAGATTAAATATTTCAACGCTAAAGCTTATAAAGCAAGTCCTGTCGTTGCATATGCCAACTATCAACACTTAATCGCCCCACCCATTGTCAAAGATTATGTCGAAAAGGGCGAAGCCGAAAGTTTAGACCCTGACAAGAAATACTTTATCTTTGACGTAAGCTGGGGTGATGAAGACGTGTCCGGCTACTTAGACGGTCACGTCCCTACAGCTATCCATGTCAACACAGACTGGTTTGAACCCGAAGAGTTGGGTTGGATGTTGGATTCTGACGAAAACTTATTAGCTCTGGCTGCCCGCCTGGGCATCACAAAGGATGACGCAGCTATCGTGACTGGTCCTGAGCCCATGGCTGCTACCCGTTTTGGCCTGATTCTGCAGTATTTAGGCGTAGAAGACGTACGCTACATGAATGGGGCCTTAGTGAACTGGCAGGCCTACGGCTACAACTTGGAGACAGAATCCACACCTCCAGACCCTGTAGACTCTTTTGGTAGCGACAAGCCCCTGCATCCTGAAATCATCATCAATCAAGAGCAGGCACAAGAACTCTTAGATGCCCAGGGTGGTGAAATGGCTTGCCAATTCCAAGACAACCGTACCCGGGAAGAATACCAGGGCAAGAGTACCGGCTACTCCTATCACGATAAGGCTGGTCGGATGGCTGGCGCTATCTATGGCTGGGCTGGCATCAATGAGAATTCATCCTCCATGTATTACTACCGTAACGTCGATAAGACCATGCGGAACGGGGCCGAAATTTTGGCACTTCTAAAAGGCGCAGGCTTTGACTTAGATAAGCCCATCGTCACCTTCTGTGGCTCTGGATGGAGAGCCGCTGAAACGGTTTACTACTATCAGACCTTGGGCCGTACAGGCGACAGCCTCTATAGTGATGGCTGGATCGGCTGGTCCAATAATGGCCGTGATGCCCTGTACAATGAGGCGGCAGAAATTGAACTGCCGGAAAAACCCGTCTTAGATTTCGACTATGATGTCGACTTTGAAATAGTCCGCGAATAAGATGGCCGAAACATACACACCAAAAAACACACAGATTAGCCCTGGCCCCCCGGCTGGGGCTAATCCCTTCCACCAGCAGATATTGCCCTTCATCTTACAGCTGATACCGGCCGGAGTATCTGCCCTAGCTGTAGCCGTCTTGGAAGATCTGGGTTATCGCAAGGGCGGTGTTAACCATCATTTTAAAGCCCGGCGCATGCAGTTTATGACGCGTTACCTGCTGCCTCAGAAATCCTGGTTCCTACTTGCCCTGTTGCTGATCTTTCTTCTAATTATTTTTTTGATCTATTGGAAAAAACATGCTAAACCTTCCAAGAAGCATCTCACTTACGCTAATTCAGCTTCCTGGCTTAACCTCATGATCCTTTGCCTGGATTGGGCCTTCCTCTTGGCCATGACTTTGGGCTTTCTGCAAAAAAAGCTGCTTGGCTTCTCGTATCTTTACCTAGGCCTGTGGGGAATCTTCCTCATCCGGCTCCTCGTCAGTTTTGTGATTTGCGGCCTCAAGCGCCGCCAGTTCGCTTGACTGCTTGGCCAAATAGTTTGCTTTGACGCATGCTGGCCCCATTGGCCAGTTAAGGACATAGCTAAATTAGGCCGCAGCTAAATAAGGCTAAGAATAAATCTACAGCTAAAGCTGCAATTCCTCTAGGTAGGGATTAACCGCATCTACTTCAGCAGACAGATTGCGAACCCAGGTTTCCTTGGGCAGGAGGCGGGCTGTCACAAAGCCTTTCAGGACATCGGTACATTGGCCGAGGAGAAAGAGGACCTGGATAGGCCACTCGGTCAGATAGGCTGCCATACCCACTACGGGCAGGTTGACGCACCAGGAAAAGCCGGAGTCCATGATCATGGTAGTCCGCATATCCCCGCCCGACCGCATAATCTGATAGCCCATACCATTAATGGTGTAAAAAACATAAAAGATGGAATAGATACGGAGGAAGAAGCCGGCCATAGCCTTGACCTGGGGACTAACATCGTAGAAGTTAGGTACGATATAGGAGGATAGAAACATGAGGCTGGCAAAGAAGAGGGCCAGGACCAGGGCCAGCTGAAAAAGCCGGTAGGCGTTCGATCTCGCCTCCTCCAGGCGATTGGCGCCCAGGGCATGGCCCACCACCACGGTAGTAGCGACAGACAAGCCAGAAAAGAGGACAAAAAAGATCTCAGAAGTGGTGGTCATAATGGTCATGGCCGCCATGACCTCTGTCCCCCGGGTGGCGTAAAACTTGAAAAGCAGGGCCATGCCGGAGGCAAAACCGATCTCGTTGATCACCAGGGGCATGGCCTTGAGCGAGATAGCCTGAGCCAAAACCCGAGGGATTTGAAAAATCTGACGCAGGGGGGAATAAAAATCAAACTGAGATAGGCGGACCAGGCCATAGCTGGCTATAAATTCTAGGAGCCGGGCCAGCAAAGTTCCCAGGGCAGCACCCTTGGCACCCAGGGCAGGCAAGCCTAGATGACCAAAGATAAAAATATAGTTAAAGCAGGCATTGGCGACTACGGCTAAGATGCTGAGCATAAGGGGCGGGGTCGTCCTACCCAGAGTCCGCATAGCCGTCTGGGCGTTGAGGGAATAGACCTGGGGCAAGAAGGAAAGGACCGCCAAAGGCAGGTAAGTTTCCAAGACTGCCCCCAGGGCGGGATCTGGAGCAAAAAAGTGGGCGATTTCCCGAGGAAAGGCTATGCCCAAGGCCACAAAGATACTGGCAATCAGGGTCGAGGCCAGGAGAGAGAAGCGGAAAGACTCCTGAACCCGGGTCTTTTCGCCCGCTCCGTGAAATTGCGAGATATAGACCCCACTTGCCGCGGTAACCCCAAAAATGGCAAAAAAGCCAATCATCATGAATTTATTGCCGGCGGCTACAGCCGACAAGGTCAGATCCCCCAATTGGCCTACCATGAGGTTGTCCAAGAGGTTAACCGCCGAGGTCAGCATCTGCTGGAGAATCATAGGGATAGCCAGGGTCAAAATCCGGCGGACAAAGTCGTCGCCCTGAGCAAGGGGATATTGTCTTAATTTGCGCAGTAATTCCATGTCAAAATATTTTAGCGACAAAGAGCCCAACCGACAATCTCCGAAGAGCAAAGTAGGAGCAAAGCATAGACAATTAGTGTCGCCTGTTTTGCTCTTGGCCTTCCAGGGGAATCGACACTTCCACAGCAAAAATCCCCGGTTCATTTTGCAGGTTGAGAAAGCCCTCGTAGTTTTCGACGAGGAGGGCCACCCGCTTGAGGCCCAAACCATGATTTCCCCGCTTGGTCGAAATATAGTGCTGCTCCTCAAAGCTGAGAATTTCCTTGGCCGAATTCTGGATAGACAGGTAGAACTGCTGGCCGATCGCATCTAGGTAGAGGCGGATATAACGCTGGTCGGGCTCCAGTTCAGCGCAGGCCTCCATGGCATTATCTAAGAGATTGCCCAAGATAATACAGAGGTCGGTATCCGAAATACTCAGCTGGTCCATGACATGGACCGTGAGGTCCAGTCGGATATCCGCCTGCTTGGCCAGGCTGAGTTTAGAGTTGAGGATGGCGTCCACCATGGAGTTGCCGCTCTTGACCAGGAGGTCAACGGCCCGCAGGTCGGCCTCCAGCTCATCCAAATAGGCAGCAAGCTCCGCCCACTGGTCTTGGGCCAAATAAGCCTTCATGGTTTGCAGGTGGTTGTGGTAGTCATGGCGCCAACCCCGCATTTGTAGGTAAATCGCCTTAACCTCCCTATACTGATCCGCCAGGACTGCCCGCCGGAAGCGCTCCGCATTAGTGGCGGCCTGGGCGGAAGTCAGGAGATAAGCGGCCAGGAAACTGGCAAATATGAGATAGGTCAAGAGCAGACGGCCCAGGGCCTGGGGTACGAGGAGGAGGCCAGCCGCCAAGAGGGGGAAAAGCAAGAGCCAGAGAGAAAGTCTGGCCTCCTTCCAGGCCAGGATAAGACAGGCCGCCAGGCTGGGCAGGGCCCAGATAGCGAGATCTAGCGGAGCCAAGAGGCTAATCAGACCAGAAGCCAGGTAAAAGGGCAACTGGACCCGGGCCAGGTAGGCCAAGGAATCCTCATCGTAAAAAGTCGTATAGGCCAAAAGAACCAGAGGGCCTACAGAATAAAGCCAGACAGGGGCAAAGAAATAGGCCAAAGCCGCCAGGCCTGACAAGATCAGCAGCAAAATCAACTTAGGCCAGACCCCCTTAGCGGGGCGGCCACTCAGCCAACACATGGCCAGGCTGGGCACAAAAAGTAAAATCTGTAAAAGTCCGTCTTCTCGCATATGGATAGTATAAAGCCCAAGGGGCTTCAGCGTCTTGCTTGGCCCTGATCCAGCGAAGTTCCTGCATCTAAGGTCTGGCAGGCCCCGCCTTCCTCCGGCACCAGGCCAAATACTGGGCCTGGACCTCCTGCCGCCTGCCCCGGGCCAGGGGGATAACCGACCCATCCGCCATGGTCAAGGCGGTGGTGGATAGCTTGGCCAGCCAGCGCAAGTTCACCAAATAAGACCGGTGGGGCTGGGCCAGGACATCCACCAGGTGACGAGTTCCAGCCTGCTGGAGAGTCTGAAACTGGGGCCAGGCCTGGCCCCAGGTCTCCAGGCTTTCGCGAATACGGATGACTTCGGTCGCCTGGGGACGGCGGTTAATGTGAATTTCCAGGTATTTCCCCTGGGCTTCCGCATACATGATCTGGGAGAGGGGCCGAGAAATAAGACCCGCCTCGGTAGCCAAGACGAGGTCAAGCTGCTGGTCCTGGGCCAAGGCATGTGCCTTGGTTAGAACTCGGTCTAGCTCGACCTCCCCTACCGGTTTCAGGAGATAGTCCAGGGCCGACACCTGATAGCCCTCAAAAACATAGGACAGCTCCCCGGTCAAAAAGACTAGGGGGGTCAAATCCTCCTCAGCCCGTAGCTGGCGGGCCAAGTCCATCCCATTAATATCGGGCAGGAGGATATCCAGGATCCACAAGTCAAAGGCCAGGTCTTCCCGGGCAAAGAGGAAGGATCGGCTATCCGGGTAGGCGTAAACCTGGCCACCCGGGGCATGAGCCTCTAGCCAGGCTTCCACCAGCCCCTTTAGATAAGCACGCTGTTGCCTATTGTCTTCCACCAGGGCAATTTGCATAGCTGGGCCTGGCCTCCTTTCCAATAATCCTGGACCTTCCTAGTATGATTAACCCATCTAGTATAACTAATCTTGGTAGTATTGGGCCTGGGCCTGCCACATCCGGCTGTAAAGTCCGCCTGCCTGCAAGAGATCTTCATGGCCGCCCCTCTCCACCAGCTGGCCCTGGTCTAGGACCAGGATATCGTTACAGAAACGACAAGAGGACATGCGGTGGGAGATAAAGACCGTGGTTTTATCTTGAATCAGGTCACTGAGCCGGCCATAAATCTCCGCCTCGGATTGGGGATCCAGGGCCGCCGTCGGCTCGTCTAAGATGACCAGAGAGCCCGGCTTATAGAGGGCGCGGGCGATAGCAATTTTCTGCTGCTCACCCCCGGAAAAGTTTTCCTGGCTCCCCCATTTTTCAGCGACGGCCTGGTCCAAATTACTGGCTACGGCCGGAGGAAGACCAGCCGCCAGGACCTTGTCCGTCACCTTTGCGGCATCATAGTCCATTTGGCAGGCCACATTCTCACCTAGGCTAAAGGCAAAAAGTTGGTAGTCCTGGAAAACCACGGAGAAGAGGTCCCGGTACTCCTGGTAATTGTATTTACGGATATCAACCCCATTCAAAAGGATCCGGCCCTCCGTAGGCTCGTAGAGCCGGCAGAGAAGGAGGATGAGGGTGGTCTTGCCCGACCCGTTAGGCCCCACCAGGGCATGTTTCTCCCGCATGGTAAAATCTAGATTGATATCCCGCAGGGCCCAAGTCTCCGTGCCCGGATAGCGGAAGCTCACATGGTCAAAAGTGATGGTATAGGCATCGTCCCGGCGTTTTTCGACAGGAATAGTCCCCGTGTAGAGGGTATTCTCCCGCTCGACAAAATGTCGCATATCTTCCAGATAGGGAATGCTAAAGCGGAGTCTGAGCAAGGTGGAGCTAAATTGCTTGAGGCTTTGCGACAATTGGTTGAAGCTCTGCACATAGGTGACCACGCTGGTGATCGCAATCGCGCCACTTAAGACTTTAAGTCCCACCAGACCATAACTGAGAACTAGAATCACCACATTGGTCAAGGCGTTGGCCAAGTCTTGCTTTAAATTAACCCTGAAACCCTTGTCGAAAAAGTCCCAGTTATTCTCCATAACATTTTGCTTAATCTTCTCCCACAGGCCAAAAATGTTATAGCTCTGAAAGAAGGCATATTTTTTGGCATCGAGGCCAAATTGCAGGAGGAAGTATTGGAGGTCACTCTCCACCTTCCCGTGGTTTTGCAGGTAATTGCGCTGAACCGCTGCCCAGCGCTTCTGAACCCGATTGTTGCTCCCAATAGCGATAAAGCTGACCCCCAAAGCCAAAAGGACCGCAGGAAGAGGCTGGGCCAGATGGACCAGCCAGGCAGGCGGCTTTGCCAGACTTAAGCCAAACTCAGACCCTGCCTGCCAGGGTTTGCTAAGAAGCATTTGTAAGCTGAGCGAGAAAGCCAGAATAAAAGAGAGGGCATGAAGAATTAAGCTAAAACACCGTTTAATCACTTGGGAAAAGTTACCCATCTCATAATTTTGGTTGGCCATGGCGGTCGCAAACTCTTGCTTAGTCTTCTGGTCAAGGACATCTGGATAGGATAGGTCCAGATTATGGAGATGCATATTCAGGCGTAGGCGCCGGCTCAAATCCAGCCCTTGCACCGCCAAAGCATGCTCAATTAGGGTATGCAGGCCATCTGACAGGAAAATCCCCAGGCTTAAAAGCAAGACCAAATTGAAAGCCTCCTGGGACCGCCCGGCCAGCAGGGCCTGTAAGAGGGGGGCCATGACCAGGATAGGCAGGTAGGTGCGGACTAGGGCCAGCAGGGTTGACAGGCAGTAGAGGGGCAAGAAGTTGCGATTTTCGGCATGGACAGTGGCAAAGAGCCAGCCCAGCATGGAGAAAAACTGCTTAGTTTTCTTAGTCTTCTGCTTTTCCTGGGCTTCGCTCGCCGTACTCGCTTCATTCGCTGAATGGGTTTGCATATCTTGCTTGCTTTCCTTCGTTTTCCGATCTTTAGGCATAGATGGGACCTCCTTCTTCACTCTGGCTACGGGCATCTCCTTGTGCGTCCGCTCCGCTCCCCTCTCTTGCACCGGCTGACCCGGCCTGGTCAGCCGGCACGGAGTAAGGCTTAGCCTCTTGTTCGCGGTAGTAGGAGGCTTGGGTCTCAAACATGTCTCGGTAAGGGCCAGCCTGGGCTAGCAGGTCTTCATGGCTGCCTTCCTGGACTAGGCATCCGTCTTGTAGATACAGAATGCGGTCACAGAATTGAGTGGAGGATAGGCGGTGGGAAATAAAGATAGAGGTCTTGTCCCGGGTAAAAGCTAAATACTCCTGATAAAGGGCTGCCTCCGCTAGGGGATCTAGAGCCGCTGTGGGCTCATCCAAGATGATAAGATCTCCCCCCTTATAAAGGCCCCGGGCCAGCATGAGCCGCTGCTTTTGGCCGCCGGAGAAATCCACACCCTCCGGGTCAATATACTGGGTCACCGGAGTAGCCAAGCCTTTCGGCAGGCTTTGAACCAGGTCCTGGACACCCGCATCTTCCATAGCTTGCTGTAAACGGGCTTTATCCACCTGGTCGGGTGCCTGGAGGCTGAGGTTTTCCTCTAGGTTAAAGGCAAAGAGCAAGACCTCTTGAAAGATCATAGTCACCCGGTCGAAACGCTCTTTGGGGTTTACCAAGGCCAAGTCCACCCCATTGGCCAAAATCCGACCCTGGGTCGGGGTCAAGAGGCCAGCGGCCAGCTTAACCAGGGTGGTCTTGCCCGCTCCATTTTCCCCTACCAAGGCCAACTTTTCACCGGGCTGGAGGCGGAAAGAGACGTCGCGCAAGACCTCAGCACCCCCATCGTAGGCATAGGAAACGTCCTCAAAAACCAAGTCCAGAGGACCTTCCGGAATATGGCAGGGATAATCGCCCTCTGTGTAAGTGGGCTCATCCCAGAGGTCAACATAAGCCGCCGTCTCCTGGCTGTGGTTTACAAGGTCAGCCAAGGAAGTGAAAAATTGATCCACATACTGACCGATCTGGAAAACAATCCCCATCTGTAAGACGAAAGCAGATAAATCGGCCTGGCCAGCCAAGACTTGTCCCGCCAAATACCAGGCTACCAAGCCATTGCGGACTAAGCTAAGGACCAGGCCCACACTATCTTGGGCAAACATTCTTTTACGTTTACTAACGGTTACTTTCCGGCTACGCTTCAGGGCGACCTGGGCTTTCTCACGAAGCAAATTGGGGAAGTCATAAAGCCGCTGGTCCTTGGCCGCCTCCGTTTTTAAAGCAATCTTTTCCAAGTACTCCCGATCGCGATAAAGCTCTATCTCCAAGGGCCTTTGGGCCTGAATATAACGGTTGACCTGGATGCTAGCCAGCCCTCGGGCAATAGAAGGTAGGACCAGGGCAATCAACCAATACCAGGGCAAGGCCGCAGAAACAAGGAGAAAAGTCAAAATAAGGGCCAGCGACCGCAGGATAGCGAGGGTATCCCGCATAAAGCCTTCCAGGCCCTGCTCGTTCCCTTGGTAGAGGGCATACATGGCCTTATCAATCAAAGCCTGTCCCTCCTGGGAATTCATTTTCTCCGCCGGCAGCGTCATAAGGAAAGAAGACGCTCGAGCTATCTCCTGAGTCCGATAAGCCATGGGCAGATAATCCGTAGGATATTCCAACACAGTCAACAAAACCTGGGCCAATCCCAGGATGAGGACTGGCAAGAGGATCTGAAAAAAACTTTGCCCCTGTTCCAGGAGCCGGAGAACTTCCGCTGGCACCCAGACCATAAGCAAGCCAACCCCCGTAAAACCCAGAAGCCAGAAGACAACACAACAGACAAAGAGAGCAAAAGACTTGCCAGAACTTGCCTGAAAAGTGCTCCGAATAAAAGACCAATTACGCAAAAATTTTTTCATATAGCCTCCAAAACTCTAAACTTAGACTAGCAGATCTGGCCTTTCGTAAGCTAATCCTGGCCCCAAGTGTTCATTTACGGCACGAATAGCAGATCGCTTGGGGCATGAGTTTGCATTAAGACATAAGGCATAGGAGGCATTGCAGGCATTGTAAGCATTGCAGACATCAGGCATAGCAGGCATCGCAGACATCACAGGGGCATCACAGGTATCACGGGCATCACGGGCAAAATAAAAGAGCCCTCAGCTGAGGACTCTCTATTCATTCACCGGTACTAGCGGCCTTATTTTAGTTTTTCAATAGCACCAGAGCGGAGGCAGCGGGTGCAGACATTCATTCTTTGGGGAACGCCATTAACGACCACACGGACACGCTTGACATTTGCCTTCTGTTTAACTTTGGCCCGGCGGGAAACCTGGGAACGCGTGATAGAAATCTTGCGCGCGTTGTTAAGGTCTTTGTTACAAATTTCACATCTTGCCATGCTAACACCTCCTATACAAACTAGTTGCCGCACATAATCAGCCCGATAATCCTAACACAGGCCAAGAACTTGTGCAAGCTTAATTTTTTGCGGAAGCTATGAAGCTAAAGTGAAAAAGTAAGTTCCACATCAAAGGGAGCGAAGCGGAATTTAGTCTTACAGTAAAATCCACTGGGAATTAAGTCTTACACTCCATGGTTTTTGAGGCTTGTTAACTTTTTAGGCCGGGCTTCGTGAACTTTGTCAGCGGCCGTGAGAAAGGAGGTATTTCACCGCTCGCTGGGCATCATGGGTACTTGTGAAAAGCCTAAAAGTCAGCTTTCACATTAGCATGCATGCTGAATAGCTGTGGAAATCGCAGAAGCCATCTTTCACAGGCCTTCCGCCCTTGATAATTTGGCCAAAATCCATGTGAAATATATCATTATGGCATTCCACCGTAAATTGGGCTTATCTGGCCCTGCCAGAATTCATGTGAAATAAATCAATATGATATTCCACCATATTTGCGATTTGCTAGACCGGCCTAAGGCCCCTATGAATGCATGAGAAATATAATTCCTACTTCAACTTTCCAGATTTTCTTACAAGTTTGCAAGTATTCTACCTCTCCTCTTACTTATTTCCCTCCCATCATGTATAAACCTCGGCACAAATATGTATATATGTATAAAATCCAGGTTTTAAGGACTATTTAGCAGGAAAAAGTCCCTTGAACCTAGCTTTAAAGAGATTTCGATGTAGAAAAGCTGCAAACTTGTAAGAAATTTGAGGAAGTTGGATGTACTGAGTGAGAAATGAGCGGAATGAACGAGTAAAAAAATGAGTAGCTTGGATTAGCTAAGTGAAAAACCTTGCTGAGAGCATTTGCCAAGACTTATGGCAACTTTTCTTTTTCCCACTTTGGGTCTACAGCTTACTTTGTCACTTCGGTTCCCACTATCTCCCGCCTATCGCCGGACTGGGTATAGTGACCATTATGACGGCCTTAGGGCAGTATACTGCGTGAAACGTTCGCCAAGAGTTGGCAAGTTGGTCGAAACTGGGCTTTGCCAAACTTTTCACTCAATTGAAGGGTGGAAAATAGCTAAACCGGCTCGCCGCCTAATCGGCAAAATAGCGGCGGACGGTGACGAGGCGGGACAGGAGGTCTTCCTGGCGGTTGAGGTCTCGGATATTGAGAGTGGAGTCATTGTCCAGGCGACAGAGGGCCTGGCCTTCTTCGAGAAGGATGGCGGCCTGGGTGATTTTGCGGGGATTGTCGGGGGCGTGAAAGAAGGCTACGTCGCCAGGCTCGAGGAGTTGGGGCCGGATGAGGCCTGTGGTTACGTCCTTGATGGTTTCCACCTCCCGGCCAAGCTTGGCCTGGGCGGTCAAGTCCCGGGGCAGGGCGAGGCCATTCACCCGGGCTGCGATATAGATGGCCCCGGCCATATCAGCCCCATCCTTAGACATGCCGCCGGGGATATAGCTGGCTTGATAGAAGTTCATGGCCGAGCTGACAAAGAGGGCATTTGCCTTGTCGGGTATGGGCGGCAGGTCGCCGCTGGTCAAAAAGATAAGGTCATTTTTATTGGTCCAACCCGTTTGTCCGTCGGATAGGGGCAAGCTCAAAACGTCGCCGACCTGGTGATCAGGATAAAGAAGAGTCCCCATAGGGGCCTGGAGGATGGGATAGCCATTAATGGCATGGCTCATGATCCGTTTGTAGGGAGCTAAGACCATAGCCTTCCGGTCCCTGGCCTTCTTCTCCCACATAGTGGCATCTTTGGTCAGGTTTTGTCCGTCCAGCCAGGCTTCCAAGCCATCAGCCAGGCGGACCCGGACCCAGTTGTTTTTAACCTCTAAAACTTCGACCTGCTCATTAAAGAGCGCGGAGGAAATCCGCTGGGCCTTAACTTGAGCCTGGTCGAAAAGGGGGCATTCCCCTACCCGGATCAGGGCCCGATCGCCCCGCTGAAAGACGGGTGCAGGTTGCGTGGCATCTTGGTCTTGCAGGGCAGTCTGACTCGCTACAGGTTCTTCCGCCTCTTCCCGCGCAGGGTCTGCCAAGAGCCGGGGCAGGAGCCAGAAGATAATCAAGAGGGTAATGATAGTGAGCCCCAGAGGTGGTAGCCAGGCAGGCAATTTGCGCTTGCGGCCCCCGACATAAATCGACTTATGGAGGAGGGAGTCCTGGGCCTTTTCCTGGTCGGATGAGGGCTGGCGTTTAGCTGGCTTCACAAGCTTAGCCATCTTTTCTTCCTCCTCTCGTGGTGTCGGTTGCTATCAGGGGCTCCAGGCACAAGACCGCAAAAGCCATGGCCAGACCTGCCTCATGGCTGAGGGAGAGGCTGGCAGACCCGAGTCGATAACGAGGCTCGTCTAGCAAGCGTGGATCAGCGGAATCCTGGGGGAAGCTGAGCTGAGCAAGCAGGTCTTCAACCCGGTCGCCCCAGACATAATAGGGAGCCCCTTGGTCTGTTTTGCGGATGGCGATATCCTTAAAAGCCAGGCCCTTAGCGGCCATCAGACCACAGCCCAAGGCCTTGGCGAAGGCTTCTTTGGCCGCATAAAAAGCGGCCAGGCTGGCGGGGCGACCGCCGCAGAGGTCCAGCTCCTCCTGGTCAAAAAGGCGATTTAAGAGGCGGTCTCGAGGATTTTCCAGACGACTGATGGCCACTAAATCACAGCCACAACGGATAAGTAAGGGGGGCGGGGTGAGTGGTATCCCCGGGGTATGTAGAGTTTGAGTTTCGCGTGGAGTCATAGGATTAGCCTAGGCCCCACCTTGCGCCCGGCGGGCTAGCTCAATACGCAAGTCCGGGCCCTCTAGGGGGAAGGCCAGGAAGGCGCCTAAGAGACGAGAACCCAGGCGCTCATCGTAGCGGCGAGAGAAATCCACCGGCGATAGGTTGCCTGTTAGAAGGGTCATCTGGTCAGAGTTTTGCACCCGGCTATCCAGAAGAGCAATTAAATCATTATAAGAAGCATCATTGCCCGCCTCCGAACCCAGATCATCGAGGACCAGGACTTGGGCCTCTCGCAAGAACTGCAAGCGCTCCCGGGCAATTTGTTTTTCGGTTCGGTCCGCAGAAAAAGACCGGTCTAAAACCCGGACCTGGGCTGTCAAATCCACAAAGGCCATGGACCGGATGAAGGCCACAGAATAGCCTTGAGCCCGTAGGCCATTGGCCAGGGCGGCCGCTAGATAGGTTTTGCCCGTACCCGGCTTGCCGAAAAAGTAGAAATTCCGGTCCGCTTGGGGGAAGTTGGCCAAAATCTCCAGGCTCCGCTGGTAGAGGTTTTCCGCCACCTGCCGTGGGCTGGCCTGACCTTGGTAAATCTGAGGATCCAAGTGGGGAGAAAAAAGCTCCAAGTCAAAATGATCCAAGCTGGCTTCGGGAGGAGGGGGAAAAGAGATCCCCTTCTGCTTTTCCAGTTGGTTGCGGATATCCAGGGCACAGGCACAGAGCCGACCCTGGTAGATGCCGGTATCCTGGCAGAGGGGGCAGGTGTAGAGGTCCTCCGGGACCAAAAACTGAGCTTCTTTGGCCTGGTAGGCCTGGTCTAGCTTGGTCTTTAGGTCCCGCAAGGCAGCTCGAGCAGGCTTGAGCTCTGCTCCCGCCTGCAGAGACGCTAGGAGAAAGCTCGCCCCCGCCTCCCGATAGGACCGTTCCAGAGCCCTCAGGTCGGGGTCTTGGACTAAAAAGTCCTGGCGATAGCGGTCCAGGCGGGCTTGGTTGTCTGCTTGCCTAGCCTGGTAGACCTTGCGGATATCTGGGGGAATGTGGACGGGATGGACCTGCATGGGACTCCTTCGCTTCTAGCCTAGTCAGAGCTGGCCGCATCTGCTGGGACAGCAGGCTGGGCATCAGGGGTGCTGGTAGCTTCAGGCTCGGCCTTTAAGAAATCCAGGCTCCGGTAGAGAGAGGTAATCTCCTCCTCTTGATACTGGCGCTGGTCAAAATTCCCCATAGCCTGGGATCCGGACCGGCTAGTCCGGCGTTTAGCGGCCCCTTGAGCCGCCATTTGCGCCTGTTTTTGGGCCTGGTAGTTGGCCTCATAGTCGGCCAGATCAGCCAGGCTTCTTAAACCCGCATCCGACCAATTTTTTAAAATGGCATCAACATAGTTAAAGTTGGGCTGGGCCTGCTTGCTGGCCGCCCGTCGAAAGGCCTCATCAATGAGGTCAAAGGGCAGGTCCCACTCGTAGAGCCAGCGCTGGAGATAGTCCAGCTGATAGGCCGTTAGCCGGCTGGTCAGGCGGAGTTTGCGCTCCAGGATTTTTGCATAGTGTGCGAGCCCCTGGTTGGCCTCATGGCGGGCATTGAGGTCAGCAAAGGTCCGCAGGCCCTCCTCCCGCCAGGCAGCCGCCACCCGTTCGGCGTAGTTATTCGCCTGGAGTTTGCCGTACTGCTTAATTTCATTGAAGAGGGCATAAATGAGGTCAGCAGCAAAGCCGTATTCCAGGAACCATTTTTCAATAGAATTGTAGAAAGCCAGGGGCATAACTCCCTGGTAGAAGGTGTGGTTAATCTGGCTGACCAAGTTGGCCAGGTCTGCCTGGGCTTGGGCCGCCAGGCTGGAATCCGTATTGGAGGGATTGGCCGCGCCGGTCTTCCGACTGACCCGCTGCCGGTAGAGCAACTTAAGGTCGGCTAATTCTAGCCCCTGGGGGGTCCAAGTTACGAGACCCCGGGCAGCTAAGACTTTGAAAGAATCCAGGAGCCGGTCCAGGGAGATCTGAAGTTGCTGGGCCAGGGCCTCTGCATCCACTTGGCTACCGCCTGGCTGGGTCTGGGCCAAGAGGAGCAAAAAAGCCCGCAAACTCACTTCATCCAGCTCAGGCATATCTTCCAGGAAGAAAGCTGCAGGAATTTGCAGGTCGGGGCTATAACGGTCTTGCGTTCTTGTGATTTCCAGCATGGTCCTCAAATTTTTCAGTAAGTCTAAGGCTTAAGGCTCGGTAAGGCTCATGAGCCTGATCGGCCTAGTTTTGGAGCCGGCTGGGCTTCTGCCGGCGATAAAAAACCCCGCATGGCTGCGGGGTTTTATTATAGCATAAGCTTTTCGCCTTTCATGGCAACTTAGCCTTCGGTCTTGGCCTCCGGCTCGTAAGAAGCCATACGGATATAGTTCTGATAGCGCTCTTCTGCAGCCTCAGCGGCACGCTCGAAGATGCTGTCGACCTCTTCCTCAGAGTATCTGCCTGCCAGAGAGGTGTAACGGACTTCCTTCTGGAGGAATTCCTTGTAGTCGCGTTTGGGCTCCTTGGAATCCAGGATGAAGGGGTTCTTGCCTTCGTTCTTGAGGGCGGGGTTGTAACGGTAGAGATGCCAGTAACCGGTCTCAACAGCATCCTTTTCACGAGTCTGAGAGATGGTCAGGCCGCCCCGGATACCGTGGTTGATACAAGGTGCGTAGGCGATGACGATGGAAGGACCGTGCCAAGCTTCGGCCTCACGGATAGCCCGCAGGGTCTGAGCCTGGTTGGCGCCCATGGAAATCTGAGCCACGTAGACGTAACCATAAGTCATGACCATGGCACCCAGGTCTTTCTTCTTCACGGGCTTACCGCCAGCGGCAAATTCCGCAATAGCGCCCAGAGGCGTAGACTTAGAAGCCTGACCACCGGTATTGGAATAAACTTCCGTATCCAGAACCAGAATATTAATGTCTTCACCAGAAGCCATCACGTGGTCTAAGCCGCCGTAGCCAATATCGTAGGCCCAGCCGTCACCACCGATAATCCAGGAGGACCGCTTGACCAGGTAGTCTTCATATTCCAGAGCCTGCTTGGCCAGGTCGGCGCCTTCGCCCTTATAAGCTTTCAGCTTTTCAACCATGGTGTCGGTGAGGGCACGGGTATTTTCCCCGTCCTCGAAGCCGTCCAGCCAGGCTTGGATGGCAGTCATGAGTTCCACATCCTTAGACTGACCGAGGAGGTCTGTCAGATAGCCCTTGGCCCGGTTACGAAGTTGCTTGTAGCCTAGGTGCATACCCAGACCATGCTCTGCGGCATCCTCAAAGAGGGAGTTGGCCCAGGCAGGTCCATGGCCAGCAGCGTTGGGGCAGTAAGGGGTGGAGGGAGCAGAACCACCGTAGATGGAGGAGCAGCCCGTTGCATTAGAGATTTGCATGCGGTCGCCAAAGAGCTGGGTGACCAGCTTGACATAAGGTGTCTCGCCGCAGCCCGCGCAAGCGCCGGAGAAGCAGAAATGGGGTTCCTCGAACTGAGAGCCCTTGACGGAGGCCGTGTTCATGGGGTTAGCCTTCTTGCTAATCTTGGAGGCGTACTTATAGTTGTCTTCCTGGTCCAGATGGTCCTCACGGGGCTCCATATCCAGAGCCTTAGCGGGGCAGATATTCGCGCAGGAACCGCAGCCTGTGCAGTCCAGGGGTGAAATCTGGATGGCGTATTTGTATTGTTCGTAAGGCTTATTGCCGTCCTTGAGATGCAGGCTCTCAGGTGCATTTTTCGCTTCCTCCTCGTCAAAGAGGTAGGGGCGGATAACGGCGTGGGGGCAGACGAAGGAGCACTGGTTGCACTGGATGCACTTCTCAGAGTTCCAAATGGGCACGTTCACGGCAATACCGCGCTTCTCATATTGGGTGGTACCAGCAGGCCAGTGGCCGTCTTCACGATCTACGAAGGTAGAAACAGGGAGGCTGTCGCCCTTCTGAGCGTTCATGACTTCAACCACATTCTGGATAAAGTCAGGCGCTTCATTGACTGCCTTGGGTGCGTCTTGAGCATTCTTCCACTCGACCGGTACAGGCACTTCCTGGAACTTCTCAATACCAGCATCTACAGCGGCGTAGTTCATCTTGACGATTTCTTCGCCCTTGTGGCCGTAAGACTTCACGATTGCTTCCTTCATGTACTTCACGGCATCCTCTACGGGGATCACCTTAGTGATGGCAAAGAAGGCAGCCTGGCAGATGGTGTTAATGCGGGAACCCAGGCCGATTTCAGCAGCGATATCTACAGCGTTAATGGTGTAGAGTTTGATGTCGTTTTCGGCCAGGAAGCGTTTCATGTGGCCCGGCAGGTGCTCATCCAGCTCGGCTGCATTCCAGTGGGTATTGAGGAGGAAAGAGCCACCCTTCTTCAGAGGGGCCAGCATGTCGTACTTATCGACATAAGATTGGTTATGGCAGGCAACAAAGTCCGCAACGTCAATGGTGTAAGGCGCATTAATAGGATGCTTACCAAAGCGGAGGTCGGAGATGGTTACGCCGCCAGACTTCTTGGAGTCATAGCTAAAGTAGGCTTGAGCGTAAAGGTCGGTATGGTCACCGATAATCTTGATGGAGTTCTTGTTAGCACCAACAGTACCGTCAGAACCCAGGCCCCAGAAGCGGCAAGCAATGGTGCCTTCGGGAGCAATGTCCAGAGCAGGAGATTTCTCCAGGGACAGGTGGGTAACGTCATCGTTGATACCGATGGTGAATTCCTTCTTGGGCTCAGCCTTATCCAGTTCCTTAAAGACAGAAACAAATTGGTCAGGCGTAGTGTTCTTGGAAGAGAGACCATAGCGGCCGCGGATGATACGAGGAGCGTTTTCCACATCCTTGAAGGCGTTGACCACGTCCAGATAGAGGGGTTCGCCCGCAGCACCAGGTTCCTTGCAACGGTCCAGAACAGCAATGTGCTTGACGGTCTTAGGAATGGCGGCCAGGAGGCGGTCATTGCAGAAGGGACGGTAAACACGGACGTTGATAACACCGCATTTCTCACCCTGTTTGTTGAGGTGGAGGGCCACTTCAGCGGCAGTTTCTACAGCAGAACCCATGAGGATGATGAGTTTATCTGCATCTTCCGCGCCATAGTAGTCAAAGAACTGGTAGTTCTTGCCAGTCAGCTTGTTGATAGCCTTTAAGTTCTTCTCGATCACAGCAGGCAGGGCCAGATAGAAGGGGTTGCCAGCTTCACGGGCTTGGAAGAAGACGTCGGGGTTCTCTGCGGACCCTCTCAGGATAGGCTGGTTGGGGCTGAGGGCATGCTTACGGAAAGCTTCCACAGCATCCATATCTACCAGTTCTTTCAAGTCATCATAGTCGAGGAGCTGAACCTTGGAAATTTCGTGGGAGGTACGGAAACCATCAAAGAAGTGCAGGAATGGTACCCGGCCTTCAATGGCAGACAGGTGTGCAACGGCAGCCATATCGTGGGCTTCCTGAACGCTGTTAGAAGCGAGCAGGGCAAAACCGGTTTGGCGGGCAGACATAACGTCAGAGTGGTCGCCAAAAATTGACAGGGCATGGGTTGCGATCGTACGGGCAGCTACATGGAAAACGCCAGGCAGGAATTCGCCAGCGATTTTGTACATGTTAGGAATCTTGAGCAGAAGGCCCTGAGAGGCGGTGAAAGTGGTGGTGAGTGCCCCTGTGCCCAAGGAACCGTGGACTACGCCCGCAGCACCGGCTTCGGATTGCATCTCAACGACGTTGACGGTCTGGCCGAAAATGTTTTTGCGGCCTTGAACGGCCCACTGGTCTACCATGTCTGCCATGGGAGATGAGGGCGTGATGGGGTAAATACCAGCTACTTCCGTAAAGGCGTAGGCGGTCCAAGCCGCGGCGGTGTTACCATCCATCATCATGAATTTCTTTTCTTTTGACATGTATCTCTCCTTGTTGCTGTGATTACTTTGTACTGCTGTACGACAAGATAATCTGCCCTTTGTATAGCTAGGGTGGCCCCGGCCGGGGCCACCCTAGATTATATCATAAATATAAGATCGGACAGGGCGCCTGTTCAGGCATCTTGCCGGCTTTTAACTTAGGCTTTCGCGATAACGGCAAAGCTTTCTGGCTTGAGGGAAGCACCCCCTACCAAGCCACCATCAATGTCGCTTTGGGCAAAGAGTTCGGCGGCATTCTTATCATTGACCGAACCGCCGTAGAGGATGCGGGTGCTTTGGGCCACCTGGTCGTCATAGAGGCCGGCTAAGAGCTTGCGGATATAGGCGCAAACCTCATTGGCCTGTTCCTTGCTGGCGGTTTTGCCCGTCCCAATGGCCCAAATAGGCTCGTAGGCGATAGTGACAAAATTCATTTCCCGAGCGGAAATCCCCTGCAGGGCACCCTCCACTTGGGTCTTAATCCGGTCAAAGGTTGTGCCGGCCTCACGCTCTTCCAGGCTTTCCCCCACACACACGATGGGGCGGAGGCCCCAGCGGCGGGCGGCCTTGACCTTGGCGTTAACTAGTTCGTCCGTCTCCTTAAAGTACTGACGGCGCTCAGAGTGGCCCAAGATGACGGCATTCAGGCCCATCTCGGCTAAGAACTGGGGAGAAATCTCACCGGTATAAGCCCCCTTGTCCTCTTGGTGACAGTTCTCAGCGGCCAGGCGGATAGAACTGCCGGCCGCAGCCTGGGCGAGGTCAGAGAGGGCTGTGTAGGGAGCCGCAATGAGGACTTCGTGTTTGAAGCTGTCTGCTTCGGCCAGGAGGGCCTGGAAGATCTTCAGGGCTGCCTTGGGGCTGCCGGCATTCATCTTCCAGTTACCTGCGGCGAGGATCCGGCGGGCATCCTGATCTTGGATATTATCAATCCCGGGCAGGAGTTTACCTTCTAGGAATTCCAGAGAAGCGCCACCCCCGGTAGACACATGGGTCACCTGGTCCGTCAGACCAAACTTTTCAATGGCTGCTGCAGAGTCACCGCCGCCGATAATCGAGATGGCTTGAGACTTAGCCAGGGCCTGGGCAATGGCTTCTGTCCCCTGGGCAAAGGCAGGGAATTCAAATACCCCCATAGGGCCATTCCAGACAATCGTGCCTGCCTTGGCAAGTTCGGCCGCATAGGCTTCGATGGTCTTGGGGCCGATATCCATGCCCATATAGTCAGCCTCCATGTTGACCTGGACGGTCGCTTGGGGATCCTTGGAGAATTCTTTGGCCACGACATGGTCCTGGGGCAGGAGGAAATTCACACCCTTGGCTTCTGCTTCCGCCAGGAGTTCCTTGGCCAGGTCCAGCTTGTCGTCTTCTACCAGAGACTTGCCAACCGCTTTGCCCTGGGCCTTGAGGAAGGTATAGGCCATGGCACCGCCAATGAGCAGGCTATCGACCTTGCCTAAGAGATTCTTAATGACAGAAATTTTATCGGAAACCTTGGCCCCGCCGAGGATAGCGACAAAGGGGCGTTCCGGATTGGCCAGGGCCTTGCCCATGACTTCAATTTCCTTTTGAATGAGGAAGCCGACTGCCGAGGGCAGGTAGTTGGCCAGACCCCAGGTAGAGGCATGGGCCCGGTGGGCGGTCCCAAAAGCATCGTTGACGTAGAGGTCCGCCATGGAGGCAAGGTCACGGGCAAAGGCTCGGTCATTGGCAGTTTCTTCCTTGTGGAAACGCACATTTTCCAGGAGGAGGACTTGACCCGCTTTTAAGGCCGCAGCCTTAGCTTTGGCGTCATCACCAATCACGTCCTCAGCCATGATGACCTCTTGACCCAAAAGCTCGGCCAAACGCTTGGCAACGGGCTTCAGGCTGAACTTCGCTTCAAAGCCAGAAGGCCGGCCCAGATGGGAGACCAAAATCAGGGCGGCACCCTGGTCTAAAATATATTGGATGGTAGGCAGGGCGGCCCGAATACGCTTGTCGTCCGTAATCTCGCCCGTTTCCTTGTTTTGCGGGACATTAAAGTCTACCCGGCAAATAACCTTTTTGCCCTTGAGCTCTAAATCTTTGAGTCCTCTTTTTTTCAATTCTTCCATTCTGCGTTTCCTTTCCTTACTTGGCAAACAAAAGCCAGCCTTTTAGCGGCTAGCCCTGATCCTTTTCTGGTATGTTACAATCGCATTATAATACAAGTTCAGGCCCACTTGTAGACAAGGATCCTTGGGCCCTCGTCTGCCCTTCTGGGGCAAATAGTTTGCGCGAAAAGGAGATAGGGGCAGGTCCCCTGGGCATTCTCACCCTGGAGACCAAGGCCGCCCAGTCCCCATATAGACTTATGTCAGCTAGCAAAAAAATCACCATTATCATTCCGGCTTATAACGAAGGCATCCAGTTGCAGGATACAGTGCGGGAAGTTTCTGCCCATATTCCAGCCGCCTATGACTATCGCCTCCTTTTTATCGACGATGGCTCATCCGATGGATCCTGGCCCATCCTAGAGGAACTGGCCGCCAGCGACCCCCATATCCAAGCCCTACGCTTCTCTCGCAACTTTGGCAAAGAGCCCGCCCTGGTGGCCGGCCTCCTAGAAGCCGAAGGCGACGCGGTCATCGTCATGGATGCCGACCTTCAATTCCCCCCTGCCTATATCCCTGCCATGCTGGAGGCTTGGGAGGAGGGCTATGACCTGGTCGAAGGCAAGAAAACAGTCCGGCAAAATGAATCCAAGCTGGCCCGCTGGGCAGCCCGGCGCTTTTACAAGCTCTTCCAAATGATGACCGACCTAGACCTGGCCAATGCCTGCGACTTCAAGCTCTTAGACCGCAAGGTCATCGAGGTCTGGCGGGACATGCCGGAGAGGGCGAACTTTTTCCGGGCCCAGGCAGCCTGGGTAGGCTTCCGCCGCAAAGAGTTCAGCTTTGAGGTCGCCGACCGGGCCTCCGGGCAAAGCAAGTGGTCTCCCCTCAAGCTCACCCGCCTGGCCATCAACGCCTTCACCTCTTTTTCCGCCAAACCCCTCTACCTGATTGGCCTCATTGGGGCGGTCCTCATGGTCCTCTTTGTCATTTTGGGGATTACGGCCCTAGTCCAGTGGGCCAAGGGGACAGCCGCTTCCGGCTTTACCACCGTCATCCTCCTCCAGCTTTTAATTGGAGGCTCTATCCTCCTCTCCCTCAGCCTGATCGGCCTCTACATAGAGCGAATCTTTGTGGAAAGCAAGGGCCGGCCCCGCTACATCATCAGTGAGCGTACAGGACGGGGCTTTGAGGGAGAGAGTAATTAATAGCTAGCTAACGTTGTTTCCCAAAAGCACACATAAAAATGGTGCCTCTGCATTATTGCGCATTTCAGAGGCACCATCTTTTAGTCTTAATAGTTCAGCTTAAAACTTGTGATTTTCTCAGCTTAATGTTTTAGATTCTTCCTCCAAATCAGGAGAGCCAGTGCTACCAACATCAATAACACAGCTTCTTGTGCCATGACACCTGACTCACCCGTGTAAGGCAAGGTGGTGATGCTCCTATCTGCTTTGGGCAAGCTATGGTCATACTTTTCCGGAGGTGTCTCTGGAGGATTTTCCGGAGGTGTCCCAGGAGGTGTTCCCGGGGGAGTCTCTGGTGGATTCTCTGGTTCTTCTGTGTTAGTGATCACAAAGCCTTCGTCCGCAGAACCCGTCATGGTCATCTTATAACCCTCAGGTACTTTTTCTTCTACAGAATAATGGATCTCACGATCACCATCCATCACAGCGAGGTCCTCAAAGACATATTGCCAGTTATTGGCAGCACTAAGCACCACAGTTTGCCCTAGGGGCACACCATCTACCAATAACCTTACCGTCACTTGATCAAGAGCTTTACCCACCCAGAGCTTAGTGACGCCGATTGATTTGCGGTTCTGATCTGTATTCGTTACGGTAAATTTTCGCACCAGATAATCAGACGAACCCGTAATCAGAGACTGGTAGCCTTCATCAAGATCTTCCGCAATGCTGTACTTAATTAGCTGATGATTCTCTGGGTTATATTTGGGTAAATTCTCAACTTTTACTTTCCAGTTATTGCCCCGATTCAGATGTAGCTCAGGTATTGGATTGCCATCTTTGTCTATAGCAGTTTGGCCATCAGCAAGGACATGTACAACAGCCTCATCCTTAGCTTGGCCAACCCACTTTTTCTCAATCTCAAATTGAACCCATTGAGGATTGAAGAAGACAAAACTGGCACTGCTTTCCTCCTGAGTCAAGGTTACCACTTTATCTTCTGAAAGCAGTTGATAGCCCTCAGGTGCAAAGACTTCACGAATGCGGTAAGTAAAGCCCAGTTCCAGATCGCGGAATTCTATCATACCATCCGCACCACTTGTGGCTTTCTTTATAACCTTATCTGGCTCCCCGTCTTTCTCAATAGAGAATACTGCACCAGCCAAAACTGTTCGGGTATCTTCATCGTATTTAGAGATTAAGATGCGGCCGCGCTCAGGTACATTGTTCTTGTAGCGTACAATTGTCCCATCAAAACCTTCTTTCTTAGCTTCATCGGGTAGGCTCAGAACAATTGGTGTCTGATCAAGCCGATAGCCAGACAGGGCCTTGGTCTCTATTAGCTCATAGCGACAATTCTCCTTAAAGCTAAAGTCAGATATTTGACTGAAGTCCAGACTGCCATCTTCCCCTGAGGTCAAGCTGCCCTTAGATACTTTTTTGTTTGCCGCATCAATCTCAAAGAGCTCAAAACCGACTCCCGACAAAGGCAGGTAGATATCAAAACGACCAGAGCCTTTTTCACGCTTAACTGCACTAGGGTTTTGGGCAAGTAATTCATCTGCCATGTCTTCGGTAACATTATAAAAACGGGTATCTCCTTTAATAACCTGGATATCAAAAGCCTGGTTGCTATAAGTCTGACTGAACAGGTAGAAGATTTTATCCGCTATTCCCTCGGCATTTTGATGAATGACTATATTGCCTTTTTCTAGATCCTTATCCAATCTATCTTGAGAAATCTGCCGTGGAATAGTGAAGGTATATTCTTTGAGGCTGTGATGATAGCCGGCAGGAGCAGATAATTCCTTCAGGCAGTAATCTCCCGGCTCTAAATCATCAAACACAGCCTTTGCGGTCCCCTCAACCAAACTAGAACTTACGGTCTTCAGAGCTTCTGTTTCATTTAGTCGGTAAAGGGCAAAGACAGCACCCTCCAAGGCCTGATTTCGGTCATCAACTTTGGTAACCTCAACTCGTCCTAAAATCGGCTTTTCAGGATTAGGAATATTAAGGGCATTATAGGTAAACTCCTTGCCATTGGCATCACAAAGCTTACCAGCCCCATTGATCATAAATGTGTAAGCATGGTCATTCCATAGATATATGGAACGAGCATCGTTATCAGGCTTAAGCTCCTTAATTTGATATAGAGTATTTATTTTTAGCCCTTCCAAGGTAATCGTACCCTTTTTCGTAGGCTCAGTTGTTAAAGGTTCTCCTACGGCTTGACCGTCTTGGTCAATTTCCTGGATTTGGAAGGAATAACCATCCAGCAGGTCTTTGCCCCAGCTAGAAATACCGCCTAAATTTTGTGTAAGATCAAAGTCTGAACCCACACCTAACTTGTTGATAACCACTCTTACCGTTTCATTTACAAGAGCTTTTTCACCAGTCCACTCATGGTTTTTATGGTCCTTATCAATAACAAAAGTAATCGGTTTGATAGGGATATAGCCCGTGTTTCCTTCTGGTAAGATTTCGCTCAGTTCGTATTCTCCTTCAATGAGGTCTGACCAGGCCACATTGCCATCAACATCTGTACGCTTTAAGCTTACAAATTTGTTATTGTGTGGACTCTTACCTAGAAGCTTAAACTGAACATAGGGTAAGACCTGACCCGCGCTATTAGTTTTTTGGATGGTCAAGCTGCCTGTTACCGGCTTGATATTCAGGAATTGGGCTTGAGAATCTGCATCTGAAATAGCAACATGAAAGCTATCGGTCTTTGCGTTATAGCCTTTCTTGAAATCATCATAGCTTACTCTAATGGAGCCAGATTTGCCCTCGCTATCTTTCAGCAACTGGTAGCCATCCGGAGCCTCAAGCTCGACAATCTCATAAATAGCTTGGATCGGAAGATCTTCAAAGATAACCCGACCATTCTCGTCAGATACAGCCTGATAGATCTTTACGATTTCCTCTGTCTGGCCTCCCTTGCCATCATCAAGCATTTTAAGCTGACGCGCTTCAAAACTGGCGCCAACCAGCGGCTTCTTTTCCGGGTTTGCACCTTCCTGCCAGCCCAACTCATCTTGGCCAAATTTGGTAAAGCTTATAGAGCCATGGGGCGCAGCAAGTTCGTTGTATACCTTGTTAGGTTCCAGGAAGCGAATAGTAGCATTGTTCCTGTGTACATAGCTATTCCATGCCCTTTTACCGGTCAGCGCATAGTCGTTAGTTATGTCATTCGCCGGAGCCTTCATAGGAATATAAATATCTACAGAACTGTTGGCTGTCAGCTTCACTCCTTCTTGGGCCTTCACTCGGATAGCCCTGGTATTTTCTGCTGGTGCTGAGGACCAGGTCAATTGGTCCAGGGTTTTCTCCGCAGATTGTCCAGCATAGTCAATCGGATTGTCACTGTTCCAAAACTCAACCGTGTAGCCAGCAGGGGCTGTGAAAATTCCTTTTCCCCAGCGGTTCACATCAAAAGTATTCTCAAATTCTGTCTGACGTGGGGCACGCAATCCCGTCCCAATATTTTCTTCCTGGATTTCCACATCTCCCAAATAAGGCAGAACATCCACAATCTCAACCTTGGTACGGGCAGTTTCTAAGGAATTGGTCAAGTTCAGACGGTAGTCAAAAAGGCCTTCCGACTCCGTCATGACTCCTGTGGGTAGCCAAGCTAAATCCTCCGCCCTACGGATGTATTTGCGGGCAAAAATTTCTTTAACTTTGGCTAGCTTGAAGGTTGTGCTAGCTTTGAGCCAGCCTTCTTCATTCTCATGGCCTATCGGTGCTTCAAAGTTTCCAACTTTAGTCACCTTATCGTTTTCACTTGTAAAGTAGACAAATGCTTCATTGGTCACATCGCCATCTTTAGCCAAAGCTTCAACGGAGGTTTTTACGGTAGCGATATAAAATACACCTGCATTGAGCGTGCCGGTATCGGTAGTAAATATAAGGGCCTGACGTCCGCTATTTTCATAGTTTTCTACTAATTTCCAACTACCGCCACTACGCTGGAACTCAGGGGACAATTGAACTTCTGTAGGTAAAACACCGCGAGGTAAGAGATCAATGAGTTGGAATTGAAATAACTTTTCTCTGAACAGAGCTCGATCATAGGTCAATCTGCCATTCTCCAACTGAATCTCCGGCGTTAAACTCAGCGTATAATTCCCTTCTTCGCCCGGATATACAATGCGCTCTCTAGTACTAGGATAAGTTTGAGTTTTACTCAAGCCCAGCCTTTCCTTGTAGTTCACGACATAGACCTCAGATTGAGAGCCCCAGACAAAATTGCCTGGCAAATTGTCCCAAGCAGGGTCATATTTACTGATCACAATGCCACTGTCTTTGTGGACTTGATCACCCCGTTCTGAAGCAGGATTATCAGTACCTTTCTGGTAGAGGTTGCCCGTTAAGACAGCATGGTTGACAAAGACATTAGACGTAGCCAAACCACCAGCATTATAAACGGGCGCATTAGGATCCCGGAGTTTAGTATCTACGTGGATCTCAATAGCGGAGAAGAGGCAATGATTAGCCGGCAGAACAAATTGTATATAGTCAATGTCCTGAGCACTATCAGCAGGGAAGATAACTTCCTGTCCAGCTGCCATGGTGACCGTGCTCTCAAATAATTGCACATCTACACCTGGATTGATTTTTTCACCGCTCTGGCTAAAAGCCTTGATGGTAACCTGCAAATGACTGGCAGTATGGTCATCGCGGGGGAAGGAAACGCCATAGTAATATAGGCGTTTATCCAGACCATAGTCCGTGACCGTTAGCTCACGCAAATCAGTTTTTGAAGCCAAAGAGGATAGACGAAGCAGATAGGATATGACTTTGCCCCTATCCTCTTGATTATCAATAAAATACGTATATGAGTTATCACCACGCGGGTAACCTGTGGGAAGTTTTTCAAAGCGGGGATCACCGCTGCTTAAAACATTCTCATAGAGGGCTGTGTAGATGCTGATATCATCCTCAGAAACCATCACTTCTTCTTTTGGTCCCTGCTCATCAGGTGTTAGCTGTAAGCTAGCATGCACCACACTATTGCTTCCACTCTTCCATTCTGGGTAACGGAAATAGATGGGCTGAAAATACTGTCCAGGATAGGTCGTCTTCGGAAAACTCTGAGTCTGCACAAAGACAGTCCTTTCAGTGCCGTCTTCCGCGGCTTCAATGACTTTTGACCAGTCTGGGTTCTCTGTCGGATCAAAAACTGCAGGTACAACTTCTTCGCTGCCATCCGGAAGTACTTTTGTATAATACGGTAATTGAACTTTTAATTCTGCCTGGTTCACATAGCGCGAGAGTTCACTACTGCGCAGGTCAAAGCGCACGGGTTTCAGCTGATCAGGGTCTATTCTGTATGCTGCTGTCCCATCGGCAGGATTTTTATAAACTTCAAAAGCTCCCGCCCAACGGGGCCCATCTGCGTCAGATTGGGCACTACCATAATTATAGTTCGGTAAGTTGAGAGGGCTGGTGACCACCATATGTGGCTTGTTGTAGTAGCCTTCTAACCGCAGGCTATCAGCTTTGGCCAGAACCTTTGGGCCACCTCCATCACCAAAGTCATGCGCAAACTCAGCGTTGAGCTGCATTTCGTAATTATCTGGAGTGACATAGGGCCGAAACTTCCAGAAAATAGGAATCTGTAGTTGCGTACCACCTTGCAGATGCTGGTCTCCTCCCACAGAAATCTCTAGCCGTCCATTTTCTGCTTTAAAGCCTTTGACTAAGCTGGAAAGAGGAAGAGTAATACTATTTTCGTCAATATATTTGGGATCATAGTAGAGCCGCAATATACCTTTATCGTAGTCGGTATCATTACCTGTGAGGTCAAGATAAAGATTGGTAGCCATGCGCTCACCAATGAGATAGCGCATTTTTTCTATGCCTGTATTGCGGTCATATTCATTTTGCTGCCGCAATTCAATGCCTTCTGTATTTTCTACATCAAATTTTGTATAGATAAAATCTACGGTATTCTCCTGGCGATTGTCATCAACATGCAGGGGTGTTTGCTCAACTTGGTAGCTGAACACATTCACTGCCTGATAGTCTTTACCCGCCTGGCCATAAATATATTCGCTCCAGGATTCTGGCCAACCTTCAGGATATTGATCTTGGGGGATCTCATTTCCATCAGCATCTTTAATAATGTAGCGGACGGTAACCTTCGTTGGGTTAATGATATGTAACACATTACCGTTACTATCTTTGCCATCTTGTAACTTATTCGTATTGCTGCGGCCAGGTGTAAAAATATAGACAGGGCCCTTACGCTGGTTATTATTGAAGTTTCTATAGAAAGCATCTGGGGCGAGATCGGTCAAAGTTTCGCTGTCCTCACCTACATACACGTTGTCTAGTGAGCACGAGCCAAAAGCGCGATTACCAATGGTCTGGATTTGTTTCAGATACAAATCTTCTTTTAACTTATTCCTATCAAAAGCCCGGCGCGCTATCACCTGCACTTGAGGCATAAAAGCATCTGTGATAGCGTTACCTGCGAAAGCCAGATCGTGAATGATATTTACCCTAGGAAGGTTAACGGTTTGCAGAGTCTTGTCTTCGTAACCCGTAATTTTACCATCTGGATAATCATATCTGTATGCATTAGCGCTTGACTTAAACACGTTAGCAAAAGCTGATACACCAATTTCCTCTACAGAAGGTAAATCAAGACTTGTTAATTGATGATTCCTAAAAGCCCGCTTGCCTATAGTCCTAAGTTTCGGGGCGCGCAGGGATGCTATTTTATTGAAATCAGAATCTGAAGAACCAGGAGACATAGAAAAAGCATCATCCCCGACTGTAAGCAGCTCAGGCAGATCCAAGTCTGTCAGCTGGTTGTTAATGAAGGACCAGAATCCAGCAGTTTGAAGTTTATCCAAATGAAGGCTAGTTAAATTGTTATAGCCAAAAGCATATTGATCTGTCTTCTCCAGTTCAGGAAAGCTATCCTTGAGGTCCCCCTTAAGGCCACTATTCCAAAAGCCGCTGTCTTCCACGACTCGCACACGACGTCCAATTACACTAGTGAGTTGAATATTTTCAAAGGCGGAAGGGCCTACAATCTCTGCACGGTCAGGTAAAACGAGTTCGGCATTTTTTAAGGCTAGCTTTTGTTTGCCAACCTCCGTAAGGCCTAAAAGGCGAGATGACTCGTCTGGATCCCAGGCAAAGTCGTCTTCATTCCAATCACCATCCGGTGTCCCTCCGGGGTTTACAATGTAGTTTTCTCGGCTAGGCAGATCAATATCAGCCCAAATTACAACTTTATTTTCATAGTCAGGATCTCCGGGGTTATCTAAGAAAGCAGCATAGTCAATGGATTTTAATTTAGGAATTGTCAGACTGGTGATACCTAAACTCCGTAGTCCTCGCACACCAATCCACTCCAAATTTTTAAAGTTATCTTGAACAATAGAATTACCGTCGGCATCCAAGCCTTTTACGCCCTCAAAGGCTTGCCCATTCAAAACAACCAAGCTGGGGATATCAATAAGAGTAAGAGGGTTATTAGCAAATGCACCTGTTTCTAAAGTGTGCAAGCGGGGAAAATGCACGCTGGTTACTTCAGATATCTTGCAGCCTTTAAAAGCATTAGGGCCTGCAATTTCCAAGGATGGTAAGTCTACATCTGATAAATTATTATCCCCACTAATCACTATAAAAGCTGCCTCACCAGCCACTTTAAGAAATGGCAGATGTACTAAAGATAAATTGTTATCTAAAAAAGTACCCGTTCCAGCAACTTCTAGCTTTGGTAAAGTATTCTCATCCAACTCAGTAAGTTGATTGTCTGCAAAAGTGCAGTAATAGGTCTGCTTGAGTTTGGGTAAATAGAGACTGCTAAGATTATTCCCATTAAAGGCCTTATCTCCCGCTTGCTCTAAGGCATTGAACCCAATTGATTTTAGCGCATTGTGATTAAATACGCCTGGAGGAGTCGTTGAAGTGTTTATGTTTGTATACGGCTCAATAAAACGAATATTACCGCTGCCGCTTGCATCAGGAGACATGTAGTCACGAACCGAAGTGAGTCCCTGATTGCCAAAGCTAGCATAGGCACTATCTGCTATGGTATCGATAACTGTCTTGCCATCATTAGGGTTGATATGCGGCAGAATAAGATCCTTGTGATCAGCAACTTTTGCCAGTCCACTCTCAGAAAATCCAGTAAGCTTGTTAGGAGCATCAGGGTCATAGGTGAAGTCCCCTAATACCCAGTCGTTACCTAGTGGAAAGCTCGACCAGTCCTGACCGATCAAGAAAGTAATACGTTTAACGGCAGTATTACCGTAATCATCAGTAACGGTATAGGTTACTTCCTGGCTGGGAATATTGTTGGTCGTACTAAAAGTCTCTGGATCAACACTAATTCTATCGCTGATATCTATGCCTTTGAAATCTGTAGCTTTGACGAATGCCAATAACACTTCTTTTGAAACGATAGTTCCTTCGGCCAAGTTTGCCGCTTTAACCAGCTCGATAGTCGGCAGGATTTTTTCGTTATTGTATTTCACAGTGAGCTCATATTGCGGACTATCCGGTATATAGCGGATCTCGTCTTCTACGGCTTGGAATCCGGTGATCTTAGGAGGAACATAGGTATTCTCTTGACCGATTAAGATAATACCGTTCGGGTCGGTAAAATCTAAACCAATCGTCTGATCGCCTAAAATAGGCTCTCCTGTCTCACTATCAACAAAATGTACGGTGATCTCAACAGGATTAACTACCTGACCAAAGCCACCCTCTTCATTGATTTTCTCGGTTCTTACTAGCTCATTTTGCGTTTCCACCTGAACATAACGGTTATTATGCGCAAAAACACCGTAACCATAGTCTGTGACACCGTCTGGCACATGAACTTGAGTGAGCATGTTATAGGAAAATGCCCCGTCTCCAATGGCAGCAAGAGAATCTCCCAAAAATAAGTCCGTTAATTGGTTCATTTGGAATGCATTGACTCCAATATGAATCAGCTTTGTATTTGAGAGATCCAAAGAACTTAGTCGATTGCCTTTAAATGCACTACTTGCAATTATTTCCAAGCTAGCAGGCAGAGGGGGGAGATTAGTAAGTTGGTTTTCTGCGAAGGCAAATTCACCAATCTCCTTTAAGTTTGAAGACGGAAGACCATTTACATCTGTAGCGAATTTAATCGCAGCAAGCTTTCGCATAAAGAAGGCTTGGGGCGCGATAGAAGCAACTGGGTACCAGATATTGGCATCATCAGGGTCCTGTATGACATCAGGAATGGTTAACTGATCATTTTCTAGAACAGCGTTTGAGGCAAGCCCTGTTAGTGTTGCTGAACCGTCATGAGAAATATCAAAAGTGAAAGTATCGTTTTCTTTAGCCTGTGATTGGCCAGGTGTCGCTCTTAAAGGTGAGAAATCAGGCAGTGGGGACAAAAATGGGGGAGGGGGGATAGACGCTGACGTCTCAGGCGAAGGGGCACCTTCTGTCACATCATCAACAAGCGGCTGTACAGGAAGTTCCGCCTGTTTTTCTTCTAATTCAGGGCTTTCAGCCAGAAGCCCATCCACGACTTGTGTATCTTCAGCAGTTTCTTCCGCATTAACAAGCAAGGGTTGGAGCGGAAGCAGAGCGGATATAAACATTACGCAAGCCAGGAATCCAACTAGTAACCTTTTCATTGTGCACCTCTTATGTCAATTATTATCTCTTTAATCTTTTCGTTAGTATTGACAGCTAATGTTAAGATTAGTTTTATTTGGTTACTATTTTAATGGATATATTTTAATATTTATCCCCGTTATATTGCAGAATGTTAACATCATGCAGACTTTTAAATTACAGTTCAATGCAGGGTATAGTGCATATAGCACTAATAAAGCAAAAAGTTGCTGCCTCCAAGCCTAAGCGTTCAGAGGCAGCAACTTTATTAATTCTTTTTTGTCCTACTAATTCAGCTTAGGGCTGGGGGAGCGGGGGAGGGCTTGTTTCCCGCTCTGTCTGGGTCTCGTAGACCGGGATCTGCTCCCCATTGGGGCCATTGACATAGTAGGCCACAACTGGAGCTTCGGTGGAACCCGGCTTGGTGGACTTATCAGGATCATTTACCCCAATAACCCCTGCAAAACCAGGATAAACGTGGTCATACATGAGTTCCTTGGACACCATATTGCCTGCCGCGTCAGAATAGATCTTGTAGACCTTCACATGGCGGTTGGGCCGGGGTGCACTGCGGACCTCGGTCTCGCGGGGCTGGAGGCTGTCATCCTGAACCTGCTTAGGCTCTTCCTTAACTGGGTAGGAACCCAGGTCCTCAACATAGAGGTCATAAGTGCCCCCATCCGGATCCGTGGGCCCGTAAAAGTCAAAAGACAGGTTGGCTCCGTCGAAGCGGGAGACAATGGCATAAGGATATTCAGAATTGTTGGTAAAGACCAGGTCCGACCAATCGGAAACCATGGCATCTGTCCCGATGGGGCAGTAGGGTACGGGGGTAGAGTGGAAGTTATGGATATCAATGGTCAGATTGGCCCGGACTGCCGCCTGGTAAAGCGTGGTGGAGGGCTGGCAGATGCCGCCGCCCAAGCCCAGACCATCGTTCCCGTCCGCATCCTGGACCCCCGCCAGGGCAAAGCCGTTTTCTTGGGTAATCTTGCCCACGGTGGTATTGAAGGAGAAGGTATCTCCCGGGTTTAAGATGGTCCCGTTAATTCGGTCAGCAGCCACCCGGACATTCTGGTTACGGGCTTCGGAATAGGACACGATCGGCGTGGTCGCAGAGGCAACAAAGCCCAGGTGCCCGTTCAGCTCCTTGGCCGTACGGCCCGGCGCGATACGCTTGAATTCCAGCTTAATTTTCCGCCCGTAATCTTTCGCGTCTAAGGCCTCCTTAATCAGCTTGGCGCTCTTGTCTTTGACAAGCTCCCGGCCTTCCTTTTCATCTTCAAATTCAAATTTATTGGTCTCAAAATTAAAGCCCGTCGCCTTGGCATCGCCACCCTCTTGGCCTAGCTCTTCTTCCAGAGCATCCAGGGCGGCATTACTGGCCTCCGGATCCATGCGGAAGCGGTCATCCAAGACAAACTTGCGGTTCAAAAGCTTCTTGCTTTCAGCCTCCGCATCTTTGAGGAGCTGATCAATATCCAGCCGCATGCCCAGTTCATAGGGGGTCTTTTCCACAAAATCGTCGTCGGTATAGTAAAGCTTCAGCTTACCCAGACCAGAGAGCAGGGTTTCCTCAGAATTCATGAGACTTTCCCGAGCTTGCTGGTAGGTCTTCCCGCCCAGGCTAACCGACTTGTAGCGGATATTATTAGCAATTTCCCCGGCGGGCGCAGGTTCAGCCTCGCCCCCACCAAAAAGGCAGGCCGGATTCGTGAGGCAGTTCTGCATGGTGACATAGCGACTGATGGCAACATAGGAGAGGCCAATCACGATCACGAGAACCACCAGGGATACAGCCAGGGTCACCTGGCTCCGCTTACCCGGATCAAGGGCCTGGCGGTCCCGAGCTTTGCGGGTCTGGCTTCGGCCCTGCCCAGAGGCGGACCTGCGGTCAGACCGCTTCCGCCTTTGACGGCTTCTCTCTTTAGCTTGATCTTCTGTTTGTCGTCTTATCATGTGTGCGCACCCTTGCAAAATGGCCTAGTAGAAAATCCTCCTGACGTGAGCCAGGGAGGAGGCCCAGAAATCCATATTTAAACTGTCAACCACGACGCCGACGCTCTCGTTGGCAGCATGGATAAACTGACCGCCACCGATGTATATACCTACGTGGCCAATGCCTGCGCCTGTCGCGAAGAGGACCAAGTCGCCCGGCACCATATTGGAATAATTCTTATAAGAGAAGGACACGGGGATGCCGTTATTCACTTGATCATAAGTAGTCCGGCCCAGGCCCACGCCCATCTGGCTATAAATGTAAGAGGTAAAGCCGGAGCAGTCAAAAGAGCTAGGTCCCGCGGCCCCATAAACATAGGGGTAACCCTGGTACTGCATGGCCAGACCCACTATGGCGTTACCGCCTGCCAGGTCTGACGGGGTCTCGACTTCCGGAATATCGGAGGTGATGTGTTGGACAGGTTCATGGATAACCTCGCCCGAAATATCTTCTACCACCACAGGATCTTCTGTGAGGTAGTCACCATGAACATAGGCCGTGCTCCCATCGTTCATGAGGACTTGGAACCAACCACCCGTGTAACCCACAGCCGTCACGGAGTCACCATAGTAGAGGTTACCAACAACCTCACTATCGGTACTGGGCAGAGACCGGATATTCACCCCAGAGAAGGTGGAATAGAGGGTGCCGGAGTAGCTAGAAAAATCACTCTCGACATATTCTGGAACTACCTCTGCAGGCGGGGTAGGATTGGGAGCCACATAGTTGTAGGACAATAGGCTGGAGAAGATATAGCCTTCAAAGCCGTCTGCCAAGCGGACCCGGGACCAAGATCCATTGGACTCGATCTCGTAGACCTCGTCGCCTAGATGGGCCTCGGTCAAGACCTCAGCCTCCATACTGGCATCTGCGCGCACATTGACCAGTTCCCCGTAAACGTAGGCGGGTAACTCCGTAGCGTGGAAGCTAGAGCCCGTGATGACATCGTAGGGGTTGGCTTGAGGCTGGGCTGGGGCCTCCTCGACGACGGCCTCCTCGACAGGGTTGTCCTGAGGGGCCTCAACTTCGCTTTGACTTGCGGGCGGGGCCACAGGCGCATCAGCGGCCGGAGGCGTTGTCGTCTGATCTTGGGAAGCTACTTGACCCTGAACAGGCAGGGTAGGCAGGCCCTCTTCGTCAGGATTTTCCTGGTCGGCCACTTCCTGGTCCGGTCTGGTCGGGGGCTGATTCTCCCCTACCACAGCAGGCAAGCGGACACCAGAGCCCTCTGGCGGTTGCCAAACAAGCTCCGGCGGATTGTCCACCAGGTGAACCATGGAGGATTGAAGTCCGGGAGGGATACCGGCACCCGTCCGAATCAACTTGGACAGGTTTTCCTTGCTGATATCACGAGAAACCAAGCGATAGCTGGGGGCCTCTGTCGCCCGAGGGGCGCTGGTCTCGGCCACCCGAGTCTCCCTTGGCTGGGTCGCCTGGATCTTCTGATCCTTATTGGGCTGGGTATAGCGCTCCAGCTGGATCTCCTTAGCTTGGGGCATGTTCACGATCAAGAGGATCAGAATGCCCACCAAGAACAAGGCAATAATCGGCAAAATAAAGAGCAAGATCTGCCGGCCCCGCGAGTGGAGCTGAGCGCTTTCGCGGCCACCAGCCTCCTGGCCTGAAAAATCTAGCTGAGCCTGCTGACTAGCTGGAATTTCTTCCGTTGGGCTTTCAGGACGCTCTGCTTGCTGAGATGTAGACTTCTTATGCTTAAATAACATTGGTTTAAAATTTTCTCCAGTGAGATAACTCCGTCTGAGGCCCTTTTTGTAGGGCTGGACGGATTTTTTAGGCTGTTGAGTCTACTGGAGACCGGTCAGCCTGCTTAAGCCCTGCCGTCATCAAAGGACTCTCCGGCAATTCTTAAGTACAGACCATTTTACCCTCTCGGCGTCTACTCGTCTAGCAAAGACCAGGCCACAGGCCGCTCGTCACCAAATTGTAATAGCCGCCTGAAAGCGACCAGGAAGCATGGAAAGACGAAAAGTCCTATGATAATATCGTATAATCCACTGACGAAAGAAGATATTTCGCCTTTTCTGCCCTGCGGCCTACTGCGGAGGCAGAGATACGGGAGGAGCTAGGGATGCAAATCGTCATCGGCGGGCTGGGCAAGGTGGGGACATTCCTCTGCCACGAGCTCAGCCACGAAGGCCACGATGTCACCGTTTTAGACATCAACGAAAATGTATTAACCAAGGCCATCGAGCGGGAAGATATCCGGACCATTACCGGGTCTATTACCTCTATTGACCTGCAGGTAGAGGCCACAATACCATCCTGTGACGTCTTTATTGCCGCGACCTCTTCGGACGAGGTCAACATTACGGCGGCCATGATCGCCTCCAAATTGGGGGCCAAACATACTGTGGCCCGGGTCCGGGATACCGAATACGGAGCTCATATGGCCTTCATGCGAGAAAGCCTGGGCATTTCCTACCTGATCAATCCAGAATTTGAAGCCGCCCGCTATCTGGCCGAAATGTTGCAGTTTCCGGCAGTCTACGCCATGGAACGCTTCGTCAACGGCAATGTCACCATGATGGAGGCCGAGCTGGCCTCCGACTCCGACTTGGTGGGCAAGGACCTGGTCCACTTCCGCCAAAGCTATCCTTCCCTCCTGGTTACCGCCGTTGCTCGCGAGGATGAAATTTTTATTCCCTCCGGTGCTTTTATCCTAGAAAGCCATGACCGCATCCAAGTGACAGGCCAAATGGCCGAGCTCCGTCAGCTCTACAATCAGTTCACCAAGGCCAAAAAGCGCTACAAGAAAATTCTCATTATTGGGGGCGGGCGTATCGCCCACTACTTGCTCCAGTACTTGCCCAAGTCCAGTCTGGAGATCACCCTGATCGAGAAAAACACCAAACGGGCCAGCCTCTTAGCCGGGGAGTTTCCCCATATTTCTGTTTTGGTGGGCGATGGTACCGACCATGAGCTTTTAGACGAAACCGACCTCAACTCTTTTGATATCCTTTTAAACCTAACCGGCATGGACGAGGAAAATATCATGATCAGCCTCCATGCCGCTGCCACAGGGGTAGCCCGGACTGTGACCAAGGTAACCCGGGTAGCCATGCTCCCCCTCTTGGCCTCCTTTGACCTGCAAACCATCCTGACCCCCCACCGGATTGCCGGCGAGGGCCTCATGCGCTATATCAGGGCCCGCGGCCACTCCAATGAATCCGACATCGAGGCCGTCTACCACCTCATGTCCAACCGCCTGGAGGCCGTGGAGTTTACCGCCCCCAAGGAGGCCCGCAGCCTCAATATTCCTCTCAAAGTCTTAGACCTCAAACCCGGCGTTTTAGTGGGCCTCATCTACCGCAAGGGGCAAATTATCTTCCCGGGTGGGACAGACGTCCTCAAGGCCCGGGACCGGGTCATCGTCATTTCCAAGGAAATGACCCTGAAAAATTTGGATGATATTTTAGCTTAGGAGGTCAGCGGCCCCGCAAGGTCGCCTTCGGGGAGACAAGATGAACTACAAAGTACACGCCTATATTCTCGGCCGGCTTTTACAGGTAGAGGCAGCCCTCCTGGCCGCCCCCTTGCTGACTGCCCTGATCTTCCAAGAAGGGCAGCTGGTTTACCGGGCCTACCTGATCCCCATCCTCCTGACCCTGGCCCTGGGCCAGCTTTTGAGCTGGAAAAAGCCAGAAGACATCAAGGTTTACACCCGAGACGGCCTGGTTTTAGCCGCCTTGATCTGGCTCGTCTACTCCCTCCTGGGGGCCCTCCCCCTCTGCCTGACAGGCGAGCTCCCCAACTATGTAGACGCCCTCTTTCAAATCATCTCCGGCTTCACAACAACCGGAGCCTCCGTCATTCCCAACATAGAAGCCATCTCCCGGGCCTCACAATTCTGGCTAGCCTTCTCCCACCTGGTCGGCGGCATGGGAGTCCTGGTTTTCGCCATGACCCTCCTCCAGGGCCTAGGCCCCTCCTCCGTCAACCTCATGAAGGCCGAAGTCCCCGGCCCCAGTTTCGGTAAAATTAATAGCCGGCTCAAGGACACCGCCCGCCGGCTCTACCTCATCTACCTCTGTATGACAGGTATCCTCGTCCTGGCCCTCATCCTAGCGGGCATGAATTTTTTTGACGCCTTAACCCACAGTTTTTCTATAGCAGGGACAGGCGGCATCTCCAACTACAGCCTGTCCATCGCCCACTTTGACAGCCTGGCCATTGACCTAGTCTGTTCCTTTGGCATGCTGGCCTTCGCCGTCAACTTCAATATTTACCACTACCTCCTCCTGAGCCGGGGGAAAGACCGGATCAGGTCAGAGGAATTATCCTGGTTTACGGTCATCGTCCTCAGCGCGACCTTAAGCATGAGCCTCAACATCCTCCCTCAATACCTGGCCCAGGGACAAAACTATGGCCGGGCCTTGCGGGACGCCTTTTTTGCCTGCTCCGCCATCATTTCGACAACCGGCTTTGTCACAGCCGACTTCAACTCCTGGCCCCTCTTCTCCCACCTGGTCCTCCTCTTCCTCATGTTCGTGGGCGGCTGCGCCGGCTCCACCGCAGGCGGCCTCAAGGTATCCCGGGTGGGCATGCTAATCAAGTCCGGCCTACAGGGCGTGCGGGCCGCCTTTGAGCCCAAACGGGCCCTCCCCCTGCGCTGGGAATACCGGGCCGTGGACCAGGAAGAGAGCCATAAGATCATGCAGTATTTCATCATCTATGTCCTCATCTTTTTCTTCTGCCTGGTCGTCCTCAGCTTTGACCAAGTCAACTACGGCGAAGCCTTTTCCGCCGTCACCTCTTGCTTTAACAATGTAGGCCCGGCCTTCGGCAAATTCGGCCCCCGCTTCTCCTATGCCAGCCTAACCAATCTGTCCAAGCTCACCCTCTCCCTGGCCATGATCGCCGGCCGCCTGGAAATCTACCCCCTCCTCATGCTGGTCCATGTCCTCTATAAGCTCATCCAGAAGCCTTTGAAGAATTAGGGAAAGTAATAGAGCAAACAAAAAACAGGGGCTATCTCTTTTCAGGACAGCCCCTGCTCTTTAAGCCGGAATAATCCTAGCTAGCAATTAATAGTTAGTCGCTTCAATCTCGAAGAAGGATTCGGGATGACGGCAAACAGGGCATACCTTAGGAGGATTCTTGCCGATAACAACGTGACCGCACTCCCGGCATTTCCAAATGGTATCGCCATCGCGAGAGAAGACCAGGCCTTCCTCAATATTCTCTAAGAGCTTGAGATAGCGCTGTTCGTGGTGCTTTTCAATGTCAGCAACCAAGAGGAAGTGCTTAGCAATTTGGGGGAAACCCTCTTCTTCAGCCTCTTTGGCCATACGCTGATACATGTCAGTCCACTCGAAGTGCTCGCCTGCAGCAGCATCTTTCAGGTTCACCGGAGTTTCGGGAACTTCGCCGCCCACCAGGTATTTAAACCATTGTTTGGCGTGCTGCTTCTCGTTCAGAGCAGTCTCGGTGAAGATAGCCGCAATTTGCTCGTAGCCATCTTTTTTGGCTTGAGAAGCATAGTAAAGATATTTAGTATGAGCTTGGGATTCGCCCGCAAAAGCGTCTTGCAGGTTCTTTTCGGTCTTAGTGCCTTTTAAATCTTTCATCATTCTCTCCTTTTAAGTGCTTGTACACATTGAGTGCTTGCACAGATACTTGTGCAGATTAAGTGCTGGTACAGATACAGTGCTTGCACAGATTAAGTGCTTGCACAGATTCGCACATCCATAATGCACTTCTACCTGCAATTGTGCACATATAGTTTAATGTTATTGGCCTTGCTTTGCAAACATTTATGCAAAGACCTAATGCAGGCCGCCAAGATCCAGTGCAGGCCGCCTAAAGTGAAAAAGTTAGTTCTACACTAAGGGTGGAAAGCGGAATTTAGTCTTATAGTAAAATCCATTGTGAATTAAGTCATACACGCTGCTAAGCATTTGAACCCACTGAGGGTCTGTCCATGGGCCTACAAATTTGCAAGTAGTGGGTGGCCAGATGTCTCCGTTGCTTCGGTTTTCCGGATTCTCCGTCATTATTGCAACTAATGGATGGGCCGCCGGGCAAGTTTGCAACTTGTGGATGGTATCGAGGGCAAATCTGCAAGTAATGGGTGCTTTGGACACTGGGACTCATCCATTACTTGCAAATTTGTCCGAAATCCCAAATCCGAAATAATTGCTAGGGAGGGCAGGCGCCAGAATGGCTAGACGCTTTATATTCAGGCATACCACTAGAAAGCAGCATACACACCAAAGAGAGCGAAGCGGAGAAATGGCCATTTGCCAACCATTTAGGCCAATAACCTGGCTGGAATAGGGTTGGCAAGTATAGGAAAGGATAGCTCTACTCCAGAAAGTAAGAAGCCCGGAGAACCCGGGCTTCTAAAGAGGAGACGTATGAAGAGGTGTGTTCTTGTAGCTTCTTGCTACGGTTATTATTCTAGGCGAAGCTTATGGCGGCAAAATAGGGGAAATATGAAGAATTATGGCAAGTTTGTTGCAAGACCTGGCCAAGCCTTGTCAGAGCCTCATTTGTGCATTATGCTATAAGCAGTAAGAATAAATTTATAATTTTAGGAGAAATCACATGATTAATAAGCAGATCGAAAGCCTGCTACTCCACTGCCAAGACCAACTTATGATCCCAGCCGACCGTTGCGCCACAGTCTGGGAAGACAATAATCTCCTCCACGCCCTCATGCTCCTGTCCTCTGTAGGTTACAGCGAGATCCCCGTCCTCAACACGCAAAGACAAAGCGTGGGCTCGATCAACATGCCCTTGATTATGGGGGCCATCAAAACCGAAACCGCCTATCTTTGGGACCAATTAAGCCATTACAAAGTGTCAGAAGTCATGCGCCGGAATGTCGGCCTCGTCAAGGGAGATTACGAACTGGAAGACGTCCTCCACGCCATAGTCGACCACAACTACATCCACGTCACCGATGAAAACGGTATCTTTATCGGCATCATCACCCGGAAAGAAATCCTCGGTCGGGTCAACTTCCTGGCCCACCAAATCGACTCCTATTGCGACATCTACCCCCACCCCGATATGAACTTCCGCCTCCGCGACCTCTGCGCAAGCCACGGGAGGTAGAGGGGGGCGTGTGAATTGACGAGCCGCGCATACCCAGAAACCTATCTCAGTGAAGTGCAGCTCGCACTCGGTGCCGCTTTTGATTTTGCCATCAATACTTGCCACATTCCCGGCCAAAACTTCCTCCAGCTCTTTGCTGAAAGTTCAGTCAGTAAGCAAATAGAAAATGGCGATCCCAGCTGTCTTTTAGAGAAGAATGGTATTGAAGTTGCGGCAGAAACAATCTTGGAAACAAGTGGAAAACTTGTGGAAATAGCGACTCTGCAACACTTTGGCCATTCACAGGAATATTGGATTGGCTGGACGGCCTGCTATTTCCAGTGGTTCTCAGCCAAAAGCTTCCACGACATTTTTGACCTACTCTCCTTTGACGATCTGCAAAAGATACATCACACCCTCCACACGGCCAATAGGACCAAATTCCTGGGTCGCACAAACAAAAATCTCAAAAAGTATGCTAGGGATAGCAAGCTGAAACGTATGCAGACCGCCTTTGGCTACACACAAGCCACGCTTGCCAAACGCGCTAGACTGTCTCTACGCCTCCTCCAAATGTATGCATTACGAAACAAAAGTCTGGACAGAGCAAGCATCGAGGCAGTCTACCGCCTTTCCAAGCTCCTCGACTGCTCTATTGAGGACCTGCTGGATATTTAGGAGGATAT
>JAQYCV010000011.1 GCA_028724525.1 Clostridiales bacterium
TATTCCCACTGCAATAGATATCGATCGCCTCGAAATCTGCCAGTTCTCGTCCTAAGACCTGCCGAGCCTTGGCCGCACAATAGGCCAGGGCAATCGGCTCTGTACAGCCCAGGGCAGGAATCAGCTCATGCTGTAAAAGCCTAATACAGGCCTCATAAGTTGCTTTTTCCATGTGTTCCCTCCTTAGAAAGACTTGATATCGGCTTCCAAAAGCTTAATCGCTTCCTCTTTATGCCCCGCTTCAATCGCATCCAAGACTACCGTATGATTATCAATCATTTTAGTATCTGCGACATCAGACCAATTATTCCAATACAGCTGGCCAAAGGTAATCAACTGCTTATTGAGAATGCTCTGCATGGTGTTGTAAAAAAATTGGTCATGATAGGAGAAAGCCAAGGCCAAATGGAAGGCACAGGTAGCCTGCCAGTAGGCAAAGGGATTGGACAAGACGCCCTTATCCAGAGTTGCAATACTGGCCCGGATACGCTTGAAGTCTTCCTGTGTCAATTTATCAAAATAGATGTCTAAGTATTTGGGTTCAATGTTGAAGCGGAGGCGGATAATGCCTTCCAGGTAATCCTTATTGACCAGCTGGACCTTGTAGCCAAAACGGGGAATGCTAACCAAGATCTCTTCATGGCAGAGCCTCACCAGAGCTTCGCGAACAGGAGACTTAGATATCTGGAAACTTTCCACCAAGCTGGCCTCTGTTAAAACAGTAGAGGCATTAATCTCCCCACGAATAATCTGGTCAACAATGGCATCGTACACTTTTTCGCTTAAGGTCTTGCTCACAGTCCTCAACATTGCTCCTTAAAAATTGCCTAAGCGAGTCTAGTGGGCCCGCATGTATTCCGTGGCTAGATCTTGAATCAGCTTGACACGAGCGGGATCCAGGTCCTCACTCACGGTACAATCTGCGCCCAGGGCCACACCCACCGTACCAGCCTCATCTAACATTCTGCTAATCTCGGCCTTCAGCTCAGATTCACTTGCCGTGTAGAGCGAAGTGCCAGGATTATTATCGAAGCCACCCAGTACGGGCTTACCGCCAAAGATCTTCTTACCTTCTGCTAGGCTGACATTCTCGGTATGAGTGGCCCAGTTGAAGACTTTAGCTGGATATTCACTATACCAGCTTAGCTGATTTTTGTAATGACCATAGCCACAAATGTGCAGCATGATATTGTCCGTATAGTTGAGTATGTCGTTCATAATCAAAAGATCTAAGGGCTTGACATACTTTTCATGGAAGGCCAGATCAGCGCGCTTATCCTGGACAGCCTGGACACTGTAGTAGATCCCATCAATCTTGGTTTCCTTAAAGAGGCGGTCCAGGAGGATAATCAAGTCCGCGGCGATTTGCTCAGCCGCCCGCACCATCGCCTTAGGATCTTCAAAGAAGAGGCGGCAGAATTTTTCAAAATCTTCATCGTACTCTTCAAATTTGAGACGAATATATTGAAGGGGCGAGAAGATGTTGTAGTAGGTATAGATCTCCCCATCCACCATGTCACAAATTTCTTTGACATACTGGACCTGTTCTGTAATAAAGGGATGATCAGGTCCGCAGGAACTGATCTTTTTAATATCTTCTACACTAGTCATCAGGTCGCCTGTCATAGCAGGGTGGCCGAAGAATCCGTCGGACATGATCTTCAAAAGGTCCGGCTGAAAACGGTCAATATAGTCTTTCTGGCCCTGGACAACCCGCTTTAGGACATCGGGATCTGTCAAGCCCCGGTGGTGGTCATGAAAATTCACAAAGTGATGCCAGAAAACAACTGGCACCCGGTCAACAGCTTCATTATTCAGAAAGTTTTTTACTAATTCTTTTTTATTCATAAGATACTCCTATCTATGTGAGACTCTATGCAAAATTGGGATTGATAAAGTCATGACAAGCATCGCGAATAATCCGGACCTGCCTGTCATCAATATCGTTGGGAATGGAACAATCAGCACCCATAATATAGCCTTTATAGCCATTTTCCTCTATCAAGCTTTTCGCATAGGCCCGCAGTTCCTCGGGGCTACCCTGGTCAATCAGGGTACCGGGGTTATTATCAAAACCGCCTAGGACACAAGCGCCCTTAAAAAAGGCCTTGCCCTCCGGCAAACTAATCTTTTCAGTATGGGCAGCCCAGTTATAGACCTTGGCCTGGTAGTCCTTAAAGGTCTCAAAACGATTGACGTGGTGGGCATATCCGCAAACGTGCAGAATATTTCGATCTTGCAGGGAATTGGCCAGTTCCAGGACAGGGAGCTCAGAAGGTCTGACAATCTTCTGATACATTTCGTCATCGTACATGGGGCTCTGGATATTTTGCACACAATAGTAGATCCCATCGATGCCGCCATCTTGGAAAAGGCCTTCTGTCAGGGCCTGTACGTCTTCGGAAATAGCCATGCCCGCCTGACGGAAGGCCTCAGGATAGCTTTCCGCCAGATGGACAAACTTGTCAAACTCTAAGTCCAGGAAATCAAATTTAATCCGAATGATCTGGAGCGGAGAAAATATGTTATAAAAGCACATGACTTCCTCGCGGAACTGATCAGCAATCCGTCTGACATGAGCAATCTGTTTCTGAACCCAGGGATGATTTTTACCAACTGGCCTAATCCTCAGCAGGTCATCTTCCGTCTGCAAGGGATTATCCATAATAGGCGGATAGCCAAAGAAACCCTCGGACATGATTTTCATCATATCGGGCTGGACCAAGTCATAATAATCCAGATGCCCTTGATAGGCCCTTTCCAAAACCTCTGGCTCTTCTAGGCCGATAAATTGATCTCGGCCTAAAATGAAATGGTGCCAGAAGCCACAAGGGACCCGGTCGACTTCTTGATTGTTCATGGCTCTTGCGAGCAAATCACGCTTATTCATACTGCTTACCCTTATTCTATGGTCTTTGCGATAGTATCGCAGAGCGTAGAGATCTGATAGGACATGGTCACTGCTCCGGGGTCCAGATGGCCCACACCTTTATCGGCTTGATAAGTAGCCCGGCCCCGGACCGCTTCCATAGTCTTGGTGGCTTCGGCCCCCTCTAAGGAAGCTTCTTTAACCTGAGCCAGGAGTTCATGATCGCTCAAGCCTTGGTCCAGGCCCTCCTTAAAGGCATCAACAGCAGGAGCCAGAGCATCAATCATGGTCTTAAAGCCCCGCTCAGCCTTGCCCCGACTTTGAATGTCTTTCAACATGGCAGCTAGAACCAGCTGTAAATCTGCAGCTTCCATATGGTCTTTCCCCTTGAGAGTCTTGGAGGCGGCCATATAAGCGCCACCATAAAGGACACCGGAGGACCCACCAATAGTCGCCATCATAGTCATGCCTATTTTCATGAACATCTGGTCTAAAGGCATAGATCTCAGTTCATCTTCCATAGCGACCAGGGCGGCGAAACCCTTGTTTAAATTAGACCAGTGGTCACCATCGCCGGTGGCTAAGTCTAAATCCGTTACATATTTTTCATTCTCGTGGATGAGCTGATAGGCATTCTGAAGATAGTCCACATAAAGCTTTGAATCAATCTTCATCACTAGTCCCCCACGCACAAGCCAGGTGTATGACAAGGAGCCAAGAGAAGTTTCTTGAGCTCATCATCTAACTTCATGAGGGTAACGCTGGCCCCGGCCATGTCTATGGCGGTCATGTAGTTGCCAACCAGGTTATGAGCAACCTTAATGCCTCTAGCCTCTAAGATCTTGTGGACCTCTTTGTTGAGAATATAGAGTTCCATGATGGGGGTAGCGCCTAAGCCGTTTACGAGCAGGGCGACCTCGCTATTATCATAGTTATAGTCGGCAAAAATATGGTCTGTCAGGGTCTTGGCCAGCTCTGCCGCGGTCTGGATACTGCAGCGTTCCACGCCAGGCTCGCCGTGAATTCCCATGCCAATTTCAATTTCATCTTCCGCCAATTCAAAATTGGGGTGGCCAACGGCGGGCAAGGTGCAGGCCTTCATGGCCATACCCATGCTACGGATCTCGGCGATGGCCTTTTCGGCCGCCCGCTTGACTTCTGCCAAGGATGCACCCGTGGCAGCCATGGCACCAGCGATCTTGTGGACATAAACCGTACCTGCGATGCCGCGACGGCCTGTAGAATAGGTGGAATCTTCGACGGCGACATCATCGCGGACCACAACGTGATCTACTTCAATGCCTTCCATTTTGGCGATCTCCTCTGCCATCTCAAAGTTCATGATATCGCCCGAGTAATTCTTGATGACCAAGAGGACACCCTTGCCGCTATTGGCGTGGCGAATGCCCTCAATGATCCGGTCTGGACTGGGGGAAGAGAACATATTGCCTGCCACAGCCGCGTCCAGCATACCCTTGCCCACATAACCTGCGTGGGCAGGCTCATGGCCAGAACCCCCGCCGGATACAATGCCGACATTTCCAGTCTTTTCTTTTCTGGCAATGACTTCCACGCCAGGAATATATTCCACATCAGGGTTGGCCAAGGCCAGACCTTGTAAAGTTTCACTAACCACTAAATCGGGGTCGTTGATAATTTTTTTCATAAGTGTTCCTTTCTGTGTTTGCTCTATTTCATACCTAGATAAATTTGGCGAACTTGTTCATTGCCCGCTATATCTGCGGCTGGGCCTGTCATGCTCACGCTACCATTTTCCAGCACATAAGCCCGATCAGAGACCTGGAGGGCCATATTAGCATTCTGCTCAATCAGTAAAATCGTGATGCCTTGTTTTTGAATTCTCATAATCAATTCAAAAATCTGATTAACAATATTGGGAGAAAGCCCTAGTGACGGTTCATCTAGGAGAAGGAGTTTGGGGCTATTCATTAAGGCTCTACCAATAGCAAGCATCTGTTGTTCGCCGCCAGACAAAGTCCCCGCTTGTTGTTTTTTGCGAGCGCGTAATTTAGGGAAGAGTTCATAGCATCGCTCAAAAGCTTCAGCAATCTCTTTTTTATCGTCTACGATGTAGGCACCAAGCCGTAGGTTTTCTTCAACCGTTAAATCTGGAAAGACTTCCCGGCCTTCAGGAGACAAGCTGATTCCCTTGCTGACGATTTTATAGGCTTCCATATTGGTAATATTTTCATCGCAAAAGTGGATGGTCCCTTCTTTTGCTTTCACCAAGCCTGCTATGGTGTCTACTAAGGTAGACTTACCTGCACCATTGGCACCAATCAGGCAAACTACTTCACCTTGGCGAACCTCAAGAGAAATACCTTTAAGCGCATGAATTGCTCCGTAATAAGTGTGGAGGTTGTCAATTTTTAACATCTAATTCTCCTCCTAAATAGGCTTCCACAACTTGAGGGTTGTGAGCCACTTCTGCGGGCAGTCCCTCCGCAATCATTTTCCCATCATCTAAAACATAAATGCGGTCAGAAATATTCATGACCACCCGCATGTCGTGTTCGATGAGGAGAATGGTATAGCCCATATCGCGAATCTGGCGTATGCATTGCAATAATTCTTCGGTCTCATTAGGATTCATACCTGCTGCTGGCTCGTCTAGGAGAATGAGCTCCGCACCTGTCGCAATAGCTCGGGCAATCTCTGTTTTCCTTTGGTCGCCATAGGGCAGGTCTCCCGCGTAGGCATCCTTACGATGGTCTAGGCCAAGAATTTCTAAAAGCAGTAAGGCTTCCGCTACGTTCTTATCTTCTTCCTGGGTAAAAGCAGGTGTTCGCAGGGTAGATTCCAGAAAGTTATAGCGCGTTTTACAATGCATCCCGACTAAGACATTCTCGATGACACGCATATCCCGGAAGAGACGAATATTTTGGAAGGTACGGGCTATACCCTTATTAACAATGGCTTGAGGACTTAAGCCTTCAATCCGTTCGCCTTTAAAAGTAATAGCGCCCTCATCCGGCTTGTATATCCCAGTCAGGATATTGAAGACAGTCGTTTTACCTGCACCATTTGGCCCAATGAGGCTAATAATTTCGCCCTTATCTACATGTAAAGAAATATTGGAAGCTGCTTTTATACCACCGAAAGACAGGGATACACCATCAAGCTGTAATAGAGAATCATGCATGAGTGGACCATCCTTCCTTGCTCGCGGCCTCTTCTTTTAAGGCCAGGGCCTTTGGGGAAATGGGATAGGGACGTCTAGATTTCCAGCCCAGTAAGCCTTGAGGTCTAAATCGCATCATAAGGATCAGGATCAAGCCATAGATGACAAAGCGATAGTCCATGAGAGAACGTGATACCTCCGGGAGTATGACAAGTATCGCTGATCCAATAAACATGCCTCGAATGGTACCCATGCCGCCTAAGATAACAATGCTGAGAATCATCGTAGACATATCGAAAGTAAAAGTATTTTGGTCAATATAACCTAGTTGGGTTGAATACAAGGATCCTGCCAAGGCCGAGATCACTGCGGCAAGTACAAAGGCTAGAACCTTATAATAGGTCACATTGATTCCCATCATCATGGCTGCCATCTCATCCCCTTTAATCGCGCGGAAGGCCCGCCCTGTCTTGGATCGAATTAAGAGATGGGTAAACAGGGTTACCAACAGCATTAAAACGATTGAAAGGAAATAAAGCCCCGCATTTGCCATGGTGAATTGAACGCCAAAGAGGCTAGGCTTAGGAATTCCACGAATACCCAAAGGGCCCCTGGTCATGGGCTCCCATACGATAATAATAGTACGGACAATCTCGCCAAATCCGAGTGTAATAATAGATAAATAAGTACCCGTGAGACGTAAACTAGGTAAACCAATTAAAATTCCGACCAGGACAGAAAAGAGAATACAAACTGGCAATGCCAGAAAATAGTTCCAGCCATACATGGTGGTCAGGATTGTCGTTGTATAAGCGCCTACAGCTACAAAACCTGCTTGACCGAGGGAGACTAGACCCGTGAAACCTACCAGAATATTCAAGCCGAGGGCCATAGTAACGTATATGGAGACCTTTACAAGGATATTCATGACATAGGAGTCTAAGCCCATAAACGGCACAGCTATGAGAAGGGCAAAAGCAATTGCGAGGGCAATGTACGTAAATATGGGGGTAGCCGCGTATTTTTTGAGACTATCCAAAGCGTTTTGGTTTTTTGCCGTCATCTTACACCTTCTTAATCTCTTTCTTGCCAAAGAGTCCGTGGGGGCGAATAACTAAGACAATAATCAGAATAATAAAGGCCATGCTGTCTCTAAATTCAGAACCCAGCAGAGTAGCCGCCATAGACTCCACACTGCCTACCAGCAAGCCGCCCACCAGGGAACCCGGCAAACTGCCGATACCACCTAGTACAGCCGCAGCAAAGGCCTTTAAACCTGCTGTATAGCCCATATTAGGGTAGGCCATGCTGTAGTAACTACTGACCAAAGCTCCCGCAATAGCCGCAGACATACCACCTAGAAAAAAGGTGAAGGAAATTACGCCATTGACGTTAATCCCCATAATCTGGGCCGCCCGGATATTTTGCTCAGAAGCTCTCATAGCTAGACCAATCTTCGTCCTATTGACGATGGCTAGAAGCCCCAGCAAAAGGGCTAGAGAAATAAACAACATACCAAGTTGCGTATAGGTAAGGCTGATAGAGCCTATGTTGAGTGATCCGGCGGGGAATAAAGACGGAAACGATCTCTTCTGACTGCCCAGCTGAGCAGTCAGAAGATTCGTAATGACGCTGGAGACACCGATAGTTGTGATCAGTGATGTAATACTTTCAGCGTGCTGTTTCCGTAACGGCTCCAGAGCCGTTTTGTCTACTATCACACCCAGTGCGCCTGTCAGAAATATTCCTAAAATCAAGGCTGGCATGATGCCAATATTCATAGATATTAAAAACAATATCGAGTTGGCACCAAAGGCGTAAACTGAGCCATGTGAAAAGTTAACAAGTCTTAAAATTCCGAATACCAGCGAATACCCAACAGCTATTAACGCATACGTCATTCCAAGCGTAAGGCCATTAATAATCTGCTGAAAAAGCATGGTAATCCCTTTCTGTAGTGATCGCTATTCTTATTGAGCGTCTTTTAGGAGAACAAAATCACCGTCTTTGATCGTTACTTTAGTGAAGGTCTTCTGGACATCACCATTGTCATCAAACTTGGTGAGACCAGTAACGCCGTCATAACTCAGTTTGGCAATTTCATCGCGGACTGCCTTAGCATCAGCACCCGGGCCTGCTTTTTCCAAAGCAGTAAAATAAATACCAGCAGAGTCATAAGCCTGAGCCGTTAAAGCACTGGGCTCGCTACCAAATTTTTCAGAATATTCAGATACAAAAGCTTTCACTTTTTCATCGTCAGACTTGGAGAAGAAGATAACAGGGAAAGAAACGTCCTCTACAGCTTCACCGCCCAATTTGATAAGCTCTTCACTGTAAGAGTTAGAGAAACCAACTAGTTTAATATCAGGGTTGATCTCTTTATATTGTCTGGCTACGGGTGCAACTAGGTTATACATACCAACACAAATCACCACATCAGCACCGGCTTCATCCAGTTTAGTAATTGCAGGTCTGTAGTCGTCGGAACCTTCGATAACTTCTTCGTGAGCAACAACAGAAACGTCATCACCGAGGTCCGCAATAATATCCTTAACGATGCCAGCAGTGCTGACGCCCCAGTCTGTTTTAATGGAGATAATACCGATGTTCTTTTTACCTAAATCATTCACAGCAATGTCTATACTGGCCTTAGCCTCATGAACGATAACAGTATTGTTACGGAAAATAAAATCGCCAATGCTGGAATAGTCAGGATGGCTGGAAGAAGGAGAAATCTCGATCACATTATTTTCCTGATAGACCGGAGCGGCTGCCATGCAAACGCCAGAAGCAAAGTGACCAATGACACAATGAATATCACCACTGCTGGCAATTTTATTGGCTACGGAAACACCCTCTTCAGGAGAGTTCTTGTCATCAAAAAGTTCCACTTTGATTTGGCTGTTATTGACGCCACCTTTAGCATTCCAGGTATCTGCCATCATAGTAACAGCATTTTTGAAACCGATACCATACTCAGAGTTATCACCGGTCAGAGGAGCAGCAACAGCAATCTTCACTTCGCCAGCTTCTACCTTATCATCGGACTTAGCGGCATCTTCTTTTTTATCATCAGCTTTCTCTTTGCCCTCTTCTTGCTTCTCGACTTTCTCTTCAGCAGGCTTCTTGTCAGCCTCTTTGCCACCATCCTTGGGACCACAGGCGGCTAGGCCAAACACCATGCTTACAACCAGTAGAAGGCTTAACACTCTTAATACTTTTTTCATCTTTGACTCCTTATTCAGCAAAACAACTGTTTTGCGTATTTTGCGATCTAATAGCAATGCCCAGATCTCTGGTAATATTAATAGTATCATTAGCTAAAATATGTGTCAATTTCATAAAACAACAAGCTAAAAAGGCCCTCTAGCTTGCACTTGCACAAGAATAGAGGACTCTTAAACCTTTCAGATCAACTTAGAGCGAATACTAGCCTTCTGAATAACTAGTCTCCATCATCTATAAAAACGATTTTGAATGTCGACCTATCGCTTACGGTATAAGGAGTAGGCCACGATACTCAAGACTGAGGCAAGACCCAGGCTAGCCAAGGCGTAATAAGCCATCCCGCCAGCCTGGCCTGTTCGGGGCAAAACCTTTACTTGGGGTTGGACTGTCTCTGAGGGCTTGGGCTTCAGACTATTTGTTACAGTAAAACCTTGATGAATATTTCCCTTAATTTCTGACTCATAACCCTCCACAGGCGATTCAGCCAAGCTATATTCAATTAAATTGCCCTTGTCATCAAGGCTCGGCAAGTCATAACAAATAGTAGCCTTCCACTTGTTAGCTGCGGTCAGGGCAACAACATGCCCTGTATCCTGACCATTAGCCAAGATACGCAGGATAACGCCTTGGGGGCGAATGCCCAAGGCATTTTCATTGTCCTGCCAAAGCTTGACTACAGGAAAGCCTTTCTGGATTTCAAGCTTAGTCTTAGGGATATTGGTGATCAGGTAGCTACCATCCGGCTGAACTTCTACTCGTGCTTCAAAGCCCTCTTCCTCTATCTCTTCTACCGTGTAGTGAAGGGGCTGACCATCGGAATCCTGGGTAGGCAGTCCCTTAAAGGTATGGGTCCAGTTATTCGCCTCGCTCAGATCTACCTGCTCGATTAGTACGCCATTTGCTTTGAGTTGGACAGTGACGTAGGTAAGGGTCTTGTTAGGATCAGCCCAACGCTTTATCACCTTCAGGTCACGGTCGCCCTCAACACCAAAGAACTGACTGCCATTAGAGCCAATGCCACCTCCCCGGGTCGCAGAATGGTTACCACTAATCAAAACCTTGGTCCATTGACGGGTTAATTCATTGCCTAGCTCATCCGTATGGAGAGAGAGCTCATGGCCGTCTGGCAGAGTCCCCTTATACTGGTCATAGGGAAGGAGGTCACCTGCTTCTGTTTTCCAGTGGTTTGGAACACCGCCCAACATGCGGAGGCTGAGTTCATATTCCGCCTTTCCGCTATGGAGTCCATAACCTTGAGAGCTTAAGGCATAAAGATCCCGCCCGCCCATTTCGGTATGGTTGTCATAGATGGCTACCCCTTGGTTCACATAAAATTTAGACAGGGTAGTGGGGCAGGCGGCAAAACCGGCGCCCGCTCCTTGAGAGGTATTATTGGTAATGAGGGCATTCGTGAGGTAGAGTTGGCCATTTGCGCCAGAATTAGCACCGTTCACATAGATACCGCCGCCACCAAATTCAAAATTCCCATATCCTTGACCATCCATCCGATTGTTGGTGATCCGGCCAGCAGAAATGATGGCTTTGCAAAAATCTCCGAGATTTTCGTATTGAGTCTGAATAAAGATTCCACCACCAGCTGCCCCTGCCGCATTGCCATCAATCTGGCCGCCCTCCATATAAAGCGTATTCTGGGGGCCAGGATGAATAGTTCCTAGACAAATACCCCCGCCAATCTGATTAGCCCGGTTATTTAATATCTGGGCCCCATCTGACATATAGAGGATGGACCCTTCACGCACGAGAATGCCCCCTCCCGCTGAGTAGTGGTTACCATCAATTCTAAGGGTATCAGCGATATTGCCCCTGATGGCCCCGCCGGAAAAGTACATGGTGGAGGCATTTAAGTCGATACCGCCCCCGTAGTTGGCCTGGTTGCCCTCTATGCTCCCGCCCTTCATGTAAAGGGTTGACCTGTTAGTGGCGCTAATGGCACCACCTACAGAGGGTTGTTTTGATAAATTAATATTCCGGTTATTACGTAATATTGTGCCTGCCCCTATCGTAAGCGTAGCGTTATCGACATGGATTCGGGGCTTGTGCCATCCTTGCTGTCATCACCCCTTTCCCCATTGAGGTAAACCTCCGGCTTTATGATAGTTATTCCTATCAGCTTGGGGCCTTCAAATGGACAACCCTCCTCAGGTTCGAGCTTGGGCACCTTCAGGATCATTTCACCCTGCCCCTCTTCGAGATAGAGGTCGTAGTCCAAGAGATAGGGCTCCACATAGCCCCCACCCTCGCGTTCGTAATATTCCACACTAACCTGCTCATAGGGAACAGCTATATCCTGGAAATACATTTTCGTAGAGTTCCAGCGGTAGGTCTGGCCATCGTAAGTTATGTACCCAACTAGGGTATCTTCCCTGCCGCCTATAGTGATATGGAGGGTATGGGTAATAGAAAAACTATTTAAGGCCCACTTATCGAAATTAAATATCGGTTTATCTAATTGGCGCTTCCAATAGTTAGAGTAAGTCCAAGTCATATCTTCACAATAAGCCGGCTTACGTTCAACAAAAAAATCCAAGCTATAGGGACCCGAACCGACCGGACCGCCGCCCACGGGATTGTTGACAGCCTCTCCAGGCTGGGAGATTTCCAGTTCCTCCTGGCCTGAACTATTGACCGAAGGCTCCTGGTTCTCCTCAACCTGCTCTTCTACCTCAGCTTCTTCAAGGGCCTGATTGGCCTGGACTTCTTCGGCCTCTTGGACGTCTTTTACTTCTTTAAGCTCTTGGATTTCTTGGACTTCTTCAGAATCTGGAACTAGGGCTGGGACTTCAGCCCCGTTTTCTTCTTGCTCTTCCGCCCAAATGTCATCTGGAAGCCTGCCGCTCGTAAAAGCCAGGCTGCTAAAGGTCATTACTAAAATCAATAAGAATACTAGGCTATTTTTTCTCTGCGTAAACATAGTCTACCTCTATCTTAGCTTTTCATTAACCAAGATCAGAGTATCATTGCAAAAAAAAACAGTCGTTAGATATTAAGATTCAATTTCATTTGAATAACACGGCCTACATAGCTAGCAAATGCTAAGAGCAAATCTGGAACGCCTGAGCACTTCTTTTAGTCTTACGCTAAGGGGTCCGGCAAAAGCCTCCCCGCCCTCTCCAGCAGGTAATCCCGCTGGTTGCGGGAGGGCTTTTCCATGACGAAGCAGAGGATTTCTGCCAGGGCTTCCCCGATTGCGGGGCCCTGGTAGCCCAGGTCTTGGAGGTCCCGGCCTGTCACCGCCAGGTCTT
>JAQYCV010000012.1 GCA_028724525.1 Clostridiales bacterium
ACGGTCTGGCAGCTGGGCTTCAACGACAGCAACCAAATCACCATACCAGAATATGATGATGCCCATATCCTGATCCAGCGTTGCGACCGGATTCCCCTGGACTTCTACCGCAACCAGGCTAACAATTCTCCCCAACTTTTGGCGATTTTAAATTCCGCTGATTCCGACGCCGAAAAATATAAGAAAATTCGCGACCTCCTCAAACCCGTGGTTATTGACCACCAGCCGAACGAGGAGATCACGAACCTCTATCGCCAGTTGCAGAATGCCCTGGAAAACGTGATTGGTATGGCGGTCAAGAAGCTGGCTTGGAACTGGCGGGCGGTTGTTCCCTGTTACAACCCGGAATTGGAAGAATCCTGCTTCCTCCTCCCGGTCTCCTTCTCCAACTATGACCAGCCAGACCGTGCCATGATTGCCTCTTGTAACGCAACCAACCAAAATAATATTTACACCATCCACACGGTGATCTTCCTCAACTGGGCCTATCTGGATGCCCGCTTAATCTGCCGCCCGGAGTCGGAGTGGCTGGTTGCGGATAAGATTAGTGAGGAAGAAGAGTAGTTTAGCCGCTTTTCCTTGAGGCCCTGCAGCAGAGCCTCAAGTTTATTAAGGCTTATTTGATAGCGGCAGTCTTAAAGATGATCTTGCTTTCGCCAGTCATGTCCTCGGTCTTGCCGCCCAAGAGGTCGCTTTGCTCGGAGGCTTCCAGGACCCCCTTGAGATTTCCGAGAAGATCGGCCACTTTTTCATTGTTTACGGCACTCACCAGCCGGTCAATCCCTTGCTGGTCAAAACGTTCTAGATTGCGTTTGAGTTTTTCCAGGCCGCCACTCAGCTTATTGGACCCCTTGGTCAATTCCTGGGCCCCCTGACCCAAGTCGGCCAGGCCCTGCTTGAGGCTACCAAGTCCTTGGAGGAGCTTTTGGCTACCAAGGGCAGAAGCATCCACACCAGCGGTGTAGGTTTCTACTCCTGCGGCCAGGGCCACCACACTGTCCAAGTCCTGCCTGACCAGGGCCAGCTTTTGACCAGCCGCATCAGAGGCGGGGGAGGGGGTTTGGGCCAGCTGGGCGGTCAGCCCATCCAGGACTTGGCCATAGTTTTCAGGAGTCAGCACAAGATCCCCCATACCGAGTTCTAGGGTCAGCTGCTGGGAGGCAGTAGCAAAGAGGGAGGCCTCCAGTTGGCTCATGCCCGCGGTCAGGTTGGCGCTATTTGCGCTTAATTGGGTCAGGCCAGTTTGGAGTTCGGAGACTCCACCTTCTAAGGCATCGCTACCATCTTGGACCCGGCCTAAGCCCTCACTGAGCCCGCCCATGCCTTGGCCTAACTGGGCAGCACCCGTGCAGAGGCCATCCATCCCCTTGACCAGGAGCTTGGAGGAGTTAGACAGGGTGGTGAAAGCCAATTTGAGGTCGGCTATCTTGCCTTCAACATCATCTGTGGTAGACATTTGTAAGGCATTGAACCGACCGGACAAGGCGAGGCTGTAGCTGCCGGAGAAAGTAAAGGCGTCAGTTTGGGCCGTAATTTCCACATAGGAGGGGATATCAAAATCCCCGCGGTCCAGGCCCAGGTTTTCGTTCAGTCCGGGGAGGGCTAGGCCCACGACGAGGGTTTTGCTCCCGTCATCCAGGATTTTCCCGTTGGAGACTTCAATATGGCTGAAGTGGTTGTTGTCCAGGGCCAGGCTGCTGACCATCAGGTAAGGGTGGAGGTAAGCTTGGTCTCCGACCAGATCCTCGCGCAAAATTTCATAATCAAAGCGGATGGTCACCTGGCCCGCCTGGCCGGCAATCTCGGCAGCCGTCTTGGGCTCGCCGTCTAGGTAATAATGAATGTGAACCTGGACGGGGAGGTCGCCTGTATACCGGCCTTGGTAATCAATCCGTTTACCCTCAGCTTGCCAGGTGAGCTTTTGCCCTTCCTGGCTAAAACTTTCGTGGCCAGAGGTATTTTCAATATCCTCCAGGGTCGATAAATCCTCCAGCACCAGGTCTTGCTGGGGGTTATTGAGCTGTTCAGAAACAAGGACCTTATCTACCTTGCCATCTGCGTCCATCATGACATAGACAGTTTCGCGTTTGTCCACCATACCATCAAGGGTAAGGGCAAGCTCGCTAGCGGAAGAAATGGCCTCCGTGGTCTGGCCTTGGCCGGCAGGAGACTCTGCTGTTTCATTGTTGTTGCCTGCCGTTTCGGCTGCTACCCAGTCTTGGCCCTGGCCCAAGCCGACGGCGCAAGAGCCGAGCAAGGCCAAGCTGAGTACGAGGCTTAAATACTTTTGTGTGGTTTTTGTGGTTCTCATCTTATAATCCCCCAAATCTACAGATAGTTTTTTCCTTAAATTAAGCTTTCTTTTGATAGACATGTGTAAGTCCTTTAGTTGTCTTGCAGATGAGCTTATCGCAAGCGAGGAGCAGGGAGGGCAGGAGCAAGATAACGGTGGCCATGCTGATCAGGGCCCCCCTGCCCATCAAGTTGCACATCCGGCTGATGATGCCGACTTCCGAGTAGATTGCCACAGCCAGGGTGGCCGTGAAGAAGCCCAAGGCGGAGACCATAATAGAAGGAATGGAGGCTGCGGCGGCTTCAATAATAGCGGGGCGCTTCTCTTGGCCAGACATTCTTTCTGTTTTATAGCGGGTAGCCATTAAGATGGCATAGTCGACGGTCGAGCCCAGCTGGATGGTGCTGATGCAAATGGGTACGAGGAAGGGCAGTTCGGAGTGGGTAAAGCCAGTCATGCCCAGGTTGACGATGATGGCGAATTCAATCACAGCAACCAGAATAAGGGGCAGAGAGAAAGACCCCAGGGTCAGCAGGATAATGGCAAAAACCATGGCGATGGAAATCCAGTTGACCACTTGAAAGTCCTTATCTGTGAGTCGAATAAGATCTAGAGTGGCAGGCCCTTCTCCAATAACGGCGACTTCCGGGTCGTATTGCTTGGTGATGGCCTTGACCTGGTCAATTTGCGCGTTGCAGGGGTCGGTGGAAACCTTGAAAGCAGAATTGACAATGATGATTTGATGGTCTCCGGACTGGACGGAATCTTGCAGGTCATCCGGGAGAATATCCCGCGGGACAGAGGTGCCCAGGGCCTTGTCTACGGCAAGCACGCTCACAATACCATCCAGATCTTCAATTTCCTGGATCATGGCCTTGGCCGCCTGCCCGGGGAGGTGGTCGTCCACGAGGACCAAATAGGAGGTATTAATCCCAAAATTTTCCTCCAATTTTTCGTTAGCCGTAATAAATTGCGTTTTTTCAGCCGGGAGCTCCCCCTGGCTGTTAGAAATCATCTTGGCAAAATCGTAGGCCAGATTCATCTTGCTGTAGCCATACACCGCTGGTATGAGCAGGAGGGCGAATACCACCAGGTAAACGACATAGCGACTGGTCAAGCCGTGGGCTAGGGCATGGGCGTCGGGAATGAGGGATTTATGCCGGGTTTTATTCAAGAGCCCCATAAACTGCAAGAGCAGGGCGGGTAGGATGCTTATAGCTGAGAGCACGCCCAAGACAACCCCCTTGGCCATAACCAGGCCCAGGTCCTTGCCCATGGTGTAGCTCATAAAGCAGAGGGCGAGGAAGCCAGCAACAGTCGTAATGGCACTCCCGGTTATGGAGACAAGGGTATTGTTTACCGCCTGAGCCATGGCAGCTTCATCATCCAGACCCAAGTCTTTATGCTCAATGTAGCTATGCCAGAGGAAAATGGAATAGTCCATGGTGACCCCCAGCTGCAGGACCGCAGCTATGGCCTTGGTGATATAGGAAATTTCTCCAAATATAATATTGCTGCCCAGGTTGTAGAGAATAGCCATCCCAATGCAGATGAGGAAGAAAAAGGGCGCCGCGTAGGAGTCCAATAAGAGCATCATGGCGATTAAAGAGAAGACCACTGCGACCGCGACATATTTAGCCTCCTCTTCTTCGCAAAGATTTTTCAGGTCCAAAACCAGGGAGGAGAGGCTAGAGACATGGGTATTTTCATTACCGATGGCCCTGATCTGTGCGACGGCTTCCAGCGTTTTCTCGTCAGAAGTCGTGCTGTCAAAGAACACAGCCATCAGGCTAGCCTCAGGATTTTTTATTTTCTCGGCCAGGGGGTCCGGCAACATTTCTCGGGGCAGACTTGGGTTGAGAACGTCCTGCAGGCTAACGACCTGGCTCACGTGGTCAAGCCCTTCTAGCTCCTGCTTAAAGGCCTCAACATCGCTGCTTTTCATATACTCCAGAATGACAATGGAAAAGGCCCCCTTATTGAAATCATCCAGGAGAAGGTTTTGCCCCTTCACCGTTTCCATATCCTCCGGGAGGTAGGTCAGCATATCGTAGTTAATTCTTGTATTTTGATAGCCGACGATTGCTGGAACCAAGAGGACCAAGGCGATGATTAAGATAGCCCTCCTATGCCTTACAACTTTGTCACCGATTTTCATGGCTTTATGCTCCATTCATCTACCAGACGTATTCTGTTCGAGACAGGAAGTCCAAAATTCACAGGAATCAAAATAGCACTAAACTGACCAACGGTCAACTTTTTACGGTAAAATCTAGGATAAGCGTGAATAACCCTGAAATATCAAGACTTTACAAGGCAATATGCTCAATATAATTTTGACTAATAGTCATTTTTGTGTTAAATTTTGACTCTAAAAAGAAGGAGTAAGCCAGATAACTAGCGTGGGATCGGGTATGATAAAAAAAGTAGAACTCAACAAAGAGAGAAAAAAGAATGACCTTCTCAATGCGGCCTATAAACTCTTTACCACAATCGGCTTTGCAGAGACTACGATCACCCAGATCGCCAGCAAGGCCAAGGTGGGTAAAGGAACCTTTTATTTATATTTTAAGAGCAAAGAAGACATCAACCGTGCCCTGATCGCCCATAAATCTGGCAAACTCTTGCAGCAAGCCGTGGACGAGCTAGAGAAGCACTGCCAAAATGCCCCGCAAGCCCTCTCCATTACCGACAAGTTTATCTACTTGACTGATTATATTGTCACGGCCTTTTCAGAGGATATGGCCCTCTTGCGCTATATTTCCAAGCACCTTAGCCGGGGCATGTTCTCCCTGCCCCTAGACGACCTCACCCACAACGCCGAATGGGTTGACTTTCGCGCCTATCTCTTAAATATGCTGGAACAAGATAGCCAGCAAGTCAAAAACTTCGACTTGATGATCTTTACCATCATTGAGCTCATTAACGCCACCTGCTACAACGTGATCCTCCATGGCCAGCCCGTGACCTTCAGCGACTATAAACCCTATCTTTTCAATTGCGTCCGCCTGATTGTCAATGATGCCTTGAAAACGCCCTAGGATGGCTTTATTTCAGCGCCAGATCCTCCACCACATCTGCCCGGTAAGACCGGATGGCGGGTATCAGGGAGAGGACTAGGCTAAGCCCTATAGCTACGATAATCAGCCAGATTTCTTCTGCCACAAAAGCGGCAGGACTATAGATGGCTGTGGTGGTCTTGATATAGCGAGCAACTCCCCAGGCGCACAGGTGGCCCAAAGCCAGACCCAAGAGGGAGGCGCCCACAGCGATCACCAGTCCCTGCAAAATGACGATGACCAGGATATCGTTGCGGCCAGCGCCCAATACCCGCAGGATGGCGTTGTCGCGCGTTCGATTAACGGCTGACCAGTTTAGGGAGATGGCGAGGGCAATGAGTGCCATGGCGAGGACGATCCAGGAGATGGCCCGGAGGATATCCGTACTCATACCCAGAATATTGAACAGGTCGCCCATGACTGCACCGGGTAGGGCCGCCTGAGCCCTGCTGTCCTGATTGATCTCCTGGTACATTTCCATAAGTCCACCATAATTTGCGGGTGTGACCATGAGGGCGGTCACTTCTCCATCTCTTGTGCCATGGGCCTCCCAGAGGGCTTCTAGGCTCGTAAAGATCCCCTTGTCGTAGGGCAAGTTCATGGGCCGCAAAATGCCCACCACTTCCATGGCGTGCTGGTGCTGGTCACTCTCTGCGCTCTGGTGGGCCAGGCCGTGGGTGGTGAAGAAGCTATCTCCGAGCTTGAGCCCCGTTTTTTGGGCGACTTCCGAGCCCAGAACTACAGGGAAACTCCCCTCTTCGTCGTGATCGTCATGATCATCATGATCGTCGTGGTCGTGGTGATGGCCATCGGCCTCTGTAAAAAAGTCTCCTTCAGCTAGCTGAAAAACGGGAGGCTTGCTGGGAGAAACCCGGATTTCAAAGAGCTCCGGCCTTGTGCCAACCACCCGATAGCCTTGGTAATTGTCGCCAAAGGCGAAGGGGATGATCCTTTCCACACGGTCATCTGTGGCCAGGTCTTCACGGACGGAGGCCGGGATGTTTCCAATGGGCGTGTCGGTCAAGAAAATGGTGTTGAGGATGAGCTGGGTGGGGCTGCCCTTGGCGCCCACGATCATATCGAAGGGCATGGCCGCGTCCACCATGCCTTGCTGAACAGAGGCGGAGATCAAGAGGACGGCTATGGCCAGGGCAATGGCTACACCACCAATGATCACCGCTAAAATATTTTGAATCGGTTTGCGTGAAAGGTCCTGCCAGGCTATTTTCAGGCGCATTTATGGCCTCACTTTCTCGGCTACAGGAGTAGCGGTTGCGCCCAAGTGCACAATGCGGTCTGCCTTTCTAGCGAGTTCGTCATCGTGCGAGGACATAAGGATGGTCAGTTGGTCTTTGGTCCGCAGGTCAAAGAGCAGATCCATGATAGCGGCGCGATTGGCAGCATCCAGGTTGGCCGTGGGCTCATCTGCCAAGAGCAGGCGGGGCCGATTAGCAATGGCCCTGGCCACGGACACTCTTTGCTGTTCACCGCCCGATAATTCAGAGGGTAAGTGATGGCTGCGCTTGCTGAGGCCCACCTGGTCCAAAAGGTCCCGGCAGCGCTTGTCGCGGTCTTCTTTGGGGATGCGGCGGCCAAAAAACATGGCACACATCACATTGTCGTAGGCAGATAAAGAGGGTATTAAATTGTAGGACTGGAAGACGTAGCCAATATTTTGGGCACGGAAGCGGTCACGCCCCGTTTCAGATAAGTCATAGAGGGCTTGCCCGTTGACCAACACTTTCCCCTGGCTGGGGGCCAAAATACCGGCGATAATATTAATTAAAGTGGTTTTGCCGCTACCGCTTTTCCCTGTTAAAGCGACAATTTCTCTGGCAGTGATCTGCAAAGCCGGCAGATTTAGCACAGTGAGGACCTCCCCCTGGATATCCCTATAGTCTTTGCGGACGTCCTGGAGGTCGATTAAAGCTGTCTGGACAGCTGTATTTTCCTGCATGTTGCTTGCTCCTTTCGCTTGAGAATATTTAGCGATTATGGATGATTTCTTCCGCATAGATGCGGGCCTGAGACACGAAGCCGGTCTCCTTATCGGTGAAGCTACCCAACTCCAAGCGGCCGACAATGGTCAAAAGAGAGTCGTTTGACACGCTCTTGGTGCCCTTATCGACATAGACGGCCACGATATCTGCTGGCCAGTCCGCGTCGGAACTGCAGAAGGGGCAGATGGCCATGGGCTCTTTAGAAAGGACAAAGAAGTTAAAGACAGGTTTTAGGGGAGGGGCCATAAAGCCATTCATCTTGACCTGTTGGCCATCCAAGGACTTAAAGTGGTCCGAGAAACGCAGCCCCCGGCTGGAATTTCCGACCTCATACATGTCTGAAAATTTCAGTTCCTGGACTTGTCCAGCTTTGTCTGGGCCTGGGCTGGGGGCTGGCTCTTCAAGGCTTGTGCTAGTAGTTGCCTTGTTGGCTTCGGGCTCCACTTCAGTCTGACTAGTAGTCGGGGATTCAGTTTGGACCTCGCTAGGGCTGGATTCTACAGGCTCTGTCGTTTCTGGCTGACAGCCTGTAAGTCCAAGAACACAGATCAGGCAGGTTAGCAGCAAAGCTAACATGCGGCAGGGGCGGAGGGCAGGCCGTGCGAGATTGGCTCTTATCAATTTGTGGTTCAAAAGGGTACTCCTTTGTGTATTAGAGTTATAAAGGGCGTGCCTCCGGCCGGAAGAGTTTTTCCCGGTGGGAGGCACGCGCCGTCTGCTTAGCTATAGCTAGAGTTCTTATTCAGCAGGGTTAGCCAGGGGATTCAGACCAAGGGCTTCAACCATGGCAAAGAATACTTCGGTGTTATCGATCAGGGTGTGTTTGGCGAAGAAGTCGGAGCCGGGACCATAGGCGGTCAGAGGGATATCGTCGGCGGAGTGCACTTCTTGCGTTTGGCCGTTGGGCAAGTTACCGGTGCGGAAGATACCGCCGTTTTCTACATTCTGCAGGTTGGCTACAGTTTTGCCGTCCACATTGACTGCAGGATCGCCGGGCAGAGAGCTGTATTTGAAGCTTTCGATGTAGTCAGGATGGTTGCCCCAGCCGATGAGGAGGGCGATATCCGTAGCTACGATTTTCTGAGCCTTGCCGTCTTCGCCCATTTCGCCGTTGTCGGGGAATCCATCGCCATCAGTATCTTGGTAGCTGGGGAAACCGGCATCTTCGTATACTCTGGCGGCATCCAGGCCGGACTTCGCATAGTCAACCGTGCCATATACGCTGAAGGAGTGGTTGTGGTCAGCTAGAACGATGACTAGTGTTTCGCCGTTTTCATCAGCGAATGCTTTAGCCAAACCAACTGCATTATCAAATTCAATGGTGTCCCAGATAGCGCGTTCCCACTGCATGGCATGGAGCTGCTTATCAATGTTGGAACCTTCCACCATGAGGAAGAAGCCATTTTCATTCTTGCTGAGAATATCCAGAGCGGTTTGGGTCATTTCTACCAGGCCGGGCTGGTCATCATAGGATTTGAGCACGTCAGGATTCTTCTCAATTTCGCGGTCAATATAGGTGTTCATATTGCCTGCGTTGAAGAGACCTAAGAGCTGGTCAGTATTGGCGGTATCTACAGCATTGAGCTCTGTGCGGTTACCCACGAAGGTGTAGCCCAGATCTTCAAAGGCTTTGATTTGGTCTTTGTCATCGGAACGCTTGGAACCGGTAACGTCTTGGGGCCAGAAGAAGGAGGCACCGCCGCCGAGGATAACATCAGGGCGTTGGCTGTCATTCAGCATTTGGTCTACGATCTGGTCTTTGACATAGCGGGTGCGGGAGTGGACAAACATAGCGGCCGGGGTAGCATCTTCGATCTCGGAAGTGGCGATGATACCGGTGGACATACCAGCTTGTTTGCTTAATTCGATGATGTTTTGGACCTTGGGGGCTACTTGTTCTTCATCGTTAGGATGGAAGGTATAAACGCCTAGTGCGTTGTTGGAGGTCTTATGACCGGTGGCATAGGCGGAAGCGGAGTTAGCGGAGTCGGTAACCAGCGAATTCATACCGGAGGTGGTCACCATGGTCATTACGTCCATGTCTTCCATGTTGAGGTGGCTCTGGTAGCGACCTTCTACTAGAGGACGGGAAACCATACGGGCAGCATTGCGAACAGAACCACCCAGGCCATCACCGATCATAAGGATCACGTTCTTGGCTTTTTTCTCGCCTGCTTCACGAACGTTATAGGTTACTTCTTTTTCGACTTCATAGTCAGGGCCCTTGGCCGTAGCCTTCACGACAACTTCGCCCGCTTCCTGGCAACTGACATTTTCCCACATCTTGTAGCTGCCATCATGGGTGCTGGCAGCTTCTTGGACGTCCTCGCCAAAAACGGCGGCCGCATCTTGACCATTAACGGTAATGGTAAATTCTTCAGGCTCGGCAGGAATATTGTTGAGCTCGACCTTAAAGTCAAACTTGGCTCCAGCCAAAATTTGTGCTTGATTAATGGGGAAGATAAGCAATTCTGGTGCCAGAACTTCTTCGGTGATTTCTTCTTCTGCTATGATGGGCATGGCGATCAGGCCAAAGACCAGGACGCAGGCAAAGAAGGCGCACAGGACTTTGCGCAGGTTTTTCATGTGGAAGTTACCTCCTAGAATAATGTAGTCTTATGTGTTCAAGTAGGAGCCTCATGTGTTAAAGGTAGCTTTGGGGCTGCCTGCTTGGACCGAGCCCATTATTTCAAAAGAGCCTTAACGATTTATTATGTTAAGGTCAATTCTCGGTAAAGTTTAGAAAAGGAACTAGGCAAGCAAGCATGGATGAATTCATTCGTCGGGCCAAACGATACCAAAAAGACCTCTTAGCCCCTTACGGAGGCTGGCAATACATGCCCATGGGCAATGCCAGGGCCCTTATGGTGCCTGTGACCCGGGGTTGCAGCTACAATGCCTGTGTTTTTTGCGCCTTAAACAAGTATCCCTTTTTCGCCTTTCCCATGACGCAAATAGAGGAAAATATTAAGAAGCTGGCCTTTATTCACAGTCGGGACCGGAAACCGCCCAGGCAGGCCGTCCTCTTGCAGGGCAACCCCTGGGCCCTTTCTACCCATAAACTCCTGCAGATTGCGGAAATGTTGAAGACCTGGATCCCTAGCATCGAGGAGATCTCCGGCTTTGCTCGGGCAGATGACGTGCTGGCTAAGAGCCCAGCTGACCTTTTCCGCCTCCGCCAAGCTGGTTACGCCCACCTGACCCTCGGCGTTGAATCTGGTTCTGATGCCGTCTTAAGCCTGCAAAATAAGGGAATCAGCAGGCAAGAGCAAATCCAGGCCATGGAGATGCTAGACCAAGCGGGTATTAACTACGATTGTTATGTCATGTTGGGCCTGGGCGGTAAAGAACTCTCGGCTGACCATGTAGAAGCTACGGCCTCTCTCATTAACGCGGTCAAGGTCCAGATGCTCATTGTAGTCACAACCGTCCTTTTCCCGGACGCTAAATTGGTCGACCTGGTCCGAGCCGGTACTTTCACCCGGCTGTCGCCCAAAGAAAGCATGGAAGAAATGTTCCAGCTTCTGGCCCTCCTGGAAGGCCCTCTCATCTTCAACGCCAGCCATAAAACCAACCTCTTTGCCCTCAAAGGCAAGGTCCCCGAGCAAAAAGACGACTTGATGGCAAAACTGCAAACCCTCTTGGACCAACACCAGGTAAGGGGCCAAGGCCTCCGCGAAAACCAGCGCTGGCGGCGCTTTTCTACGGAGCAGTAGTGCGACAAGCACTCGTATTTCTAATCCGTGCTAACCCTTCCTAAAAATAGCAATAACTCACATGACAGGAGTTTTAAAAGTTGCGAAAATTTTTGATAGTACTTAAATCTATAAGAGTATAAGGAGCTAAAATGTTTAGACAAGTAAGGAAAAAAGCAAACGAAATTACTGTAAGTTCGGCAAAAGCTTTAATAAAAAAATCTAGAAGGGGAATACTAGCTGTCAATGGTGATAATGGATATCCCTATGCCATACCTATTAACTACTTATATGAAGAAGAGAGTCAAAAGATATTTTTCCACGGCTCTAAAGTAGGCCACAAGGTAGATGCCATAAAAAAATCAGATAAAGTATGCTTTACAGTTTATGGCAATGAGCAAATAAAAGATGAGACCTGGGCACCATATTTGCAAAGTGCTCTTGTCTTTGGCAGATGTAAACTTATAGAAGATGAAGATAGAGCAATGAAAGTTCTAAAAGACTTTGCCATGAAATACTATCCAAGTGCGGGCATGGTAGAAGAAGAAATGAAAAAAGCAGCTAAAGCGACTCAGATGTTTGAAATAACTATAGAGCATATCAGTGGCAAAGAAGTCCAAGAAAGATAATATTCGCAATAACCAAAATCCATTTAGTTCTTTCAGGTTTGCTTTGGAGTCTTAAGAGAGTCTAAAGGGACTCTTAAGAGTGCTAAAGAACTACAAAATCGGCGGAGAGTTTTCCAGGGTGAATGAACTACACCAGCACGGGCGGCGCTTTTCTACGGAGGGGTAGTGCAACAAACACTTGTAATTCTAATTCATGCTAACATATGAGCTAAATATGCTTATTTGAGCTTCCAATGATGTAGGAGAAAACATGGCTGATAATACAAATGCCAACATAGGCTTCGAGAAACAACTATGGGATGCTGCTTGTGTCTTGTGGGGTCATATTCCTGCTGCGGAATACAGAAAAGTAATTATTGGTCTTATTTTCTTACGCTATATATCTGGAGCTTTTGATAAGCGTTATCAAAAGCTTGTTGCTGAAGGCGAAGGCTTTGAAGATGATCGAGATGCCTACGCAATGGATGGAATTTTTTTCGTTCCAAAAGAGGCTAGGTGGGATACTATTGCTGCAGCTGCCCATACGCCCGAGATAGGTCTGGTGATAGACAATGCGATGCGGGCGATTGAGGCGGACAACAAAACACTCAAAAATGTCCTTCCCAAGAACTTTGCTAACCCTGATCTCGATAAAATGGTTTTAGGGGATGTCGTGGATATTTTCACCAACAGTATAGAACTGAGTGATATCTCCCATAGTAAAGATCTACTTGGCAGAACATATGAGTATTGTATTCAACAGTTTGCGGAAAAAGAAGGTGTGGGCGGAGGTGAATTCTATACACCAGCCAGCATCGTAAAGACCCTTGTTTCTATTTTGCGCCCCTTTGATAATTGTCGGGTATATGATTGTTGCTGCGGCTCTGGCGGCATGTTTGTCCAAAGCGCGGAGTTCGTAAAGGCACATTCAGGGAAACGCCAGGCTATCCTTTCAGTTTATGGACAGGAAGCAAACGCTGATACCTGGAAAATGGCAAAGATTAATATGGCGATTCGTGGAATTGATGCAGATTTCGGCCCATATCATGCGGATACTTTTACTAATGATCTTCATCCTACATTAAAAGCAGATTTTATCTTAGCGAATCCTCCTTTTAACTACCGTCCCTGGAATCAAGAAAAATTATTAGAAGATGTCCGATGGAAATATGGGATCCCGCCTGCCAATAACGCAAACTATGCCTGGATACAACATATGATTCATCACCTAGCACCGAATGGGAAAATTGGTTTAGTTCTGGCAAACGGCGCTCTATCTACGCAAACAAGCGGCGAAGGAAAAATCCGCAAAAATATTATTGAAGATGATCTTGTCGAAGGCATTATAGCTTTGCCAACCCAACTTTTTTATAGTGTGACCATTCCTGTCACGCTCTGGTTTATAACTAAGGGCAAACAGCAGCCAGGCAAAACTCTCTTTATTGACGCTAGAAGCATGGGTCACCTGGTAGATCGCACACATCGTGATCTCTCAGAAGAGGATATCCAAAAGTTAGCCGATACTTTTGAGTCTTTTCAGAATGGCACACTTGAAGATGTCAAGGGCTTTTGCCATGTGGCTAGCATAGAAGACATCGCAAAACAAGACTATATCCTTACACCAGGGCGTTATGTGGGTATTGCCAAACAAGAAGATGATGGCGAACCCTTTGAAGAAAAAATGGCCAGACTCACCTCAGAGCTATCAGAAATGTTTGAAAAGTCACATGAACTGGAAGATCAAATCAGAAAGAACCTGGGAGCCATTGGGTATGAAATATAAGCTTTCTCAGTTGATGGACATTCTAGGTGGCGGAACTCCGCGCACAGATAGGCCTGACTACTGGAATGGAAATATACCGTGGCTTTCGGTTAAAGACTTCAAAAATACATGCCGGTATGTTTATCAAGCTGAGAAAAATATTACTCAATTAGGATTAGAGAACAGCTCTACGCAAATTCTAAGTAGAAACGATCTGATTATATCTGCTCGGGGAACTGTTGGTGAAATAGCTATGATATCCCGCCCTATGGCATTTAATCAATCATGTTATGGGCTTCATGCAAAAGAGAGTATCATTACCTCTGAATACTTATACTATTTGCTCAAAAACAATATCCAAATGCTCAAGAGAAATACTCATGGTACTGTGTTTGACACAATAACTCGAGCTACATTTGAAAATCTTGAAGTTGATATACCAACTATCCTAGTCCAACAAAAGATTGCCTCTGTGCTAAGTTGTTTCGACTCTAAAATTGAGACTAATAATAGAATAAACAAGAATTTAGCGGCTTAGAGGTCAAGGTCAGAAACATCAATATCGCCGGACATTAGACGTGGTAGCATGGTATCCCGAATAGTAGCAAGCCTATCATTCTCAGCTCGTAAATTACGGATTTCTGCAAATAATGGCTGAATACTCTCATCAAATACTCTTAGCTCTGTCTCTGATGGGATAACGATCGAAACCTTCTTCAGGCTGGCTTGACTGATCTTCGGCTGAACGGCTCCGGTAACAATGGATCGTACATTTGTTAAACTGAATAAAAGGTACAGAAGTTCAACTGTGAATCCGTTTTTTCCAGTAATTATATGCGCATGGTTATTAACCCAGAATTTACCCTCGACATACTGAAGGATTGGGAACCCTTGTTCATCGACGACAGTACCATCCTCTCCGAGGAGCAGATAGATCCCATCGAAAAGGTATCTATCCACATAGTCCATTACAGAAGTTGCACCATAGTATGGGTAAATTTTATCCAACTTTGCACGTTCACGACTTGAAAGTGGGATGCGTTTTGAATCATGAAGCTCGATGATTTCAGACACAGTGCCGTGGTGCCAATCTGAAGGTATAGCGCCATCAAATGGCATTAGGTCTATAAAGCGGTCTTTGTACAGTGCCTTTGCTTGCTCCTCTAAATTCTTGTTTAGCATATATAAACGCGGTGACTAGTAAGAGTTCTAGTGGGAGTGTGACACACATAAGTCTTGCTCTACGATATAGAAAAAAGAAAGTTGAAGAGACTATGAAACAGAACCTCATTCGCGAAGTAATACAAGAAATGCTCAGTTATTTAAATAATGTTCAACTTGAGCGTTTACAAGAAGTCCTGGAACATGCTTTGTTTCACAAACAGATCATTGAGGCAGAAGAACAAACAGATATCAACCTAAAAAGTGAGCAGCTTCTCCATAATTTTATTGCTGCCAAGCGGGTTGAGGGGTGTTCGGAGAGGTCCCTTGCTTATTATCAGGCTACAATTGAAACGATGATCGCTAAGGTTAAAATTAATGTCCGCGAGATGAAGACGGATGATATTCGGGCCTATCTAACAGAATACCAGCAGGAGAAAAATTTAAGCAAGGTGACAGTGGATAATGTCAGAAGAATACTATCAAGCTTTTTTTCTTGGTTGGAGGATGAGGATTATATTCTGAAAAGTCCGGCACGGCGTATTCATAAGGTAAAGTCCACTATGACCATTAAGGAAACATACACCGACGAGGACTTGGAAAAAATGCGTGATCACTGCAATGAGGCAAGAGACTTAGCTCTAATAGATCTGCTAGCTTCAACTGGCATGAGAGTAGGAGAGTTGGTACTTCTCAATAGATATGATATAAATTTTGAAGAAAGAGAATGTGTCGTCTTAGGCAAAGGCAGTAAGGAGAGAATAGTTTACTTTGATGCACGTACAAAAATACATCT
>JAQYCV010000013.1 GCA_028724525.1 Clostridiales bacterium
GAGGGTGCAACCCTCTACCATTCCGGTGGCAATAGCACTGAGGCCACACCTGTTCCCATTCCGAACACAGAAGTTAAGCTCAGTTACGCCCACAATACTTGGCTGGAGACGGCCTGGAAATATAGGTAGCTGCCGGATCCAAAAAAAGCCCTACTCTTACGAGCGGGGCTTTTCTTTTTTTCTTCATGATTTTAAAGATTGATTCTTACTTTTCCTCTAGTTTAAAAATACTCTTGAGCAAGTTTAGCGTTAGCGATTAATGACTCAAACTGGATCTCAGAGGAGTAGCCTTTGCTTGCTTGGTCAAAATAGGCATTGGCAGCAGGGTGGAAGGCCAGTCCTTTACTTTCGGCTTCCTTGCCTGCTTGTATGGCTTCTTCTAGTAAGTCCCTATCTTTTAGGCGTTGATCTTCTGCTATGCGATTTAAAAAGAGGCCCCTCATAGCTTGAATCTGGGGATGTTTGGGGTCTAGCGCGTAGTCCAGAGCAAGGTCCTTTCCCTTAAAGAGATATCCATTACATATTGGGGATTCAATTCCGATTAAGGGAACTTTATGATCGCGTAACCAGTTGAGGCTTGCTTCTATATTGACGACGTCTTTGGGTGAGGTTGCGAGTAAGGAGCAGGAGCTTTCCGCGAGGGCGGGTAAGTCTGGGCAGAGCTCTTCGCCCTGGATGTCTCCTATGCCTCCAATGCCACAGCTGACGACAAGTGTAAGGCCTAATTCTTCCGCCAGGCGCATGGTGCCCGAGGCCGTCAGTGCACCGGACAGGCCTTGTGCCATTGCCTCTTTGAAGTGGTAGTAGTCAATCCGCCCGCTTTGCTTTTGGGCCCGGAAGGGCAGAAATTCCTTCATCCCACCAATCTTGACCTGGCCCTTCTCAAGCCAGGCGATATTGTTGAATTCAGGAGGCCAAAGCCTCTCCATCTCCTCGGCGGAGATGGAGATAAGGCCTTGGCTTAATAAGGCGGATTCAATAAGGAAATCTTTTATTTCCATCCCTGCATCTCTTCAATATTATCTACTGTGATAAGGGTCAGGGGCAGGTAAATGTTTTCATCAAACTCTTTACCATCGTGGAGGAGGATAGCCATCTGAAGGGCAGCGCGGCAGTAACCTTGGCTGGAGTAGGACATGGTACCAGTCATCCGACCTTCCTTGAGTGCTTCCTGAGCATCCTTGGTATAGTCTACGCCATAAATGAGGACATCCTTTTTACCCTCGGCTTCTAGGGCCACGGAGGCCGCTAAGGCCATCACATCATTGCAGCAGAAGAGTCCTTTGAGGTCCGGATGCTCTGTGATGAGGTCTTTGGTAGCGTTATAGGCCAGGCTGGCATCCCAGTCACAATTTTGTGCAGCCACTAAATCTACCTTGGATTTCTTATCTTCAAAGCTTTCCTTAGCGCCCTTGGTACGGCCTTCGCTTTGACCTGCTCCCGCAAGACCAGACAAAATGGCAACCTTGCCTTTATTGTCTAAGCGTTTCATCATATCTTCCGCACAGATCTGACCCTGTTCGGCAAAGTCGACCGTAATGCGGGCATCTAAGTGGCCGCCAGCTTCTTCTAAGGCTTTCAGGTCTACGCCTGGGCCTAAGTTAATAATTTTAACACCATTTTTATTGCATTTCACAATACCAGGAATGAGGTTACTGCCATCAATGGGGGACAGGATAATGACGTCGTAATCCATATCGGCCATGGTCATGAGGACATCTAACTGGGAACTGGTATCGCCTTCAGTCGTCCCGGTCTGCACATCAATGTCAAGATCGAGCTCTTCAGCTGCTTCCAAGTAGCAGCGCTCCATATTGGCCCAGAAGGGGTTGGTCAAGGAGATGATTAAGACACCAACTTTGGGCTTTTCATACTTTTTCGGTAACTTGCCAATTTGCTTGGCCATGGCCTTGTCAAAGTCTTTGAAAAGTTTTTTGACGGTATCAGAGGGTTCTTCTTCCTCTTCTTCGCTCTTCTCTGTTTCCTTGCTCTTATTGTCGGCTAGGACAGAGGCGGGCATGCAGGCTAAGAAAAGCCCAAAGACCAGTGCGAGTGCGAGTAAGCTACTCAAAATTTTTTTGATGTTCATAGAGATTCCTTTCTATCTACAAGGTTTTTCCCTTGTTATTAACTATTTTTAGGGCGGGTTTTTACTTCTCTCAGCTCGGCGAAGATGAGGGCAGCAAGCAAGAGGCCGCCGGTAATAAATTCCTGGTAGTAGGCTGATACGCTGAGGATGGTGAGCCCTTGCCGGACCAGGCCCAGGAGGATTACCGCCAGGAAGGTCCCTAGGAGAGAACCTCGGCCTCCCTCGAGGGGTGTGCCCCCCATCACAACTGCGCAGATCGCGTGGACCTGCATATTCATGCCCGCATTTGCTTCTGCGGAATTGAGCCGGGCGCTTATGATGAGCCCCGCCAAGGCCGCGGTGAATCCGCTGAAGGCATAGGCTGAAATACGGTATGCACCCACAGAGACACCGCTCCGGGCAAGGGCCTGGGCATTGCCACCGAGGCTTCTCAGATAGTGGCCCCAGGGCATGAAGCGGTAGATGGGAATTAATATGAGCAATAGTAAGAGGGCAAATCCGACGCCGGTTTCCATCCCTAGGAAGTCTCTGGCTGCGAAATTTCTAAAATCGGCTGGTAGGAGGGTGAGGGGAATGCCCCGGGTCAGAATCAGAGAGAGCCCCCGATACATAAATGAAGTGGCCAAGGTCAGGATAAAGGCATCTAGCTTAGTGAGATTAATTAAAAGTCCATTTAAAGCTCCTAGAAGGGCCCCGCTAACTAAAGCTATCAGTACAGAGAGGCTGACGGGGAGGCCTTGTTTCATCCCTAAGGCAGCCAGGATCGCGCTTAAGGAAATAATAGACCCTTGTGAAAGATCAATTCCTCCGCTGGAAATGACCATGAGCATGCCCAGAGCTAGGATTAAACGATAGGAGTTCGCTTCTAAGAGATTGACCAGACTCTTACTAGTTGCAAAGGACTCAGTCGACAGGCTCAGAAAAAGGCTTAGACAGAGAATGGCAATAAGGAGGGCCGGAAGCAGGTGGTTGCTGGGCAAGAATTTCCGAAGCTGATCTCGAATCGAGCTAGGTGAATTTGTTTTACGCATGGGGGCCACCTTCTATGTCCTGGCACATGTGTCCTTCACCAGTCTTAATGAGCTGATCTAGATCGGCAAAGCTTAAGTCTGCCACTTGGCTATGGCCGATGACCTGGCCACTCCGTAGCACGTAGACATAATCAGCCAGGGTCATCACCTGGTGGAGATTGTGACTGATGAGCACTTGGGTCAAGCCTTCCTGCCTCAGCTGGCGCAGAATAGACAGGCAGGCTTCGCTTTCTCTGACCCCCATGGCAGCAGTTGGCTCATCTAGGAGCAAGAGCTGACCGGGATGGAGCAAGGCTCTGGCCAAAGCCAGACCTTGCCGCTGCCCTCCTGAGAGCTTGGAAACAGGAACCGTCAAGTCGGGAATATGGATATTTAAACCTTCTAGCAGGTCTGCAGCTTTTTGTCGCATGGCCCGGTGAGCTAAGAAGGGCCCTCTTTTGAGCTCTTTCCCAAGAAAGATATTTTCGTAGCTATTTTTGCAGGGATCCAGCGACAAGTCCTGATAGACCGTACGGATGCCCAGGTCCAAGGCTTGTCGATAGGTAAGCTTCTGATAGCTATGGCCCGTTAACTCTATGTTGCCAGCGTCTGGCTGGAGGCCTCCTGACAAGATTTTGACTAGAGTCGACTTACCCGAGCCATTATCGCCGACCACAGCGGTAATGGAGCCTTTGTCAATCTCTAAACTCACGCCGGACAAGGCTTGCACCGAGCCAAAAGATTTGGACAGGGCAGATATTTTTAATAGAGGAGAGGATGACAAGAGGCTAACCCCCTTTCAGAGTGCAGGCTTTAGGCTTGAGTTGGAAGCCTGGGACACCATGGGGAATCCTCAAGGACTTTCCCCAGGTCAATTGTATAGGGGAAAGCCTTTTTGATTCATCTGGCTTATCGATTGATATAATCGCTATTTGTTTAAAATACCTAACGTTCTCTGATTAGGGATTAGGCTTGCGAAGCCATTCTGCCACCTGCCCGCCTTAGCAACTATTTCGGATTTCTTGGACTTCAGACAAATTTGCAAGTAATGGATGAGTTTCAGCACCCAAACCACCCATTACCTGAAGATTTGCCCTCGTAACCATCCATTAGTTGAAAACTTGCCTAGCGGCCCATTCCATTAGTTGCAAAAATGCCGGAGAATCTGGAAATCCAAAGTGGCATAGCCCTCTGGCCACCCACTACTTGCAAATTTGCCCCTTTGATGTGGAACTTACTTACTTTTTCACTTTAAGTGAGCGGATTAGAGGCAGATAAGGGTTGGCAATACTCCTCTAAGCATTTTTTAGTTATCTCTTATCCAAGCGATATGGTAATCTATGGGCAAAGCGTGTCTAGGTTATAAGTTAACCTGATGGCAAAGGAGCTAGATGATGGAGACGATGATAAGAGACTTTTTGCGGTCTTTGCATGTCCTCGCGGAGGATATAGCCGTTGAGTCCGAGGCGGAAAAGTTTTCTGCCAACCTTAGTGCGGGTTTAATGAGCCAAGGTCAAAATTTTGGCCAAGCGATCCCCATGTTGCCAACCTTCTTAAATTTAGGTGACCAGCTACCCCAGGGGGAGCCTGTTCTAGTCGTTGATGCAGGCGGGACTTTTTTCCGGGCCTGCATTGTAGAGTTTGATGACGATTCCCAAGTGACGGTGGGGCATTTTTCTAAGCATCCCATGCCAGGCTCCCTGGGCAGGGTTAGTAAAGAGGAATTTTATCGAACCTTTGCCCAGGCCCTGTTACCCCTTTTACCCTATAGTCGCAAGTTGGGCTTTTGTTTTTCCTTTGCCTGCCAAAATCTCCCCAATCATGATGCGGTCGTCTTGCAACTCAACAAGGAAATGCAAGCAGAAGGAGTCGTAGGCACCCTGGTGGGCGAGAGTCTACGAGAAGCCTTGCGGGCGGAGGGTGACTCTGGCCTATTAGATGTGGTCGTGCTCAACGATACGGTCGCAGGACTTTTAGCGGGTTACCTGCGGTCCCGCGAGGGCCATTACAGTGATTATTTGGGCATGGTTATAGGAACTGGCCTCAATGTGGCCTCTTTGGAAGCGGTTGACCAGATTAAAAAAATAGATCCGGATGACTTGGCTACTTATTCCGGCCAGTTTATCCAGGCGCCCAAGCGCATGATCATTAATACGGAGTGTGGGAGCTATCCATTAGACCAGCTTTCCCCTGTCGATATTTGTATTGATCAGAAGTCTGTCAATCCAGGCAATGCCTTGCTCGAGAAGCGTATTTCAGGCCGCTACTTGGGGGCCCAGGCCTATGAAACGCTGGCGATCGCTTGTGAAGAGGGGGAGATCTTCTCTCCGGCCTTTTGCCAAGCCTTCGCCAATTTACCGGGTATTAGTTCAGCAGAATTAGATGGTTTCCTTGCTCTGGAGGAGGTCAATCCCCTGAGAAGCCTGCCAGCCAATGACTCAGACTGGCAAGCCCTCAGGGCCATAGCGGAAAATGTCTTTGCCCGGGCGGCCAAGTATGTGGCTGTCCTTTTAGCAGGTTTCCACATGCATTTAAGGGCTGGCCAGGATCCCGCCCAGCCTCTGGCCATTAATATGGAGGGATCCACCTATTACAAGTCGCGCTTCTATCAGGAGCAAATTCAAGCCAACCGTAAACTTTACCTGGAAGATCAGATGGGCTATTACGCGGACTTCCTCCATACTGCCGATGCCAACCTGATCGGTTCAGCGCTGGCGGCTTATATGAATTTATAAGGAGAGACAAGATGAAAATTGCGATCGGTAGCGATCATGTGGGCAGTGAATTAAAGCCCGTGATTATGGAGCATTTACAGAGCAAGGGCCATGACCTGCATGACTTTGGTGCCTATTCGGCCGAAAGTACGGATTATCCTATCTATGGGATTCAAGTGGCCGAAGCCGTAGCCAAAGGCGAGTATGACTTAGGTATTCTAATCTGTGGAACAGGCATTGGCATATCCCTTGCCGCCAACAAGGTCAAAGGCATCCGGGCTTGTACTTGTTCTGAACCTTACTCGGCCCAAATGGCCCGCCGGCACAATAATGCCAATGTTCTCTGCTTTGGCGCCCGGGTGGTGGGTTCTGAACTGGCCAAGATGATCGTTGATGCCTGGTTAGAGGCCGAATATGAAGGAGGCCGCCATGCCCGTCGTGTCCAAGAAATTATGGACTACGAAAGCGGGATCTGGCGGCCAGAGGATGGCATTCCAGAAAACTACTTGTAAACACCCAGCTTAGAAGAAGCTTGGCTTTCTGGTTTGAAGATGGCGTAGCCTATTTCTCGGGCCAGCATGTGTTCTGCGAGGCTGTGAACCCGGACGATTTCGACCCCTCGGCTGGCAGCGATTGTCGTGAGATGCGAGGAGGCTAGATCTCGGTTGGCAAAACCCTCTTCGTTTGCCGCATCCATATTTACACCGGCTTCACTGAGGATATTCACAATGAAGCGCTTTCGGGAAACACCCAAGAAAATGCAGTAGCCCAGGTCATGGATAAGGTCCATGACCTGGATGAGCTGGAGGTTTTCGCGCTTGGTGAGGGCAAAGCCAATGCCGGGATCCAGGCAGATCTGGTCTGGCCTCATGCCAGCGGTGAGGGCGCGGTTCAGGGCTTTCGCAAAATAAGCCTGGCAGACCTCTAAAATGGGGGCTTCTGCCATATTGGCAAGCTCTTCTGGGCTAAAGGGATTGTCGCCATAACCAAAGTGGGGGAAATTTTTTGCGGATTCATGGTCGGGCCGGGCGATGGCGGGATTGAACATGAGGACCAGGCCTGCCTGACTTTTAGCAAGCAGGGGGGCCATTTGGGCGTCGCCCATGAGGCCAGTGATGTCGTTGATGATATCCGCCCCTGCCTCCAAGGCTGCCTCTGCCACTTCTGCCTTCCAAGTATCTACCGAGATAGGGATATCCGAAAATTCTCTGATCCCCCTAATAATGGGTAAAATCCGGCCCATCTCTTCTTTTGCGGACAAGAGGGTAGAGCCTGGCCGTGTGGATTCTCCACCAATATCAATCATATCGGCACCCTGGGTAATCAGTTCTCTTGCATGTGTCAGAGCCTTGTCTTGTCCAAACCACTTGCCGCCATCTGAAAATGAGTCAGGGGTAACGTTCAAAATAGCACATAATTGCGTTTTGTCGCCTTGCTTTAAGCTGTGCCCCTTAAAGCAGAATTTTGCTTCTTTCAAGAATAACTCCTTTAAGGCTTTATAGTTTGCCGAGCCCTAGGTCACCTTAGCGACAATTAAGGCCAAGTTCGGTTTACCGGTCCTGTCTTATGGGCAGGGCCTGGCCCGGCTTAAAGCCAGCTAAGCATAACACACTTCGGAGCTAGAGCTTGCGTCCAGCTATGGTCAGCGGCCAGGTCTTGTGTTACCTTTAGAAGGTAGCTGAAAGGCCGCAAGGAGGAAGTATGTCTCTTGCCCCATATATTGATCACTCTATGCTGAAGGCAGATGCCACGGAAGAAGTGCTTGCGCGTTATTGCCGTGAAGCCAGGGAAAAAGGCTTTGCTTCCGTTTGCGTAAATTCAGTAAATATTCCTTTTATTGTCAATGAGCTTGCGGGCTCACCCGTCAAAGCCTGTTCCGTAGTGGGCTTTCCCTTAGGGGCAATGTCTAGCGCTGCCAAGGCCTTTGAAGCCAAACAGGCCGTCGCTGATGGAGCCCAAGAAATCGATATGGTGATCAATCTTGGAGCGGCCAAGCAAGGGCTCTGGGACCGAGTCGAAGCCGATATCCGGGCCGTGGTTGATGCGGCTAAACCGGCTCTGGTGAAGGTGATTATTGAATGTTGCCTCCTGACGGACGCGGAAAAAGTCCGAGCCTGTCAAGTAGCAGAAAAGGCAGGCGCCGCTTTTGTGAAAACATCTACGGGCTTTTCTGCAGGCGGAGCGACGATAGAAGATGTAAAATTAATGCGGGCATGCGTCGGCGACCGCTTGGGTGTCAAAGCGGCAGGCGGGATCCGCACTCCAGAATTTGCCCAGGCCCTGCTAGATGCTGGGGCTAGCCGCCTCGGCGCAGGGGACGGTATGAAACTTCTAAACGAGGAGGAGCATAAAGATGCTTAAACAAGTTGTCATTAATATGAAGGCCCTGGAGTCGATGCTCTTTATTTGGGCCAGCCTCAAAGACAAAGAAAAATTAGCAGATGAATTTTACATCAATCTCGCGGAAAGCCCTGAAATGGCTGCCGCTTACGACCAAGACTTTGATCCGAACGCCTTCCGTCGTGTCTTGTCGGCTATCTCCAACCGAGAGCTGCTTTCCGACGCAAGTAAAAAAGAGAAGCGCTTCTGGAATAACAATATGTGGATGATGGAAGATCTTGGAGTCACCGAGATGATGTTGGAGCCGGTCAAAACCATGAACTTGGATGCCCGACTGGCAGAACTGCCTACCAACTTGCCCTATGAGCAAATGGAGGTCATCTTTTATCCAGGCACGACAGAAGTTGCAACTTTGCAGAAGGATAAACTCTTTATCAACTTCTTTAAAATTACGGTGAATGTATTCGATCCCGATGCCCAGCCTACCATAGGAGAACTGCCTGTGGCTGACTTTGTCCTGGCTGAGCTGGCGAAGGCGGCCCAATAGCTACTTTTCAAACACAAGAGGAAAGACGGTATGAAGACAATTGACTACGAATTTTTAGACAAACTGACCATGCCCGGTAAGATTGCGGCCAATCCGGCAGAAACACAAGTGGGCCTGGTGCTTTCTCGTTTGGATTTTAAAGATAATCAATATAAATCCAACTTGTGGATCTATGATGGTAGCAAGCTCGGTCAGTTCACTTTTGATGATAAAGTGAGGGATTTTTGCTGGGAAGATGATGACCATATTCTTTTTATTTGCAATCGTAGCAAGCAAGAAGAAGCCCAGGCCAAAGAAGACTTGGCTTTTACAGCCTGCTACCGTTTACCCCTGCAAGGGGGGGAAGCCAGCCCAGCTTTTCATCTTGCCCTTAATGTCAACGCTATAGAGAGCCTAGGCCATGGCTATTATCTCCTTGAGGCTGGCTTTAATCGTGATCTGCCCAATTCCTATATTTTGCCGGAAGACCAACGCAAGGACCTTAAAAAAGCTAAAGAAAAAGCTAGCTTTGCCACCCATCTAACGGAAATCCCTTTTTACTTTAATGGCAAGGATTACACGGAAGGGGACCGGACGGGCCTCTTTATCTACCATGCCCCCAGCGGCCAGCTGGAGCGTATTTCAAGCGGCGATTTAGATGTAGACTTCTATACGGTGAGTGAAGATAAGGCCCGCCTCTATTTTGGTGCCCGCCCTTTTAAGGACAAGGCGCAGCTGGCCAACAGCCTTTACCAATTTGACCTGCCCCAGGTGGACCTAGAGGCAGGAGAAGCGATTCCCCTCAAATCGCCCGTCCAGCTTTGTGCTGGGGAGGAGATGGACTTTTCTTTTGCCTGGGAAGCCCCCCTGGCTGACGAGACGGCCCTCTTTGTCTTGGCCTGTGACATGCAGGAATATGGGATTAACGAATCGCCTCGCATTTATCGGGTCCAGCCGGAAAGCGGCCAGTTAGAAGCAATTTCTGAAAAGTCCTATGAATTTTATTCTTGCCTTAACACTGATGTTGATTTCGGAGGTAGGCCGGGCTCTTTTGTTAAAAATGGTATCTATTATTTTGTAGCGACCGACCGGGACCATGATGCCCTCTATGCGGTTCAGCCTGGTCAGGAGCCTAGTAAAATATGGGATGCCGACGGAGCCATCCTGGGCCTAGCGCCTTGGGGGTCTGGCTTCCTCTGTACGGCCATGCAGGACTATCTGCCAGCTGAACTATTTTCTATCAGCCAGGGTCCTTCAGGCTTGGCGAGTAAGCGGATCAGTGAGTGGAATAGCCCTCTCTTTAAGGAATACGAACTTCTGCGTCCGGTCCCCCTGCCCGCAGGCCAGGCCGAAGATATTGATGGTTGGGTCATTTACCCGCGCGATTTTGTAAAAGGGGGTAGCTACCCTGCCATCCTAGATGTCCATGGTGGACCTCGTACTGCCTATGGGTCTGTCTTCTTCCATGAGATGCAGGTCTGGGCCCAGCGGGGCTACTTTGTTGTCTACTGTAACCCCCGGGGCTCGGGTGGTCGAGGAGATGCCTTCGCGGATATCCGGGGTAAATACGGCTCCATCGACTACGCAGATATCATGTCCTTCCTGGATACCTGCCTCGGCTCTATACCGGAGATTGACCGCAAACGCCTTGGGGTAACAGGTGGTTCCTATGGGGGCTTCATGACCAACTGGATTATTGGTCACACAGACCGTTTTGCCGCAGCCGCTACCCAGCGGTCTATCAGCAACTGGACCTCCTTTTATGGGACGTCAGATATCGGCTATTACTTCGCCACCGACCAAAATGCCACCCTGACCTTTGACCAGGCGGGCTTCCTCAAGCTTTGGGAATTTTCTCCCCTGCGCTACATTAACGCTTGCAAAACGCCTACGCTTATCATTCATTCGGCAAAAGACTACCGCTGCCCTCTGGAACAGGGCTACCAGCTCTTTACGGCCCTGAAGGATCGGGATATCCCTTCGGAAATGTATGTTTTCCATGAGGAAACCCACGAGTTGTCCCGGTCCGGTAAGCCCCAGGCCCGTAAGCTCCGCCTGCAGGCTATCACTGAGTGGATGGACCGCTACCTGGTTAAAGACCAAGAAAACAAGCAGTAGAAATTATTGGGAAAACACGGGAGCAGGGCTCTCGAAAATATAGGAGGACTCATCATGAGTGAAAAGAAAGACTATGCCAAGCTGTCCTTGGCTGCCCACCGCGAATGGCGGGGTAAGATTGAGATTCAACCGCGGGTTCCGGTCAAGAACAAAGAAGACTTGTCTCTGGCCTATACACCAGGGGTTGCTGAACCTTGCTTAGTGATTGCTAAAGATCCCGCTGAATCTTTTAACCTTACCCGGCGCTGGAACTTGTGCTTGGTCTTGACGGACGGGTCTGCCGTCCTGGGCCTGGGCAATATTGGTCCCCAGGCTGCCATGCCTGTTATGGAAGGCAAATGCGCCCTCTTTAAGGCTTTTGGTGATGTTGATGCCTTCCCCCTCTGCGTATCTAGTCAAGATACAGACGAGATTATTCGGACAGCCGTCAATATTGCAGGATCCTTCGGGGGTATTAACCTAGAAGATATAGCCGCCCCACGCTGCTTTGAAATTGAAGAGGCTCTTAAAGAAAAACTCGATATCCCCGTTTTCCACGATGACCAGCACGGCACAGCCATTGTGACCTATGCAGGCATTATTAATGCCCTCAAAATTACGGGCCGTGATATTAAGAATACTAAAGTCGTCATGAATGGGGCAGGTGCCGCTGGTATTGCGATTTCCGAGCTTATCCTCAATGCGGGTTGCCAGGACCTCCTTTTGGTAGACAGCCGAGGCATCTGCTATGAAGGCCGGCCTGAAGGCATGAACAAGTATAAGGAAGCTATCGCCAAGCGAGGCAACCCCAGCAAGCGGTCTGGCAGCCTGGCTGATGCTCTTGTGGGAGCCGATATCTTTATCGGGGTTTCTGCACCTCACGTTATGACTACAGAGATGGTCAAAACCATGAATAAAGATTCTATTGTCATGGCTTGCGCTAACCCCACTCCGGAAATTGAACCGGAAGATGCCTATGCCGGCGGGGCTGCCATTGTCGCTACCGGCCGGTCTGACCACCCCAACCAAATTAACAATGTCAATGCCTTCCCTGGCGTATTCCGCGGTGCCTTTGATGTGGGCGCTTCCGAAATCAATATGGAGATGAAGTTGGCTGCTGCTCATGCGATCGCCGATATGGTTACGGAAGAAGACTTAGCGCAAAAGACCATTACGCCTGAAGCCTTCAACCCTGAAGTTGCTAAAGCTGTTGCCAAGGCAGTCGCCCAGGCTGCCCGGGATACCGGGGTTGCCACGCGCTAAAGCTGCAATAAGCCCTCTATTAGACTTATTTGGACCAGCCTCCCTCTGGACTCAGAGCGGAGGCTATTTTTTTGAGCTTTCGAAATCAGTTGGGATATTTTTAAGGATTAAATGCGTCAGGATCGCTGTAATCCAAGCTGAGGCCAAGGCGAGAATGAGGAGTAAGGGAAAGAGACCAAGTAAAAAGACCTGCATATTCTCTCCATATAGGACGAGGAGGACGCCGAGCTGGCCAGTGTTGTGACTCAGAGCGCCCACGGCCGATAGGAGATAGAGAGAAATTTTGCCTATGCTGGTCCTGTCTGCCAGCCACATGATGAGGGCGGCGGCGAGGCCCCCGGCCAGGCTCAAAAGGGCCGCCATGGCTCCCCGGGTGGCTAAGGCAAAAGCTGACTTGAGTAGGGTCAAGACCAAGGCCAGGGGAAGGCCAGAGTCCAAGATTGCCAGGATAATAGGGGTGTTAGCCAGACCATATTTGAGGGGAAAGGGCCCGAGGGGAGGGAGGAAGCTCTCCAAGTAGGAGAAAGTGAGGGTCAGGGCAAACAAAAGACCGGTATAGGCCAACCTGCGGGTTTGCTTCCTCTGGGCTTCCAAGCTCTTTTGCAAGTTCTTATCTTCTTTTGGATTCACTTTCATCTGCTCTTGACTGTCCTGACTTAAGGGCTAGTGGTCTCTTCGGTATTTTGCCCCTGGCCGATGACCATATCCAGGCCTTCTCCCTGGACAGGGCTACTGGGCGCCACGATTTTGACCAAGACCTGGCCGGGTACACAAATACTGAGGTCGCCCACTCGGTGGAGGTAACCGCCTCTTTGGCAGAGCCGGTCAGGGCAAGGGGCTTGGCTAATTTTCAGGCCGCCCTGGCCATCTGCGCTGAATAGGTAATGGTCAAGACCATATGGAATCTGATCTATTCCTGCTGGGGCCTGGACAGAGCCTTCCTGGGGTAAGTCCCCTAAATGGTAGGTTCCTAATGCCAGTCCATCTAGGGGCACTCTAGCGACCAATTGATTGGCCTGGTAAATTTCGGCCCAAAGTCCTTGGTCAGATCTCGCCCGATTCTTGGCCAGTTTGGCTAGAAAAAGGCTACAGGCTATGGCCAGAATGAGCGCCACAACAACAAGATCTGATAGACGAAAGAAGGGGCGGTCTGCCTGCTGGGTATTCACTTTTGCATTTGTTACGGCCATCTTTGAAATTCAACTCATCTTTTGCCAGCTTGGCCCAGTTTCTCTATACTAAAATAGTTCCAAAAATATAGAGGAGGGATTTATGCAACGTATTAAACGCTTTGCTTCCTATTATAAACCATATAAAAAGATCTTCTGGCTGGACATGTTCTGTGCAGTGATTATCTCCCTGTGCGGCATTGCCTTTCCCATTATTATTCGCTATCTACTGAATGAGGTCTTTGTGGCTGCGGCTAGCCCTGCGGCCATCCTACAAGCAGTCACTTTGATTTCTCTCATCTTACTTGGCCTCTATTTCATCCAGGCAATCTGCCAATATTACGTGACCTCCATGGGGCATATTATGGGGGCCCGCATGGAATACGATATGCGGCGGGAGATTTTTTCCCACATGGAAAAGCTGTCTTTTTCGTATTACGACAAGCATTCCACTGGGGCCATGAGCTCGCGGATCCTGGCAGACCTCTTTGATATTACGGAGCTGGCCCACCATGGCCCTGAGAATATCCTGATTTCCTTGGTCAAGCTTTTGGGTGCCTTTATTTTCCTCTTTACAGTTAACTGGCAAGTAACCCTGATCCTTATTGGGGTAACTGTCTTTATGTTCCTCTTTTCCTGGCAGATGAACAAGCAGATGCGGAAGACCTTTATGGAGAACCGGAAAACAGTGGCGGGGATTAACTCTGTGGCCCAGGATTCCCTGTCGGGTATCCGGACTGTGGCCTCCTATAACAATGAAGACCTGGAACTAGAGCGTTTCGACAAAAACAACCAGAATTTTCTAGACTCCAAAACGCAAAACTACCTAGTCATGGGCCGATACCACTCCATCAACGGATTTTTACAAGGTCTCATGTACATTGCCGTCATCCTAGCCGGGGGTATAGCAGTTGCTAGAGGAAAGATGCTGGCCTCGGATATCGTGATCTATGTTCTCTACATCAACCTCTTCCTCGACCCCATTCGGACCTTAATTAACTTTACGGAACAATTCCAAAAGGGGATGACGGGCTTTGAGCGCTTCTGTGAAATCATTGACACGGAACCGGAAGTCCAAGACCGCCCCCATGCTATTGAAGCAGGCCGCTTACAGGGCAATATTGTCTTTGATAATGTGAGCTTTGCCTACGATGATGCAGAAGAGCATGTTTTAGAAAATATTAATTTAGAGATTCCCGCCCTCAAGACCATTGCCTTGGTGGGTCCCTCCGGTGGGGGCAAGACCACTTTCTGCTCCTTAATTCCCCGCTATTACAATGTGAGCCAGGGCGCTATTACCATTGATGGCGTAGACGTCCGAGACTATACCCTCAAATCTTTGCGGGACAATGTGGCGGTCGTCCAGCAAGACGTCTATATCTTCAACATGTCTGTTCGAGATAACATTGCCTACGGCAGGCCTGGGGCCAGCATGGAGGAAATTATCGCTGCCGCCAAGCAGGCTAATATCCACGACTTTATCATGTCCCTGCCGGAAGGCTATGATACCCAGTGCGGGGAACAAGGCGTACGCTTCTCAGGCGGGCAGAAGCAGCGCATCTCTATTGCCCGGGTCTTCCTAAAGAATCCCCCCATTTTGGTCTTAGACGAGGCGACCTCCGCCCTGGACAATCAATCCGAATTCTTAGTCCAGCAGGCCTTGGACCAGCTGTCTACAGACCGAACCACCTTTGTCATTGCCCACCGCCTGTCCACCATCCGGAATGCAGATGAAATTCTGGTCCTCACCGACCAAGGCATTGTGGAGAGAGGAACGCATGCGGACCTCTATGCCCAAGGCGGCCTCTACAAAGAGCTATATGACCTGCAATTCCAGCAGCCTTCCGCGAGCGCCTAAATCAGACAAACTGGCTCCTTCAGTGCCATATAGTAAGCAACCGAACAAACACCAAAATGGCCAACAAGGTCATTCTGGTGTTTTTTTTATGGAAATTATTTGTAGAAATTAGCCAACGAATAAAAAGTGTAACCTTGTATTTTTTTTTTTGTAATAGAACTGTAAGCAAAAAAGCAAAGAATACCTTGAATGCATAATCTCTACATTCTATATTGTCTCTATTAAATAAATTGTTCCAGGTATATACCGACGATTTATTTGATGAAAACGAGTAGGAAGAAAAGGGTAAGCTGATCTCCTAGGAGATATCTTGCTTCCTACCCTGATCCGAACTTTACAAATAGGCATACGCTTTAAGGCTTTTAGCCTAGCTTTGCAGGTTTGGATCAGGCCGGGAAGACATCCCGATCTTCCACAAAGAATTCGCTGGGCCGCGGAAAAGGCCCGAATAAGAGGAGGTTTCCATGAATTCTTTACGCAAGAGTCTCGTCGCCATCCTGATGGTTGCGATGCTTCTCATCACTTCGCTTCCGGTCTTCGCGGCTGACATTCCGGCTGGTGCCGGTAGCATTACTGTTAACAAATCGACGGCTGATCCTGCGGCCACTCTTAAAGGCCGTAACCTTGAGGCCTGGCAGCTCTTTAGTGCTACCTATGCTCCCGACGGCCAGTCTGCCGTTTATGCCATGTCCGATGATCAGTGGACAGTCGCTAAGGCTATTACGGGTGTTACTGGTTTAACCGTTGACACAACTAGCAAAGAAGCAACGCTCAAATCTATTCGTGAATGGCTGAGCCCTGCACCTCCGGCCGCGCAAAGATCAGCGGATGAGTTGCAACAGTTTGCTCAAGCTGTTGTCAAAGCCAATAATGACGATCTACTCCCCAAGAAACCGCTCACCGTTGACACAAATGGTGACAAGGCCACACTTACCGGTATCGAACTCGGCTACTACATGGTAGTAGATAAAACGGCGAATGATGATATCGCCGAAGGCGATACTAAGGCCCTCATAGCTTTAACCAACGCTAAACCTGATGGGAAAGTTGACTTAAAGGCCAAGCATATTCCTTTCGATAAAAAGATTGATAATACTCCTCCAGGCGATGCTGCTACCAAGGAGAATGATCCTTCTAGCGCCAACGACAAACTCGTTTACGATAATCACTCCATCGGTGATGTGATCAAATACGAACTGACCTCAAAAGTTCCCGACATGACGGGCTATACCCAATATTACTTTGGCTTTAAAGATACCCTGGCTAAAGGCTTAAAGTACAAAGAGGATATTGTTGTTACCGTAGACGGTAATCAACTCACAAAGGGTACTGACTATGATGTTGAATATACCAATGGTAACGGCACAGCAGAAAGCACCATTAATGTTTATTTCAAAGATTTCTATAACAACTATAAGGATAAGGCCGGTAAGGATATCGTAGTCACTTACAATGCCGAAGTTACCAAGGATGCCGAAATTGGAACGGCGGGTAACGAAAACAAGGCCCATGTTTGGTTTAAGCGTGATCCTAATGAGGGTGGCGACGAGGATAATCCTGATAACCCCAGCGGCAAGACTCCTGAAAAACACACCAAATCCTTTGTGACCGAATTTGTTCTTCATAAAACAGATGAAACTGGTGCTAAACTGGCCGGCGCGACCTTTGAATTATCTGGCGACAGAGTTAATACGGTTCTTGTCACCGGTGAAGAATATATCAAAATTGGCGGCAATGTTCCTGCTGGTTATACCGAATCAGATGCTGGTCCCTTCTACAAGCTGATTGATGATACCTATACGAAGGAAGCTCCCAAGGCTGGCAATGAGGATAAATACGACAGCACAACCGATCAATACAAGCTCTATAGTTTCGAAAAATTCGTGCAAGATGGTAGCGCAAACCACAAGGTTACCCTGACCACGGGTCCCGATGGCAAGCTTGTCTTTACGGGTCTTGGCGCAGGAGAATACACCTTAAAGGAAACGAAAGCTCCTGCAGGTTACAATGCTGTTGGAGACATGAAAATCCGCATTACCTGCACACCTGGTGATGATGCTAAAACTGGCACCGGTCAACAAAACTGCACATGGAAATATGAATATAAAACTGCAGATGGAACCGATTATAAGGAATTCCCAACGGAAGGAGGAGTTGGTCCAATCAACGAATTAACCGTTAAGAACACATCTAATACTCTGCTTCCAGAGACAGGTGGTATTGGTACAACGCTCTTCTATATCTTAGGTAGCCTACTGGCCCTGATTGCCCTGGTTGTTTTAGTAAGCAAAAAACGCGTACTAGCTAGCCGCGGCTAAATGAAACTCAACTCACCCGCTCCGCATTTTCCGGAGCGGGTGAGTTTCCACATTACGCGAGGGTCTTATTCAATGAGTCTATGGTATTGCAGTTTGAGATGTGGCGGAAGCAGAACAAAGTAGGGCATTCATCCAAACCTGGACAGGAGGGCCATGCAAATGCCCAGGCTGCTGGGGCAGAGCAAGACCAGGATAAAAGGGGGCGCTATGTCAACTTGTTCCTGTATCTGGCCCTTTTTGCGGGTTTAGCTCTTATTATCTATCCCTCCGCTGCTAATTACTGGAATTCCATATATCAATCGCAAGCAGTTGCCTCCTATGCCCAGGCAGTGGCAAATATAGCGGATGATGAATATGACAAACTCATCCAGGCAGCCAAAGACTACAATACAGATCTAAGCCGTAAGCCTCTTCGCCTGCGGTTGACCCCGGAGGAAGAAGCGCGCTACATGAAGCTTTTGACCACGGGTGAGAGTGGCCCCCTGGGTTATGTGGAAATTCCCAAAATCCGAGTCCAGCTCCCGCTTTACCACGGAACAGATGACCTTATTTTGCAAACAGCCGTAGGCCATCTGCCAGGTACTAGTCTTCCGATTGGCGGGCCATCTACCCACTGTGTCCTTTCGGCCCACCGGGGTTTACCCTCGGCCCGGCTCTTTACGGATATTGACCAGTTGGTCAAGGGGGATACCTTTATCCTCCATACCCTGGATGAAACACTTACCTATGAAGTGGACCGCATCCTCATCGTCCTGCCCAATGAATTAGAAGGTTTAGCTATAGAGCCTGGACAGGACCACTGTACTTTACAGACCTGTACGCCTTACGGCATTAATACGCACCGCCTTTTGGTGCGAGGTCATCGCGTAGACAACGCAAAAGCTACTAATATTCGGGTTTCGGCAGATGCCAGAATGCTGCCAACCACCTACGTAGCCCTCTTTGTCGCGATACCGATCCTCATCGGCCTTCTCCTTGTCCTCCTTGTAGTGACCCGGAAGCCGCATGTTTCTGAAGCGGAAATGCGTGTGCAAGATGCCATGAAGCGCATTGAAGAACGCCCCAGTCAGCAGGCCTGGGACCGCTTACACGCCCTGCAGGACCAATACCGCCTGTCGCAGCAGGCGAACCTCCACCTAAATCAGACCGACCTTGAGCCCCGGATACCACCCAAAGCGGAGACAGGCTCTTTATTCCGAACAATCTGGAAGACCATAACCCGATTGTTCCATAGATAGCAGATAGACAAGACAGGAAAAGTCTTAGCAGGGAAAGAGGAGCTTATCCAGCCCCTCTCCCGAAGAGAAGCAAAGGACAGAAAGCATGAAACAGATTGGCAAGCGTAAAAACCCCCGGCCCATCCTGGGCCGGGTCAGGCACAAGCAAGGCCGAGAGGGCAGAAGCCTGTGGACTGTCTCTTGCCTGTGCCTGCTTGTCCTGGTAGTCAGTTTCTTGGCCCTTCCGGTCCGGACAGTCCTCGCTGGTAGCCCGGCTCCCAGCCAGCCTCTGTCCTTGCAAGTCAATTTACGCAAGGCCCCCGAGGGCACCCTGGGTAAGCTCTACCGGGTTGCCGACTTCGTGCCGGAGACCGGGGCCTTTACCCCTGTAGCCTCCTTCGCTAGCCTGACCACCTTTAAAGACCTCCTAGACCATCCAGGTCACTTTGGAGATCCGGCAGATGCCCAGGCCCGATATGCCAAGCGGGTCCAGGACCAGGCGGAGACCCTTTTGGAGTGGATCACTAAAAACCGGGTCTCGGAAGACCAAAAGGCCTCCAGTACCCTTGCTTCTGGCGGCGAGTCCCGCCTTCATTTTCCTGTCCAGGGCAAGACCCTGGTGCCCGGCCTTTACCTGGTCGTGGTGGAGCCCTACGAGGCCGACAAGACCCAGTACCTGCCTAAAGTGATGCTGGTGGCCCTGCCCGGCCTAGACCCCCAGGATGGCCATACCCTTCTCTACGCACGCACGATTGAGGTGAAGTTGGAGGAGAAGACCAAGCCCGGTGACCTGGAATTGACAGTCATCAAGCTCTGGGAGGCAGAAGACGGCCAGGTCCTTAACAGCATGGAAGCAATGAGTGACCAGGCCCGACAAGGAATTCAGGCTAAGTATCCCGACCAGGTTGACCTTGTCCTCTACCAGGATGGACGTGCCTATGCGGAGGCCACACTTTCTGCGGCCAACCACTGGCAATTTACCTTCAAAAACCTGCCCGCAGGCTTCCGCTATGTTGTTAGCGAGGCCAAAGTCCCTGCCGGCTATGACCTGACCCTGACGACAGAGGAGGGAAAGCTGGTCCTCCATAACCGGAAAAAACCCCAGGAGCCTCCGGTCCCTCCCACAGAGACTACGCCTATTCCACCACCCCAAGAAAGCAAGCCCATCAGCCCCACGCCCGAAGAATCACTGCCCCTGACGGCAGTCCTCTGGTGGCCGGTCTACCTCTTTATCGCAGGTGGTTTGCTCTCTTTCTGCATCGGCCTCTTACGCCGTAGGCATCAACACTAATCTAGGAGGTTTTGACGCATGAATAGGAATTTTTGGAATCAAGTGCAAAGTTATGTACGCAAGGCCAGATTCCGCCGGCGAGTGAGGAATATCTTTGCGGCTTTAGCGATTGTGACCGTTTTCGTTACTACCTATGCCCTCATTCTCCCTGCAATTACCCTTGAAAACACCGTTGGTTTGCCCGGCCTCAACCTGAATGAAGGCCAGGACCCTGCAGGCCAGTTGAACCCTGAGGGCGGGAATGAGACCCCAGCCCCCGATGCCGGGTCCGAAAACCCCGATGCTAACCTAGTCGAAAGCCCAGAAGGGGCCGGATCCGGACAAACCGGCCAGTCCCCGAGCGGAAACCAGCAGGGCCTGCCAGACAGCCTCCCCCTGACCGGCCAGGTCAGCGGTGAGTTCACCAACAGCGAGACAACCAATAGCGAGACAACCGGCAGCGAGACCACTGCTGGCGAAAACACCGGCAGTGAGGCCTCCGGGAACGAAACCGCCGGCAACGAGCCTTCGGGCGAATCTCAGGCCAGCCCTGCCCCTGTAAAAGACCCCCAGAAAGAACCGGGAAGCCACGACTTAAGCCTTTATGAGCAAGGTGATGATGGCCTCATCCGGACCCGGGATGGGGAAGTTATTTCCCTCAACTCCTTCAGTGAGGAAGAACTGACCAGCTTGCAAGAATCCTGGTTTAGGAGGGTCCTAGACCAGTACTCCATCGATGCCCAAGGTGAGGTGCAAAACGCCCTGGGCGAACGCATTGATACGAGCAAGTTCCCGGAGTCCCTCCTCCAGGCCCTCCGCCAAAAGGCTGCGGACACCAGCGAACTCTTGCCCTATGCCTTGAAGATGTACCTGAGCCCGGACCTCCGAGTTATGGATGGTTATACGGACACCCCCGTGAGCGAAGATAAGTTGAATACCCTTTCTTCCGCCTTGCGGGATACCCTTTACGGTTTTGAAGTCAACTATGATGCCCGCCTGGAGGTCAAAGACCGCTATACGGCAAGCCTACGGGCCCAGGGCCTGGACAGTGCGGCGGATTCAGTGGTCTTGAGTGCCTTTCCTGCTGCCGAAGCCAGCCGCCAAGAGGCCCTGGCCCAGCAGGCACCTGCTGCCGCCCCCCTCGGTGCCCCTATTGTCCCTAATCCACCCAGCCTGGACCCGGCCCTGAACACCCTGGCCCAGAACCCGCCCCAGCCCTACTACTTCTATGCCAATCCCCAAGATCCTCAGCATTCCGGCTTTATCCGCATCGCTGTGGATGCTTTCGTTGGCCAGAATGTACCCAATGCCCGGTCCTATAACTACCCCACAGGCTACCTGGCTAAGCTGAAGTTTGCCTTCTCAACCCAGGGGGCTGAATTTGCGTTCAAGAATTTCAGAATCTACCTAAAGGCCGACCAAGCCGATGAAACAAAGGGCAACTATACCGTGCCCGGTGTCTTGACGGTTCCGGGTACCGGCGGCAACACCGACCTAAACTTTGTGCCCAAGTCAGTTCAAAATCCTTCAGGTCCAGGCATGCTCTACTACTACGACATCAAGGACCTGCCTGTCGGCTCCACCGGATTAGCCAATGCCTACATTAGCTATACGAATGGGTCCTTAGGCGGTAACACCACCATCTGGGTAGACGAGGTCCAAGACCCCAATGGGATTCCCGATTATGCCCAGGCCCAGCCCCCACAAGGCAAGGACTATATCAATATCCCCCATGTGATTGAGCCCCGGGACCAGCAAGTCTATAAAAAGCCCCTCCGGAACCCCAGTTTTAGCAAAAACGCAGATACGAAGTACTATGTCAACGGCTTAAGCTTCTCCATCCATGACGTGGTGACCGGTGACCGGGACTTCTTCGATGAGTATGGTGAGCTGTATTACCTGCACACAGAGGAGAAGCCAGACCTGGTCGTGGATACCCTCACCCTGCCGGGTGACTTGGAGTTTAGGGCTTCGAGCCTAGAAGGGGTCGAATACCTTTCGGTCGCCTCTGAGGCCTCTATCCCTGCGGACATACAGGGCCTGCCGGCCAAGCTTAATATGCCCGGCACCCTTATCACCACCCGCTTGGAGGGCCAGCGCTACCTGGTGGCCTTCATGGAAGAACAGACTCCTGAAGTCCACTACGCCTACGATGCTAAGATTGAAGCCGGCAAGCTGGTCCTTAGCTCCAAGGCCTGGTACAAGGAAGACCGGTCTCCCGACCGCCTGCCTATCTGGCACAGCACAGCCCCTCTTAATTACCAATTAGGGGAGAGCCTGGTCCGGTTTAAGGCCGACGCAGAACCCCAGGAAGGAGGGCCGGAGCAGAAGATTAGCAACGAGGCCTTCTACACCCTAAATCGAATGGATGGGACGACCCAAACCTCCCAAGCCAGTGCCGAAGCCCTACTCAAAGCCAAGGCTGCCCACCTGACCCTTAAAAAGACCAAGGACCCCAACCGGGCACCCGTCTTCTTCGGTGAAAAGGCCGGCTGGTTCATTTCAGTTAAAAACGACAGCACGTTTGTCTACAAAAACTTGAAGACCCTCCGGGATGAGCTCGACCCCAACCTCTATCTCTCCCAGGATGACCTCTACCAACTCTTTAACTCCCAGCCTGCCTTTAAGGACCAAGCCCGGCCCACCGTGACCATCCAACACGCCAAGCTGGTCGCTACCCCCCAGGGGCAGGTGTACAATGCCACTGGACAAGGCATGCTCGACAAGGATGCCCAGTACCACGGCGGTGATGATACCCCCTACGATGGGCTTGCCACCACAGACCCCGATCTCAAACAAGTGGAGGCCACCCTCACCCTGACCTGTGAGGGCGACCAGGTAACAGTTGTGGCCACTTCCAGTGCCGGTAACGAGCTTGCTCGGGCCAGCTTCCCCTTGGCTTCCTTCAAGGACAGGCACACGGTTGGGAGCTTTGCCCTTTCCAATAACTTGTCTTACATAGTGACCCACTGGTCTCAGTATGAGATCCATTGGTCCTACCAGGTCAATGGCCAAAATTATCCCATCGAAGGGGGCCAAGAACATATTTACACCGTCCCAACCACGGTTAAGGACACCTTCATGCTCCTGGAGGCAGACCGGAAAAATTACTATCCGGACCAACAACAGCGGGTCTCCAATGCCGGAAAGGGCGACTTCACTTCGACTAGCACAGACTACACGGTAGATAACAGCGAGGCCAAGCACGACAACGCCAAGCGTGAAGCGGCCCTCTTTAAGGGGGTGGAACAAGGTGTTAAAACCTCCGGCCTGGGCAGCTTTTTCGTTATTGCCCAGTTCCAGGGCCAAGGGGCCCCAGAAGTCTTGACCATTACCGACCATGTCAAGCAAGATTTTGTTAGCCTCCTGGTCCTCGAGGCTGATAACCTCGACAAGTCTTTCAGTAAAATTGTTCAGAACGCAGAAGACAACCAAAACTATGGCCTCATTACCGAACCGGGAAACTACTATTTCCGAACAATGGCTGGAGAGAAGATTTTAGGTGAAGTCACCCAGCTCACAGAGGAGGGCAAGTCGACTTGGCTGATTAAGTGGCACTTTGACCGGGAAACGGTTCTGAACCAGGGGCAGGGCTTTGACAAGACAATCCGGGTCTTTACCTATGTCGACCCTGCTGGAGGGCACGGGTCCAGCAACTATATTAATGAAACCTGGATGAATGACCATGCCAGCCACCGGCTCTACGATTCCGTTCAAGTATCCCCTCTCTATAACTATGACAAGAAGATTGTCCTGAAGAAGCATCCTCCGTCAACAAATTGGTGGGATCCCTCTACCCCCGCCAAGGATGAACTCACAGACTTTACCCGCCTGGTGAAGGGCCAAAAGGTCCTTTACCGGCTCGAACTCTGGGGGACCTCTGGGGTGAGCTTGACCAAAGATGACATCTTTGACCGCCTGCCGGAAACCCCGGCCGGCTTTTCCTGGGGATTGACTAATGTCCGTTTTGAGGGGACAGCAGCCATGCCGAAGGATGCCGTCAATTTCAGTCCCGACATTAATAAATTTACGATTTCTCCTGATAAGCCAGATGGCGCCCACCAGCAACTCCGCTGGACTGCTTCCGGTGACCTTGTCACGTTTAATCAAACCGGGTCTGCCTATATTTACCTGGAATTAACCTACCCCGGAGACGATGCAACCTGGAAAAAGTACCAGGAGGCTTATGGGCGGACAGGGATTGATAACTTCTTCCATGTTTATGAAGGGGAGAGGTCTGTCCACCATTCCCTGGCCGGCACCCAGCTCTGCCAGCTGGACAAGAGCCTCATCTATTCGAATATTATCCACTTCTATAACGGTTCAGAGGTCCTGGATCCTGAGGACACCGACCCCTATAGGTATTGGAATAGCCCCTACTATGCCGACCAGCCCCTGGGTGACAAAGACAGGGAATGGGGGGATAAGACCAGTATCCTGGTTTACACCATCTCTCTAACCAACCCCAGTGGGGATAAGCTTTACTTGAGCGACATCCACGATAGCCTACCGGCAGGCTTCAAGTTTTCCGGTTTTGTCCGTGCCCTCTTCTTTGAGAAGGCAGGCAACGAAGGGTATGAGGGCTATTTTACTAGGGATCCCCTAACATACGACAGGATTAAAAACAGTAATGATAGTGTGGTGAGTGGGGTGACCTACCAGGCCGAACCCTACCTCTATAAGTATAATGTGGGCTATGACGGTGATTATACTGAGTCTCCTAAAAGCTCTGACGACATCAAGGAGTTTACCGTTGAGCAAACGAGTACCGACCTCAATCAACCGGTTTTCCGGTTTAAGGATCTTTTTGGTGGGAAATACACGAGCTACCAGTACATTGATAAGGCTATTAGGTTTCAGGATAGTAAAGGCTGGTACCTGCCCCCCCAATCTGCCCTCTCCTTCTCCTACCGAGTTACCGTAGATGCCTATGCGAAAACAAGCGATATTAGTACGAACAAGGCCTCTATGGCTTACACCCAGGTTTACCCGGACATGGAACCCGACCTGCCGGCCGAGGGGGATGTGAAGATTGAGGCCAACTTTAACAATCCTGGCCAGCCCATCAATCCCGGCAGCCACGCCCTGACCAGGGATACGAATAATAACTATATTCTGAGTTCGGAGGTCACTGTCCGGCGGGATCCCACCCAAATCGGTATCAAGAAAACCTACACAGGTGCCCTAAGGTCCGGCCAAACGACCAACCTGCCCGAGGGAGATGCATCAATTCTGGATGCCGATGGCTACTACAACCCTCAAGAACAGTTGACCTGGTCGGTAGACCTGCCCGTGGAAAGCGGTGTCGTCCAAGACTGGAGCTTTACGGAAACCATGGAAAAGCCCTACGGCTTCGATGAAATTCGTTTCTACCCCCAGGGCCTGGATCGGAGTAAAGATATCAACCCGACTAGCGGCTGGACGGAAGACCTCTGCTATATCTTTAGTTTCAAAGAGAAGCCGGAAGGTGAGGTTTCCGTGACCTTGAAGCGGCCCCCTCTCAGGGGCATTGAGGTGATGCCACACTATAATGCGACTGCCGTCAAAGTGGACTTCTACGGTGGTTATGACCAGGGCACTGTAACGAAGACCCTCAACTTGAATGGCGTCAACGAGGTCACCTTCGGGAACAAAACGGACCCAGTTACCCCGGACTTCACCATCCGCCTGGAAAGGGATAGCCAGGGCAACCAAAAGCTAACTCTCACCCCTGAGAAGGGTTACTTTGGCTATGGCCTAGGCTTCAAGGACTATAGGGGTTACGAAACTAAACCCCTTGTCCCCCAGTACCCGAAATTCCTGGTAAAGACCTCCAACCATAGTGAGGCCAAGGTACAACCCAAATTGTATTGGAATACAGCCCGCCTAACCCCCACTGTTCCCATTGCGCCGGCGGCTATAGCCGGACGCTATGAGGATGGGGGCCAGCCTTCCGTCCTTGACGGTGCTGTTGCCCCTATCTTTGGTGATAAGGGGACCATGTCCAACAAGTCCGTTACTGAATGGAACGCCAGCAAAAACGAGGCCGTGAAAGTGGACGGTGAACCCAATACGGCGACTGGCAACCCCTTGTCCTACAAGCGGGCCAGCACCGACCCTACCGAACCTACTGTGATGACCTTGTCGGATAGGCAGTCCTTGCTCCGCTACACCCTCAGGCTAAAGAACCTCAGTGCCAAGAAGGGGAATGAAGGGAAAATCGATGACCTCATCATCATCGACAACCTACCTGAGCCCGGAGACAACAAGACCTGGGACCAGACGGCCCCCCGTAACAGCCAATGCCAAATTGACTTTGCTAAGCAAACGGACCACCGCATGACGGTGACTGTCCAGGACTACGACGAAAACGGGGCCACTGTAGGTAGCCCGCGTACGCTTACCGCCGGCAAAGATTTCATCATCGAATACAGTGATGAAAAAGAATTCGACAAGCAGGACTTCCAGAATACCGCCTCCTATAGGTGGTACACGGACCAACGTCCTACGAGCCGGGCCTTCCGCCTGAGAACCCTGTCGACTTCTGAAGACGCAAAGATTTCCGCCTTTGCGGTGATTGAGATAAATTATTTTGCCCAACTGCCTGCTGACTTCCAGCCCGGCCAAGACGACTTGACGGCCTGGAACAGCTTCGGCTATAGCTACCATATCCAATCCTTACCGGCCGGTGAGTACCTGAGCTCTGAGCCTGAACCCGTAGGGGTCAAGGTGCCCGGAGAACACATCCCCTCCCTGCAAAAGCAACGCCTCTGCGGGAATAATGCCTTCCCGGTTGACCCTGCCGAACCCACTGCCCCCAATGGCAGCCAAGGGAAACAGATTACCTACCTCTTCCTGGTCTTGGATGCCTCTAGTGATTATACACACGGATCGAATGGGAGTGCATCCGCCCTTGCCCACCTTCAGATGGCCCTCAAGCAGGGGACCCTCGACCTTACCCAGCTGACCGGCAAGACCCTGGCAGAACTCCAAAGCCTGCTCGGCAATAGCCTGGACTATGGCCAACCGGGCGGGACTTTCTGGCAATCAGGAGATACCTACCAGCTCTTTCAGGTCCCCCTTGCCGTCGGACAGACTTCGGCCACGGTGCCCATGATTCCGACAAAAGACCCTGAAGACCCAAGAAGAACCACAGGGATAACCATCCGGAGAGACAGGACCTATCACATCATGGAACTCATGAACCCGGTGACGGGGAGGCCCTATGTCATCAAGGCCGATGGGAAAATCTATGAGGATACGGCCACAGAGCCCCAGGACCAAACCTTCACCGACAACAAGGGGGGCCGCCTGGACCGGCAATACATCACCACGACCAAGGGCAATTACCCCTTCTATACCTGGACCCCCAATCAGGCCATGCAGGACAAGGACTTGTCCACCCTGACCGTCACTGCGACCAACCTGGGCAAGCCCTGGAATATTAACCTGCTCAAAACCATCCGCCAGCCAGAAGGGACAGGCGATGACAAGCCTTCGGCTAACCCTCAAGACCCAATCCTGAAAGGGGCCATCTTTGGGCTTTACTCTCCCTTGGAAAGTGAAGCCATGACCCCCCTGGAAGTCCAGAACCTCCAGAGCAAATACGTCTTTGCCAACCCTTTAAGGCGGACCTGGACCGACCAGAATAATAAAACTTATTACCTGAAGGCAGTATCCGACGGCAATACCATCGGCATAAATCAGCCCTTCGCACCAGAAGGCAAAAAACTCACCGGCGATTACCCCGGTTGGGCAAGTATCCAGACCACCAGCCAGGCCCTGAAAGGCCAATTGCCGACCACAGGCCGCTTTGAGGGCCTAGTCGCCAACGAATACGTCCTTCGCGAACTCCGTGCCCCCGACGGCTATAAGTTCAGCACCGCTCCCATCTACCTCCAGCGGTCAACCTACTACGCAGACGCAGGCGTCAAGCTACCCGAAATTAGCAACTCTGGAACCGCTGCAGACAATGACGATGCCTGGGCCCTCGTCAGCAACATCTATGTTATGGTGGAAGTCCTGCCCGAAACCGGTGGTATAGGCACCCTGCCCTACCTACTGGCTGGCCTGACCATCACCGCCATAGCCCTCTGGGGCCTCAGGCACCGCCGCCGCAGAGCCGCCCAACTATAGCCTGTAGCCCTAGCCATTCAGCCTGGTGCCTCACTGGCCCAGCCCGGCCGATGGCCTTGGGCCTAGGGCCGGCACCTGTAAAGCCAGTGAAATACCTAAAGAGAGGTCTTGACTGTAAAGAATCATGGCTTACCGTAGTCTTAAAAAACTCAAGCGGATTGACCTCCTGGAAATGTTAATCGCCCAGGTCGAAGAAAATGAACGCCTCCTGGATAAAGTTGAGCAACTCCAATTCCAGCTAGACCGCCTGCGACTAGAAACTAGCCAGGGGCCAGTCCCCCCCAACCGCCCCGTACCGGCTGGCCCGGGTCAGGGGTCAGCTGATCCCCGCCGACGGTCCCCACAGTCGGGGCCCAGCCAGGGGCGGGAATTCGGCTCTAATCGGGCCTTTACTCCTGCTCAGGGCTTCGACTCCCCAGCTACAAACCGGGCCCCCGCTTCTGGTCCACACAGGCCGGACCAGGCTCGGCCGCCCTTTGCTGCCAAAGCCGGGTCTCCACCAACCGGGCCCGGTTCTTTGCCTGCAAAGTCCGGCTCTTCACCAGCTGGCTCCAGCCACCAACCCCTACCGACCCCCATGTCCGACCCACGGCCCAACCCTGGTGCTAATGCTTTTAACCAGCCCCGCCAAACGTCCGAATCTGACCCTCATGGATGTGGCAGCCCTGCACGTGCAGGAGACTGGAGGCAAACTTAATGGCTGGCCGGTACAAGAGACGTAGCCAGGGGCCACAAGCCTTCCGGGATAAACGCCAGGAACAGGAAGCCGTGCGGTCTGCAGGTGAAGCCGTCCTGGCCGAAGAAGCCATCCGCCAAGAACTGGCCGCAATGACGGCAAAACGCCAAGCCCGCCACCGCAAATCGGATTTGGAGTCCTCCAAACTCTTGCAGGACCTGAACCAAATGCCCCTCCATGAGCGCAAGCAAGCCCTGCAAGAAGAACTCCGCCGTGAGCGCTTCCAAGACCGTTACCGGAAAGCGCTCCGCAGCACCTTCTTCAGCCTAGTCGTAGTCGCTGCTATCGCCGTCCTCGTCGCAACACTTTGGCTTCCCGTCCTCCAGGTCTACGGCAACTCCATGAACCCTACCCTAGAAGATGGGGAAGTCCTCATCTCTCTCCATAATGGGCAATACCATGTCGGCGACATCATAGCCTTTTATTACAACAACAAAGTCCTGATCAAGCGGGTCATCGGCAACCCCGGTGACTGGATTGATATTGATCAGGATGGCAATGTGAAAGTCAACCAGAAAGAACTCGACGAACCCTATGTCCAAGATAAGGCCCTTGGTGACTGTGATATCTCCTTGCCTTTCCAAGTCCCCGAAGGCCGTATCTTTGTCATGGGCGACCACCGGTCGACTTCGGTAGACTCCCGTAAAGAAGCCGTAGGCTGCATCGCAGATGAGCAGATTGTAGGCCGACTCATCTACAGAATCTGGCCCCTCCGGGACATGGGTCCGCTGAAGTAACCAGCTCTTAAAGCGAGTGGCCCAGCCTGGCCATAGAAAGATTTTTATGTCAGAAAGCCAGAAATCCGATAGCAACCCAAATTACGCTGATCCCGCTACACCGCCTAGCCTAGGCTTCCATCCCAGGAAAAGCCGCCGGCAACCGGGCTTCTGGTTTTTCGTCTTGGGCTTTGCCTTTTTCTTGGCAGCTGCTGGCCTCAGCCTCTACAATGTCTGGCAGGCCCACCAGGCAGAAGAGGCCATCACGAGCGCCCTTCATGACCTGCCCCCAAAAATTCAAGAAGCTATGGAAAAAACAAGCGGTGCCCCTCAAGGCCAACGTCCCGCCCCTGACTGGCCCATGCCCGTGGCCCAAGTGGAGGGAGAGGAAATCATAGGCGTCTTAGAAGTTCCTCGGACCGGCCTGGTTCTGCCTATCTTATCCACTTGGGACTATGACAAATTAAAGCATTTCCCTTGCTATTATCATGGATCTATTTACCGTAAAGATGCGGTTTTTTTCTCCCATGACTATCCCTTCCAATTTGGAGGCCTGACGGAATTGGAAGAAGGGGATACGGCCCGCTTTATTGATTGTGCTGGCAATATCTTTACTTATCGCTTCCAGGAACAAGAATACCTCCAAGCCACAGACGTGGAAGATATGGTTTTCAAAGATGACTGGGATCTCACCCTCTTTACTTGTGCCTACAACGGTTTGGCGCGCTATGCCTATCGCTTTGTGGAAGATAACTTTTTCGCTCCTTAGTCATACCGCTGAAGGCGCACTCTATTTAGGTCTTCAGAATATTTCGGGGAAAAAAGAGAATAAGAGTCTCAATTCCCCCAGTTTTTCATGCACTTGCTAGGGCATATTACGTTTACAAGACCAGGTTAATTTTGTTAGAATGAGTCGTCAAAGCCCGTCAAGGGCTTTTTTATGGACAAAAACTTTATGAAAGGAGATGTCAGATGCCTACATTCAACCAACTGGTTAAACAAGGTCGTCAGAGCAAAAAGGAAAAGTCTAAGGCGCCAGCCCTGGGCGTAGGGATGAATACAATCAAAAATAAGTATTCTCACTACACGTCCCCACAAAAGCGTGGAGTTTGCACCGTGGTCAAAACAAGTACCCCGAAAAAGCCTAACTCTGCCCTGCGTAAAGTGGCTCGTGTCCGCCTTACCAACCAACAAGAAGTCTCTGCTTATATCCCTGGTATTGGTCACAACCTCCAGGAACACAGCGTCGTCTTAGTGCGTGGTGGTAGGGTTAGAGACCTCCCTGGCGTACGTTACCACGTCGTACGGGGAACCCTGGATGCTGCCGGAGTCAACAACCGTGCCCAAGGCCGGTCCAAATACGGTACCAAACGACCCAAGTCTGCGAAGTAGTTCTTCGGCAGTTGTGTTGACGTGTTCTTACAATCATCTGCCCTCTTTTTACGTATAGAAGTCAAAGGGCTACATGATGATTGGCACACACGTAATAACACGTGAGTACCTATGATTTCGGTTTAATCCGCATAATCATGAAAGGAGGGAAGCAAGATGCCTAGAAAAGGTCATGTCCCTAAAAGAGAAATCTTACCTGACCCTGTTTACCAAGACCTCAAGGTCGCCAAGCTGATCAATACAGTCATGCTGGATGGTAAGAAGGGCCTCGCCCAAAGAATTGTATATTCTTCCTTCGACCTGATCAAAGATAAAACAGGTGAAGAAGGTATTGAGGCTTTCAACAAAGCACTAGAAAATGTCATGCCCGTACTCGAGGTTAAGGCACGCCGGGTTGGTGGTTCTAACTACCAAGTCCCCATCGAAGTCCGCCCCGAAAGACGGCAAACCTTAGCTCTGCGCTGGATCGTTACAGCCGCGCGTGATCGGAGCGAACGTACCATGAGAGAACGCCTGGCGGCGGAGATCATGGATGCGGTCAATGGTCAGGGCGCAGCTTACAGACGTAAAGAAGAAATGCACAGAGCAGCTGAGGCCAACCGTGCCTTTGCCCATTATCGCTGGTAGTCCGGTTTACTGCCGGAGAAAGGAGTTTGAGCCACATGGCCAGACAATTCTCAATTAAAGATACGAGAAATATTGGTATCATGGCCCACATTGATGCTGGTAAAACCACCACGACAGAGCGGATCCTCTACTACACAGGCAAGATCCACCGTCTGGGTGAGACCCATGAGGGCGCTGCTACCATGGACTTCATGGAGCAGGAACAGGAGCGGGGGATTACCATTCAATCTGCCGCGACGACAGCCCAGTGGAGACATTGCCGCATTAACATCATTGACACGCCGGGACACGTAGACTTCACGGTAGAAGTTGAACGTTCTCTGCGGGTACTCGATGGTGCGGTTACTGTTCTGGATGCCAAGAGCGGCGTAGAGCCCCAAACTGAAACAGTTTGGCGTCAGGCGGATACCTATAAGGTTCCCCGCATGGCCTATGTCAACAAGATGGACGTCCTGGGTGCCAACTTCTTCAATGTTGTGGACATGATGAAGGAGCGCTTAGGCGCTAATGCTGTCCCCATCCAACTGCCTATCGGCAAAGAGGATGATTTCCGGGGCATCATTGACCTGATGACCATGAAGGCAGAACTCTACGAGGCAGACGACCAGGGCAAAACCTTTGTCGTAGAAGAGATTCCTGAGGATCTACGGGATCTTGCACAAAAATGGCACGAGGACTTAGTCGAAGCCATCTGCGAGACCGACGAGGAACTTTCTAATAAGTACCTGGCTGAAGAGGAAATTACGGAGCAAGAGCTACGTAAAGCCTTGCGCAAAGCCACGGTTACCAACGAAATTGTTCCCGTTACCTGTGGGTCTTCCTACCGCAATAAGGGCGTGCAAATGCTCTTAGATGCCGTTGTAGACTACATGCCTTCACCTCTGGATATTGAAGCCATCAAGGGTATTAACCCGAATACAGAAGAGGAAGAGAAGCGCCATGCTTCTGATGAAGAACCCTTTTCTGCCTTGGCTTTCAAGATCATGACAGACCCCTATGTGGGTAAGTTATGCTTCTTCCGGGTTTATTCCGGAACTCTGGAGGCAGGTTCCTATGTTTACAACAGCAGCAAAGGCAAGCGGGAGCGGATTGGCCGTCTGCTCATGATGCACGCTAATCACCGAGAAGACACGGATAAAGTGTATGCCGGTGATATCGTGGCGGCTGTTGGACTTAAAGATACCGGCACAGGTGATAGCTTGTGTGTGGAAGACCACCCCATTATTTTGGAATCTATGGAATTCCCCGAGCCAGTTATCTCTGTCGCTATCGAACCTAAGTCCAAGGCCTCTCAGGAAAAGATGACCGTTGCCCTGCTCAAGCTGGCAGAAGAAGATCCTACCTTCCGTACCTATACGGATTCAGAAACTGGCCAAACCCTCATCTCCGGTATGGGTGAGCTCCACTTGGAAGTTATTGTGGACCGCCTCTTCCGGGAATTCCGGGTAGAAGCCAATGTAGGTAAACCCCGCGTTGCCTTCAAGGAAACTATTACCAAGCCCGCACGTGCCCAAGGCCGTTTTGTTCGCCAATCTGGCGGCCATGGCCAGTACGGTGACTGCGTCTTGGAAGTAGAACCCCTGGAGTCTGGCGCAGGCTTTGAGTTTGTAGACAAAATCGTGGGTGGTATTATTCCCAAGGAATACATCCCTGCGGTGCAAGCAGGTATCGAAGAAGCCATGAAATCCGGGACCATTGCTGGCTATCCTGTCGTAGACGTCAGGGTCAGTTTGGTGGATGGTTCCTACCACGAGGTAGACTCCTCTGAAATGGCCTTCAAGATTGCGGGTTCTATGGGCTTTAAGGAAGCCATGAAACTCGGTTCCCCCGTGCTCCTAGAACCTGTCATGAAGGTTGATGTTGTGGTCCCTGAGGAATACTTAGGTGACGTTATGGGCGATATCAGCTCCCGTCGGGGTCAAATCACCGGCACGGAGGCTAGATCCAATGCCATGAACATTCACGCCTTTGTACCTCTATCTGAGATGTTCGGTTATGCGACCAGCCTGCGGTCCAGCACCCAGGGTCGCGGCACCTTCGTCATGCAGACAGACCACTTCGAACCTGTTCCTAAGAGCAAACTCGAAGAAATTACCCAATAACAGCACAGACTTGCCGCAACCTGTTACGCGGCAGTAAACGCGGAGATAATTGCTAAAAATCTCTAGATGTGTAAAATAGATAAAGTGACAGGATATTGCCAATTAAGATTTCAGTTATAACTGTACATAAGGAGGAAGTTCTCAATGGGCAAAGCCAAATTTGAAAGAAACAAACCCCACGTAAACGTAGGTACCATCGGTCACGTTGACCACGGTAAGACCACTCTTACTGCTGCAATTACTAAAGTCCTCTCCCTCAAGGGTGAAGCAAGCTTCATGGACTACGCCAACATCGATAAGGCTCCGGAAGAGAGAGAACGTGGTATCACCATCAACTCTTCTCACGTTGAGTACGAGACAGATAAACGTCACTACGCCCACGTAGACTGCCCTGGACACGCCGACTATATCAAAAACATGATTACCGGTGCTGCTCAGATGGACGGTGCTATCCTCGTAGTATCTGCTGCAGACGGCCCCATGCCTCAGACTCGTGAGCATATCCTGCTCGCCCGTCAGGTTGGTGTTCCTGCCATCGTCGTCTTCCTGAACAAGGCTGACCAATCCGACCCCGAGCTGATCGAACTGACTGAGATGGAAGTTCGTGAACTCCTCAACGAATATGACTTCCCCGGCGATGATACCCCGATCATCGTAGGTTCCGCCCTGCAGGCCCTGGAGTCTGACGAAACGGATGCTAGCGCTGACGTTTACAAGCCCATCAACGATCTGATGGATGCTGTTGACAGCTTTATCCCCACTCCTACCCGTCCTGTGGATCAGCCCTTCCTGCTCCCCATCGAAGACGTATTCACCATTTCCGGCCGTGGTACTGTTGCTACCGGTCGTGTAGAGCGTGGTACTATCCACATGAACGAGCCTGTTGAAGTTGTAGGCCTCCAGGATGAACCCCTTAAGACCGTTGTTACCGGTATCGAAATGTTCCATAAGCTGATGGAAGAAGGCGAAGCTGGTGATAACGTTGGTCTGCTCCTCCGTGGTGTTAACCGTACCGATATCGAGCGCGGCCAAGTCATTGCTAAGCCCGGCTCTGTACACCCCCATACCAAGTTTTCTGCTCAGATCTACGTTCTGACCACGGATGAGGGTGGCCGGCACAGCCCCTTCTTCACTGGCTATCGTCCTCAGTTCTACTTCCGTACAACTGACGTTACCGGTGTTGCCCACCTGCCCGAAGGCATCGAAATGTGCATGCCTGGTGACCACGTCACCATCAACGTAGAGCTCATTACCCCTATCGCCATTGAAAAGGGTCTGAAGTTCGCTATCCGTGAGGGTGGTAAGACCGTAGGTTCCGGTACTGTTTCTGACATTATCGAATAAGTAACCTATCTCTTAAACCTGTAAATAGCCCCCAGCTGGGGGCTATTTTTGTTATACTCCAAATGCTGTGATGGTGGGTGTGCTGACCGCATGGCCTCTGCCTCCTTCTCCAGCATTTATTATCAAAGAGAGGTATTTTTGATGATCCCCCGTAAACTAGATCAATACCTATATATGCTTTGTGGTATAGACCGCCGTTTGGAGAAATTTGAGAACCTGTTCACCCTTCCGGGCGGAGTGTCTTATAATTCCTATTTTTTAGACGATGAGAAAACCTTGCTCTTAGACTCTATTGACCAAGCCGTTGCCGAGGGCTTCATGGCTGCCCTAGAGGGGCTCCTCCAGGCCCGAGACTTGGACATACTTGTTTGCCATCACGCTGAGCCCGACCATTGCGCTACGATTGTGGATTTAATGGCCAAATATCCCAAGTGCCAGCTTTATGTCTCTGCCTTGGGCTACAAGTTGCTCCAGCAATTCCATCCCCAAATTGATTACTCAGAGGACCGTCTAGTCTTAATAGATGAATCGACCAAGCTCACTACGGGCAAGCACCAGTTCTCCTTTGTTAAAGCAGCTAATGTCCACTGGCCAGAAGTCTTTTTCTCCTATGAAGAGACGACGGGAACGCTCTTTTCTGCTGACGCCTTTGGCTCCTTTGGCGCGCCGGCTGGCTATATCTATGCGGATCAATGTGCTTATGAGCAGGATTGGCTGGATGAAAGCCGCCGCTATTATTGCAATATCGTGGGCCGTCAGGGGGCCGCTGTCCAGACCGCTCTGCAAAAGGCCAGAGAATTGGAGATCAAACGTATTTGTCCTGTCCATGGCTTAGTCCTTCGCAAGCCGGAAGACCTGAGCCTCATGTTGGATAAATATGACCGCTGGTCTCGCTATGTTGCCGAAGACAAGGGAACGGTGATTGTTTACGGCTCCATGTATAACCATTCCGCGGACTTAGCAGACAGCTTGGCGGCCTATTTGGCAGATCAAGAGGCGGGTTGCATCCGAGTCTATGATGTTTCTAAGACCAATCCGTCCTATATTATTGCCGACCTCTTCCGCTTCTCGCATGCCGTCTTTATCTGTAATAACTATAATACTGAACTGTATCCGCAGATGGATGCTCTCTTGCGTGAGCTCATGATGCTCAATTGGGATAATCATGCCTATAGCTTAGTCGGCAACATGTCCTGGGGTGGCCGCGGACTCAAAATTGCGGAAGAGATACTCTCTAAGGGCAAAAATCTCAGCCGGATAGAGGAGGAGTTTACTATTAAGTCTTCGCCCAAGCAGGCTGACCTGGAGTCTGCCCAAGCTCTCGCTCAAGCGATAGCTAGCCATATGCAGGAGGACGTTTAGCCTCTTAGTCGAGGGTATTGGCCTGGACTACTTCGGCGACTAGAATTTCCAGGTCTTGCAGAGTCCTTAAGTCCGACAAAGCCCGGCGAAAGCGGGCCGCCTCCCGCAGGCCCTTGAAGTAATAGCTTAAGCTGGTGCGAAATTCCCGCATGGCCATTTCTGGTCCCAGACTTTGGGCGGACAACTGGTAATGGTGTAGGATATGGTCTGCCCATTCTTGCCCTTCCGGTGCCTGGAAAGCTATCCCTTGGTCTTGGGCCAGGATTTCTGCAAAGAGCCAAGGCCTGCCCAAGGCCGCGCGGCCAATCATGCAGGCATCTGCCTTATAAGTCTTAAGGAGGACCTGGCAGTCTTGCCAGGTCTGGATATCTCCATTGGCTGCCAGGGGTATCTGGACCTGGGCAGCAGTCTCTCCTATGATTTCCCAGTCTGCCTGCCCGGTGTACATTTGTTCGCGGGTACGACCGTGGAGGGCCAGGGCTGAAGCTCCGGCCTCTTGCAAAAGCTTAGCGAAGCTTGGGGCGTTGATATGGTCCTGGTCCCAGCCCGACCGGAATTTAACTGTGATTTGCTTGCCAAAGGGACGAGCTGCCTCCACGGCGGCCTCTACCAGGCGGGCAGCCAGGTCAGGGGTCCGCATAAGGGCAGACCCGGCCCCTGTTTGGACAACTTTCTTGACGGGGCAGCCCATGTTGAGGTCGATGAAAGCCGTTTGACTATAAAGAGGGTGCTGCAAGAGACGGGGAATGGCTTGCCGTAGATCATCTGGATCAAAGGCGAAAAGCTGGATGGCAGCCGGAGCCTGCAGGGAAGAAATGTCCAAGTAGCGGGCATTGTGGTCAAAGTAAGGGTCATAGACAATCGCTCGGGCGGAGACTAATTCTGTAATGGTCAGACCTGCCCCCCAGTCTTCACAAATTCGCCGAAAAGCTAAGCCGCCCGGCCCTGCCATGGGAGCTAGTTGAAGGCGGTTAGGAAGTTCGATTCCTGCCCAGGGGAGGGGAGCGGTCAGTGTCACGCTTTGTGCCCTTTGTCTGTATTCTTTCTGGTCTTTCACGTAAAAATTTAAAGGCTTTCTCTTTTATTTTATGGGCTAATACTTTATCCTATGTTCAGGCAAGGGGACGAGTCCCCGCCCTATTGCCCTCATATGTACTATAATAAAGGATATTAGCAAAATTGCTTGGTCCGTGACCATATTGGAGGATAAACAATGAATAGAAAACTACGTGGCTTCAGTTCAGCCCTGGTCTTGTTAGTCAGCATGTCTCTGCTCCTTACAGGATGTGATAAGTTAGGTTTGAGTGCTTCCAGCAAGAGCCTGGAAGTCCCGACCATGGCTCCTGCTGCTGCAGGTGTTGAGCTTTCGCGAGACAATAAGGGCCTGACCGAGGCTGACCACCAGTACCTGGCCTATGCCAAGGAAAAATTGACTAACTTGGATAAGGGGCTAGAAACTTTTGGTCAGAAAATGTCCAGCTACGTGGATGACATCATGAAGACGGCCAAAGATGTAGAAGAATACGGGGATTATGTTAAAACCCGCAATAATCTGCTAGAAATTGCAGCTCAAATTGAAGCAGTAGACCCCGCCCAAAGTCCTGAAGCGTTTAAGGAAGTCTACAACAAGCTTGACCTCTGTGCGAATAGAGTCCGCCATATGCTCATGCAAATTGAGGACAAGAATGCGACCAACCTGCCGGCAATTTATGATACTACAAAGGCGGAGATCCAGCCCTTTAAGGAAGCCCTAGACCAGTTTTTTGCCCAGGTGGACAGCCAAGGTTTAGATGCGGCAGCCGCCAACATGCCCCCTACCGATTGGGCAGCGGAAATGGAACGTCATGATAATCTTGATCTGCGCAATACCATGAATGTTGCGGACTACGGGCTCAAATGGGGTTCCAGCCGCTGGCAAGTCATGGGTGTAGAAGGTATGCAGGAAGGCGGCGCCAGCGCAGAAACCCTGTCCTACAACAAGGTGGCTTACCAGTACAGTGCGGTTCTGACCTACCACTTTAACGAGTATGGTCAGTTGGACTCTTATACTTTCGACTTTGACCCTGCCAGTTTTAACCGGGGCAACAATGAAGACCCCGTTCTAGATGACGTGATTGAGCTATCTGCTATCGTCATGTACTACTTCATCAACGATTCACCGGCCATCCCGCAACAGCCGGTCTTTGATGGGGTCAATGGCTACACGGTTTCTTTTGATCCCCCTGCGGAACATGTCCTACTCTCGGGCAATCCGGATAGCCTGACCCTTGTGGTTAAAGGCAAAACCGCAGATGAAGCCAATCCCCAATAAAGCTTAGATTGTTTAAATCTTATCTTGCAAAGCAAGTCTGGTGGCAGGTGATGATCTCCCTGCCACCTTTTTTATGGCTTAGAAAATCTGCCCAATTTCTCCTTAAAGAAACAAGATAAACTTTCAACTTTACACAAAGAATAGCCGGCCTTATAATAAGGAACAGTTGCCTAAGGCCCAGGTCTTATCCTGGTTGCCTGCACTATACATATCACAAGAGGGGGATCCCAGATGAAAGTTTACACCGCAGACAACATTCGCAACATTAGCTTGGTTGGCCATTCCGGCGCCGGTAAAACCAGCCTCATAGAGGCTATGCTCTACAACAGTAAAGCCTTGGACCGTATGGGCAAGGTCACCGACGGCAATACCGTATCGGACTTTACTGAAGAAGAGATTGCCCGCGGTTCCTCAATTAACACCAGCTATGCCGCCTGTGAATGGAAGAATTGCAAAATCAATCTCATTGATGCGCCTGGCGATTTTGACTTTGTAGGTGAGCAAAATCTGGCTATGTTTGCTGGTGACGTTGCCCTCATCGTGGCATCGGCTCGTGATACAGAAGCGGCAGTTGGTGCGGATAAAGCCATGCGCCAAGCAGATAAGAGCAATATGCCCGTCGCCATGTTTATTAACCGGGTGGACGAGCCTAACTCTAGCTTTACAAAGGCTGTTGAAGCTTATCAAGAAGCCTTTGGTAGCAAGGTGATTCCTTTATCTATTCCTATCGTTGAAAATGAGCAAATGACGGGTTTTGTGGATGTCCTCCAGCACAAGGCTTATAAGCTGGGAGACCGGGCTGAAGCGAGTGAAATTACCATTCCCGCTGAATTTGAAGAGTCCTGCAGCCGTTACTACAATGCCCTGATGGAGCAAATCGCAGAAACTGATGAAGAGCTTATGACCAAGTTTTTTGACGACGAGCCCTTCAGCCCTGAGGAAATTGAAAAAGGTATCGTACACGCTATTTCTGAGAAAACCTTAATTCCGGTCTTTGGTGGTTCTGCTATCAATGACATGGGAGTCACCTTCTTCATGGATACTGTTGTCCGTTATTTCCCCCGTCCTACCCGGCGGTCTCCTGTGGAAGCCAGCAAGGCTGGTGGCGAAGTGATTGAGTTACCCTGCGACAGCAAGGGCCCTCTGGCAGCCTTTATCTTCAAGACCATCATGGACCCCTTCGTGGGCCGGATTTCTCTCATCCGGGTCTTCTCCGGCGAGTTTGACGCTTCTGAGAATGCCTATAACCTGCTACAAGATAGCGAAGAGCGGATCAATGGTCTCTATGTCATGCGGGGTAAAAAGCAGTTTGAAGTAGACAAGCTCTATGCCGGTGATGTGGGTGCCTTAACTAAACTTACAAGCAGTAAAACCAATGAAACCCTCTCCTTGAAAGACCAGGCCGTCACCGTCAAGCCTGTGACCATGCCGGTGCCTTGCCTGTCTATGGCTATTACTTCTGTCAAATCTGGTGAGGAGGACAAGGTCATGCAGGGCATGAACCGCCTGTCGGATGAAGATATCTCCTTTACCATTGCCAACGATGCAGAAACCTCCCAGCTGGTCTTGTCCGGCCAGGGCGAAATCCAGCTCATGACCCTTTGCAACAAATTGAAAAACAAATTTGGCACAGAGGCTGTGCTGTCTGATGCGCGTGTACCTTATCGTGAAACTATTCGCAAGAAAGTCCGTGTCCAGGGTAAACACAAGAAGCAAACAGGCGGCCATGGCCAATATGGTGACGTTTGGATCCGCTTTGAGCCCGGTACCGAGGATGAACTCGAATTCTCCGAAGAGGTCGTAGGTGGCGCCGTACCTAAGAACTACTTCCCTGCAGTCGAAAAAGGCTTGCAGGAAGCGGTCAAGGAAGGTCCTCTGGCTGGTTATCCAGTGGTTAAGTTAAAGGCTATCCTGGACGACGGTTCCTACCATGATGTCGACTCCAACGAAATGTCCTTCATCCAAGCCGCTCGCCTGGCTTACCGCAACGGCCTGCCCCAGGCAGATCCAATTATTCTTGAGCCCATCTCCTCTGTGAAGATTCATATCCCCGACAGCTACCTCGGCGATATTATGGGTGATATGTCTAAGCGTCGCGGTCGTATCCTCGGCATGGGCGCTGACCCTGAAGAGTCCGGCTACCAGGTTGTTGATGCTGAGGCCCCGACCTCTGAACTCATGAAGTATGCGACAGACCTCCGGTCTATGACCCAGGGACGCGGCTACTTCAGCATGGAGTTTGCCCGTTACGAGCAAGCCCCAACCGAAGTTTCTCAGAAGGTGATTGCCCTGGCCCAGGCTGCTAAAGAAGACCAGTAAAGCGGGAGATGAGCCTGGCGATTGCCAGACTTTCATAAATATCTATAATATAGCTAGGGATTCGTCCCTAGCTATATTTTTCTTTTCTGTAAGGAGGAAAGTTTCTCAATGTCAGATCCTGATCCTGGAGGGGGACATTACTTGGTCCTGCTCCAGTCCACTCCCAGCCTCGTACTAACTTTTCTTGTTGTGCTCTTACTGGCTGGACTCTATGCTTTTGCCACTGCCTATGCGGCGGTTATTCCCCGCCTAGATGAAGATGAATTGCGAGACCGTCTAGGGGCTAATCCTGAGCGTTTACAGGCCATTCTAGGACTCAAAACCCAGCGCAGACAGTTTCTGAGCTCTATTCATGCGATCAAAATTCTCAGCCTGCTCTTGCTCTCCTGGGCCTTAACCAGCCCTTTAGAGGATTATTTTCAGGCTGTCTTGCCTCAGCAATTGATGGGCCTAATCCCTCTGTTTATAGGACTAGCTCTGGTCTTCGTCAGCTTTCTGATCATGGCCTTTGCCCGGTCTTTCCCCCAAGAACTGGCCAAACAGGATGTCCTGAATTTTTCTCTCAAGGGCTACAAATATTACTATTTTTTCAGTAGTCTTCTAGCCCCCTTGAGCCGGCCTGCTCTCGGGATCTCGGATAGTCTTTTGAAAAGAAGACAAATAGATCCAGATGGCCGCGACCTCATGATTTCTGACCAGGAAGTCAAGGACCTCTTGGAGCACAGCGCTGAGAGCGAAGAGGGGGAATTCCTAGAAAATGTTTTTGCCTTCGGCGACAAGACGGTAGGGGACTGCATGACCCACCGGATGGATATGGTGGCTGTGGAAGCCAATATTAGTTTGCCTGACCTTTTAGACCTGGTGGAAGAAGAGAAGTATACCCGCATACCGGTTTACCGCGAAGATATCGACCACATCATTGGCTTGGTCTATATCCGGGATATATTGCTCTTTGCTGCCAAACATCAAGCTGAGCCCTTCAGTATTGATCTCATTTTGAAAGAAGCCAGCTATACGCCTGAAACCCAGTCTATCGCCAAGCTCTTCCGCCAAATGCAGCTAGAAAGTGTCCATATGGCCATCGTTATTGATGAGTATGGTGGCACAGCAGGCCTGATCACCCTGGAAGATGTCTTAGAAGAGATCGTGGGTGATATTGAAGATGAGTATGACGATGAGGAGGAGGACTTTCTGCCTCTAGGTCCCGGGGAGTGGCTGGTGGATTCCAGCTTGACCCTGGAAGACTTATCGGAATACCTGGATACAGAATTTCCTAGCGAGGATTATGATACGGTGGCCGGCCTAGTTATCGGACTGTTGGACCGGATCCCGGAGGCCGATGAGCAGGCAGAGGTTCGCTATGAAGATTACCTTTTAAAGGTGCTCTCCATGGATGACAAGCGGATTGAGAAAATCCTCATTAAATATGAGCCAGCTGCGGACCCTGCAGAAGATATGGTAGAAAATGAAAACCTGCTATAATAGACAAGTTGTTTAGAAAATACGTACGGCCTGGAGGCCGGACAAAAAAGGTGAGTATATGAACAAAGATACGAATGAAAACTGGAAGTCTGATGAGCTACGGGCAGAGCGCAAAGAACGTCTGCAAGCCCAAAAATCTGCAGACGGAGGCAAAAAACAGATCCGCAAAGCCTTTAACTTCCGCAAGTTTCTTATTATTGTCCTGGTTATAGCCATTCTCTTAGGCCTGGGTTATATGGGCCTCATTAATGCTGGCTACCAGGAAACTCATAAGGTGGCTGCCATCGTCAATGGCAAATACGAAGTCACTCCTTTGGAAATTAACTATACCCTGGGTACGAGTTTTAACCAGATGTTTAGAACTTCTGCTTTTAACCTGGATGGCAAAACCATGCTGGTTAATCCTCAGCTCGACCCGGAAACTAAGTCCCTCCGCCCCCTGCGAGATATCTTAATTGATAATTTCGGCAAGAGCGCTGGTCAAACCTATGCGGTTTACGACCAAGCCCTTGCGGCAGGTTATGAGGTTGGTCCCGATGAGCATGAGGCCTTCGACCGTTTTAAGCAGAATATCGAGAGAAGTGCAGCTCAGCAGCAAATGAACCCTAATCATTTGCTCAGCCTGCTCTTTGGCCGCGGTGCCAGTATCAAATCTCTGCAACCTATCCTGGAACGTCACTTCCTAGCTGCCCGCTACCAGCTAGATACCCAGAATGCCTACGAATTCACGGATGCGGATTACACAGCAGAATATGAGGCTCATCCTGAGTTGTATGACTATGTAAGCTTCCATGCTTTTGGTTTTAATAATGCCAGCCCGGACCGCGATGATTCTCTAGACGAGAAAGTGGATAAGGAGCAGGATCAGCCAGCAGAAGACGCTAAGGATGATCAAGCCGAGGCAGAGACTCAAGACCAAGATGCAGAGACTCAAGAAAAAGAGACGGAAGCCGAGGAGACGGAGGCTGACCGCAATGCCCGCCTTAATGCTGAAGCTTTGGAAAAAGCTGAAGCCATGGCTGCTGCTTCTACCAGCTTAGAAAAATTCCGTCACGAGGCTATGGCCTACACCCTGGCTGAAGATCGTCAGCTCTTAGAAGATGAAGATGCCACCTTAGTCAGCCGTGCTAAATACACAGAAATTTCCCCTGCTTTTGCTAACTGGCTCTTTGATGAAGCCCGTAAAGAGGGGGATACCACGGTCATTAGCGACAATGGCCGCCACTCCGTTCTCTACTTTGTCTCTCGCCAGCGTGATGACATGAATACCTATAGCTCCCGCCACATCTTGATCATGGACAAGGATGAGAGTGAAGAGGCTGAGGCAGAAGCGAAAAAGACCGCAGAAAAAATTCTGGCAGACTATCAGGCTGGCGACAAGACGGAAGATGCCTTTGCTGCCTTAGCCAAGGAATACTCTCAGGATCCCGGTTCTAAGGACAATGGCGGCCTCTACGAAAATACCCAGCCCGGCCTCTTTGTTAAAGCTTATGAAGAATGGTGCTTAGATCCTGCCCGCCAAGAAGGTGATGTTGGCCTCGTACGGGTCGATGGCAAAGCCAATGGCGGCTACTCTGGTTATCACATCATTTATTTCAAGAGCTTGGGTGAAAGTGTCTGGAAGAGTCAGGCAAAGCTAGCTATGGCCCGCCAAAAGTTTGCGGACGCTCTGGAAGCTCAGGCCGATACTTATTCCTTTGAGGCTAAGGAAGACAATATGAAACTTGTCTTACCAGTTGATCAGAATGCCCTGGAATCTGTAAAAGAGAGCATCCAAGACCTGGCCAAGTCTGTCCAGGAAAAGTCTTCTGAAGAGACCGGTGACAAGGAAACAGCCCCTGGTGCTGAAGAGACCAGTGCAGCTGTAGAGGAAGAGCCTACTTCCGCCGCTGAAACTGAAGCCCCTGAAGAAGAGACTTCCGCCCAAAAGTAAGCTGTCAACAGAATAAAAAATCTCAAAGCGCCAGGCCAAGTGCCTGGCGCTTTTCCTTCTTCAGGTTACCCCCGACCAAGATAATCTTTCTTTCTTCTAGAGTTAGGTGAAGCTTTGATATCTGCGGCCATAATGGCTTCCTTTCTCACGGCCACTGTTTTAAGCTGTTTTTCACTAAATAAAGAACGGATTAAAACAGGTTTTGAAGCTTGATTAAACTATGGCCGGGTCGCAAGAACTATCAATGGCGCCTTTGGCGCCGCAAAGCGGTCAAAGACCATTGACAGTTCATGAACCCGGCCTAAAAAGTTAACAAGCCTCAAAAACCTAACGAGTATAAGACTTAATTCCCAGTAGAATTTGCTGTAAGATTAAATGCAACTCCCAAACCTTTGCTTCTTTCTACTCTTACACCATTTTATGGATGCGATCTGCGGATTTCTTGGAATTCAGACAAATTTGCAAGTAATGGGTGGGTTCCAGCGGTCAAAGCACCCATTAGCTGCAGATTTGCCCTCATTACCATCCACTTCTTGCAAATTTGCCCAGGGGGCCACCCATTAGTTGCAATAATGCCGGAGAATCCGGAAAACCGAAGCAACATAGTCATCTGGCCACCCACTACTTGCAATTTTGTAGGCACACGGACAGGCCCCCAGTGGGTTCAAAGGCTTAGTAGAATGTAAGACTTAATTTGTAATGGATTTTCCTGTAAGACTAAATTCCGCTCCCAACCCTTTGCTGTGGAAATATTTTTTTCACTTTAGCGATTTCAGACATAAAAAAAGCATGTCTAGACATGCCCCAAAAAATTTGATAAAATACTCTACTGTGTCACTATGCCTAGAAAGCCGCCTGCTTTTTGGGCGGAAGTCCAAATTTGACTTCCGAATAACTGCTAAAATGCAGAATTTATAGGGTGATTATAGCACATTGAACAGTGCCGTCAAGCTGGACGGCACAAGCCGTTGACGAAACGGCTAGGTCGAGAGGTAAGCATTGATGGTAAAACCGGTTCAGTATGGACGTGCCACCAGAATGTCCTATGCCAAGATTGACGAGGTCATTGATATTCCCGATTTGGTAGCGGTACAAAAAGATTCCTACCAATGGTTCTGGGACAAGGGTTTACAGGAAGTATTTGATGAAGTTTCTCCTATCACAGACTATTCCGGTGATGTGGAGCTTTCTTTTATGGAAGCGGAGTTTGATCCCAGCCGCCCCAACAATCCTGTCAGAGTCAGTAAAGAAAGGGACGAAAACTATGCCGCGCCTCTGCGGGTTAAGGTCCGTCTACACAATAAGAAAACCGGTGAAGTGAAGGAACAGATGATCTTTATTGGGGATTTCCCCATAATGACCGATACTGGTACCTTTATTATTAATGGCGCCGAGCGGGTGGTCATCAGCCAGATCGTCCGGTCTCCTGGTGTTTACTTTGATTCTCGCAAGGATAAAAATGACGTCACCTTATTCAGTTCTCAATTTATCCCTAACCGGGGTGCCTGGCTGGAATATGAGACAGATGCTAACGGCCTGGTTTGGATTAGGGTAGACCGGACCCGTAAATTCCATATTACCATCCTACTTCGAGCCCTGGGTTATTCCACGGATGAAGAGCTCTCCGACTTGTTTGGAGGCGAAGTCCGTATCATGCAAACGGCAGAAAAAGATGGCTGCCGCAACCAGGAAGAGGGCTCGCGGGAAATGTTCCGCAAGTTGCGTCCTGGTGAAGTCTATACCGCAGAGGGCGCCAAGACCTATATTGAAAACATGCTCTTTGACCCCAAGCGCTACGACCTAGCCCATGTGGGGATCTACAAAGTAAATAAAAAACTGGCCCTCTATAACCGCCTGCCTGGCCATGTCTGCGCGGAAAATGTCGTAGATGACCAAGGTGAACTCCTTTGCCGTGAAGGGGAGACCATTGACCGCGAAACAGCACGGGCTATTCAGTATGCTGGTATTAACGCTGTCTTGATCCATCCTGTCACCTTCATCGGCCACCAGCGCTTTGTGGACGACCGGACCTTGAAAGTCAATGGCAACAATCGGGTTGACTTAATGACCTACCTGGGCCGTTTCTTTAAGGAAGAAGACCTGGTCGACTTAGATCCAGAAGAGCTAGATATCACGGAATTAGCTTATAAACCGGTTTTAGATGAGCTGATTCAAGACTACCAGGCTAACCCCCAGGATAAAAACTTGAAGAATATGCTCAGAGAAGCTCGCTATCTCCTCCTGCCCTTCCACCTGACCATGGATGACATTATTGCATCTATCTCTTACTTTATTGGTCTGGAATACAATGTGGGCGACGTGGATGATATTGATCACTTGGGTAACCGCCGGATCCGTTCTGTCGGTGAACTTCTGCAAAATCAAGTCCGCATCGGCTTCTCCCGTATGGAGCGTAATATCCGTGAGCGGATGCAATCCATGCAAGACTTGGATAGCGCTACGCCTCAGCAAATTGTCAACTCTCGGCCGGCATCAGCGGTTATTAAGCAATTCTTTGGTTCTTCCCAGCTGTCTCAATTCCTCGACCAACCCAACCCCCTGGCTGAGATTACCCATAAACGCCGTTTAACAGCTCTGGGCCCGGGTGGTCTTTCCCGTGAGCGGGCGAACTTTGAAGTGCGTGACGTCCACTCTTCCCAATATGGGCGGATGTGCCCCATCGAGACCCCGGAAGGTCCTAATATCGGCTTGATTAATTCCCTGGCCATCTATGCCAGAATTAATAAGTATGGCTTTATTGAGACGCCTTACCGGATTTACGACCACAAGAAGGGCGTTGTGACTCGAGAAGTCCGTTATATGACAGCAGATGAAGAGGACCTCTACAATATTGCCCAGGCCAACGAGCCCCTGGATGAAAAGGGCGCCTTTATCAATAAAAAGGTGGTCTGCCGTTGGCGGGATGAATTTAAGGAGCTGGACCCCTCTGAAATTGAATACATGGACGTTTCGCCCAAGCAATTAGTCTCGGTCGCGACCTCTTTGATTCCTTTCCTAGGCAACGACGACGCCAACCGTGCCCTCATGGGTTCTAACATGCAACGTCAGGCTGTTCCTCTTATCCAGACCGAGGCCCCCTATGTCGGAACCGGGATGGAATATCGGGCTGCTAAAGACTCAGGTGTTTGTGTAGTAGCCAAACATCCGGGTATTGTGAGCCATGTCTCTGCTGATGCCATCACCATTACGCGGGATGACGGCACAGAGGACTTGTACGAGTTGCAGAAGTACCAGCGGTCCAACCAGGGAACTTGCGACAACCAACGTCCCTTGGTCAAGAAAGGGGAGCGGATTGAGCAAGGCGAGATTATCGCAGATGGTCCCTCTACTGATAATGGTGAGCTGGCGCTGGGTCGCAACGCCCTCATCGGCTTTATGACCTGGGAAGGCTATAACTTTGAAGACGCTGTTTTGATCTCTGAACGCCTGGTTCAGGATGACGTTTATACGTCTATTCATATCAGTGAGTATGAGTGCGAAGCCCGTGATACCAAGCTTGGTCCTGAAGAAATCACCCGAGAAATCTCCAATGTGGGAGATGAAGCCCTGGCCAACCTGGACGAGGAAGGTATTGTCCGCATCGGGGCTGAAGTCCGAGCCGGGGATATCCTTGTGGGTAAGATTTCTCCCAAGGGCGAAACGGAGTTGACCCCGGAAGAACGCCTCTATCGGGCCATTTTCGGTAAAAACATCCGCGAAGTCCGGGATACCTCTACCAAGGTTCCTCACGGTGAGTCGGGTATTGTGGTAGATGTCCATACCTTCACCCGGGAAAATAATGACGAATTAAAGCATGGCGTGAATAAGATGGTCCGTGTCTATGTGGCCCAAAAGCGGAAGATTTCCGTGGGTGACAAAATGGCTGGCCGGCACGGAAACAAGGGTGTTATTTCCCGTATCCTGCCCGTAGAAGACATGCCCTTCATGCCTGACGGCACGCCCCTGGATATTGTCTTGAATCCTCTGGGCGTTCCCTCCCGTATGAATATTGGCCAGCTCCTGGAGGTCCACATGGGCCTGGCTGCCAAGCGCCTGGGCTGGAAAATTGCGACACCTGTATTTGATGGCGCATCGGAAAAAGACGTTTCTGAAGCCTTTAAGCAGGCGGGCATATCTCCAGACGGCAAAACTGTTCTCTATGATGGCCGTACAGGTGAGCCTTTTGAAAACCGTATTACCGTTGGTTATATGTACTATCTCAAGCTCAACCACTTGGTTGATGATAAGATTCACGCCCGGTCCATTGGCCCCTACTCCCTGGTTACCCAGCAACCCTTGGGCGGTAAGGCCCAATTTGGTGGTCAGCGCTTCGGAGAGATGGAAGTGTGGGCCCTGGAGGCCTATGGCGCAGCCAATAGCCTGCAAGAGATCCTCACCGTGAAGTCCGACGATATTCAAGGCCGGACCAAAACCTATGAGGCCATCGTCAAGGGAGCCAACATCCCTGAACCTGGTATCCCAGAGGCCTTTAAGGTCCTGGTCAAGGAAATGCAGTCCCTGGCCCTGGATGTGGAAGTCTATTCCGCAGACGACACCAAGATGGAGTTGCCTGAAAACGACGATGAAGATGATGTCGATCCCGACAAGATCCGGGAGTACTTTGGCCGAGCAGCGGCTGTAGGCCTGGGTCAAGCTGGCTTTTCTGCAGGTTCTCTGAATGAAGACGGTGAGCTGGAAGAAAGTGATGACTACTTGGATGATGATTACACGAGCGACGATGATGATCGTGATTTGGATTAGAAATGAGGGGTAAATAGTATGGCTGAAATTAAAAACTTTGAAAGTATTGGCATCAGTTTAGCCTCTCCGGAAAAAATCTTAGAGTGGTCTCACGGGGAAGTCACCAAGCCTGAAACGATTAACTATCGTACCTTGAAACCTGAGCGGGACGGTCTCTTTTGTGAGCGCATTTTTGGACCTACCAAAGACTGGGAGTGCCATTGCGGCAAGTATAAGAAAATCCGCTATCGGGGTATTGTTTGCGACCGTTGCGGTGTTGAAGTTACCCGGGCTAAGGTCCGCCGGGAGCGCATGGGCCACATCAAGCTGGCGGCTCCCTGCTCTCACATTTGGTTCTTTAAGGGGACCCCTTCACGTCTGGGCCTCGTCCTGGACATGAAGCCCCGGGACCTGGAGAAAATCCTCTACTTTGCAGCCTATATCGTCCTTGACCCCGGCCAATCTGACTTTGCCTTCAAAGAATTGATCACCGAAGGCCAGTATCGTGAAGCCGAGGCTAAGTATGGCCGTAATTCCTTTGATGCCCGCATGGGGGCTGAGGCCATCAAGATTCTCTTGGATGACCTGGATATCAATCAAATGGCGGTGGAACTGCGTGAGGAAATGCGCCAGTCCAAGGGCCAGAAGAAGATCCGCTTGATCCGTCGTTTGGAGGTTATCGAAGGTTTTGCCAAGTCTGGCAACAAGCCTTCCTGGATGATCTTAGATGTTCTGCCAGTTCTTCCCCCTGAGCTCCGTCCTATGGTTCAGCTGGATGGCGGACGCTTTGCAACTTCTGACCTGAACGATCTCTACCGCCGGGTCATTAATCGGAATAACCGGCTCTCAAAATTAATGCACCTGGGTGCCCCGGAAATCATCATTCGCAATGAAAAGCGAATGCTACAAGAATCTGTGGACGCCCTCATTGACAATGGCCGGCGGGGCCGGGCTGTTACTGGGGCTGGTAACCGTAGGCTCAAGTCCTTATCAGACCTACTCAAGGGTAAGCAGGGCCGCTTCCGTCAGAACCTTTTAGGTAAGCGGGTAGACTACTCTGGCCGGTCGGTTATCGTCATTGGTCCTAATCTCAAGATGCACCAATGCGGCCTGCCGCAAGAAATGGCTCTGGAGCTCTTTAAGCCCTTTGTTATGCATGAGCTGGAGAAGCGTGAACTGGCCCACAACATGAAGTCTGCCAAGCGCATGGTCGAGCGTGCCGATGATGCGGTTTGGGAAATCCTTGAAGAAGTGATCAAGGACCACCCTGTTCTCCTCAACCGGGCACCTACCCTGCATAGATTGGGTATCCAAGCTTTTGAGCCTGTCCTGGTTCAGGGGCGGGCCATAAAGCTCCACCCCTTGGCCTGTACCGCTTTTAACGCAGACTTCGACGGTGACCAGATGGCTGTTCACCTGCCCCTGTCTGCAGAGGCACAGGCGGAAGCCCGCTTCCTCATGCTGGCCTCTGGCAACCTGCTCAAGCCCCAGGATGGTAAGCCTGTTACCGTGCCCACCCAGGACATGGTATTAGGTATCTACTATCTCTCTATGGTTGATGACGGTTGCAAGGGAGAGGGCGGCGTTTATATGGACCTGGATGAAGTGATGATGGCCTACGATAAGGGCGATCTTGAGCTTCATGCCAAGATCAAGGTCCGCCTCCAAGGCGAAAAAGATGGCAAACCTTTCCAACAGATCGTTAGCTCCTCCTTGGGACGTTTCATTCTAAACTCGGTTATCCCTCAAGACTTGGGCTATGTTGACCGGTCTATCCCGGGCAACGAGTTGGCCTTGGAAATTGACTTCCTCTGTGGCAAAAAGCAGTTAGGGCAAATTATTGCCCGGGCCATCAACAAGCATGGCTTGAACGAATCTGCTCATATGCTGGACCGGATCAAGAGCCTGGGTTACCACTATTCCACCCTGGGTGGCATTTCCATTGGTATTTTTGACATGGTTGTGCCTGAGGTCAAGGAAGCTATGATTGAGGAAGCCGAGGCCAAGGTTGAAAAGATCAACCGCCAGTATGAGCGCGGTATCCTGAATGATGATGGCCGGTCTCGGGCAGTTATCGATGTCTGGCGCCGGACTACTGACGACATCACGGAGGCCCTTAAGGCCAACCTGGGTCCCTACAACCCAGTTTTCATGATGTCCAATTCTGGAGCGCGTGGTAACATCAACCAGATCAAACAGCTGGCTGGTATGCGGGGTAACATGGTGGACACTTCAGGCCGTACCCTGGAAATCCCCATTAAGTCCAACCTACGTGAAGGCATGGCTGTATATGAGTTCTTTATTTCCTCGCACGGGGCCCGTAAATCCTTGTCCGATACCGCTCTTAAAACAGCAGACTCTGGTTATCTGACCAGACGTCTCGTTGACGTCGCCCAGGATGTCATTGTGACAGAAGAAGATTGCGGCACCAGAGACTACATTGAACTCGGCCCCGTAGCTGTAGGTTCAGGCGCCAACCGCAAGGTCATTGAACGCCTAGCAGACCGTATTTCTGGCCGCTATGCAGCAAGAGATATTGTCCATCCTGAAACAGGCGAGGTCCTGGTTGCTGAAAACACCATGATCACGGCCGATCAGGCAGAGCTCATTGAAGAACTAAACTTCAAGAAGATTCCTATCCGGTCGAACCTCACCTGTGAGTCCCGCCATGGGGTTTGTGCCCACTGCTACGGTAAGAACCTGGCAACAGGTGGCCATACGGTGGTTGGTGAAGCGGTTGGTATCATGTCCGCCCAGTCCATTGGTGAGCCGGGCACGCAGCTAACTCTGCGAACCTTCCATACCGGTGGTGTTGCGTCCTCTGACGATATTACTCAGGGTCTGCCTCGTATTGAAGAGCTCTTTGAAGCCCGTAAACCTAAGGGCCAGGCGAGCATTGCCGACATTAGCGGGACAGTCCATGTACAGGAAGATGAAAACCGCAAACGCCAAGTGACCGTGACCAACGAAGAGGGTGAAGTGCAAAAGCTCAATATCCCCATTAACACGACCTTGCTGGTAGAAGACGGTGAGTTTGTGGAAGCAGGTGACCTCATTACGGATGGTTCAGTCAACCCTCATGACATTATGGCCATCAAAGGGCCCCAGGGGGTTGCCTCCTACATTATCAACGAAGTCCTCAAGGTCTATAAAAATAACGGTGTTGATATCAACGACAAGCACATTGAAATCATTGTCCGCCAAATGCTACGGATGGTGAAGGTAGAAGACCCCGGTGATACGGACTTCCTCACCGGTACCAATGTGGACTACTTTGTCTTTAAAGACACCAATGAACGCATGATCGCCGAGGGCAAGCAGCCTGCTGTGGGTGAGCGTGCTCTGATGGGGATTACCAAAGCGGCTCTAGCTACGGAATCTTTCCTCTCTGCTGCCTCATTCCAGGAGCAGACACGGGTCCTGACAGACGCAGCCCTCAAAGGCAAGGTCGATAAGCTCAAGGGCTTGAAAGAGAATGTTATTATTGGCCGCCTGATCCCCGCAGGTACTGGTATGCCTGATTACCGTAACATCACGGCGGTCCCGGACGTGCCAGAAAACCATGATCTGATCCAAATGGCCGCAAATTAAAGCGATACTTGCATGAGACTAAAAGGGGATGCCTGTTGAAAGCAGACACCCCCTTTTTCTTTGTGTGAAAGCTGAGAGCTAAATATGACGGGTGCGTAGATAGTCCATGACAAAGGAGGGAACATGCTTGACGGTCCCCTGGGCCCATGCCCGGACTGCGGGCACCGCATCCTCCATAGCATAGGAGTGACCTGCGAGGGCCAGCATATCCCGGTCATTATAGTTATCCCCAAAACATAAGACCTGGTCTGGCTCTAGTTGGAGTTCATCGAGCACATAGCGGAGGGCCTTGCCTTTAGAGGCCAGAGTGAAATCCTGCCAGTGACGGCCAGAGATTGCTGCCTGGTATTTATCTCCCAACTTGGCAGACAAGTAATCAGAAATGCCTAAGATGCCGGGGGCAGAATAGGCAGAAATTTTAATAATAGTATCGTTGACTTCTCGGATGTCCTTAATCATCACCAGCTTGCCGAGGCTTTCGAGATAGAGGTGTTCCTGCTCTTCGGGGAGGGTAAAAAGGTAGGTGGCGTTTAAGCCAGAGATGACTGGAGTGGCTCGGGCTTCTTCAATAGCTTGGAGGATAAGGGGCACGGCCTTTGTGGGCAAGGGGAAGCAGCCGATGCTGGTGTGACCATCGCTAATATGAGCCCCGTTATTGGAGAGGAAAATAACCTCGTCTGCATATTCGGCCATGAGGGAAGAAAGATTGGAATAATGCCGGCCAGAAGCTGCCGCAAAAATTAAGCCTGCCTCGTGAATGGCTTGAATCATGGCGGGCACATCGGCTTCGAGATCGGGATAAGACTCTGGTAATAAGGTGCCGTCAAAATCTGAGACAATCAGTTTAATCGGACCCTCAACGGCCGCTCGGGCCGCAAGGCGGGTCCGCTCCAGAAAGGCATTTTCCTGTAAAAATTCCTGCATGTTGACCTCAATTCATTTGTACTGGTCGATTGACTGGTCCCTGGGGAAGCATTCAGTCGCCGCACATGATTATAGGAGAGATCCAAGGAGTTTGCAGGTTTAAATGATAGACTTTGCAGTCAGCATGAAAATTTTTGTCTATAATGGTCGAGGCAAGGAGGGCAGATGCTTATGAAAGAGCAAGAGTCTCGCGGGGGGAGACGGACTAAGGCTTCGGCAAGTGGACGCCCTGATTGGCCTTGGTATAGCTATCCCCTTTGGTATCTCGCTTATGCCTTGCTCTGGCTCTGGGCAAAGCTTTGTTTCCGCTTTAGCTATGCTTATGGCCCTGGTGTGAAAGAAGCCTTGCGGAGTGATGAGCCCATTTTACTTTTGGGTAACCACCAATCTTTTATCGACCCTCTTTTTGTTATGGTGGCCTTAAAAGCCCGGCCTATCCGTTTTGTGGTGGGATATTTTTTAGCCCATGTCTCCAAGTACAAGATCCTTATGCGGGCCTTGCGGGCTATCCCTATTCAACAATTCACTCCAGACCCGGTTGCCCTTCGCCAAATTCTCCATGCCTTGAAGAATAAAGAACGTGTCTTGCTTTTTCCGGAGGGCCAGCGGTCGATTGACGGCAGTACTTGCCCAATGGATTTCGCTATCCTGAAGGTAGCGACCAAGGCAGATGCCTGTGTCATTACCGTGAAGCTATCGGGCGCTTACCAGGCTTGGCCCCGCTGGTTGCAGGGCCCCCATCGCCGTGGAAAGGTGGAGGCAAGACTTGAAGTTTTGGCGCGGGCCACAGAATGGCCTGACCGGGATCGGATTGCCTGGAGGCAGGCCTTCCTAGATAGATTGGCCTATAACGACCCCGCCTGGGCAGATGCCAACAAACTCCGCTACCGGTCAAGGTGGGCCCTCCAAGGGCTAGACCTCGTTCTCCATGCCTGTCCCGCCTGTGGCCGGCCTGAAGTGATGAAGGCTGAAGGCTGGTGGCTCAAGTGCCAAACCTGCGGGGCTAGCTACCAATTTACCCCCAATTATCTTCTCTCAGCCAGCCAAGTGCCCCAGCCTGTCCCTCAATTTAAACCAAGCAGTATTGTTGATTGGCACCAATGGCAAATTCAGGAGGAAGGTAGGACCTGGCAAATCTTTAAAGAAAGTTTGCCGGTGACCTATGAAGACGTGGGCCCCAATGCGGAGAAATCTGCAAACGGCAAAGAGTCGGGCTACCTTTACTTCAATGGCCCGGCCTGTTATTTGGCAAGTGCTGGCCATAACCTGCGCCTGCCCCTGCGCCCAGGCAATTTACTCATGTTCAGCCAGGGCGCCTATATTCAAGTGACTTGCCAGGATAAACTTTTGCGCATCTATCCCCAATATCCTCAGCAAGTCATACGCTTGGTAGACTTATCTTTGTACCTCCATGCGGTGCATGCCAAGCATAAAAACACGTAATTTTCGGCCTTAGACTGCCTTTTCACCTGGCGGAAGTCATTGGTTTTTTTAGCCAAGGGAAAATGCAATTTCCGCAAAGTCCCTCTTAAATTGCCTGATCAAGGCCTTTAACCCTAATTGGCCATAGGCAAAGGCGATGAAAGCCTAGCCGGCTTGCTTTTAGTATAAAAAAACATAGTAATAAAGATCGTAATAATGTATAATCGATAGTGCTAGAAGTGAGGTAATGGCCTAATGTGGATTGTGACTAATAATCCTTTAGTGAAAGCTAAATTAGCTTCAATTGTGGATGTCCAATACCATGACGTGTCCTATCTGGATATCTTGCATATCATGCGAGACCAGATTCACGCAGGAAGCTGCCTCTTAACCCACCCCTTGTCTGGCAGTGTAAAACCTAACGAAACTCCCTATAAGTCTGTACTGATGGAGAGTGGTGAAGCTGGCAAGACCGACCTGGATTCGCTCAAGCTGATTGAAGCGGCAGAGGCTACGGCCAAAAAATTTATCGACTTGCGGCCAACTTACGTTGAGGATATGCCTGACAGGGTCAAGGAGGACTGCCAATTGATTGACTACACGCTGATTATTTCAGCTTTCCCCTCAGCCGGTCTGGGAATGATCTAGCACTAGAATAAGGCTATAAAGCCCAAACTTGGGCCTTATGCAGATAGAATTTTTAAGAAAGGAATTTACTAAGGTGAAGCTTCAACTCGGTTACATCGACATTAATGACATCAAGTTCGACAAAAACCCCCGTATTGAAAACGGTGTGCTTTATGTTGACCCCGATGCATTAGTGGCTTCAGTTCTCCAGGATGAACTGATCAAAGACGCACATTTCGAGATAGCCAAACCTGGTGAGAGCATCCGCATCACACCTGTTAAGGATGTCATCCAACCCCGCGTAAAAGTTGAGGGTCCGGGTGGCGTTTTCCCTGGTATGGTGGCGAAGGAAACCACAGTAGGTAGTGGGGTCACCCACGTTCTGCGTGGCATGGCTGTTGTAACAGCTGGCCGTATCGTAGGTTTCCAAGAAGGAATTATTGATATGACTGGCCCTGGCGCCGACTATACCCCCTTCTCTAAGCTCAATAACCTGGTTTTGGTCATCGAACCTCAGGAAAACTTTAAGCAGCACGAATATGAACATGCCGCTCGTATGGCAGGTTTCAAAATTGCTTGCGAAATTGCAGAATTAGCGAGGGAACTCAGCCCGGACGAAACGGAGACCTTCGAAACTCCTACCATTAAAGAGAGTTTTGAAAAGTTCCCTGGCCTGCCCCGCGTAGGCTATGTCCAAATGCTGCAAAGTCAGGGTTTGCTCCATGATACATACGTTTACGGCGTAGATGCCAAACGTATTGTACCTACGATCATCAGCCCCACAGAAACGATGGATGGCGCAATTGTTTCTGGTAACTGTGTTTCTGCCTGTGACAAAAACACCACTTACCATCACCAGAACAACCCTGTCGTTGCTGAACTCTTCAAAGAGCACGGCAAGACCATCAACTTTGTTGGCCAAATTATTACCAATGAGAACGTTTATCTGGCAGATAAGATCCGGTCTTCAGACTGGTCTGCTAAGCTGGCAGAATACCTCTCTTTGGACGGCGCAATCATTTCTCAGGAAGGCTTCGGCAACCCCGACACCGACCTCATTATGAACTGCACCAAGATCGAAGATAAGGGTATCAAAACTGTTATCATTACAGATGAATATGCTGGCCAAGACGGTAAGTCTCAGTCTTTGGCTGACGCTGACCCCAAGGCTAATGCCTGTGTCACCGGCGGCAACGCCAACGAAGTCATCCACCTGCCTAAGCTGGATAAAGTGATTGGCACTCTGGATTATGTTGACACGATTGCCGGCGGCCACCAAGGTTCTCTGCAAGCAGACGGTTCAATCATCGCTGAGCTCCAGGTTATTACCGGGGCTACCAACGAAATGGGCTTTAATAAGCTCAGCGCCCGCTAAAGAAAGGAGCAAGCAATGGCTAAATATAAGATTGTCCATTACATTAACCAGTTCTTTGGCCAGATCGGCGGTGAGGAAAAGGCTGATATCCCCCCTCAAAAGCATGAGGGTCAAGTAGGTCCTGGCTTAGCCTTTGGCAAGGCCCTGGGCGATGAGTGCGAGATCACCACTACTATTATCTGCGGTGACTCTTACTTTGGCGAAAACATGGAAGAGGCCACAGCCACCATCTTGGAATGGGTAAAGGAAGAAAATCCTGACCTCTTTATCGCTGGACCTGCCTTTAACGCTGGCCGCTATGGTGTGGCCTGTGGCTCTATCGCTAGCTCCGTGAAAAACGAGCTGGGCATCCCGGTCATATCCGGCATGTATATTGAGAACCCCGGTGCAGATATGTACAAGTCCGACGTCTTAATCGTCGAGACCGGTAACTCTGCTGCCGCCATGAGGAAGGCTGTGCCTGTTATGGCTAAGCTGGCCCTCAAGATCCTGCACGGAGAAGAAATTGGTTCTGCCAAGGCTGAAGGTTACATTCCCCAAGGCGTTCGTAAGAACTATTTCGCAGAAGAGCGCGGCGCTAAGCGCGCAGTCGACATGATCATCAAGAAGCTGGCTGGTGAGGAATTCGAAACCGAATACCCCATGCCCATCTTCGACCATGTAGATCCCGCCCCCGCCCTCAAGGATCTGGCTCACGCGAATATCGCAATTGTGACCTCCGGTGGTATTGTCCCCAAGGGCAACCCCGACCACATTGAGTCTTCATCTGCCTCTCACTATGGTGAATACAATATCGCTGGCATTGATGATCTAAACTCTACTAACTTCGAGACAGCTCACGGTGGTCATGACCCCGTATACGCTAACGAAGACCCTGATAGAGTCATTCCCGTTGACGTCCTCCGCCAAATGGAAAAAGAGGGCAAGATCGGCAAACTGAATGACTACTATTACTCCACAGTAGGTAACGGTACCGCCGTAGCCTCTGCCAAGAAATTTGCTGAGGAGATTGCGCAAAAGCTGAAAGACCAGAATGTTGACGCAGTTATCCTCACTTCTACCTGAGGAACTTGTACACGTTGCGGTGCAACGATGGTAAAAGAAATTGAGAGAGCCGGTTTCCCGGTCGTACACGTTTGTACGGTTACCCCAATTTCTCTGACAGTTGGTGCCAACAGAATCGTACCAGCCGTCGCAATTCCTCACCCGCTTGGCAATCCTGGGCTAGAACGCGATGAGGAAGTAAAGCTGAGAAGGCATATCGTAGATACGGCCCTCAAGGCACTCCAAACCGAAGTCGAAGATCAGACCATCTTTGAAGTGAAGTAACACTTGGCCTACGCGAGCAAACTCGCTCGCGTAGGCATATAATGTAAACCTACAGTAAATGTGGGAGGAAAATGAAAAATGAGCAAAGTTTATGATCTAATTATTATCGGCGCTGGCCCTGCTGGCCTTGCTGCTGCCCTATACGCCGGACGTTCACGCCTGGATACCCTTCTGATTGAGAAAGCTGCTGACGGTGGCCAAATCTCTATTACCGATGATGTTGAAAACTATCCTGGCCAAATTCCTGAAGGTGAGAGCGGCCCGTCCTTGATTGCCCGCTTCTCTGAGCAAGTCAACCGTTTTGGTGCCGAGCGCATCTCCGGCAATGTCAGCAAAGTTGAACTCCAGGGCGAGATCAAGAAAGTCTATGTCGGTAAGGCAGAAGAGCTTTACGAGGCCAAAACCGTTATCTTAGCCACAGGTGCTAACCCTAGAAAAATTGGTTGCCCGGGCGAAGCGGAATTTACCGGTAAGGGTGTTTCCTACTGTGCAACCTGTGATGCGAACTTCTTTGAAGATTTTGAAGTGTTTGTCATTGGTGGTGGCGACTCCGCTGTGGAAGAGGCTATGTACCTCACTAACTTTGCTCGTATTGTTCACTTGGTTCACCGCAGAGACGAACTGCGTGCCGCCAAATCCATCCAAGAACGTGCTTTCAAAAACGACAAACTGGATATTATCTGGAATGCCGTACCAGAGCGCCTGGAGGGTGAAGGTCTCCTGAATAAAATCGTACTCAAAGATACCAAAACGGGAGAACTGAAAGAATATCTGGCTGATGAAGAGGATGGCCTCTTAGGTTGCTTTGTCTTTATCGGCAATATTCCTAACAGTGATCTCTTCCGTGATCAAATTGCTTGCGATGATGCAGGTTACGCCATTACCAATGAGAACTGCGAGAGCAATATTCCTGGTGTTTATGTGGCAGGTGACGTGCGGGTGAAGAGCCTGCGTCAAGTGGTTACGGCTGCTGCTGATGGTGCGATCTCTGCCATGCAGGTAGAAAAATATCTCGCTGAAAACAAGTAAATGTTACACTAAATCCCTAGGGCTTTTACTCGAGGCCCGAGTGGGCTAGTATATAGATCGAACTACAAGCAAACCAACAGGAGGAATACATGGTACTCGAACTAGATCGTAAGAATTTTGAAGATGAAGTTTTAAAGGCTGAAGGCTATGTTTTTGTCGACTATTATGGTGACGGTTGCGTGCCCTGTGCTGCACTCAAACCCCACTACGACGAATATGCTGAGGAATTTGGCGACAAGCTCAAATTCACCACTCTGAATACCACCAAAGCCAGAAGAGTCGCAATTGCTCAAGGCATTATGGGCCTCCCGGTTGTTGCAGTTTACAAGGATGGCGCTAAAGTCGAAGAGCTCGTCAAAGATGACGCCACAGCTGAAGCTGTGAAAGAGCTGATCGAGAAATATCACGCCATGGCTTAAGACTTCAAGTTTGGCCTGAGCGGAGCTCAGACCACTTGCAAGTCATGACATGTGTTTAGTCGCTTCCGGCTTAGCTGGAGGCTTCTAAAATAAATAAAAATAGGGAAATACCCGGAAAGGAGAAAACATGGCTATTTTAAAAGACAAAAAAGTCGTAGTCATCGGTGACCGTGATGGTATTCCAGGCCCTGCAATTGCTGCATGTGCTGAGACCGCCGGAGCCGAGGTAATCTTCTCCTCCACGGAGTGCTTCGTCTGAACCGCCGCAGGTGCAATGGACCTTGAGAACCAAAAACGTGTTCTCGAGTACACCGAGCAGCATGGTGCTGAGAACGTAGTAGTTCTCTTGGGCGCCGCTGACGCGGAAGGCGCGGGACTCGCAGCTGAAACTGTTGAAGCTGGCGACCCCACCTACGCAGGTCCATTGACAGGAGTCTCGTTGGGACTCGCTTGTTATCATGTGTGCGAACCAGTAGTCAAAGAAGAATTTGACGAGGCAGTCTACGAGGAACAGGTTAGCATGATGGAAATGGTCTTGGATGTCGATGAAATCGTCGAAGAGATGGATGGCATTCGAGGCGAATATTGCAAATATTGCTAGTAGATACGCGTAAAGCCTCCGGAGCACTAGCTCACGATCTTCTAAGGTCGTGGGCTGGCCGGAGGTTTTTCCTTGTTTGTGAAAGCTGTAGATTGTAAATCGGCAGGGCATAAATTGTTGATCAACAATTTAATAAATAAAGAACTTGTAAGAAAAAGAGAGGAATTTAGTAACGTGAACACTGTAATTAAGGGAACATCGTATGTTATGGCCCACACCCCCCACATGGTTATTTTAAATGGTGTTACCCAGACCACTGAGAGAATTGTTAATCCTGAAAGCGAATACCTCAAAAAATTACCTGAGCATTTGAGGTCTTATGAGGATATCCTGGCCTACTATCCCAACCAAGTCTACATTGGCAACCACACGGATGATGACCTGGCCGCTATTGAATTCCCCTACTATGACAAAAAATGTGATATCTCCGATCGCTATGGCAAGTTCGGTGAACTGATGCCAGAGCACGAATTCTATCTCCTGATGAAGATCGTGGATGACTTTGATCTGGTACATTTGGAAAAAGATTTTGTAGCAGAATATAAAGACCAATTTGCTAAGGACCCTGTTGTCACTGAATTTATGCTCAAGCGCTTAGGTGAAGGTGATGACCATGAAAAGATTGTTAAACTAGTAGAAGAGGAGCACGCCGAAAAGCTTATCCAAGATGATAAGGTTGTAGGCTGCGTCAAACGTGCCCACGATATTGACGTCAACCTTTCTGCCCACATCATGCTGGAGAATATTGTCAACAAGGCTTCTGCTGTCTTGGCTTTAGCCCATGGCCTGAAAAACGTCGACATCAATCCTAATGACATCGAATACGTGATCGAATGCGGTGAAGAAGCTTGTGGCGACCAGAACCAAAGAGGCGGCGGCAACTTTGCTAAGTCCATAGCAGAAATTGTGGAGCTTCATAATGCGACAGGCTCTGACACCCGTTCTTTCTGTGCTGCACCTTCCCATGCCATGGTTGAGGCCGCAGCCCTAGTCAAAGCTGGCGTTTATAAGAACGTTGCCGTTGTGGCTGGTGGCTGTACCGCAAAACTCGGTATGAACGGTAAAGACCACGTAGCTAAGGGCCTGCCTGTTCTGGAAGACATGATTGCTGGTTTCTGCGTGATTGTGGGTGAGAATGATGGGGTTAACCCAGAAATTGACCTGCGCTATATTGGCCGCCACACCGTGGGGACCGGATCTGCTCCTCAAAAAGTTATTTCTTCCTTAGTGGCTGATCCTCTGGAAAGAGCTGGCCTCACTACTTTAGATGTGGATAAGTTCTCTCCTGAAATGCAGAACCCCGATATTACTCAACCCGCTGGAGCTGGAAACGTTCCTGAAGCGAACTACAAGATGATCGGAGCCCTCTCTGTCATGAAGAAATGGATGGAGAAGAAAGAACTGTTGAACTTTGTTAAACAGCACGGCTTGGTTGGCTATGCGCCTACCCAAGGTCACATTCCCTCTGGTGTTCCTTACGTTGGTTTCGCCCGTGAAAACATCCTAGATGGTAGCATGAAGCGGGTCATGATTATCGGTAAGGGCTCCCTCTTCCTGGGTCGTATGACCAACCTCTTTGACGGTATTTCCTTCATGATTACTCCCAATAGCGCCAAGCAAGAAGAAGAAAATGCTGTCTCCAAAGATACTGTCCGCCAGCTGATCGCCGAATCTTTACGCGAATTCGCCCAAAGCCTCACGGACGAAGAAACGAAAGCGTAAGGTGACCACAGTGGATAATCTCAAGAAAACGATTGCCGATACTTTTCTCGAGCTAGCTGATGGCTTAGAAACCGGTAATTTTAGCTCGGCCAAAATCGCCCTCATGGGTGTGGGATCTGAGCATGGTGAAG
>JAQYCV010000014.1 GCA_028724525.1 Clostridiales bacterium
GGCCTGATTGGCCTCATCCTGGTTTTTCTGCCCATCAACTTTGTTATGAACCTCTGGGCTATTCGGATCCTGCTCCTGGTGGGCGGCTTCTTCTGGGCCCTCATCAATATCAACTCCCTGCCCATGGTCCTGTCCTTGGGCAAGCGGGAGGCGATTGGGACTTACACGGGCTACTATTACTTTTTCTCCTTCTCCGCCGCGATTGCCTCGCCTATCCTCTTTGGCACCATTCGCGACCTGACCCAGGATTATGGCAGCCTCTTTATCTACGCCCCTATCTGCTTTATTTTGGCGCTGGCCAGCATCTTGGCCTATGACCGCCTGGCGAAAAAGACTCTCAAAGCTTAAGATCCCCACAGCATAAGAGCCCAGCAGGCTGGGCTCTTATGGGATCAGGTAGATTAAATCTGTGCGCGAAGGCTACATGGGAGCTTTTCACGACTCTTTAAGGGGCTACTTGGGTTTCGTCGATGCTAGCTACCCAGGTGCCGGCAGGCTCGATTTGAGCCTCCCAGTCCACCCACTCGTCCGCCAGGGCGGAGACCAGGGCAAAGCGGTAACCATAAATGGGCTCGCCCTCAGGGGTCGTGAGGGGCTCCTTGGTCTCCACATTGTTGATTTGTTCTCCCTGGATGATGAAGCGATAGTAGGGCTGAATATATTGGAGCCCATAGGTATGGGGGTAAACGAGTTCCTTTCCAACCACTTTTAGCGTGGCAGCTTCTTCCGCCGGAATATAGGTCGAATATTTTTCATAGCTGGCCTGGCCTTGGAGGAAACGGTCTTCCGCTTGTTCAGGGGAGATAATGGGGTAGTCCCCGATTTTTTCAAAGCTGCCCTGCCAAAGGGTAGAAGTACCTAGGAAATAACGTGGACGCGGTACTTCCTGGACTTCTTCGTTGTTCATAGACATATACCGCTCTCTGTAGCCTGGCCAAATTTGATCAATTTCGTCGCCCAAGCCTATATTCAGGTCGTTCACGGGTGTAACGCTGCCGAGGACAAAGTTTTCAGCATTCTCGTTGGGATTGCCAGACTGATCATAAAAGACAAAGGAGGTCAAGGACAGGGTCCCCACAAAATTGTAGTCGGTTGAGTAGACGTATTGGGGGGAGGCCATCTGGCTGAGAATAGTGGGGTCTGACTTAAGATACCAGGCACTGACTTGGGCTAAGTCTTCTTCCTTTAAATTGGCAGGCCGATAGAGGCTGGGGAGGTCCAGATCCTCTGGGGCGGCTATGGGGTCTGCTAAGAGGTGGTAAATCACACCGCCATAAAAGTTGGGGGAGAAGGCTAAGAGACCATCCTCCGTCTTGGCATAGGCCAGTTCAGTCTTGACGCCACCTGTCGTCATCAGGTTTATATTGGTGTCCGGGTCTAAGCCCTGATTCAGAGCGGCTTGGCGGTTGGCGGCTTGGACGTCCGGGCTGGGCAGGTAGGACACTTCACCAATCTCCAACTGGTATTGAGTGGCATAGGCCTGGAGGGCCTCCGCCATATCTTCGTCTGTAAGGGCTAAGCTAGGCACTGTCTTCTGAACGGCTGGGGCCTCCGGGCTCTGGGCCTGGCTGATCAGCTTATTCTGGTAAACGGGCAGGCGGCAGGCGGGTCCCCAATAAAGATTGGCCAGGGGATAGGCAAGACGGTCCGGCCTATCGGAGGCGTAGGTGCCTAGGTTTTGCACATCTCTGGGTGTATAGAAGGGGGTGAGGACCAGGCTGGGATCCATTAGATCCATCTTGGCCCCGTCTTCTGCAGGCTCAGGAGACTCTTCGGCTGCTCCAGACTCGGTGGGCTCGGCGGTCTGGTCTTCCTGCTTTACCTTCTCCTTGTCCCCTGCGGTTGCTGGAATGAGGCCATTTTGTCCCGCGCTGGGTGGGACTTGCCGCATAGGCGGGCCCCATTGATTGAGAATGCGGGGGAGGAGGGGGAGGGCTAGGACGGCTAGGAGGAGAACGGCGGCCAGGCTGGCCAGGACTTTGGTCCAGGTCTGTGCCCGGCTAGGGGAGGCATAAGTGCCAGGAGAAAAAGATCGAGTAGGATTACTTGCTTGAACCATAGGGCGCTCCTTACATCTTGGGTCTGAAGCCATGGATTGTTCCAGGCTGTGCCACATTGCTTCTACCGCCTGGGGAGACAGGCGGGGGGCTAATAGTTGGCGGCGAATTTCTAAATCTAAGCTGGTCATATCTTGTTTTCTCTCTTGTCTATGATCTACGTGACTTTCCTTTGGAGGCCTCTGCTGAGGGGGGCTGGGTCTTTTATCCATGGCGGCTAGCTCTCTCTTGGGGCCCCTCTAAGGCTAGGGCCAGGCGGTCACGGGCTCGCTTGAGTTGCTGGCGGACCGTGGCGGGTTTCCGGCCCAGGATCCGGCCGATTTCTTCGGCCTTGTAGCCTGCCGCGTAATAGAGGTAGACCACGGGTCTCTGTGCGGCGGGCAGGAGGTCTAGCAGGTCGTTAAAGCCGGCTTGGAGGGGGGCTTGAGGGGCAGGGGGCTCTTGCCAGGCTTGGTCCTCGCTATCCAAGGATTGGTTTTGATTCTCTGCCTGCTTCAGGTAGTCATAGCAGAGCCGGCGGGCGGTCAGGAAAAGCCAGGCCTGCTCGTGGGCAGGGTTAGCAAAGTTTGGCTGGCTGGTTATCAGCCGCATAAAGGTTTCTTGGGTGAGGTCTTCGGCCAGGCCCTCGCGGCCGACCAAGGACCGGCAAAAGCGATAGACGGCCTGCACGCGGCGGCGGTAGATATCTTCAATCCAAGCTTTTTGTCTGGGGTCCATGGAGCCTCCTTGCTAGTCTTCTACTCAGTATACGAATGAGCGGTCGATATTGTGACAAAAACAAAAGCCACCCAGGAGGTGGCTGAATGGTCGCGCAGGTGTTTGAAATTGGTCTAAAAGCCAGACCGAAATCCCCGGCCTGTAATTTCTGAGGAGGTGGACACCATCATGAAGGCATGGGGGTCCACTTCCTTGACGTGATCGCGCAGGATTTTCGCTTGGTGTATGTCTACAGCCGCCAAAAAGATCCAGCGAGGCTCCCCAGTATACTCGCCCACGCCTTCCATCCGGGTGCAGGACCGCTGGAGATAGGTCGTGATAAATTGGCCCACTTCATCCGGCTTTTCCGTGATAATCGTAAACCACTTCGCCCGGTTAAAGCGGTCAATCAGGACGTCCACGATAAAGCCCTTGAGGACCAAACCGGTCACTGAGAGGAGCCCCGTCCGCACATCGAAGACGAAGAAGACGGAGATGGTAATGGCAATATCCGCCATCCACAAGGCTTTGGCGATATCCGCATTGGTGTATTTTTGAATGAGGAGGGCAATGATATCCGTCCCCCCAGAGGAGGCGCCCAGATTAAAGAGGATGGCCCCGCCCGCCCCAGACATGGCAATGGCGATGAAGAGCTCTAAAATGCCCTCATTGGTGAGGGGCTGGGTCACGGGCACGACTTTTTCTAAGGCCACCAAAAGGATAGACAAAAGGGTCGAGGCGTAGAGGGTTTTGCCCGTAAACTGCTTGCCCAAGAGGAAGACTGCGAGGACAAGAAGGACAGCATTGATGACCAGGCTGGTCGTCGCTGGTGTGGCCACGGGAATAAGTGCTGCTAGAACTACAGAAATACCGGATATGCCGCCTAAGGCGAAGTGGTTGGGATACTTAAAAAAATGAATGCCCAGGGCGACAATAAGGGTACCCAGGTTGAGAAGGAGGAAGTTTTTAATCTTCCGCCGCTTGGCATAGCCCTCACGTTTATAATCCGGCTCCCGGTACTTTTCAGCATAGCTTATCATGGGCTCATTCTAGCAGGTCTCCTGACAATTGACGACTACCCGCAACTCGCTCTTATGGCTTGCACGCATTTACGTTACGGCTTGGCATCCTTGTCCTTGCCTGCATGCTTGCGGACAGCCTGGTGCAAGATATATTCAATCTGGCCATTAAGTGAGCGGAAGTCATCTTCCGCCCACTTGGCCAGATCGTCGTATAAGCTTGTAGATAAGCGTAAAGCGATTTGTTTGCGTTTGTCTTCGGCCATGGCCCTAGTAAATGCTCCCAGAATTAATGACTGGCTGGGCATCTTGACTGCCACACAGGACCACTAGGAGGTTAGAGACCATAGCGGCCTTGCGCTCTTCATCTAAGTCCACAATCTGGCTGTCTTCCAGTTGCTTGAGGGCCATTTCTACCATAGATACGGCACCGTCTACGATCATGGCTCGGGCATCAATAATGGCGGAAGCCTGCTGGCGGCGGAGCATGGTGCTGGCGATCTCAGGTGCATAGGCTAAGTAGGTAATGCGAGCATCTACGACTTCCAGGCCGGCCACTTGGACCTTGTCCTGAATTTCATCCCGAATCCGCCGGGCAACCGTCTCAGAAGACCCGCGCAAGCTACCTTCATCAGCGATCCCATCACCGGTCGTATCAATGCCCGGTGTCACATCATAGGGATAATTTCTGACCACATTCCGCAGGGCGGAGTCACACTGGAGGGAGAGGAATTCCTTGTAGTTTTCGACTTCGAAGACAGCCTTGGCCGTATCCACCACCCGCCAGATTACGGCAATGCCAATCTCTACGGGATTGCCTAAGACATCGTTGATCTTTTGCCTATTGTTATTGAGGGTCAGGAGTTTCAGAGGAATCTTTTTATCAGATAGCTGAACGGAGGAGAGATTTACCTCAGAATTGGTCTGCAGATTCAGGGTCTTGCTGGCGCTGACATCACCTGACTGGCCCAGCTTGGTCGCGGCTGCGGGGTTATAAGCCATGCAAAAGGGGTTGACGTAGAAGTAGCCGGGACCCTTTAAGGTACCGTAGTAATCACCAAACAAGGTCAGGACCATGGCTTCTTGGGGTTTCAAGGCCTTGAGGCCGCCATAGGCGATAAAGAGTAAAGCAAAGCCAACAAAGGCCAAGGCTGCGAGGATATTAGCTCCCTTGATGGCCCAGTTGATGCCGCCCAGGAGGAGAAGCACCTGGGCAATGATGATGGCTAGGAGAATAGGGATCCCTGGCCTTACGCGGGGAACGTCCTTTTCCTGACTAGGCCTTACTTTAACTTGTGAATCTTCCATGGATATTTACCTCCAGAACGTTTATCTCTTTGATATCAAAATGATATCACTCACTTTTGGAGATCGCAAGCCCTGTTTGTTAAAGTTTCGTAAATTTGCCTGAATCCGCCTATGCTATACTTTGATGAGATTTTTCTTATAAATAATGTCGTAAAAAACAGCTGACGAAACATGCTGCAGCTATTACTAAGGAGAGAGATTGACTATGCAAAGTAAAAGCTATGCCCTCACTAATGCCAAACTTGTTACCATCACGAATGGGGTGATTGAGAAGGGGAGCCTCTTGGTCCAGGATGGCAAAATTGCCGCTTTAGGTGCTCATCTTGACCTGCCCGCAGGCACAGAATGCCTGGACATGGGCGGTAAGTGGGTGACCCCTGGCCTGATTGACCCCCACACCCATATCTCTAACTTCCCAGAGCCTCGGATGATGGGGGCCCGGTCTGCTTATGATGGCAATGAAATGACCAAGCCTGTCGTACCTGCCACCCGGGCCCGGGATGCCCTCAACCCCTTTGACCCCGCGATCAAGAAGGTCCGGAATGCTGGTTTTACTACTGTCTGCACCCTACCTGGCTCTGGCAACCTCATTGGGGGCACCGGTGTCGTCTATAAATTGCGGGGCCGGTCAGCTGAAGAGATGATGATTCCGGGTAAGGAGCAAATGAAATTTGCCCTGGGCGAAAACCCCAAGAGCAATTATTCTGAGCGCAATATGATTTATACCCGGATGGGCAATGCTGCCCAGTTGCGTGAAGCCCTGTATAACGCGGTCGTCTACAAGGAAAAGAAGGAAGATGCGGCCAAGCGGGGCGATTATTTTGCCAAGGACTTCAGCATGGAAGCCCTGGTCCCAGTGGTCTCCGGCGACATGTTCTGCCGTATCCACTCCCACCGGTCGGATGATATCTTAACCGCAGTCGCCATTGGTGAAGAATTCAGCCTGAAGTTCAGTATTGAGCACTGCACCGAAGGTTATAAAATCAAGGATATCTTGGCAGCCAAAGGAGTTAAGGCTGTAGTCGGCCCCATGCTCATGGAACCCTACAAGCAAGAAATTTGGGAGCTCCGTCTGGAGAATGCCGGTGAACTGGTAGCAGCCGGCGTGGAAATCTGCCTCACGGCCGATACCTCTTCCCATACCTGCTACCTGCCCCAGCAGGCCGGCACCCTGACCGCCTACGGTCTGGACCATGATTACGCCTTGCAGGCCATTACGATCAATCCTGCCAAACTCTTGGGAATCGATGACCAGGTGGGCAGCCTAGAAGTTGGCAAAGACGCCGATATCGCCGTTTTTGACGGAGACCCCCTCCTCAATACAACCCGCTGCCAGATGACCATCATCGACGGCAAAATCTACTTTGATCGGGCCCAAGACTCCCTCCTAGAGCTAGACTACACGGCTTTTCAGGAATAGCTGTATCTAGTAAATATAAAAGTTGAGAGCTCGATGGGGTATTCCCGTTGAGCTTTTTCTTTGGTGTCGCGATCGATTTTCCTACCATGCTTTGGTTTAGATAAAATGCATAAAAATGTTCTTGCTTAAGCAAAATTTATGATACAATACAGATATCAGGCGATTGTAATACACGTGTATCGCTTTGCTATTAAGGAGGTAGTTATGCAAAAAAGTAAAAGCTTGATGATCCTATTAGTCTCGGCGATTCTATTTATTTTTTCCATTAGTGTTTTAGCAACTAGCGCATCCTATAGTGACACAGCTCCTAGCTTATGGGATAAAACTTTGGCAACGGGTACTAAGTCTAATGCAACTTGGTATGCAAGCCATGTATTGAAAGATACTAGCGAAACAGGTTTTAGATGTTGGATCGACTGTAAAAATTCAGCAGGTAATTGGGCAACTGTAACTGGTTATCTTGATATAGCAAATAATGGAAAAACATATTCTATGAGATATTCAGCGCTACCTGCCGTGGGTGTAGATGTTCGATTGAGAGCTGGAGCAAATATGTACACTGGCGGGAAAACAATTAAAGGATGGATAGATTTTAACTAACTTTAGGGCATAAACAAAAACATTTCTGGAGCCTATGCTCCAGAAATGTTTTTAAGTTATAGGGTGAACTGTGATTATTCAAGCATTCAAGACAGATTGGAGAAGAATCCATAGCCGTTATGAATTTCAGGTTGCTTTATTAGTTGGCGCCTTGTTTGCTCTTGCAGGTATTGCAGAAACCAATCAAACGAATGGCCTTTTTGCCACATTGAATACTTTACGCCCCCCAAACGTAGCCTCTCTATTGGGCTACAGCCAAGTTGGAGATGTATTGTTTGCTATCCTTCCCCTTTTAGCGACCCTTCCCTGTGCATGGTATTATCACTTTGATGCAGAAAATCGCTTGCTTTCAATTACGTTGAGCAGACTAGGGCGCAGTTCATATTTTCTGGGTAGGGTGATAACGATTTCGTTTACCGCTTTTCTGGTTAGTGTTTTCCCTTACGCACTTAATTTGTTGTTTTCTTTGCTTGCTTATCCCTTTCCTGCATACGGTCTGAATCCCAATAATGTTTATGATTTTAGTGCGTTTTATTTTACTAGGATCAGAAATAGCATTTTGTTCCCGAGCCTCTTTTTGAACAAGCCCGTAGAGCATGCCTTGCTTCTTATCCTACTCATTGGCATATATGGTGTTCTGATGGCGCTTTTATCATACAGTATTACGCTTTATTTTCGGAAAAACATGGCTGTAACAATGCTTTTAACCACAGTGTTGGCCTTTTCTGTCATTCTTTTCTTAAATATTTTTGGCCTTACTGCTTGGGTTTTGCCCTTGCATTTAAGCACAGATTTACTTTTTGTGAGCGGGAATATCAAAATAGTAATGCTAGAGTACTTGTTATTAACATTGCTAAATACCTTCCTCGTAGCATCTAAACTAATTATTAACAAGGATGTCTTGGTATGAATTCGCAAGGCCTGTATATCCGATATGGCCTAAGAGAATTAGCCAGCATTTTTCTTGTTTTTGCCTTATTTACCCTAATGGTCACTCGAGGGCCAAATGAAAGTCTGTTGCGTAATTTTGCTTCACCGCTTGCTTTTCATTTTCTATTGATTCCTGTGTATCTCTGGTTAATTTATAAACATGATGACTATTTTTATATGGTTTACTGTTGTACACGCTATGTATCTGAACGCCAAGTTTACTTGAAAAGAGTCTTAAACCTCTTGCTAGAGACAATTATTTTTTCCTTACCTCTTTTACTAGTCCTAGCAACTTTGTCCCTACTTTCCAATATTTGTGCTCTTGAAGCTGTTATCTATGGTCTTAGTCTTTTCGTAGGTTTGTTGCAACTCGGATTAGTTTTTACGATTCTTCATCAGACTACCCGTACCTATTACCTAGGCCTCTTACTGTATTCACTCTTAATCTTTGATGCCTGGTCGGCTAGTGGGGGCTTATTTATTGATAGCTCAATTTATTATCAGCAATTACTCCTCCTGCCACTCTATGATCAGACGCCAAGCTTATTTATACATTTACTGACCCACTTATTAAAGAGCTGTGTGGTCTTGGGGGCCCTCTTTATACTAGGCCTAATGCTTGCTAATAAGCGAAGGAGGCAGCATTCTCTATGAAAACATGGCACCTCTACATTCCTTTTCTTTATCCTTTGCCCTTTGCCTTGCTCTTGGTAGCAATTTCCGCTAATTTTGGTATTACCTCCGTAGAGCAGGGCTTGCTTATTTGTTTTGGGGGGTTAGGTAGCTTAGATATGCTAAGTTTCTGGCAGATTTTGCTGTGTGGTATTGTGTGGTTTCCTCCCCTTATTATTTTCGGTAGTCGTCTCGCAGATCAGTTAAATCGTGCGGCGGTTTATATTTTTCCACGAACCCAAAGCCGCATGCGCTGGTATGCTAAGGAGATACGAATAACCGCTATATATGCATGTATCTATTATCTCTTGCTGCTTATGATATATATTGCCAGCTTGATCCTTTTAGATATTTCTATATCTCAGCCCCATACAATGCATGTTGCTCTGACGGCAATTCTAGGGGCAGTTGTCTTAAACCAACTGGCTCTAATTATCTGTTCCAATGTGCTCCACCTTAAAGTTCAGGCTCACTTTGTTATTCTTTTTCTAGTGGTACTCTATTTCCCGGGACAAATAGCAATGAATTGGCCACATAATCTTCCTTGGCTCAAGATGCTTTATCCGCCGTCTCAAACTGCTCTCTCTTTACATAATATACCTGAGTTAAATGAACTGATGGGCTTTTATTTTGAGCGCACCATACCGGGTTTTAGTGTTACTTTCTCTGTGGCTTACAACGTTATACTTATTACGCTAATTATCAGTCTAGGTGCCCATTTCTTGCGCAAGAAAAATCTTACTGTATAGGTGAATGTGTATGAATGAAAAAAAATATATTTTACTTAAAAATGTTAACAAGAAGCTGGCAGGCCGCCTAGTCCTACGGGATATTAATCTGGAGTTAGCTTGTGGTCAAATCTATGCATTTACAGGTAGGAATGGTTCGGGCAAAACAATGTTGCTCAGGATGATTTCAGGCTTAATTTTTCCGGACACGGGGAGTGTTGAAGTTTTTGGGCAAGATATTAGCGGCAAACAAGTTTTTCCTGAAAGCTTAGGTTTGATGATTGAGAATGTTGGTCTATGGGACCATCTTACGGGTTTAGAAAACCTTATGTTACTTGCGAGAATTAAGAATATCATCGATGAAAACGGTGCTAGACGGGCCCTGGAGCGTGTTGGTCTTGATCCGGATGATACGCGCAAATATAAGGCTTTTTCTTTAGGTATGAAGCAGAAGCTTGCCTTTGCGCAGGCCTTTATGGAACAGCCCCAATTGCTTATTTTGGACGAGCCTACCAACAGCATGGATGAGGAGGCTGTAGATATATTTAGGGCGATCATACGTGAGGAGAAAATGCGCGGAGCAACGATTCTCATTTCTACCCACCAAAAAGAAGATGTACAAGGACTAGTAGATGTTTACTACCATATGAAAGACGGTTCCTGCACTTTGCAAGAAGAGGATTCGACAGATGAAGAAAGTTAATCGTGTTCTTGCAGTACTGATCCTACTGGTCATATTGGCGGGTATTATTGTTGCTCTGCATTTTAGACGAGATATCCCCATGATTCCTTGGTCAGATGACACCATAGAAGAATTCCTTGTTGAGAAGATTGATATGGAAGCAGAGATGAAGGAGATGGGAGAATCTAACGGTAGTCAGGATGTATTTTATAGTACAGCCTCAGATCTTGAGCAAAAATCCTCTATTCTCGTTTTAGCATCTCCTACAGGTAAGAGAGAAGTTTTTCAAGAATCTATTCTCACTGAATTAGAGGTATCAAATATACTTAAAAATGAGAACGATCGGCCTATACAGGATCATATTCTTGTCTTTGAGCCTATCGCTGTGAACCTGTGGGGGAAAGTTCTATCTTTGAAAAGTCCACTTAATCTCATGCTCAGGGGAAAAGAATATATACTCTGTCTCAACTTTTATGAAAAGCCTGAGAATTATCATCTTAAAGATATAGAGCAGAGTATGTATTTATTGAGCAATCCTTACATAGGCATTATCCCTTTAGAAGATCCTCCCTCGAGTGTATACTTGCCCACAGGCGATACAAACCCTTCCTACCATGAAATAATGGATTACGCATATGTATTTAGTAATGATTCTGAAGAAACACTTTATTTAACTCTGCGTGAAAATTTTATTAAGCTCATTGCAGAGCTTTCCCCTCGAGATCCCCTTAGTGTTCGTGGGCAAGAATAAGGAAAATACCTAGGGGAGTATCAAGTTTTAGGCATCACCTGCAAGAACCCTACTTTTTCTAATAATCTATAAATTGCTTTAAGGCGTAGGCGACCCCATTTTCCTCGTTGGTCAGGGTGATAAAATCTGCGGCCTCTTTGACCTCTGGACTGGCATTGCCCATGGCCACGCCCAGGCCGGCATAGGTCAACATGGAGAGGTCATTGGCGGCATCGCCGAAGGAGATCATAGCCTCTGCGGGGATATCTAATCGCTTGCCTATTTGGGCCAGGGCCAAGCCTTTTGATGTGTCCTGATGGAAGAATTCCAGGAAATGCGTGCCCGACTTGCAGATGGTGGTCTGGGGCCAGAGGTATCTGGCGCCTAGTAGAGTTTCTTCAAAGTCCTCGATGCGGTCGGGGTCATCATACCAAAAGATCTTGCTCAGGCCCTGGTCAATAATGTGATCAAAGTCTGCAGGCTTGTCCAGCACAATGGCAGATACGTTAGAGAAAGTCTCGTATTCCGCCACCCGGTCGTTATAAACATTGGTGTAGAGCTGGTGCTTGGACCAGAGGCACATGGTCGTTTCCCAATCCAAGCCACGGGCCACAAGGGCTTTGGCGTCTTTGTTGTCCATGAGATCCTGGCTAAAGATTTGGCCGGTCTGAATATCTGCCACCATAGCGCCGTTGTAGCTGATGGCCAGGCCTTGGACACCGAGCTGGGGCTGGTACTTCTTGATACCTTGGAAGGCACGACCACTGGCCAAAACTACCACTACGCCAGCCTCTTGCAGCTTTTGGATGGCGGCGATATTCTCTGGTGATATTTTCTTTTGATCATCTAAAAGTGTTCCATCTAAATCTATAGCGACTAATTTATATTTCATCTAGGGCATTTCTCCTACTTTCTTGACCAAGTTCCTTGGCTAAATGCTATTGCCCACTTGGCCGTTTACTTTTGCCTGTCTTATTCTTGACAATTTCTTATCTCATTCTCATCTAGATCATAAACAACGCTCTTAATGCTAGCAAAATTTCTTGGCCTGTGGTGGCAAAAATCAAAAACAGCAATTAGCCGCTAATGGGTGAGCCAAGCGAAAATATTATATTGACGGCAAATTGCTAAAAAGGATAATTACCCGCCAACGGCAGATCGGGCGGCTGAAAAAGCATTGGAGGCAAATTAGCAAAAGCATCACTTTGTCCCCAATAGGTGAGAGGAGCGAAAAAAATATATTGGCGGCTAATTGTTGAAAAGGGCAATTACCCGCCAACGGCGGATCAGCCGGCAGAAAAAGTATTGGTGGCAAACTCGCCAAAGCCTCACTTCGCCGCCAATGGCTGAGCCAAGCGGAAAAAATAAATTGGCGGCAATTTGACCAAAAGGGTTTTACCCGCCAATGGTGGATCAGTCAGCATAAAAAGCATTAGCGGCAAATCAGCAAAGCGCCATTTTGCTGCCAATGGCCTGGAGAAACAAAATTCTTAAAAGGCAAAAGAAAAGCGGTAGACGGTTTCTTGTTGATAAATTTGGCCGGGTTCCAGCCTGATAGAAGGGAAGTCAGGCAAATTGGCGGCATTGGGCCAGGCCTGGCATTCCAGGCAAACCGCTGAGTGAGGCGGATAGGGTGTGGGCTGGCCATCTTTGCCGGGCTTGCCCAGGGTATCCAGGTAGTTGGCTGTATACACCTGCAGGCCGGGGAAGGTGGTCAGCACCTCCATGCGGAGGTCGTCACAAGCCAGGCAGGCGACTTTTTGCAAAGGGTGGTGGGCCTCCTGGCTCAGGATATAGTTATGGTCCAAACCGCGAGTCACTGTGAGATGGGGGTCTGGCTGATCTACCAGGTAGAGCCGGGTGCCAGTGGGGGAGGGCTGGCCAGGTTTGCTCTCCAGCCCGGGCTGATCAAGCACTGTGGGACTTTCGCTGGCAACTTGCCCTAGGCCATGTCTGAGGAGTTGGCCCAGGTCTTTGCCCTGGCGGAGGTCTAAGACTGTGCCTTCTAGGGGGCAAATGTCTCCTGTGGCAATGAGGTCATCCGTAAAATCGGTATAGGCGTCAGCCGTCACTTGTAGGCTTTGCCCTAGGAGATCCCCCTGATCGTGGCCTTGCAAGTTAAAGTAGGCGTGCTGAGTCAGGCTGCAGACGGTGGGGGCAGAGCAAGTGGCCTGGTAGCTGATGCGAAGGTCTAAGCAAGATCCAGAAGTAGTCGGATCGTCCTTGCTTGGAACGGAGCAAGCTTCCCCTGCTGGGGTTCCTGTCAGGACTGGCTTCTCTAGGCTATAGGTGACAAAGACTTCTAAATCCCCTGGGAAGCCGGCATCGCCGTCTGGAGAAAGCAGGCGGAAAGTCAGCCAATTGCGCGTTGCATCTTGGCCTTCCTCAGCTAATGCCCAGATCTCCCGATGAAAGCCGGGCTCTCCCCCGTGCAAGCAGGTGGTTCCGGCATTGGCGGAGAGGGGATAGACCTGGCCGTCGATTTTTACCAGGGGATAACCCTCAGGGCCGACAGGAATCCTGCCTGCTACCCGGCCGATGAGACCGCCGAGATTGCCTTCTTGGACCAGATAGTCTTCTGGTTTGGCAAAACCCAGGATGACATCCCTTTTTCCAGAGGCCAGGGGGAGGGTCAAGCCCATAATCGTAGCGCCAAGATTGCTGAGATGGAGTTCCGCACAGTCTGGACCGTCCGTAGAGCATACAGAGCCTTGGTCGGGGCAGTCGCCAAAAGTTTGCGTGAGGAAATATTCCTGGATGGAAGGGAGTTCTGCTGGGTGAAGTTTGTTCCTTGTATTTTGCATCAGTCTACCTATGAGATTTATTCTATCTAAAAGATTCTATCGAGATTCTATTTTACAAATTGGCGGGGTCCAAGCAGACTGCTCCCAGGTCACGAATAGCCAGGGCATGGCAGGATCCTGCCCCGAAGACGGCTTCCATCCCTTGCTTAAAGTCAGGGTAGAGGTCAATAGGGACTAGGGCTTGGATGGTACCGCCGAAGCCGCCGCCATGGACCCGACAGGCCCCTCTGCCTGCCAGATAATGCTCTGCTAAAGCTAGGGCCAAGCCCATATCTTGCGCTTGGACTGCGCCAGTCCGATAGATATTTTGCAGATACATATAGGAGGACTGGCCGGAGGCTTGTACGAGGGCTAGATAGTGGTCGATATCATCTTGATCTAAGGCGGCTTTAGCCTCATCAACCCTCTGGCACTCGGCATAGTAGTGGAGGGCCCGGAGTAAGGCCCGGTCAGGGATCTGCTTATGGAGGCGGGGGAGGGCAGCATAAAAATCTGCGGCTGCTACTTGGCTTAAGACCTCCTGGCCCAGAGCCTGGGCGACTTGGCCCATTTCCTCTGTGATCCCGGCATACTCGCCCGAGAGATTGGCATGGTCGGATTTGGAGTCGATGAGGACTAATTGGAAACCCGCTTGGGCTAGGGGCAGGGCATGCTTTTCTACCTGGGGTAGGGGACCTGCAAAGTCCACATAGACTGCTCCTCCTTCGGCAGAGGCTAACTGGTCCATGAGGCCAGAGGGTTTGCCAAAATAGATATTTTCGGCATATTGGCCGATCCGGGCCAGGTCTACGGGGCCCAGGTCTGGCCAGCCCCAGAGGGTGGCCATGATCTTGGCGAGGCAGACCTCAAAGGCGGCGGATGAGGATATGCCTGAGCCCGTTTTAACCTGAGATTCCGTCGCGATATCCAGGCTTTGAATGTGCAAAGTGGGGCAGGGGCAGTCGGCTCCTGCTTCCGGCCCGTACTCCCAGGGATTTTGCTTTTGTCCTCCATGAATGAGGCCTTTTAAATTGCCCTCCCAGGCCAGCTTGGCTAGGCCGGCGGCTACCCCGCGCACCAGACCGCGGGAGTTGCTCTTTTCCTTGTCCCGGGGTTGGAGGTATTTGAGCCTAATTTCATTCAGAGGCCAACCATGGGAGGCCAGACGAATCATAGGCTTAGGGGCACCTGGGTTAAAACCCGCCACGGCCAGGATGTCCCGGTTTACCGCGGCTGCCAGAATCTTGCCCCCCTGGTGGTCGGTATGGTTGCCCATGAGTTCGGTCCGGCCAGGCGCAGAGAAGATGGCTACCTGCCGCTGACCGGTGGAGTCAAATTCCTTCCGGTAGGTGGCCAGCAGACGGCTGAGCCTTTGGCGGGCCGCTTGCATATCCTGGCTGGGGTCCAGACAGGCCAGATCCCGGAGGACAGGATCTAGCTGACCTTGGGCCAGTTTAGTTTCCCAGCTTTCTATACTTAATAAGGGTAGACAGGTCTTGGGCGTCATAGGCGAACCTCCGTACACTTTTTCAATACTTTCTTAGGCACATTATAAAAGATGGCGATCCTACTTGGCCAAGTCAGGATCGCCATCCTTGTGCTTACGCTTGCAAGATGCAGTGCGTTCTTTAGCGTTTCACTAAATATTTCCGCATATCCAGGGCGCAGGCAATTAAGATGATGCCGCCCTTGATGGCGTATTGGAGTTGCTGGTCCATGCCCACCATAGGCAGGGCTACGAAGATCAAACGCAGGAGGAGAACCCCAATGATAACGCCGGAGATCTTACCAATACCACCGACAAAGGAGACCCCGCCGATAACGCAGGCCGCGATGGCATCTAGCTCATAGTTGAAGCCTGTGTTGGGGGTGTTGGAGGCGATACGGGCGGCTTCGATAAAGCCGGTGTAGCCGTACATGGCACCTGCCAGGGCGAATACAGCCACTGTGGTAAGGCCAACATTGATACCAGAAACCCGGGCGGCTTCTTCATTAGAGCCCAGGGCAAACATATTTTTACCGAAGACGGTCTTGTTCCAGATAAACCACATGAGGGCAGCCAGGATGATGGAGTACCAGACATAGTTGGGAATTCCGATCCCCTTGCCAATGGGGAGCTTTACCAAAGAGCCCGCAACAAATTCCCGATAACCGTTGTCCAAGCCAGAGATAGACTGGCCGCGGGATTCCCCCATTTGGACATAGCGGAGGAGGACGGTATAGAGGATCAGCTGGGTGGCTAGGGTCACGATGAAGGGGTGAAGCTTAAATTTAGCGACCCAGAAGCCGTTAAAGACACCAATAGCTGCGCCAATCAGGACGGAAATCAGTAAAACCAGCCAGATGGGCAGGGGCTTCAGATTAGGCCACATTTTCCCGGGGGCATCGACGGCCTGGAGGAGGGACGCTGCCACACAGGCGGTGAGGCCTACGGCCCGGCCAGCGGACAAGTCCGTACCGGTGAGGACAATACAACCCGCAATCCCCAGGGCTACCGGCAAATAGGCAGCGGTTAAGGAGAGCAGATTGACCAGGGATGCAGGCTGGAGGAAGTTGCGGTTGGTGACAGCCACGTACACTACCAAGATCAACATGATGATGATCAAGGCGTTGTTAATGAGCAAGTTCACAATCCGCTTGCTATCAAAAGACTGTTTCTTTAGATCGGTTGAAGAATTCATACGTGTCTCCCTATATATACTTTTCAGCTAAGGTCAGGATTTCTTCCTGGCTGGTACTAGCGGCATCTACTTCTCCCGCCACATGGCCATTGGACATGACGAGAATCCGGTCGCAAATGCCCAAAAGTTCAGGCATTTCAGAGGAAACGACCACGACAGCCTTGCCCTCCTCGGCTAGATTGATAATCAATTGGTAAATTTCGTATTTGGCACCAACATCAATGCCCCGGGTTGGCTCATCAAGGAGAAGAACCTCAGGTTCTGTGAGTAGCCAGCGGCCTAAAAGGACTTTCTGCTGGTTACCACCCGAAAGAGACCGGATGGCGGTCGCCCGGCTGGGGGTCTTGATACGGAGAGCTTCAATAGACTTGTCCGTATCCCTTTGCATAGCCTTGTTGTCTAGATAGAGGCCGTGCTGCAAATAGCTTGAGGTGTTGGCAATAATCGTATTATCGGTAATATCGCGAATGGCGAAAATACCTGTGGCCCGTCTTTCTTCTGTTAGAAGAGCGAAGCCATTTTTGACGGCTTCCTGGGGCGTGCGGTTTTCAATTTCCTGACCGTGCAGGCGGAGACTGCCTCCGCTCCGGGTCATGACCCCAAAGAGGGTTTCCAGCACTTCTGTGCGGCCGGATCCATCGAGACCAGCAACCCCAAGAATTTCTCCCTTGCGGAGGTCAAAAGACACATCTTCTAGGAGATTATATTCGCCGGACATGCCTTTTACTTCTAAGGCCACTTCGCCCGGCTTGTTGGTTTTGGCAGGGAAGCGGTTAGTGAGTTCCCGCCCCACCATGAGTTTAATGATTTCACCCACATCGGTTTGGCCGACGGGCTTAGTATCGACCCATTTGCCGTCCCGCATCACGGTAATTTCATCGGCGATACGGAAGATCTCATCCATCTTATGAGAAATATAGATGATGCCGCAGCCTTGGGCTTTGAGCTCATTAATAATGCGGAAGAGATGGTCAACCTCGTGCTCGGTGAGAGAGGAGGTGGGTTCGTCAAAAACAATGAGTTTGGCATTATAAGAAACAGCCTTGGCAATTTCGGCCATCTGGCGCTGGGAAACAGGCAGGCTCGACATAATCTGCTTGGGATTAATATGGACCCCTAGATTCTTAAATAGAGTCTTGGTTTCCTGGGCCATCTTGCCTTCATTGACCATGAGGCCAGCCAGGGTGGGATAACGTCCCAACCAGAGATTGTCCTGGACCGACCGGGTCAAGGCCTGGTTCAGCTCCTGGTGGACCATGGCCACACCATGTTCCATGGCTTCCTTAGGATTTTGGAAGTGTACTTCCTGACCCTCCAGAAGGATGGTCCCTTCATCAGCATGGTAGATACCGAAGAGGCACTTCATCAGGGTTGATTTGCCAGCCCCATTTTCACCCATCAGGGCATGGACCGTACCGGGGTAGACTGTTAGATCAACCTTATCTAAGGCTTGGACGCCAGGAAAAGCCTTGGAAAGTCCTTGGATCTCTAAGAGCGGCGTACTTGGCATCACACATCTCCTCTCTTTTGAAAAAAGGAGCAGGGCACCAGCCCTACTCCTTTCATTGCTAGATCTAGCGCTAAAGCTTATTTGCTTTCAGCAGTCCACTTTTGGTAAGGAACACGAATCTTATCAACGTCTTTATCTACGTTGAGGTCTTCGGTACCAGCCATTAGGTCTTTGCCGTCTTTGATGTTCTGAACCAGCTGGGTAATGGTTGCGGCCATACCAACGTTGTCTTGCTTGACGGAACCAACCATCTCACCGGCCTTGATCTTGCCTTGAGCGGTTTCCGTAGCGTCTACGCCAAAGATGGGGATATATTTGCCGTCTTCTTTGTTATAGCCAGCGTTTTGTAGGGCGGAGAGGGCACCGAGGGCCATCTCGTCGTTGTTGGCGATAACCAGCTCGACCATGTTCTTCTGATCTTCAGAGTAAGAACCCAGAATGGTGGACATGTAGTCGTTAGCGGCAGCAGCGGACCATTTGCCGTCCTTGTCTACTAAGAACTTGGAATCAGCATTTTCGTCATAGTAAGCCAGAGCTTCGAGCTTGTTGTCTTTGAGGATCTTGTCGGCGTCTTCCACGGCAAACTGAGTACGAGCCTCAGCTTCTGCGTTGCCTTCTTGGCCCTTGAACATGACGTAAGAAATCTTACCGTCACCGTTGAGGTCTACATCTTTAAAGTTGGCAACCAGGTAATCACCGATCATTTCACCTTGCAGGTGACCAGCTTCAGGTGCATCGGTACCGACGAAAGCAGCCTTTTCATAGCCGTTGACAACATCGTTGGTGACTTCGCGGTTGAAGAAGATAACAGGAATTTCTGCTTCTTTCGCAGCGCTGGCGATTTCTTTAGCAGCATCTTCGGAAGAAGTCTCAACAACGTTGACGATTAAGAGGTTAGCGCCAGCAGCGATAGCGGACTTGATGGAGTCAGTCTGTGTGGGCTGAGAACCAGCGGCGTCATAGTTCTTATATGTGACGCCCATTTTGTCCAGCATTTTGTCCATTTCAGCACGGACGGTGGCGATATAAGCATCAGCGAAGTCATAGTAGAAGACACCAATGTTGAGTTCGTCTGCAGGAGCAGCTTCTTCCTTCTTGTCCTCAGCTTTTTTCTCAGTTTCAGCCTCGGTTTTGTCTTCCTTGGGAGCTTCAGTTTTTTCTTCTTTAGCAGCCTCGGTCTTTTCTTCCTTAGCGGCTTCGGTCTTTTCTTCCTTAGCAGCCTCAGTCTTTTCTTCCTTAGCGGCTGCAGTGGTTGTTGCATTTTCCTTCTTGTCTGCACCTGAACCACAGGCAACGAGACCGAAAGACATGACCAATACCAGCATAAATGCTAATAGTTTTTTCATGTGTTTTCCTCCAATTTAATTCTGCTCGTAACGTCTTGCAAAGGGCCGGGGGAAAAGCGACAATAGTCTTTGTAAGCTTAATTCTCAGGCTCTTTGCTGTCTGCAACCAGGCTGCTTGTGCTCCTGGTCATTAGACTGGACTCACTTTAATGCAAGCTAGAACTTGTGTCAAGAATGTGAGGGTAAAATCCGCTCTTGTTTGGGCATATATAACAGAAAAAGACCTGCTATCTCCCTTGGCTTAATATGCTAGAATATTTCTGCATTTATGGTATTTCTATAATGCGCAAAATATGAGCATAAGGGGATCGATCCAGGCCTATGGGAGACAAAATTAAACTCTATGGCTTTAATAACCTCACAAAGAGTTTAAGCTTTAATATTTATGATGTGTGTTATGCCCGTACCCTGCGCGAACAGCAGGATTACCTGGCTTATATTGATGAGCAGTATAACTCTGACCGTCTGACCAAGATCCTCTGCGATTTGACGGCCATGATAGGGGCCAATATTCTCAATATCAGCAAGCAGGACTTTGACCCCCAGGGGGCCTCGGTTAATATTCTGATCGCGGAGCAGTCTGTGCCGGATGCCTATATTGATGAATCCTGTAACCACGGCCAGCCCTTTTTAGAAAATCTTTTAGCCAAGGGGACCGGCCCGGATGGGGCCTGCCCCAAAGCCCTGGGAGAGATTTTCCCGGAAACCGCTCTGGCTGAAGCTACTGCCCAGGCCGAGGCCCAAGACCAGGAAGTTGGCCAGCGGGATATTTTTGCCCATCTGGACAAAAGTCATGTGACGGTCCATACCTTTCCAGAGTCTCATCCCTCCCGGGCCATTTCGACTTTCCGGGTGGATATAGATGTGGCCACCTGTGGGGAGATTTCTCCCCTGACCGCCCTCAACTATCTGATTTCCAGCTTTGAGTCCGATATTATCACCATCGATTACCGGGTCCGCGGCTTTACCCGTGATACCTCTGGCCGCAAGTACTTCCAGGACCAGCAGGTCCGGAGTATCCAGGACTTTATTAGCCCGGAAATCCTCCGTTGCTATGATGCGACCGATATTAATGTCTACCAGGCCAACCTCTTTCATTCCCGGCTCATGCTTAAAGAAGTTGATGTGCAAAACTACCTCTTTAAGCGGGATGCCTATGAAATAAAACCCCAAGAACGCCTGCAAATTTTAGAGGCTATCCAGCGGGAAATGATTGAGATTTACTCTGGCCATAATATTTACGATGCCTATTAGGAGAGCCTAAGGGCTGGTAAGGAAGAAGCATGCGTAATTACAAATTAGACCAAACGAAAGCCCCCCTCCTGGCCGCCCTCAAACGTTACCGGCAGAAACGCATGGTCTCTTTTGATGTGCCCGGCCATAAAAAAGGTCCGGGCAACCCTGAGCTCCTGGACTTTTTAGGCCAGCCCACCCTTTCCGCCGATGCGAATTCCATGAAGATGCTGGATAATCTCATCCATCCGGTTGGAGTGATCCAAGAGGCAGAGCGCCTGGCTGCAGATGCTTTTGGGGCAGAGGCGGCCTTCTTTATTGTGAATGGGACCTCCCAGGCCGTTCAAACCATGATTATGTCCAGCTTAAACCCAGGTGACAAGCTGATTATGCCCCGCAACGTCCATCGATCCGCCATTAATGGCCTAATTTTGGCCCAGGCCAAGCCCGTCTATGTAGACCCAGGTCTGGACCAAGAAATAGGGATTCCCCTCTGCATGAGTCTGGAGAATTTTCAAGCGGCTATCCGGGAAAATCCAGATGCCAAGGCTGTCCTTATTAATAATCCTACTTATTATGGTGTTTGTGGCCGTCTGCAAGAGATGACGGCCCTGGCTCACCAGGCAGGCATGAAGGTCCTGGTGGATGAAGCCCACGGGACCCACTTTTACTTTTCCCCAGACCTCCCCATGTCGGCTATGGAGGCCAGGGCGGACTTGGCAGCGGTTAGCCTGCACAAGACAGGCGGCTCTCTTACCCAGTCCTCCTTGCTCCTAGCAGGCCCTGGTATGAAAGGGGATTTAGGTTATATCCGGCAGATCTTGAACCTGACCCAAACCACCTCTGCTTCCTATCTCCTCATGTCCTCCCTTGATATCACGCGGAAAAATCTGGCCCAGCGGGGGGAGGAAATCTACGACCGGGTTATTAAATTGGCCGACTATGCCCGTGAAGAGATCAGGCAATTGACCCCGCCTTCCTACCAGGTGATTGACCAAGATCGCTGTGATGGGGATGCTTTCTATGCCTTTGACCGCACAAAATTATCTATCCATACGCGGTCTCTGGGCTTATCTGGTGTAGAGGTCTACGATATTTTGCGGGATGAATACAATATCCAAATTGAATTTGGCGACCTCTCCAATATCTTAGCTATTATCTCGGTTGGTGATCGGCCAGTGGACGTCGAACGTTTAATCGCGGCTCTGGCAGAGATTCGCCGCCTCTATGCCAAGGACCCAGAGGGTATGCTCATGTCCGAATATGTCAAACCCGAGCCGGTCCTTAGCCCCTCGACTGCTTTTTATGCACCCTCCACACAAATTCCCTTGTCTCAGTCTGCCGGCAGAATCTGCACAGAGTTTGTCATGTGCTATCCCCCTGGCATACCCGTTCTGGCCCCGGGTGAACGTATTACGCCCCGGGCTCTAACCTATATCGAATATGCGCGGGAGATAGGCTCCAGTTTGTCTGGTACTGAAGATCCTGCAGTCAAAAAGATTTTCGTAGCGCAAGAGCCCTAGGACTTGATCCTGGGCGAAAGGAAAAATATGTCTATTTATTTGAGCGAACAGCAAGGGGACAAGGTCGACCTGGTGATCCAGGTGGACGCCCAGCTCCACAAAGAAGTGTCAGAATTTCAGACGATTGAGGTCTTCCAGACGGAAGCCTTTGGCAAAGTCCTCGTGATTGACGGGGCCCTTATGCTGACCGAAAGAGACGAGTTTATCTATCACGAGATGATGGTCCACGTCCCCATGGCGGTCCACCCGCATGTAAGACGGGCCTTGGTTATTGGCGGTGGAGATGGGGGTGCTTTGCGCGAACTCCTGCGCTATCCCGAAATAGAAAGCATTGATTTGGTAGAGATTGATGAACGTGTCGTTCGGGTATCCCAAGAATTCTTTCCCCGTTTGGCCGGCTCCTTCTCCTCGGACCGGGTCCAGCTCCATATCGCCGATGGCCTCAAATACATCCGCAAGTGGGAAGACCACTATGACCTCATTTTGGTTGACTCCACAGACCCCATCGGGCCAGGGGTTTCCCTCTTCACACGGGAGTTTTATGGCAATTGCTACAAGGCCTTGACGGCCCAAGGCATCCTCGTTAACCAGCACGAATCCCCCTTCTACGATGAGCAGGCCCGGATGGTCTGGGAGATCCGCCAGCAAACACGGGCGGTCTTTCCTGTTAACTATCTCTACCAGGCCTATATCCCCAGCTATCCTTCCGGCCATTGGCTTTTTGGCTTTATGTCCAAGGGCTTTCATCCCCTCAAAGACCAGCAGGTAGCAGCTTGGGAGGCCCGCGGTCTCCACACGCGTTACTATAATTCCCGCATCCACCAGGGTGCTTTTGCCCTACCCAGCTATGTGCAGGACCTAGTCCAGCAGACGGGGGAAGAATTTGAACCCGTTTTGGGCATCTAAGGCTGCTTGCATTACAATTTCTTCAAGGAGAAAAATTATGGAACTAATTTCGGAAAATGTGCGTTATCTTGGTGCGGACGCCAGTTGGGACGATGCCCAAATTGTCCTCTATGGGGCTCCTTTTGATGGCACGACCTCCTTTCGGCCGGGAACCCGCTTCGGTCCGGCCGCCATGCGGGAAGCCTCTATTGGCTTGGAGAACTATTCTCCTTACTTGGATAAACATCTTACAGACCTGGCCATCTATGACGCGGGCGACTTAGTCCCTCCGATTGGGTCTGTCAGCAAGATGATCAACTTGGTTGAGGACCAGACCTTGAGAATTGCCCAAGCGGGCAAGGTCCCCCTTATGCTGGGTGGGGAGCACTCCATTAGTCTTGGGGCTATCCGAGCCATGGCCCAGGTCTACCCCGATCTGCGTGTTATCCATTTTGATGCCCATACCGACCTGCGGCCGGAATTTATGGAAGAACCTCTTTCCCATGCCTGTGTGATCTACCACGCCTGGGAAATCCTCGGAGACAAGAAGATTGCCTCTTTTGGTATCCGGTCCGGTGAGGCAGAAGAGTTTGCCTTTGCCCGTGACCACCTAGCCTTCCACCCCTTTGACCTGGAAGGCCTAAAAGAATATGTGGCAGGCCTGAAAGTACAAAAGTTACCTGTCTACTTTACCCTGGACCTGGATGTTTTGGATCCCGCCTATCTGCCGGGTACCGGCACGCCTGAGCCCGGTGGCGTGACCTATTTAGACCTGCAGAACAAGATTTATCAGATGGCAGGACTCAATGTGGTGGGCTTAGATATTATGGAGCTGTCACCCCCTTATGACGAGTCCGGCGTATCCACAGTCCTAGCCTGTAAGCTCCTGCGCGAGATACTCCTAGCCTTATTTGCCTAAAGCCTTCGCTCCCTACAATCCTTTCTTGGCCCAGCCTCCATCGGCTGGGCTTTTTTTAAGAAACTTTTCCTTAGCTAGCCTGAATATGCATAAGAGTTTTGATAAATATTCAGCCAGTTTTGAAACAGCTTTCATATTTTTAAGCTTAAAAAATATCAAGAGGACATTTTTCTTGCTAATTGATTGCATTAAATCAACTTAACTATAATTTTCTAAATATTAAGGCTTTAATAATATCCTAATCAAAATGCCTAAAATAACTGGATTATGCCTTGAAATTGTACGAGCTGTAATTTTCAAATGGACATTTTGTCTGAAATCTACAAAAGCTAACAAATTTTTAGGAAGTTAACAGGATAAAATTATGGAAAAGGCAGGTATTTCAATTTATACAGTATATTCTTGCTTTATGCACTTTAAATCTCTAATATCTCAAGAAGAAACGACAGACTTTGTCGAAAGTTTGGGAGGAGCTCAAAAAATGACAGATGCAAGTAGCTTAAGCCAAGACACTTTAACCCAAGCCCCGAAAGCCGGGAGACGGCCAGCTATACAAAAGTTTGTAAGTAGCTTCCTGGTTCTTATCCTTTTAGGCCTAGTACTTGCTTTGCCCCTCTTTAGCCAAAGCGTAAGGGCGGAGGAAGACAGGTTGGAGGACCATCTTTTGGTCTTGGTAAATCAGGCCAGGCAGGAGGCAGGCTTAAAGCCAGTCAGCCTTAAAGCAGCTATGAATCCCTTTGTCACAGTCAGAGCCCAAGAAATTTCTAGCAACTTTAACCACATGAAAGCGGATGGCTCTAGCCCCTTTACTGGTTATCCGGGAACTTATATGGGTGAGAATATTCAGCAAAACTATGCCCGGGCTAGTGTTGTTGAACTTGCGACAAGCGTCTTTAACGCTTTCAAGGCTTCTCCCTCCCACTGGGCCAATATCCTCAATCCGGACTGGGTCTATATGGGCATTGGTTTTTATCAGGCCCCAGTTTATATGGACGGTCCTTACACGGGTTATGCTCCCGTCTACATTTGCCAATGGTTTTCTAATTAGTCCTTATAACAAGTGACTTCAGCCGCAGATTGCAACTTTACCTGCTTGAAGACAAATCAAAAGGCCGGCTCCTTGGAGCCGGCCTTTGCACGTTAATCTCATGTTAACGCCCTTATTTAAAACTCGCCAAAAGCTTGAGGAGGAAATCCCAAACCCGATTAGTCGAGGAGATATTCAAGCGTTCTCTGGGGGTATGGATGTCTTCCATGGTGGGACCAAAGGAGATCATCTCTGTATTGGGCATGCTGTTCTTCAATAGCCCGCATTCCAGACCGGCGTGTATGGCCGTAATTTTGGCTTCTTCTTGATACAGGTCCTGGTAAATTTTCTGAACCTTGTCGATGAAGGGAGACTCAGGATTAAATTCCCAAGCAGGGTATTGCCCGCCGGCTTTTGGTTGGGCACCAAAGTAGGGGGTGAGGGTCATCAGCCTGTCTACCAGTTCTAACTTGGAGGAGTTGACTGCTGACCGGATTGAGATTTGCAGGTCTAAGCTGTGCTTCTCTTGGGTGACAATTGCCACGTTCAGGCTGGTTTGTACCAGACCATGCATGGCGGGGCTCATAGACTGGACGCCATGGGGGAGGACAAAGAGATAGTCTAGGATTTGCTGCGTTTGGTCTAGTACAATGCGCTGATCGGCTTGGGCCTGGCTCAGTGTATAGGTCAGACCGGGATCCACCAGTTGCAATTCCGCATGGATTTCTTCAAAAGCGGCCTTGACCTGCTGTTCTACTTGGCCTCCTGCTTGGAAAATGGCCTGGGCCTGGGTGGGAATAGCATTGTGCTTGGACCCGCCAGTCAACTTAACTAAGTGGAGCTTTTCTTTAGCTGCGACCTGGTGGAGGATCCGGGCTAAGATTTTAATCGCATTGCCCCGGCCCTCGTGGATCACTTGGCCGGAGTGCCCACCCTTGAGGCCAGAAATTTCCAGCTGGTAGACAGGTTCCTTGCCTGCATTTTCAAGCTGCAGGTCAAAGCTGGCGTGGAAGTCTGCACCCCCAGCACAGCCCAGGGTGAAAATGCCTTCGGTTTCGGAGTCTAAGTTCAGCAAAAACTCCCCTTTGACATCCTCGGCCTTGAGGGCCTGGGCCCCATCCATGCCGGTTTCTTCCGCCGTGGTAATGATCACCTCAAGGTTGGGGTGGGGGATGTCCTTGGCATCCAGGATGGCCAGGGCATAGGCAACGGCAATGCCGTCATCTGCGCCCAAGGTGGTCTTATTGGCCCTAATCCAGTCGCCGTCCACGCTCATCTCAATGGGATCCTTGCTAAAATCGTGGGTGGATTCTGGCAGCTTTTCGCATACCATGTCCATGTGGCCTTGCAGGGTGACCCAGGGTGAGTTTTCCCAGCCAGGAGTGGCCGGTTTGTGGATGATGATATTCTTAGCCTCGTCCTGAATAACCTCCAGCTGGCGGTCTTCTGCAAACTTCTTCAAAAAATTGGAGATGGCTTCCTCATTGTAGGATCCGCGGGGGATTTGGTTAATGGCATGAAACCAGTAAAAATAGGGTTTGTCAAAAAGTTTTTCCATCTTATATCCTCACATGTCGTAAATTAAGCCAAACTGTCTAGCCTGGGCTCTAGCCCGGGGGCGCAAGGGATCTGGCCCATTACCCTAAATATAACATATTTGCTAAAATATACGAGAAAACAGTTTATAAGCCCTTAATATTTTTTTATGCTAAAGGAGTATAGCCAGCATGTCGAAAGTGATCATTATTGGAGCCGGCGGCGTTGCCTCCGTGGCCGCCTACAAGTGTGTAGAAAACCATGAGACTTTTAAAGAAATTTGCATTGCCAGTCGGACCCTGGGCAAAGCCCAGGCCTTAGTGGATAAACTCTCGGGCCGCGGAGTAAAACTCTCTGCCCGGCAGGTAGATGCTGACCAGGTAGACCAGCTACTGGAACTCTTTAAGGCAGAAAAGCCGGACCTCGTAATGAACCTAGCCTTACCCTACCAGGACTTGACCATTATGGATGCCTGCCTGGCCTATGGTGCGGACTATCTAGATACGGCGAACTATGAGCCGCCAGAGACGGCCAAGTTTGAATATAAGTGGCAGTGGGCTTACCGCGATCGGTTTAAGGAGGCCGGCTTGACCGCCATCTTGGGTTCCGGCTTTGACCCTGGCGTTACCCAGGTTTTCTCCGCCTATGCCCTCAAGCACCATTTTGACAGCATCCGGACCATCGATATCCTAGACTGCAATGGCGGGGACCACGGCTACCCCTTTGCGACTAACTTCAACCCTGAGATTAACATTCGTGAAGTCTCGGCCAATGGCCGTTATTGGGAAAAAGGGGAGTGGATTGAAACCAAACCCTTAGAGATCAAAGGAACTTACAACTTCCGCGAAGTCGGGGAGAAGGATATGTATCTCCTTTACCACGAAGAGGAAGAGTCCCTCATCCAAAATATTCCGGGCCTAGAGCGGATTCGTTTTTTCATGACCTTTGGCCAATCCTATTTAACCCATCTCCAATGCTTGAAAAATGTGGGTATGACCTCCATAGACCCCATCGACTTTGAGGGCCAGCAAATTATTCCCCTGCAGTTCCTCAAGGCGGTCCTGCCAGATCCTGCCAGCTTGGGCCCCCGCACGGTAGGCAAGACCAATATTGGGGTGATCTTTGAGGGCCTCAAGGACGGTCAGCCCAAGCGCTACTACCTCTACAATATTTGCGACCACCAGGAGGCCTATCAAGAAACCGGGGCCCAGGCCGTTTCCTATACGACGGGCGTTCCCGCTATGATTGGGGCTGCTATGGTCCTCCAGGGTCATTGGAAAAAACCCGGTGTTTATAATCTGGAGGAGCTGGATCCCGATCCCTTCATGGCGGCTTTAAATCAATATGGCCTGCCCTGGCATGAAGATTTTGACCCGGTCATGGTGCCCTAAGATTGAGCCTGCAAATGTCTTTACCCAACCCTGCCCAGCTACCCTCGCAGACTTGCCTCACTGGCCCTGCAGACCTGCCCTTTGCTAGCTTGCCTAGCCCGGCTGAGGTCTTAGACCTCCGTTATTTGGAGGCTAATTTAGCCTATTTAGCTGCCCTAGGTCAGGCTGCGGGGGTGAAGGTGCTTTTGGCGCAAAAGGCCTATTCCCTCTACCAGACCTATCCCTTGATTGGCCAATATCTGGCGGGGACTTGTGCTTCTGGCCTTTATGAGGCCCGACTGGCCCATGAAGAAATGCCGGGCCATGACCTCCAGGTCTTTTCTGCGGCCTACCAGGCGGAGGAGTTGACGGAAGTTCTAAGTTACGCAGACCATGTGATTTTTAACAGTCCTAGTGAATGGCGGCGCTGGCGCCTGCAGGCCTTGGCCGCCCAGGCCGCTAGACCCAAGGCTTCCCCTCTGGTCTTGGGTCTCCGCCTCAATCCAGAATATGCAGAAATCCAGGAGGATATCTATAATCCTGCCGCTCCTGGCTCCCGCCTGGGGACGACGGGCCGAGAACTCGCCCAGGCCATGGACCAAGATCCTGCTTTCCTCCAAGGGCTGACAGGCTTCCATATCCATGCCCTTTGTGAACAGGGGGCGGAAAGTCTAGCTGGGGTCCTAGAGGCTACAGAGAAGAATTTTGCGCCTTATTTGGCCCGGCCAGAAATAAGCTGGCTGAACCTAGGCGGTGGCCACCATTTTACCCGGCGGGACTACAATGTGGCACTTTTTGTGAACCTCATGCAGGCCTGGCGGACCAAGTATGATTTGGAAATTTATGTGGAGCCCGGCGAAGCGATTGCTCTGGACTGCGGCTGGCTGGTGTCCCAAGTATTAGACACTCCGGTCAATGACATCCAGCTGGCTATTTTAGACAGCTCCGCGGCCTGCCACATGCCAGATGTTTTGGAAATGCCTTACCGGCCCCGTTGCTTCCGGGTGCTAGCGGATGGGGCTTACGAGCCGGGCCTCGACTCCCAGGCCTATCTTTACCGCCTGGCGGGACCCACCTGCCTGGCCGGGGACATCATCGGAGACTATGCCTTTTCTAGCCCCCTCCATAGGGGAGACCGGCTAGTCTTTTGCGATATGTCTATCTACTCCCATGTCAAGCGGAACAGCTTCAACGGCATGCCCCTGCCGGACCTCTATAGCTGGGACGGCAAGCATTTGCATTGCCTGAGGCATTTTACCTATGACGATTTCAAGGCTAAATTAGGCTCATAAGGGCCTGTCCGCCTAGCTGACTGTGCCCTCGCTTAAATCTAGATTGAGCATTTGCCCGTTGTGGATCAGCCGGCTGGCATTGCTTGCCCCGTAAATTATGGGGATCTCCAAGAGCTTGGCGCAGGTCACGGCGTGGCTTTCTGGATCCGGATCTTCAATGACGAGGGCCCTGGCTTCCCGGATGAAGGGGAGGTCTTCGTTCGTGGTTTTATCCGCAACCAAAATATAGGATCGGACCTCTTGGACCGAACTGGGGATCTGGTGGTTACTCAGAATCACGGCGTCTCCGGAGATCTGCTTCATGCCGCCGCTAGAAGCAACCCTTCCCTGGGTAATGGTTTGGCCCAAAGTTTCGACCCGCAAGGTATTGGTCGTTCCTGACATGCCGGCAGGGGTTCCACCCGTCACAACAACCAAATCACCTTCTTTGACCAGTTGAGTCTGGAGGGCCGCCTCTAGAGCCGTATTGAAAAGCTCGTCGGTATCCTGGATGACTGGAATCACAACCGGCGTCACCCCCCAAGAAACCGCTAGCTGGTTTTTGGTTCGCTCGGTTACGGTAGCAGCGATGATGGGGACATTCCCCCTAAAACGGGAAAGAGCTCGAGCCGTGTTGCCGGAGTGGGTGACCGTAATAATAGCCTTGGCCCCTATATCCATAGCCGTGGTACAGGCGGCGTGGCCAATGGCCCCCGTTAAATTGCTGGCTTGGTAGGGATCCTTGCGGAAGTGTTCCCAGTAGGGGATGCGGGCTTCCGTATAGCGGGCGATCCGGTCCATCATTTTCACAGCTTGGACGGGGTACTGACCCATGGCGGTTTCGCCGGATAGCATGACGCAGGAGGTACCATCAAAAATCGCGTTGGCCACATCCGAAACCTCGGCCCGGGTGGGGCGGGTGTTGCGGATCATGGAATCCAACATCTCGGTCGCGGTGATGGAGGGAAGGCCAGCCTCGTAAGCCGCCTTAATCATATGCTTTTGAATCACAGGGACTTCTTCTGCCGGAATTTCCACGCCTAAGTCACCTCGGGCGACCATAACCCCGTCTGTCACCTTGAGAATTTTTTCAAAATTGTCCACACCCTCGCGGTTTTCAATCTTGGCACAAATTTTAATATCCTTGTCACCAAAAGAGGCCAGGGCCCGGCGCATTTCCATTATGTCGTCCGGCCGGCGCACAAAGGATGCGGCAATCCAGTCAAACTCATTTTCGACGGCAAAGCGGAGGTCGTCCAAGTCCTTGTCTGTGAGGGCAGGAAGCTGGAGATTAACACCAGGCAAGTTGATCGACTTGTGGTTGGCGATTTCTCCTCCGATCACCACCCGGCAAACTACGTCTAAATCCTCTATCCGTAGGACTTCCAGGTTAATTAAACCGTCATTAATTAAGAGGGTAGAGCCCGGTTGAACATCGCGAGCTAAGTCCTTATAAGTAACCGAAAACTTGTCAGCTGTACCCAGGATGTCTTCGTAGACTATCCGGACTTCTTGATCTTTTTCTAGATTGACGCGGTCTCCTTCAAAGATACCCGTCCGGACCTCAGGCCCCTTGGTGTCCATCATGAGGGCCAGGGGGACATTCAGTTCCTTTCGAATGGCCTTTATCTGGTCTGCCCGGGCTTTCTGCTCGGCATGATTGCCGTGGGAAAAATTGAGCCGGGCGACATTCATCCCCGCTTCTACCAGGTTGCGTAAGACTTCCGGGTCGTCGCTGGCCGGGCCGATCGTGCAAATAATTTTGGTTTTGCGTAAGGCTTGTACTGGGTCCATTTTATCTCCCTCCAGATCCACTCATCATCTAGCTTTTTGTCCATTATAGGTCAAGAAGGGACCGAGAATGTTAAAGCAGGGTGAAAATAGCTAATTTTAGCCAAAACCCCAGCTGGAAATATGAGGTAGAATGTAGTTAATTATGAGAATATTTGCCCAGGCCTTGGCCTGGTTTATCAGGAAGGAATGTGTGTAGACATGTCTCCAGCCCAAAAACAACATAAGCCCCCCACTCGCGTCCCCTATGTGGGCCTTAGAGGGATGGTCTTTTATCCTACGACCTCTATTTCTTTTGAGGTGAACCGGTCAGCGTCCATAGAAGCCCTTCAGGAGGCTATGGATGGTAGCCGCTATGTCCTTCTGGTCGCTCAAAAGGACCCGGAAGAGGAGATGCCCCGCGCTTCTGACCTCTACCGGGTAGGCTCGCTCGCCATTGTTCGCCAGATGGCTGAGATCAGCTACGGGACCATCAAGGTCCTCTGTGAAGGTGTCACCCGGGTCAAGATCAAGACCTTTTCCCGCCGCAAGGGGATTGGTATGGCGACTTATGAGCCTCTGCCAGATGAAGATATTAGCCAGGTGGATAGTCTCCTCCTGGAAGCTCTAACTCGCAAAATCAAGGCCTCCTACGAGGAATACATGTACGCCTCGGGGATTTTCCAGCACCCTAATTTTATCTTTCAGGAAATTCTCCGCCTGGTTCAGGAGGAGGAAGATGCCTACCGCCTGGCCGACATGATTTGCATGAACCTGGACTTCAAGCTTCAAGACCAGCAGGCCCAGTTGGAGGAATGTCAGATTATTCCCCGTCTGGAGAGCTTGCTCACCCTCATGGGCCATGAAATTCAGATCATGAATATTACCAGGGGGATCAGCGAGAAGGTTCAAGATTCTATAGAGCAAAATCAAAAAGAATACATCCTGCGTGAGCAAATGCGGTCTATCCAGGAAGAGCTGGGAGACAATGAAGAGGATGATACCCACCGCCTAGAAGTGGCCTTGGAAAAATCCCTCATGCCAGAGGAGTTCAAGGAAAAGGTTGCGGTGGAGATCAAGAAGCTGAGCCGGATGCCAGCCAACTATCCTGAAACCGGGGTTCAGCTGAACTGGTTGGAATTGCTCATGGAGCTGCCCTTTGGCAAGGTCGACTCGGAAATTCTCGATCTGGGCCGGGCGCGCAAGATCTTAAACCGCGACCACTACGGGCTCGACAAGGTCAAGGAACGGATCCTAGAATACATTGCGGTCCGGGCCCTCCAGGTCAAGGCCGGGGACACTTCTATTAAAGGTCCCATCCTCTGTATGGTTGGCCCTCCTGGTGTGGGCAAGACCTCCATTGCCAAATCGATTGCGGAAGCCCTGGGCCGGAAATATATCCGCATGTCCTTGGGGGGCATTCGGGATGAAGCAGAAATCCGCGGTCACCGCAGGACTTACATTGGAGCCATGCCGGGCCGGATCCTCCAGGGTATCCGCCGGGCAGGCACGGACAATCCCCTCTTCCTCCTGGACGAGGTAGACAAGCTGGGGGCGGACTTCCGCGGCGATCCCTCTTCCGCCCTCCTAGAGGTCCTGGACCCTGAGCAGAACAATAGTTTTCGTGACCATTACGTTGAATTCCCCTATGACCTTTCTAAGGTCTTATTTATCACGACGGCCAACACCATTTGGGACATTCCCGAGCCTCTCCTGGACCGGATGGAGGTCATTGAAGTCCCTGGCTATACCGAAGAAGACAAACTCCAAATTGCCAGGCGCCACCTCCTGCCCAAGCAAATGGCGGACCACGCCTTGCAGGCTAAGCAACTCAAAGTCAGCCCGACTGCCCTGGCCCGGATCATTTCCTGGTATACCTCGGAGGCGGGTGTTCGCCAGCTAGATCGTGAATTGGCCAGACTCTGCCGCAGGGCCGCCATGCAAATCGCTGATGGCAAGACAGACAAGCTGAATGTTAAACTGAGCGACTTAGAGGCTATTCTGGGCAAACGCAAATATGATTATGAAAAAGCCTTCCAGTCTGACCAGGTAGGTCAAGCAACTGGCCTGGCCTGGACCTACGCTGGTGGGGACACCCTCACTATTGAGGTCAATGTCATGCCGGGCCAAGGCAAGATTGAGCTCACAGGTTCTCTGGGCGATGTCATGAAAGAATCTGCCCATGCTGCCTTAACCTATATCCGGTCTATCGCGGATGACTTGAAGCTGGATCCCAATTTCTCCAGCCGCTTGGACATCCATATCCATGTACCAGCTGGGGCAGTGCCCAAGGATGGCCCGTCTGCTGGTATCACAATTGCAACGGCCCTGGCTTCTGCTCTCACGGGCTATCCCATTCGCCATGACTTGGCTATGACCGGGGAAATCACCCTGCGGGGTCGGGTCATGCCCATAGGGGGCCTTAAGGAGAAGGCAGTGGCAGCCAAACGAGCTGGCATCAAAGAAATTATTATCCCCAAGGAAAACGAGCGGGACGTGGAAGACATACCGGAATCTGTGCGCAAGACCATGAAAATTCGGCCGGTCAGCGATGCCAGCGAGGTCCTCAAGCTGGCCCTGGTCAAATCCGGCCGCGATCCTCATTTCAAATCTTTGGCCAGTCCCCAGGCTGATGACCAAAACTCTAAAAGCGAAGATAATTAAGAAGATAAGTAAAAAGAGGAGGTTGCTATGCAAGACTTTGAACAACTAGGTTACTTTTATCTAGGCCGCCAGCTGCAGGCGGGAAACAATCCCCTAGAGCAAGGCCCCTTGCTTTTCCCCTCGGCCAAGCTCAACACCCATGCTCTCTGTGTGGGCATGACCGGGTCGGGTAAGACGGGTTTAGGCTTGGGCCTCTTAGAGGAAGCAGCTATTGATGGTATTCCCGCCTTGGTGATTGACCCCAAGGGGGATATGGCTAACCTATGTCTGACTTTTCCCCATTTAAGCCCGGAGGAATTCTTGCCCTGGGTAGATAATGAAGAAGCTAGACTGAAGGGCTTGACTCCTGAAGCCTATGCCCAAAAACTCTCTGCCCAATGGCAAGAGGGGATTGCGGCCTGGGGTCAGACTACCGACCGGATCCGTCTCTTGCGAGAAAATGCAGACCTGACGGTTTATACGCCGGGATCTGCTGCGGGAGAAGCCTTGTCTATGTTGGACAGCCTGGATGCTCCTCCGCCCAGCCTGGTCCAAGACTTCAACAGCCTCAACAGCCTGGTGGCGTCTACGGCGGCAGCCCTACTCAGCCTTCTGGGTATAGAGGCTGACCCCATTCAATCCCGGGAGACCATCTTAATCTCTACCATCCTCCAGACCGTCTGGCTAAGAGGAGAAAACCTCAGTCTAGCTAGCCTGATCGGCTATATTCAAAATCCTCCTACAGACCAGGTGGGAGTTTTGGACTGGGAAACCTTCTATCCTCAAGTGGAACGCCAAAACTTGGCCCTTCGCTTCAATAGCCTACTAGCCTCGCCTAGTTTTAGCGGCTTCTTGCAAGGCCGCCCCTTAGATATTGACTCCCTCTTATATAATGCCCAGGGCAAGGCCAAGATTTCCATTATTTCCATTGCCCACCTCAGTGACCAGGAGCGCATGTTCTTTGTCACCCTCTTCCTCAACCGCCTCCTGGCCTGGACCCGGGCTCAGACGGGTAGCCAGAGCCTGCGGGCTCTCTTCTACATGGATGAGATTTTTGGCTACTTCCCTCCAGTGGCCAATCCGCCTTCTAAACAGGCTATCCTTACCCTCTTGAAGCAAGCTAGGGCCTATGGTTTGGGCCTGGTCCTGGCTACGCAAAACCCTGCTGACTTGGACTATAAAGGTTTAGCCAATATTGGCACCTGGTGGATTGGGCGCCTGCAGACAGAGCGGGACCGGGCCCGGCTCTTGGATGGACTACAAACGGCTGACCCCCTCGACCAAAGCCAAGCCAGCAGGCAGGATCTGGATCAGCTTATTGCTGGTTTGGAGCAAAGACAATTCTTGATGCACAGTGTCCATCAAAAAGCCCCTGTCCTTATGGAAAGCCGCTATTGCCTCTCCTACTTGAAGGGTCCCATGTCCCTTATGGATTTGACCAAGCTTAAAGAAACCGGCTTGGCTACTCCTGACACTTATCAGCCTTCTTCTAGCCTAGGGAGCGGCCGGGCCCCAGCCCAGGCCACAGACCCCCGCCTGGCCCAGGCCTTAGGCCAAGGCCAAGATCCGGCTAGCCAAGATTATCTCCGCCAGCGCCAGGCAGCCCTGGACTCTGCCCAGCAAATCCAAGCCCAAGCTGCAGGCCTCAATCTTAGTCCCAACCCCAGTGGTCAGGCCCAAATGCCTCCAAATCTGCCAGATGGCCTACAGGCCTATTTCCTCCCCAGTAACCAGGCCTCCGGCCACTATAGGCCCGTCCTGGCCGCTTTTACCGAGACTTACTTTGCTGATAAGCAAAGCGGTAAAGGTCAGACCATCCAAGAAGTTCGTTTAGTTGACTTCCAAGACGGCCCCCTGCCCGTGCGGTGGGAAGATAGCCGGCTGGCTGATTTTAAGCTATCTGACTTGGCCTCCCGTCCCCAGGCCGGCTTTGATTTTGATCCCCTGCCGGCCCCTGCTCTCAAGGCGAAAGCCTACACGGAATGGTCCAAGGATCTGGTGGACTACCTCTACCGCAACCAAAGTTTGACCCGCTATGAAAATAAGGCCTATAAGCTACAGTCAGAAGAAGGCGAAGACCTCCGGTCCTTCAAGATCCGTCTGGACCAGGAAAGCCGGGAGGCCAGAGATAAAGCCCTGACTGACCTGCAGGATAAGTACGAAAAGAAGCTGGCCAGCCAAGAAGAAAAAATCCGCAAAGCAGAGCAGCAGGTCGCAAAAAAGGCAGACATGCAGGCAGACGCCAAACGTCAAGCTAGCATTTCCCTCGGCTCTACCGTGATTAACGCGGTCTTTGGCAAAAAAATCTTTTCGAGTGGGACCCTGGGCCGGGCTACGACGACCAGCCGCGCCGCCTCTCGGATTGGCCGGATTGAAGCGGATGTCGAACGGGCACAGGAAACCGTTGATACCTACCAAGAGGCCTACCAAAGCCTGGCTCAAGAAATGCAGGAAGAGGTCACTAAGCTCAGGACTCAGCTTGAGGCAGACCTGGATAACATTACTGAATTAGCCCTTAAACCCCTTAAGCGGGATATCAAAGTCTTGCTTTTAGCTGTGGTTTGGCAAGCCCAATAATCCCCACATAAGACAATCGCCCTCAAAAGAATATTTATTGAAAAATCCCGGCTTCGGCCGGGATTTTTTGGCTTTTTCGCCAAAGGATAGCATGAATATTGCATGGTGATGTATAAAGATAAAATCGCCTTAAAGGCCCATTTGCCAGGCCTCAAGCGGACTGCTAGAATTTTAACTATTCATATATTTTCCCGCTTTATCCTCCAGCGAGACAAAAGCTGGCAAGAGACATAGAAGGTGGCGATATGACGAATATTAAACTGCAAGTGAATTCTGAAGTGGACAGATTGCGGAGCATCATGCTGCACAAGCCCCAGGCGGAACTTGATAATCTTGTGCCAGACAATATGAAGCGTCTGCTTTTCGATGATTTGCCGGACACCTTAATGGCGGGATCGGAATATGACCAGTATGTTCAGATCCTAAAAGACCAGGGCGTAAAGATTTATTACCTGGAAAACCTGGTAGCCGAGGCTCTGGATGCAGATCCCACGGGCAAGTGCCGGGAAGACTTTATCCTTAACTTTCTCCAGGTTCACCAAGTGACAGACCCGGCCCAGAGAAATTATCTTGCAGACTACTTCCTAGCCATCCCCCAGAGCCTTGATCTGGTTTTGCAAATGGTCAAGGGGGTTCGGAAAGAAGACCTACCCGCTAGCACAAAGGCCTTATTTCGCATGCGCAACGGCGAAAATGACTTTTTTGCCCTCGATCCCTTGCCCAACCTCTACTTTACCCGGGACCCTTTCACCATTATTGGCAATACGGTGTCCATTAACACCATGTACAGCCAGGCCCGGGTGCCTGAAGTAGCCTTTGCCGAATGTATTTTCCACCACCATCCCGCTTTTAAGGACCAAGTCGTGATCCATCAGGGGACTGGTGACCAGGGCTTAAGCCATGTAGAAGGTGGGGATATCCTCCTCCTGAATCCAGAAACTGTGGCTATCGGGGTCAGTCAACGGACTCGTTTTGAAGCTATTCTGTACTTAGCAGAATCCCTCTTCACCCGGGGTGGAACCCAGGATCTCCGCCGGGTCTTGGCCTTTGAAATCCCCAGCAAGCGGGCCTACATGCATCTTGACACAGTCTTTACCCAGCTCGATACGGACTGCTTTGTTGTCCACCCTGGTATTGAAGGTGTCCTTACAGTTCATGAGATCACTTATCCGAATGGCCTCTGCCAGACTAAGGAAGTCCACGGAACTCTAGAAGAGATTCTCTGCCGCTATACAGACCAAGATAAGATCCGCCTCATCAAGTGCGGTGGCGACAGCCCAGTCGATGCCGAGCGTGAGCAGTGGAACGATGGTGCCAACACCCTAGCCTTAGCGCCGGGCGAGGTTATTGTTTATGCGCGCAACCACGTGACCAATCGCCTCATGGAAGCTGAAGGCATCAAGCTCCACAAGCTGGGTGTCTCCGAATTAGCCCGTGGCCGTGGCGGCCCCCACTGCATGTCTATGCCCTTCAGCCGGGATTTCCTCTAAGCATCCTGCTTAGAGAACCAGACTTTTAGCAAGTATTTTCCCCGCTAGCCAAAGCTGGGGAAATAGATATACTGACAGAAAATGAATTGAAACGTTTCATGCGCTTTGCGTGAAACAAAGGAGGAAAATAATGGCAGTTAACCTGAAAGGACGTAACTTTCTCACTCTGAAAGACTTCACGCCCGATGAAATCCACTATCTCTTAAACTTGGCCCACGACCTAAAAAGCAAAAAACGTTTGGGCATTAAAGGCAAATCTCTGGAAGGCAAAAACATTGTCCTCCTCTTCGAGAAGACTTCTACCCGGACCCGCTGTGCTTTTGAAGTCGGAGCTATGGACGAGGGCGCAGGCGTAACCTTCCTCTCCAATTCTCAGTTCGGCAAGAAAGAATCTGTCGAAGACACTGCTAAGGTCTTAGGCCGGATGTTCGACGGTATTGAATTCCGTGGCTTCAAGCAAGAAACCGTGGAAGACCTGGCCAAGTACTCCGGCGTACCTGTATGGAATGGCTTAACCGACCTTTACCACCCCACCCAGGTCCTGGCCGATGTCATGACCATTCAAGAATACGTCCATAAACCCCTGAACCAGGTCAAATTGGTTTATGTCGGCGATGCCCGCAACAATATGGGTAACTCCCTCATGATTGGCGCTGCTAAACTAGGTATGGACTTCACCGCTGTTGCACCCAAAGAACTCTGGCCCTCTGAAGACCTGGTCAAGGAAATGCGTGACTTAGGCAAGGCCACCGGCTGCAGCATTGAAATTACGGACGACCTGGATGGCGTAAAAGGCGCCGACGCGATCTATACAGACGTGTGGGTCTCCATGGGTGAAGAAGACAAGTTCGAAGAGCGGATTGCCCTCATGAAGGACTACCAGGTCAACATGGACCTCATCAAGCGGACGGGCAACCCGGATGTGATCTTCCTCCACTGCCTCCCTTCCTTCCATGACCGCAACACAAGCATTGGCGAGGATATCTTCCAGAAATTTGGCCTGGATGCCATGGAAGTCACGGACGAAGTCTTCCGGTCCAAGCACTCCCGGGTCTTTGATGAAGCCGAAAACCGCCTGCATACTATTAAGGCCGTTATGGTTGCGACCATTGGGAACTAGCTTTCAGCCCCCTACCATTTCTTTTTTATAAGCCTATTTTGCCTAGGCCAGCTCCCTTCTGGCCTAGGCATTTGCTTTAGCGGACGCATGGCCCGCACAATTGCCATATGAATAAGGAGCATCAAGATGAGTAACACCGTAATTGCCTTAGGGGGAAATGCCCTGGGCAAGACCTGGCAGGAGCAAAAGCAGCTCGCCCACAAAACCGCCAAGGCCATTGTGGATCTTTTAGCAGTGACCAAGCACTTAGTGGTCAGCCATGGCAACGGCCCCCAGGTCGGCATGATTAAGCTAGCCTTTGAAGAGTCCGGCAAAGATATGCCCCTGGCAGAATGTGGTGCCATGAGTCAAGGCTATATTGGCTATCATTTGCAAAATGCCCTCTATAACGAATTGGCCCAGCGCCAACAGAAGGTTACAGTCGCCAGCCTGGTGACTCAGGTCCAGGTAGATCCAAAGGACCCTGCCTTCCAACACCCTTCCAAGCCTATCGGCAGCTTTTACAGCCAGGCAGATGCTCAGGCGATCATGGCCCAAGACCCCGAAAAAATCTTTAAAGAAGATGCCGGTCGGGGCTGGCGCCAGGTGGTGGCCTCTCCCAAGCCCATCGATATCATTGAGAAAAATTTCATTATTGATTTAATCAAGCAGGGTCATCTGGTCATTGCCTCTGGTGGTGGCGGTATCCCGGTAGTCCTCAAGGAGGGCCGCCTGGAAAGTGTTGAGGCCGTCATCGATAAGGACTTTGCCTCGGCCCTCCTGGCCGACCTCATTGGGGCTGACCGCTTTATCGTCCTGACTGCTGTGGACCAGGTCGCTATCCATTTTGGCCAGGCCAATGAAAGTTGGCTGGACAAGGTAACTGTAGAAGAGATGGAGGCTTACATAGACCAGGGCATGTTCGCCCCCGGTTCTATGTTGCCTAAGGTCCAGGCGGCTATTCAATTCGTCCGGGGCGGGGAAGGCCGAGAAGCTTTAATCACTTCTCTAGACCGGGCTGCGGATGGCCTGGCGGGCAAAACCGGGACTCGGATCGTGGCCCATTAGAAAATTAATCGCGAACAAGCATATTTATACAAAGTGCATAGAAAAGAATGAAAAATTGACATTTATTCCTGTGACTATGTATAATCTGTACAAGTAATTCTTTTAGGAGGAATCTACATGAAAAAACTTTTATCCCTCATGCTTACCCTGGCTCTCATGCTGAGCCTCGGTGCATTTAACTTCGTGGCGCAAGCCGAAGAAGCTGAAGACGCTAAGGAAGACTTTGTTGAATGGAACTCTGGCACAGAGTTTACCCCAGACGAAGACCAAACTTTCTTAGACTTCTTAGGCTCCGAACCCACTTCTCTGGACCCCGCTCGTGCTTCTGACAACTATGCTATTGGCATTATGACCAACATCTATGAGCCCCTGGTTCTCGTTCACACCGGTGCTAATGGTGATCTGGAATACATTGCCGGCGGTGCAAGCTGGGAAGTCAGCGAAGATGGTACTGTCTACACCTTCCACCTGCGCGACAACAAATGGTGGGATGGTCAACCTGTTACTGCTCAGGACTATGAATATGCCCTCAAGCGTGCTATTGACCCCGCAACCGGTGCTCCCTATGTATACCTCCTTTCTGATATCCTGAATGCTGTGCCTGAAGAAGCTGAAGAAGCCGATGGCGAAGAAGCTGAGGATGCAGAAGAAGCTGAAGCTCCTGAATTTGACATGGACGCCGTTGGCGTAAAGGCCCTGGATAACAAAACCCTTGAGATTACCCTCAAGGCTCCTTCAGCCACCTTCCTGCATGTCATGAGCCAGTCCATTGCTTTCCCTGTACGTCAAGACAAGATTGAAGAATTAGGGGAAGCTTATGGTACCGAAACTGATAAGGTTTTGGGTAACGGCCCCTTCACCATTACTGAATGGACCCACAACACCAAGATCGTTCTCGAGAAAAACGACACTTACTGGAATGCAGCTAACGTTGTATACACCACAGTCGAAATTCCTATTATGTCCGATGAGAACACCATCATGCAGTCTTTCATGAACCGTGAAATTTTTGCTGCTGGTGCAACCAAGCCTGAATGGCGCGAAAAATTTGAAGCCGAACCTGACGTGGAAAAGATCACCATGGACAATATCGCAACCTTCTTCATGATGTTCAACACCCAGGACGAGCTCTTCTCCAATGCTAAAGTACGTCGTGCCTTCTCCGCCGCTCTGGACCGTGAAGACTTCAACGAAACCATCTGGTTCGGTAACCTGAAGCCCGCTACCGGCTGGGTCCCCTTGACCATTTATGTTGGTGACCAGAACTATCGTGAAGCTGCTGGCAACATGATCGACAAGCTGCATGAAGATGTACCTGATCCGAAGGCCCTCTTAGACGAGGCTCTGACCGAGATGGGCATGGAAGACAAAATTGACAACCTGGAGGTTTCCATCATCCTGGGCGCCACCGATGCTTGGTTCCGTACCTTTGGTGAATACCTGCAATCTGTTTTCAAAGAAGTCCTCAATGTTGACCTCAAGGTTGAACAATTAGACTGGACCGTCTTCTCCGACCGTGTTTCTAAGTCTGACTACCAAATCGGTTATATGGCTTGGGGTTCAGAGCTGATCGAACCCAACGCTATGCTCCTTATCCATGCAGATGGTTCTCCTCAAGTGGGTACCTATTGGAATAATGAGGAATATAACAAGCTGGTTCACAAGGCTCAAAACACCGTGGATGATGCCGAGCGTCTGCAACTCTACATCGATGCTGAGAAGATCCTCATGGAAGAATCTCCTGTAGCTCCTGTAGTACATAGCGTTACCAACACCTACCGCTATGACTTCCTTAAGAATGTTGACGACCTGGTATGGGGCAACATGGGCTATCGCCAAGGCTTCATCTCTGGAAGATAAGATGTAATCTAGACTAGGCAGCCAGCGAACTGCTGGCTGCCAGTTTACTTGTTGGGTAGTGTTCGGTAACTCAGCACTACCCGATTTTTTTTGAATACCGTGCATACCAATAACTGATTATTGGAGTAGGAGACATGATAAGATATACCGTTAAACGCATACTCATGATGTTCTTGACCCTCTTTATCGTCACGACCATCACATTCTTCCTCATGCACAGTGTGCCAGGTGACCCCTTAGCCTCTATGGCCAAGAAGCTCCCTGATTATGCTGTGCAAAACTTTTACGCTAAATATGGCTTAGATAAACCGGTCACTGAACAATACTTTATTTTCCTTAAAAATCTCATTACCGAAGGTGACTTAGGCGAATCCATTACCAAGCCTGGTCGGTCGGTTACCCAAACAATAGGGGAGACTGCCCCTATTTCTGCCCAATGGGGCTTTATTGCCATGTTTATCGGTATCGCGATCGGGACTTTCTTGGGTATTATCGCAGCCTATAATCGCAACAAGTGGCCAGACTATGTGGTCACCTTTATTGCCATGCTAGGAGTCTGTATACCTTCCTTTGTTTTTGCCTCCCTTCTTCAATTCCTTTTAGCTGGCAAGTGGCGCCTGGTCCCCACAGCAGGCTGGGGCAAGCCTATTCACTTTATCTTGCCCGTCACTGCGGCCCTCTTTGGCCCTATTGCGACTTATGCCCGCTATACCCGGTCCTCTGTTTTGGAAGTTCTCAACCAGGATTATATTTTGACGGCTGAAGCCAAGGGCGTGTCCCGGTCTGGCATTCTCTTTAAGCATGTCCTCCGCAATGCTGTCTTGCCCCTCATTACTATGATTGGGCCTCAAGTGGCAGGTGTCTTTACGGGTTCCTTTGTTCTGGAGCGTATGTTCTCCATTCCCGGCCTGGGCCGTTACTTTGTGGAGTCGGTCAATGCGCGAGACTACACCATGATTATTGGTACGACTGTCTTCTATGCCGCCCTCTTTATTTTCTCTGTTTTGATTGTGGACCTGGTTTACGGCCTGGTTGATCCTAGAATTCGTTTGAGCGGGAGGAAAGCCTAATGTCAGAAGTAAACACTAGCACTATGTCACAGCTCAATCCCGAAAGCTTTCAGCCTATTCCAGCAGCGGACAAGTCAGCTGAATTCATGGCCCGGCCTAAGATTACCTATTGGTCAGACGCCTGGCGCCGCTTCAAACAGAACAAGGTGGCCCTCTTTGCCGGCTTTATGCTCCTCCTCCTGATTCTCATGGTGGTCTTTGGCCCCATGTTCTCACCTTATCGTTTTGATGAAATTAACCGGGACCTCCGCCATGCTCCTCCTTCAGCCGAACACTGGTTTGGCACGGACGAGCTGGGTCGGGATATCTTTACCCGAATTTGTGTGGGTGGTCGCGTGTCTATCGCCATTGGTATCTGCGGGGCTCTCATTTCTGCCATTGTGGGCTCTCTCTATGGCGCCATTTCGGCCTTTGCTGGCGGCGCTGTGGACAATATCATGATGCGGATTGTGGAGATCTTAAACTCTGTTCCCTATCTCCTCGTGATTATTCTTCTCCAGCTCTACCTGCGGGAGCGCAACCTGGGCACCATGTTGATCGCTCTGACGATCACGGGTTGGCTGGGCTCTGCCCGCATGGTCAGGGGTCAGCTCCTGGCCCTTAAAAACCAAGACTTTGTCTTGGCTGCCCAAACGCTCGGTGTTTCTCCCATGCGGATCATTTTGAGCCACCTCCTCCCCAATACCCTGAATATCATCATCATCGCGATTACCTTTGATATTCCGGGCTATATTTTCTCCGAGGCCTTCCTCTCCTTTATCGGTATTGGGATTGAATCTCCCATGACCTCCTGGGGGGCGATGACCTCAATTGCCCAGCAGTCTTTCCTCTTCTACCCCACGGAAATGTTCTTCCCCTCACTCATGATCGCTATCACCATGCTGTCTTTTGTCCTCCTGGGTGATGGCCTGCGGGATGCCCTAGACCCCCGCCTCAGAGAATAGGCGATCGAGGTGAATATGGTTGTTAATAGATCAGAGGAAGTAGAAAATACTATGAAGCAAACAAACAATGAGCATGACGTCGTCCTGGACGTACAGAATCTGCAAGTCTCCTTTCATACCTATGCCGGTGAGGTCAAGGCTGTCCGAGGGATCGACTTTTACCTGCGTCAGGGAGAAACCCTGGCTTTTGTTGGAGAGTCCGGCTGTGGGAAAACAGTTACAGCCAAGGCGATTATGCAGCTACTCAAGGTTCCCCCAGCGGAGATTAAACCTGGTTCGGTGATTAACTATGCGGGTGAAAATGTCCTCACCATGGACAAGAAACGCCTCCGTGACTACAAGGGTAATGATGTGGGCATGATCTTCCAAGATGCCATGACCTCCCTCAATCCCACCATGACCTGTGGCAAACAGATCGAAGAATCCTTACGGATCCATACGGATCTCTCCAAGGAGGAGTGCAAGCAGAAGGCGATCGACATGCTCCGTCAGGTCGAAATCCCCAACCCTGAAGAACGCTACCGCCAATACCCCCATGAGCTTTCTGGTGGCATGCGCCAGCGGGTCATGATCGCGATTGCCCTGGCCTGTAAGCCTCGAGTCATGATTGCGGATGAACCCACCACGGCCCTGGACGTGACTATCCAGGCCCAGATCATGTCCCTCCTCCGTGAGCTCAAAGAAAAGAACAATACCGCTATTATCCTGGTCACCCACGACCTGGGTGTGGTCGCCAACTTTGCCGACCGGATCCAGGTTATGTACGCTGGCCAGGTGGTGGAGAGCGGGACCACTCGGGATATTTTCAAGAATCCCCAGCACCCTTATACTTGGGCCCTGCTCAAGTCTATCCCCCGGGTAGACGGCCAGGGCAAGGAGGAGCTGTATTCCTTGTACGGCACTCCACCCGATCTTATCCTACCCCTGGAAGGTTGCCCCTTTACAGACCGCTGTGACTATGCCATGCAAATCTGCCGGGAACAGCATCCCGGAAAGACAGACTTTGGTAACCATCACTGTGCCTACTGCTGGCTCCACCATCCTCAGGCTCCTGGCCTCGATGCCTTCCCGGAAGCCCAGACCAAGGCGGCTGCAGACTTTGCCCTGGGCAAACATCACGCTGAAGATCAAGAGGAGGTGCAAGCCTAATGTCCAACTTGGAAACAAATCCTACAAGAGAAAAAATTCTGGATGTTCAGGGCCTGACCCAGCGCTTCCACCTCAACCGCCGGCAAGTCTTGACTGCTGTAGACCATGTCAGCTTTCATATCTACAAAGGCGAGACCTTTGGCCTAGTGGGAGAATCTGGCTGTGGCAAAACCACGACTGGCCGGTCGATCCTCAGGATCTATGAGCCCTCAGAAGGCAAGGTCATCTATAAGGGCCAGGATGTAGCCAGCCTGCAAAAGTCAGACATGAAGGCCTTCCGCCAATCCGCCCAAATGATCTTCCAAGACCCCTATTCTTCTCTGGACCCCCGGATGACGGTGGACGACATCATTAGCGAAGGCTTGAATGTCCACTTCCCTCATCTGTCTTCCCAGGAAAAACATGACCGGATCTCCCGCCTGCTCATGCGGGTGGGCCTGAATTCCGAGCACGGTGCCCGCTTCCCCCACGAGCTTTCGGGGGGCCAGCGCCAGCGGATTGGGATTGCCCGGGCCCTGGCTGTAGAACCCGACTTCATCGTCTGTGATGAGCCGATCTCTGCCCTGGACGTTTCGATCCAGGCCCAGATTGTAAACCTCCTGATCAAGCTCCAGCAAGAGTCGGGCTTGACCTACCTCTTCATTTCCCACGACCTGTCCATGGTTAAGCACATTTCTGACCGTATTGGGGTTATGTACCTGGGCAGTCTGGTAGAAGTATCTGACAATAAGAGGCTTTACGCCCGGCCCCTCCACCCCTATACCCATGCCTTGATTTCCGCAATTCCCATTCCGGATCCTGATAAGAAATCCATGGAATCCCGGGTGGAGCTCCAGGGAGAAGTTCCTTCCCCCATCAACATGCCTCCTGGCTGTAAATTCGCTGGCCGTTGCCCTTATGCGACAGACCGCTGCCGCCAGGCCGCGCCCCAGCTCCGAGAGATCGAGCCCGACCATTACACCGCCTGTTATCTCTATGAAAATGCAGACGGTAGCCTGAAGGATCCTCAAGAGGTTAACTTTTAGCCTCCTGGCCTAAGGTAGCATTAGCCTTGTGGCCTCGAGCATCATTAGCCTCGTGCAATATTTGCTTCACGCAAGTTAAAAGCCTCCCTTGCTGGCTAGCAGGGGAGGCCTTACTTCATCTATGAACAGGCTTATTGACTTTCAGCTCAGATCAATCTGGCCAGCTTGCATATGGTAGTGGGAAAGACCAGCCGGCATGCTTTCCAGCTGATGGGTAGATAGTAGGACTGCTAGACCTTCTTGTGCTTTTTTTTGCAGAAAAGTCAATATTATTTGGGCATTGTCCGGGTCTAAGTCGCCCGTAGGTTCGTCCGCAATCAGCAGGAGGGGATCTTGGGCTAGAGCCCGAACCATGGCCACTCTTCGCCGCTCTCCCCCCGATAGTTCCGGAGGAAAGGCTGTCTCCACAGCCGCTAGGCCAAAGCCCCTTAGGAGCTGAGCAATATCTTCAGCTGGCAGAGCTGGGTGGCCACTCAAGCTATGGGGTAAAATTATATTATCTAAGACACATAAATTATCTAGCAAGGAATCTGTTTGTGGAACGTAGGCTAGCTTATGTGCCCTTAGCTTAGTCCAGGCAGCCTCACTTTGCTGGCTAATATCTTGGCTTTGGAAAAAAATCTGCCCTTGGTCTGCAGGCAGGATGCCGGTAAGTAAATTAAAGAAAGTAGACTTACCACAGCCTGAAGGTCCGCTCAATACAGCCATCTCACCTGCTTGCAGCTGAAAATTAACTTGGTCTACCGCTTTAAAAGGCTGTCCCTTACGGGTAAAGGATTTAGTTAAATTTCTAACTTGTAATAGCATTACATCTCACCCCCTCTCAATAAATTCACGCTACTCGTCTTTCCTATCCGCAAGGCAGAATAGAGTGAGGCCAAGAGAGAGATGGCTAAAGCAAAGAGCAAACATCGGAGGCCAAGGCAGAGATAATAGCCAGGCGAGGCATTGAGGCGGGGGATATTCAGGGCAAGCATGAGGGGGATCTTGAAGATGTAGAGACCTAAGCCTGCAGAGAGAACCCCCAAGACTGAGCCTACCAGCCCCAATAAAAGTCCCTCCAGCATGATTAAAAGGCTGAGGCGAGACTTGGCTACCCCCAAGATGGAGAGCACCCCAAACTCGTGGGTTCGCTCATTGACTGTAATGCTAAAGACACTGAGCAAGGCGATGATGACTAAGACGACCAATATACCCAGGAGCAGATCGGAATAGTTGCCAAGACTTTGGACGGAGTTACTGAAATCTGCGAACATATCCAGGGTAGCATAGGCCCGAATGGGTGCGTCTTCCAGCAAGAAGTTAATCCTACGAGCAATAGCTTTGCTGTCCGTTCCTTCTTCAGCCTTAATCATGACACTGGATACCAGGTCCTTGGCCGCATGCTCGGGCTTCCCGAAGGCGTCCAGGTATAGGTCAGAGTCCATGACATCTTGGGCGGTTTCTGTCGTCATAAAGACGCAGGTATCAAAACTGGTGTTGGTGCGTTCTAGTTGGCCAATAATTTCATAATCTTCCCCAAAAAAGCTGAGTTTCTGGGTTTGCGGACGAATAATTTGCTGGCCAATATAGAGCTGGCCCCGCGTGGGTAAAGGCAGACCTTCCGCTTCCAGCCAGGGCTTGATAATAAAATCCGTTTCTGGGTCGATGACAATCATCTGGGTGGGAACAGAACAGCAAGTTGCATCCAGGGAGGTTAGATAGGTTTGAGGTGTGAGGGCTTCAATACCCTCAATTTGACTAAGGGGCTCCAACCATTTACGGTCAAAGCTGAAACTATTGAGCTCACCCAAGAAGAGGGAATCTGCTGCCTCCCTGGCAAATTCTTGTGGTACGACAATAATATCCGCACCTAGGCGGTCCAGGGTGCGGTCCAGAGAATCGGAAAAACTATCCAAAAGGACTGAGCTAATAAATAAGCAGAATGCCAGAGCCCACACAAAGAAAATCATGGTCCAGGTCCGGACCGGTCTCCGCATTAAGTTTGCCTGGGCCAGACGACCTAGGCTGCTATACCAAGTATGCATACGTATTACTCTTCGCTCGAGGGCTTATTCAGCCTTCAAGGTAAGGGCAAACACTTGCCCCAGGGCGCTCAGAATGGCTAAGACATTAAGGGCCGGGAAAGCTCTGCTATTACAAGCCATCTCGGGATTCATGCAGCCACCAATTAAGACTAGGGTTAGAAGTAGGGGCATCAGGGAGGTCAACAAGGCAACCAGGGCAAGGCTCCGATAGCAGCAAATTTGTGGAGATGTACTTTGTCTCAGCTGCAAAAAGGCTAGCAGGGCTAGGATAAGGGCTAGAGGTACCACAGCCTGTACGGCCCAATGACATTTCATGACTTTCTCCATGCCAGGGCAAGCGGGGAAGATAGTGTGGGGCCCTAAGACCAAGAGGATGGCGACTATCAGACTGATGATGCTGGGAACTTTTCTTTTCATGTTTAGCTACTTTCTGAATTTCTGGGTAGGGACTTCTTCCAGGCTAGCAGCTTGAGGGACTGACCTATGGTGGTCTGCAAACTCGGAAAGCCTACCCAATGACTAGGCAAAGGTTATACCAGGCTAATTTACCCCTAAAAATTGCAAGCTGCCAGCCGGCAGCTTGCAAGGGATTTAGCTTAGATTAAATATCTGCATGAGCAGGTATTTGTTTAATTGGCTAAGGCCGGAGTCCAAGCCAACTCCATAATCTCATCCACATCATCCATATTTGTGATGAGGCCAAGGCGCACATAGCGACCAATGACATCTTTTAGCGACTTTTGTGTCAGCTCATCCGATACACCAAATTGCAGGGAATTGTTGATCATTACGTTCATATCGTAATCACCGGCATTCCAGCCGCGTTCTAGCAACATATTAGTTGCTTTATCGGGATTTTCTCGCATCCAAGAATGGGCTTTTTGCACGGCTTGCGTGATCTTCTTAGAGATGACAGGGTTCTCTTTAACAAAACTACGATTCATGGCTACTACGCAGCAGTTTTCATCCTGGAAATCACTGTCCAAGAGAGAACGGACAGCCCTTAATTTCCCATCCTTAACCATGGCATAGGCAAAGGTATCGCTCAGGAGGGCGGCAGAAATTTCTTCCCGCTCCATGGCTGCCACACAAGCATCTGAAGAAACTTGCATCAAGGTAACATCCTTTTGCGGGTCGATGCCATCGGCATCCAGCAAGAGGCAGGTAATATTGTAGTCAGAAGCCCCAATGCCGTTAGGTACAGAAATCTGAGTGCCCTTTAAGTCTTCTGTGGTCTTGTATTTACTGTCTGCCAGGACATAGAGGGTTTTGCAGCCTATATGGGCCCCACCCACAAAGGTCAGATCAACATTATTGGAGATGGGAACCAGCATGGTAGCGATATGGCCGACCGCAACTGTAGCTTGGCGGGTACCTAGGGCCTCTGTATAGGAGTTACCTTTAAAGCCTTCAGCGGTAAGCCCTGCCTCTTTATAGTAGCCGAGGGCGTCTGCCAGGGTAGGGCCAGAAGTACAGCCGTCAGACATGTAATATTTGACAGGCTCTCCATAAGCGGGTTCTTTTTCCATAGCAGCCTTTTCCTCGTCGCTGGGGGTCAGATCCAGTTTAGCCAGATAGATGGCCCGATTTTCTACATCCACGGGGGTAAACAGGGCCTCCCACTTGTTTTCGGCAAAGGCTTCGGCTGAGTCCAGGTGGGTATCAGCTTTGTTTACTTCAACCTCTACGCCTTCTTGACCGACTTCTATTTGTCCGTCATTATTGAGGTCTCCCTTTAACATATCCTGCTGCTCTTTTTTGCCACAGGCTGTCGCGGTAAATAACAGGGTCAGGGTGAGCAACAGAGAAAAAAATCTTTTCAAGTTCACAGTTTTTGTTCCTCGCTTCTTATGAATTATTCCAAGCATGACCTGGTATTTACGGGCCGTGGTTTGAAAGCCAATTTAGGCGGTTTTATCTGAGCCGCTAAAGTGCAATTTCCGCAGAATGGTATTGCGGTAATTAATGAAATAGTCGGCAGACCGATCTCGGGGATGGTCTTCCTTTATCTGTAGGTCGGCCGTAATCCTTCCGGGATTAGTCTCCATGACTAAGATCCTGGAACTCATATAAATGGCCTCATCGATATCATGGGTAACCATCATAGCGAGTTGCTTGCCACGGCGCCACATTTTCAAAATTTCATCTTGCATATTCATCCGGGTAAAGGCATCTAAGGCCCCCAGGGGCTCATCTAGCAAGAGGATATCCGGTTCGCTAATTAAAGATCTGACCAAGGCCACGCGCTGGGCCATACCGCCCGATAATTGGGCGGGGTAATCGTCTTTAAAATCTTGGAGCCCGATGATTTCTAGCATGTTATTAACACGCTCTTCATTGCCCTTGAGTTTGTTTTGCATTTGCAAACTAAAGGCGATATTTTTTTCTACCGTAAGCCAGGGAAAGAGGGTGGACTTTTGAAAAACCATGCCCCGGTCTGGTGCTGGTCCTTCTATCTCTTGGCCATCTACGGTCACTTTGCCTAGTGTTGGCTTTATTAGGCCAGCTACCAAACGCAAAATCGTAGATTTACCACAACCTGACGGCCCCACCAAACTCACAAATTCTCCACTGCGGAGGGTAAAGGAAATATCTTGTAGGGCATGGGTTACTTCTTCTGTTTCAATCTTCGCAAAGCTCTTAGAAACATGATTGAGCTCTAAGCTTATATTGTGGTCTTTCATTAAGCGTTTGCTCCAATCTGCCAACGCAAGACGTGGGATTTTATTTTGTCCAGAATTTTGGTAACCAGGGTAAAAATAAGGCAGATCACAAAAAGCGCAGCAAACATTTTGTCATAGCTGGCCCAAGATTTACTCCAATTCATATACCAGCCTAAACCGGATTTCACACCCAACATTTCGGCTATCATGATCGAGGTACAGGAACTGCTCATGGCCTGGGTACAGCCCTGCAAAATTGAGGGCATGGCGTGGGGGATAGCTACTCGGAAAATTAGTTGGCGCTGGTTAGCTCCTAAGGTGCGCGCAGCGTCAAAGTATTCCTTATTGACATTAGCTATGCCTGTCATGGAGGCTACCGTGACGGCAAACCAGGAACCCAGAGCGATAATAAATACTGCTCCACCGAAGAGGGAGGAGGCAATAACCATCATAATGGGGATCCATGTAGAAGTTGGAATAGGCCCCAGAAATTTAATAATGGGGTTAACCCAATAGCGGCATTTCTCCGAGTAGCCACAGGCTATGCCTGTAATCAGGCCTAGGCCTACTCCAATAAAATAGCCAAGAAAAAGGAGCCAAAGGGTATGAACAGTACAATTCCAGATCATCTCCCGGTCATTCCATGCCGCGTTTGCCACAAAATTCAGGCAGGGGACAAAAGGCTGGGTAAGCACACCGGTCTTGAGAGTTAAATAATCGTAGAAAGCTAGAAGCAGAAAAAGCCCGGTAAACAGGGGCGCGCGGTAACGTAGCAGGTCAGTAGCATGGTTGTCGCCCCGGGATTTTTTCCAGAGCGAGACCAAGGCATAGATCCCATAAGCCACCACTAAAATCAGTAGAAATACGGTGTAAACATGAGGATTTTTATTGGGGCTATTATCGGGTATGGTGAGGTACTCCAGGAGGGCCACAGCTCCAGCGAGAAGGGGCAGAAAGCATACAAAAATATCAAAATAGACTTGCTTTTTAGTTTTTACACGGCGCTCTAAATCGAAAAGCTGAGAGCGGGTAAGTCCATCCATGGCCGGGCTACCATCGGTTTGACTAATTGCTGATTTCGACATTTACGATCACCTCTTACCTCGCATAATTCACAGCATTCCTATGTTAGCAAAAAAAACAGGTGAGAGCACGTTTTATTTATCTATTTTAACGATTGAAAAATGAGAGATTCTAATAAGATTCTCCTAAGTTTTGGGACAACTATCTAGCATATCAGGCCTGATCTTAGACCTAGTCACTCGGCTGGCAGCTCAACTCTTATAGTTAATTTCGTTATAACACGGAGCTAAGATCTAGTTCAAAATCAGTGGTGGCCGGTACCCGGATACCAGAGGCCTCTTGAATGGTCAGCCCCTTGGTGTCTAGGTCTTCTCGAATCTTGGCCAGTTCCGCCGGCCGCTTGACCTTGAGGGTAGTGGTCATGATCAAGCCCTCTTCTGTCCAAATATAGGCAGAAATCGCCTTATATGCCGGAATCTGGCCATTGACCTTGGCAATGACCTTGTCCAGCCATTGGCTGATCTCATCGTCATCCGCATGCTTGACCAAGGGGTAAGTCCGCCGGTCAATTTGTAGCTTAGCGCAAATAATGACATTGCCTCGGCGGCTGACCTCATCCCAGACAAAAGCCTGGGCAATGCCCGGCTCCGCCTTGAGCAGGCGCTCGATTTCCTCGGGGAAGGCCTTTTCGCCGTTTGATAATACAATCATGGACTTTTTCCGTCCCGTGATGTGGACAGCCCCTTCTGAGTCAAAGAAGCCTAGGTCTCCTGTCCGCAACCAGCCATCTTCTGTCATGGCTTCCCGGGTCTTTTCCGGATCGTCCAGATAACCCTGCATAATATTGTCCCCAAAGGCTTGGATTTCTCCGATCGCATGCCCTGCATCGTCATAGGACAAGCCCTCTTCGCCAATCCGTAAGGATACCCCCGGAATGGGCCAGCCGGAAGAGCTGGTAATATTGTGGTTTTGGTGGTTGGTGCTGAGGACCGGACTTGCCTCGGTCAGACCATAACCCGGCAGGCAATTAATACCTATAGACTCAAAAAAGTCCGCAAATTGGGGCTCTAGGGCACTGCCCCCATTGACCATGAGCTTAAATTTGCCGCCCAGTTGGTCCAGAAGGGAAGCGAAAATCCGTCGCCGCTTGTCGGCACCCAGAAAAGTTAAAAACCGGGACAGGGTTGTGGCATCCTTAAACTGTTTTTCCTTATCCTGTTTGCGCAGGGCCCGCATGATTTGCCCATGCAGGTTTTCCACAATAGCAGGTACCACCATCATGATGGCGATATGCCAGTTCTTGAGGTTTTTTGCGATATAGCGGAGACCGTCATTGATGCAGATGGTCAAACCCAAGAACCAAAAGCAGTACATCCCAACGGTATTCTCGAAGGTATGGTGGAGGGGAAGGACGGATAAAGCTCGGTCCCCTACATTGACATCGAAGGTTTCCGCGCAGGCATGGGCATTGGTCACAATATTGCGGTGACTGAGCATGACCCCCTTGGCATCCGAAGTGGTGCCCGAAGTAAAGACGATCGATGCCATGCTCTCGGGCTCTGGGCAGTAGCTAAGCAGCTTATCCTGGTCTTCTGGGCTGAGTTGCTGCCCCTGGTCTAGGAACTGCCAGAAATTGATTGATCCCGGAAGGTCATCGGCTGGATCTGTCGCAAGGGAGACCAATAATTTTACATCTGGACAAGCGGCCTGGACTGCTTGGGCAGTCTCTTTCTGCTTGCTGCCATAACACAAGACCTTGGCCTTAGACCTCTGCATGAGTTGGACTGCTTCCGCTGGGGGAAGCTGGGGGTCTAGGGGGACGGCTACCCCCAAGTAGCAGACCGTAGCATTAAAGGACAAGACCCAGGGATAAGAGTTTTCTCCCATTATGGCGATCCTATCCTGGCCGGGCGTAAAATCTGCTCCCAGCTGACGGGCAAAGGCGGCGGCCACGGCTTTCACATCCTGGGCCAGCTGCTTGTAAGTGGCATGAAAATCTTCCCCTTGGATTTCCTTATGATAAATATAGGCATCCGTATCCGCATACAGGATCGATGCATTATCTAAGAGCTTGCGCAAGGTCGCAGCCTGGCGCTGGGGATAAAGACTAGTACCGGTGTATATTTGCATGAGTGATCCTTTATGTCTGTTCTTTCTAGTATTTATTTGGGATGCGGCGTGTGCGCCACAATTTCTAAATCCTATTTTGCTTGTTTAAATATCTTAACCTATCTTTTTGCCACGCTACAAGCTCGGCAAAGTAACAACTATTCCAATTTCTCCATTTTTCTTACAAGTTTGCAGATTTTGCACATCAAAATCGTTTGAAAGCCAAGATCAGTTGGATTCTCCTTAATAAATAGCCTAGCAACCCTGGTCATTATACATATATACACTTTGGCACCAGGGATTATACATTTAGAAGAACAGTAAGCAGGACGGGAACCTGCAAAACTTGCAAACTTGTAAGAAAATCCGGAAAGTTAAAAATATCCCGACCTTCTATCGGCCTAGCTGTGCCGAAAAAGGTTGGCAACCCCTGATTTGGCAGAATTGCTAACCAAAATCTCCTGCTAAGACGGCTCGGCCGGCCCGAAACAGGTTGGTAAAGTTCTGATTAAGAGGACTTGCCCCTCTCTATTTTGGATTTCTCAAATTTCAGACATATTTTCAAGTAATGGATGGATCCTAGAGTCCAAACCACCCATTACCTGCAGATTTGCCCTCGAGACCATCCACAAGTTGCAAACTTGTCCGTCGCGCCACCCATTAGTTGCAAAAATGCCGGAAAATCCGAAAAACCGAAGGAGCCTAGCCTCCAGCCGGCTGTCACTTGAAGGTTGGCACGCCCGCAAGCCTGCGCACAAGCTCCAATATCTGCTATAATCTTTATTACTGCCGCGTCTGACCCGCAGCCATGCCGGTCCCGTGCGATACGGCCCGTGAACCCCGTCAGGTCTGAGAGGAAGCAGCGGTAAGCGGTCAACCGTAGGCGCCGCGGGTAACCGGGGGGCTGCGGCTCAGTTGCGGCAGTAGCTTTTTTCCCTGGAGGTGCCCCTTGTCTCAGCTAGCTCTTTACCGCGCCTGGCGGCCCCAAACCTTTGATGAAATGGTGGCCCAGAAGCAGGTTGTTTTTCCCTTAAAACAAGCGGTTATCAGCGGGGATCTTGGGCATGCCTATCTTTTTGCAGGCACCCGGGGCACAGGCAAAACCTCCATGGCCAAGATTTTTGCCAAGGCAGTGAATTGCCTGCATCCTCAAGACGGCAACCCCTGTAATAGCTGTGCCATCTGCCAAGGGATTAATTCAGGTGCTCTCCTGGATGTCATGGAAATTGACGCTGCTTCCCATAACTCAGTTGATAATATTCGCCGGCTTACGGACGAAGTCCGCTTTATGCCCTCGGAAGCCCGCTACAAGGTCTATATCATTGACGAAGTCCATATGTTGTCGCAAGGGGCTTTTAATGCCCTCTTAAAGACCTTGGAAGAACCGCCTGCCCACGTCATTTTTATTCTGGCCACTACGGAAGTCCAGCGCATTCCTGCGACCATCCTCTCCCGATGCCAGCGTTTTGAATTCCGCCGCATCCCGGTGGAAGATATTTTTCACCGCCTGCAGGCCATTGCGCAAGCGGACCAAATCCAGGTCTCTGAGGAAGCCCTCCAACTCATGGCCCGCTTGGGTGACGGTGCCCTCAGAGATGCTATTTCCCTCCTAGACCAGGCCCAGGCTGGGATTAAGGGAGAAATTACGGAGACGGATGTCCTCAATTTAGCGGGACTGGTACAGGATGACTTTTTGGCTGACTTCTGCCAGCAGGTCTTGAGTGCAGACTTGCCCGCCTGCCTGGCCTCGCTTGACGAATTACAAATGTCAGGCCGTGACCTTCAGCGTTTCTTGCAAGACTTTCTCCGCTATCTCCGCGATATCCTGGTTGTCAGCTTGGGCGGGGAGACCCACAAGCTTCTTACGGTGAGCCCCGCAGGTCTTAGACGTTTGCAAGACCAAGCCCGATTGACAACGAGTGAAGAAGTGATGGCTATGTTAGGCCGCCTGGCCCAGGTCAACAGTGACCTGCGCTGGTCGACAGACCCTCGGACCAGCTTGGAATTAGCATTTATTGGAGAAATTGCCCGCCGCCAGGTTAAGCCTGCCCCGGCGTCAGTGCCAGTGCCAAAGCCGGATCTGAATAAGTCCTCCAAATTATCGGAGCCTAGGGCTGTCTCAAGAGTGCCAGAGCCTCCGCCGGCTCAGATGCCAGCTAGGCCCAAAACGGTTGAGGCATCTGTTCCGGCCGCACCAGTTCCGGTCCCAGCCCCTCTTGCTTCAAAGCCAGAACCAGTGGCTCCAGAGCCAGTTGTCCCAGAAGAAGCTCTGCCCAAGTCGTCGGACCTATCCGAGACCATGCCTGCTCCACTAAAGCCAGAGCCCCCGGCTCCGCAGCTGGCAGAGTCCAATCCAAACCTGGATCCAGATCCAGATCCAGATCCAAAAATCGCCTGGAATCTTGTCTTAGACGGCCTCAGAGCACGCGACCGATACGATATTATCCTTTTGCTCCGACCTGCCCAAGTCAGCTGGAAGGGTGATCAGCTGGTCATCCACTACGCACAGGAACATAAGGCCCATGCCGCAGCCTTGCAAAGGCCAGAAAACCAGGAGGCCCTCCTAGATGCGATTTATGAGCTCATTCATACGCAAGGGCTGAGCCGGCCTCGTTTGCAAATTGAATTGGCCGGAGAGGCTTTCACTGGGGAAAACCTCAACCCAGACGAACCCGTGTGGGTACAAAAATTACGTAAGGCTGGCGAGCACTTTCAGCAGCCCTTTGATCCGGCAGATGTGAAGCCAGCTGCGGCAAGAGACCCTCAAACAGACTGGTCTCCCCAGACCTACTACAACTTTCCGGATGGGGAAGATAAGCTGCCCTACTAGCCGGGCAAGAACCCAGATCGGCCGCACTAAGGCGGAGAGAAGATCAATATTACCCCTAGCAAATCGCTAGCAGAAAGGAAAATTAGATGGCCAAAGGTAGAAAATTCGGAGGCTTCCCTGGTGGAGGCAGTAATATGAACCAACTCATGCAGCAAGCCCAACGCTTGCAAAAACAAATGGCCGAAGCCCAAGAAGCAGCCACAGAATTTACAGGCGAAGCAGAAGTCGGCGGCGGCATGGTAAAAGTTGTGATCAATGCTGACCATCAAATTTCCAGCCTGGAGATTAAGCCCGAAGTGGTGGATCCCGAAGATATCGATATGCTGACCGACCTGATTACCGCAGCCGTCAACGAGGCGGTCCGCCAGTTGGACAGCAAGACTGAAGAACATATGAGTAAGGTAACCGGTGGCTTGGGCAACTTAGGGGGCTTTGGCTTCTAAATGTCCGCCTACTCCCCCCTCATTGCCAATCTGATTCAGGCCCTGGGCAAGTTGCCAGGCATTGGCCGCAAAACAGCCCAGCGCTTGGCCTTCCATATTTTGGATGCCCCGGCTGAAGAAGCGGAAGCTCTGGCCCAGGCGATATTGCAAGCCAAGAAGGGCATCCAGCTCTGCGCCGAATGCTGCAATTTTACAGAAAATGAAGTGTGTGAAATTTGCGGTAATCCCAAACGTGACCGCACAACCATTTGTGTTGTCGAAAGTCCCCGGGATTTGGCCGCTATGGAACGCATCCACGAGTATAAGGGCCTCTATCATGTTCTACATGGGGTGATCTCCCCCATGCAAAATCAAGGCCCCGAAAGTCTTAAGTTAAGGGAACTCTTAAGCCGCTTGCAAAATCATCCCGAGGTGACAGAAGTTATCTTGGCGACCAACTCCAGTGTAGAAGGTGAAGCCACGGCTCTCTATGTGGCCCGCCTCTTAAAACCCTCTGGCATACGGTGCACCCGGATTGCCCATGGCTTGCCTATGGGGTCAGATATTGAGTATGCAGATGAAGTGACCCTAGCCAGGGCGCTGACCGGTCGGACTGATCTTTAGTTTTCCTGGTCCTCCTCTGCCTTGCTGGCATTGCCATCCCAGCCGGCCTTCAACTCAAAAGGAATTTTGCGCTCCCGCACTACGGCGCGGGCGAAAACATTGAAGGCGGTGGTGGTATTGAGACCTATTTCACAGCAAAGATCGTCAAATTCTTGCTTTAGGTCCTCATCCATACGAAAGCTATAGGTTGCTTGTGCCATAGTTTTGACCTCCTCGCAATCAAAGCTAGCTAATATTATCCTCAATATAGCTAGTACTTAAAGTTTATGCGCTTTTTGGATAAAAGCAACTAAAATAATAGTGTATTTTAATGAATAGTAGCTGGCGAGATTTCGCTCTCACGGATGGAAAATGCTTACTCAGCTACCAAGCTAGAAAAGAAAAGAAGGATAAATATGAGAATTATTTCTTGGAATATAGATTCCCTTAATGCCGCTTTAACCTCAGACTCTGCCCGGGCGGTTCTAAGCAGACAGGTTCTGGACTCTATTCAGGCCTTAGATGCAGATATTATCGCCCTGCAAGAAACTAAGCTACCAGTAGCAGGGCCTAGTAAGAAGCACTTGGACCTCCTCCAGGAAAGATTCCCCCATTATGGCCTGGCTTGGGATTCCTCTCAGCCGCCCGCCCGCAAAGGTTATGCCGGAACCCTCTTCCTCTATAAAAATGGGCAGGAGCCTCTGGTCACCACACCGGCCATAGGGGCCCCGGAGCCTATGGATGCCGAAGGCCGCTTGATTACCCTCGAGTTTCCTGACTGCTATGTCAACCAGGTCTATACCCCCAATGCGGGAGACCAACTCTTGCGCCTGACCGACCGCCAGGCTTGGGACCTTGCCTATGCGGACTATCTTGCGGGGCTGGACCAGAACAAGCCGGTTATTGCCATGGGTGACTATAATGTGGCCCACCAAGAAATTGACCTGGCTAATCCAGAAGCCAACCGTTTTTCGGCAGGGTTCACCGATGAAGAGCGAGAGGGTTTTACCAATCTTCTGAAACGGGGCTTCACAGACTGCTTCCGCCACCTGCATGGACCGGTAGAAGGGGTCTACACCTGGTGGGCCCAACGGGTGAGGACTTCAAAAATCAACAACTCAGGCTGGAGGATTGACTACTTCCTGGTGAGTGACCGCCTAGCGGACAAGATCACGGCCTGCGAGATGATCGACTCTGGGACCCGTCAAGACCACACGCCGATCCTTTTAGATCTAGACCTAGCCGGATTCTAAGCCTGACCTATTGGAGAAATCCGTTCAGATTCGCAGGGTAAACTAATTTTGGTGCTTTGCTCCGCCTCTGGGCGCAAGCTAATTTTGGGTTGCCTGTTCCAACTGCTCCAGCTTTTTTGCCTCTTTTTTCGCGCCAGCCAAGACCAGGGTGTCGCTTTCTTCTATCACGTGGTCGGCTAAACCCGAGATAATGGCATGGCCCTGGTTGCGAATCGCTACCGCGTTGAGGTGATATTTATTGCGGAAATTCAACTGGGATAAAGTTTGTCCCCACCAGGCCTTGAGGGCCTTTAATTCGAACATGGTATAGTCTTCGGAATAGTTAATATAGTCGGTAATATTAGAGCCCGCCAGACTGCGGGCTAGACGTTGTCCTATCTCTATCTCGGGGAAGATAATTTGGTCAGCCCCTAGTTTGGTTAAAACCTTAGCCTGAGTGACGGAAGAGGCTTTGGCGATGATCCGGGGGATATCATGGTCTTTGGCCGCCAAAGTGGCCATAATGGAGGATTCCAGGTCTGAGCCAATGGCCACCACCGCCACATCAAAGATGCCAATACCCAGCTCTTTAACCGCCTCCTCGTCCATGAGGTCACATTGGACCGCATTTGTGACATGGTTGGCCAGGTCTTCAATTCGCTCATAGTCCTTGTCTACAATCATGACCTCTAGGCCTTCATCAAATAACTTTTTGGCTAGAGCAGAGCCGAAACGGCCCGCGCCAAAAACGATGACATTATTCTTCATAAATTCCTCCTACTTAGCCTACCAGGATATTAGCTTCAGGCAGGCGGATCTTGGAATGTTTATTGCGGTTGGCGATGGCAAAGCCCAAGGTTAAGGGGCCCACCCGGCCTGCGTACATGGTCAAGACAATCATGATCTTGCCAAAAGCGCTGAGATGAGGGGTGACGCCAATGCTGAGGCCTACAGTGCCGTAGGCCGAAATGGTCTCGAAAACTAGGTCTAAGAATTTTTGCGCCTCGGTGATGGTCAGAACAAAGGACACGAGGAGGACCAAAATAATTCCCACCACAATCAGGGAGAGGGCCCGGCGGATGGTTTTCGACCCTAGGTGCTTGTTAAAAATGGTCGGCTCATGCTGGCCCTTGATGGTTGCGTAAGTGGTAATCAGGAGGACCCCAAAGGTGGTCGTTTTCAATCCGCCTGCTGTAGAGCCCGGAGAGCCGCCAATAAACATGAGAATCATCATGAGGAAGCAGGTTTCATCACGGAGGCCCAGCATGGGTACAGAATAGAAACCGGCCGTCCGGCTGATCACCGAATGGAAAAAGGAGGCTTGGACCTTTACAGGGAAACTCTCAAGCAAGAGGGTGCCTGGATTGGTGTACTCCATGGCCAAAAAGCCCACCGCTCCAATTAGGATGAGGCTGGCCGAGAGGATAATGACTAATTTACTGTGGATGGACAGCAGCTTAAATTTCCGTTTTTGCCAAATTTCCTGGGTGACTAAAAAGCCCAAACCACCAATCACCACCAGAGCCATAAGGGTCCAGTTGACCACAGGGTCACCCCTCCAGGGATAAATGGAGTCGCCTAAGATATCAAAGCCCGCATTACAAAAGGCGGAGATGGCATGAAAGATAGCCTGCCAGGTCCCCAGGAGCCAGCCAGACTGCGGGATAAAGCGGGTGGCTAAGAGGACAGTGCCCAAGCCTTCAATGAGGAGGGTAAAGCGGACGACGTACTTCAGGAGGCGGATGATGCCGGACAGGCTGTCTAAATTCAGCTGCTCCTTTAAGATCTGCCGGCTCTTTAAACCTATTTTTTTACCCATGACCATGGGGACTAGGGTGGCCAGGGTCATAATACCCAAGCCCCCTGCCTGAATCAGGCAGAGGATGATGATCTGCCCTGCCAAATTAAAGCTGTTGGCCGTATTCACCACAGTCAGTCCTGTGACACAGGAAGCAGAAGTGGAGGTGAAGAGGGCGTTCAAAAAGCCAATAGACTTGCCTTCCTGGGTGACCCAGGGCAGGGTCAAAAGCACAGCCCCAACCAAGACAAGGCCCGCAAAACCCAATAAAAGGATTAAAGGAGGATTGAGCTGGAGCGAGTCTAAATAGGCCCGCCAAGGCTTATGGGATGCCGTATGGCTCTTTTGCCCCATACAATATTAGGCCTGGGGATGGAGCTCGTAAGTCGTGGTAATTTTGGCGACCTGGGCAATCATCTCATGGACGGAGCAGTATTGGCCGGCCAGGTCGACAGCCCGGGCAAATTTATTGTCCTGCTTGGGGGCGACCCCATAGAAATCCAGCTTGACTTCCACCCATTCCAGAGTTGTGGGGACTTCTTGCCGCTTCGCGCCTCGAATATCAATTTCCACTTTTTCATATTCCAGACGCATCTTTTCGGCTATGCCCAAAAAGGTGGCATAGAAGCAGGAACCCAGAGCCCCTAAAACCATGTCATAGGGCAGCAGGTCACCTGGCTGAGACCCTATCGGGAATTCACCCAGTTTTGTTTGCAAGTTGCCGGCAAATTCCTGCGAAAAATTTAAATTAACGTGTTGAGTTTCCATAAAAAGCTCCCTCTTGTCGTCTTCATCAGCCTGTGGCTTAATAAATGTTACAGCTATTATATAACATGGCAGGGCCTTACTTGTGCCAGAAGACCCTCCGCCTGCATCTGTCACTTTTGCGACACATATTAGGAGTACACTTGAGCGATGAATGGTCTCATGTTTCAAGCATTTGAATGGGATTTGCCGGCCGATGCCCAGCATTGGCAAAGGCTAAAGGGGGCCGCGCCGGAATTGCAAGAATATGGCGTGGACAGCCTCTGGTTGCCGCCTGCCCACAAGGGTGTTTCGCGGGAAGATGTGGGCTATGGCTCCTATGACCTCTACGATCTGGGCGAGTTCGACCAAAAAAATACCGTGGCCACCAAATACGGGACCGTAGAGGAGCTGGCCGATCTTCTCGCCAGCCTCCACGCCCGTGGCATGCGGGCCTATGCCGACATTGTCCTCAACCACAAGGGGGGTGCGGATGCGACCGAAAGCTTCTTTGCCACCCCGGTCGATCCAGAAAACCGCCTGGCTCCTCTTGGAGAAAGTCGGGAGATTGAGGGCTGGACCCAATTCACTTTCCCTGGACGCCAGGGCAAGTATTCCCCCTTTATTTGGCACTTCAACCACTTCACCGGGGTCGACTTCGACCAACGCACGGGCGAAAAGGGCATTTTCCGTATTGAAGGGGAAGATGCGGGCTTTTCCCAGCAGGTAGACCAGGAAAAGGGCAACTTTGACTATCTCATGAATGCCGATGTGGACGTGGATAATCCGGATGTCCGGGCCGAGCTCTTCCGCTGGGGTAAGTGGTTCTTTGACCGCCTGCCCTTCGATGGGATGCGGATGGACGCCATTAAGCATATAGATAGTGGCTTTATGCATGACTTTGTCCTGGAAATGCAAGACCAGGTGGACCGCGACCTCTATGTGGTAGGGGAATATTGGACGGCCAGTTTGGAAACCCTGCATCACTATCTGGACCAGGTATCCTACCAGCTTGACCTCTTTGATGTCCCCCTCCACTTCAAGTTTTTCCAGGCCGGCCAAGACAAAGAAAATTTCGACCTCAGGACCCTTTTTGACGATACACTTGTGGCTAGCAAGCCCCAGCAAGCGGTGACCTTTGTCGACAACCACGACTCTCAGCCCGGCCAGTCTCTGGAATCCTTTGTGGACGACGGCTTCAAAATCCAGGCCTACGCTTTAATTTTGCTCCGCCAAGATGGCTACCCCTGCCTCTTCTACGGGGATTACTACGGCATTGGAGGAGGGCCCGGCCGGGAAGAAGCCTTAAACCCTCTGCTCCTAGCCCGCAAGGACCGGGCCTATGGAGAGCAAATAGACAAGTTCTTTGACCCCAACTGCATTGCCTTTGCCCGCCTGGGCGATGCAGACCACCTCCACTCTGGACTGGTGTGCCTGGTCTCTAACGGCTATGCCCCCGAGGGTTACCATTGCCGCATGGAGCTCGGGCCGGACCGAGCCGGCCAAGTCTTTTATGATGCCACGGGCCGGCAAGAAGGCACCCTCACCCTAGACGACCAGGGCGGCGCCGAATTTTTCGTCGGCGAGAACAGCCTGGCTGTCTGGGTCGAGGAAGAAAACCGGACTTGAAATGAAAGACCGCTATCATGACAAATCCGATTTTTCCTCAATGGATAGCAATCATCATGCATTAATAAATATAGAAACTCTAAATAAGACAAACTTGTTTTCGTTATTATCATTAGATAGATGAGCCGTAAGGGATATGCGAATGGAAGGAGATATTATGAAGTTGGGGTATCATGGCTGGGTCTGGGTTGTTAGGGGCGTTGGACTCCTAGGAGGAGTATTCTTTCTAAGGTGGAGGCTACATGATGATGCGATTTCTTTCATAATAGGTGTCATAATCTGGCTGATAGCATTTGTTATTGCTGGCGTGAAACTTATATGTCCCCATTGCGGAAAGAGAATTCCAGAACGATTGAACATGCGGATAGATTGTTGTCCCCACTGTGGCAAACGCCTATAAGGAGAAGCCTCTATGACCTGTCCCATCTACAAGAAATGTGGCGCCTGCTACTATCCCCACCAGGATTACCAGGCTTCCCTGGACGATAAAAAACGCCAGCTGGAAAAGCTCTTGGGCCTGCAAGTGAGGGCCATGCATCCCTCACCCGAACCCTACCACTACCGCAACAAGGTTCACGCCGCCTTCTCCTATGACCGGGGCAGGGGCCTCATGGGCAAGTTTGCCCAAAATACCCCTCGGGTCCTGGAGGTGGACGATTGCCTTATTGAAAACAAACAGGCCCAGGCGATCAACCACAGTGTCAAGAAACTGGCCCAAGATTTCGCCTGGCCCTTTTATGACGTGCGCACAGGCCAAGGCCTCTTAAAATCCTCCCTGGTCCGGGTAGCGGAGGGAACTGGGCAGATCCTGGTCACCCTGGTAGTGACCCAAAAGCAAGTCCCTTCTAAACAAAACTTTATCAAGGCCCTCCGCAAGCGCCACCCGGAAATCACCGGCCTGGTTTTCAACTATAATCCCTTGGATACCCCCTTTATCTTGGGCGACCAAGAGTTTAAGGGCTTTGGCCCTGGCTATATTGTGGACGAACTACTCGGCCACAGCTTTCGCATCTCCTCCCAGTCCTTCTACCAGGTTAATAAGGGGATCTGCGAACTGCTCTACCAACGGGCCCTAGAGCTCGCAGCACCCGAGGGCCAAGAAGTCCTGGTAGATGCTTATTCCGGCATCGGGACCATCAGCCTCTACTTCGCCCCCCAGGTAAAGCAGGTCTACGGCGTGGAAAATAACCGCCAGGCCGTCAAGGATGCCATCGCCAACGCCAAGTACAATCAAATTGGGAACGCCTTTTTCCTCTGCGAAGATACCGGCGCTTATTTGGAAGGCCTGGTCCAGGCCGGCGACCAGCCCGACATTCTCGTTCTAGATCCCGCCCGGTCCGGCCTCGACCCCCGCGCCCTACGCGCCGTCAGAGCCCTTGAAGTCCCCAAACTCCTTTACATCTCCTGCAACCCGGAGGCCCTTGCCACCGAGCTTCCCCAGCTCCGCAAAAGCTACCGCCTGCAAACAATCGAAGCCTTCGACATGTTCCCCTGGACCGAGCACGTCGAGACAGTCGTTTTGATGTCAAGAAAAGGCTGAAAGACGCTGATATCAAAGGTTTTGCTGGTTTTTTTAAAGCTATTAAAACAAGTACTTGGAAAGAAATCAAAGAAGGAAAAACCATAGTTGAGTGTGCTCGTTAGATAAAGGGTGTTTTTCCATTCTTGAGGCTGTAGGTTAGATGTTTTATTGCTGCTGAGACGGTGGGATGGATGTTTTTCGGGGTTGTGGCTGTGAGATAGATGTTATGGTTGTGGAAAATATGAATTTATGAGGACAAAATGACTGTACAGAGAACAAAGATAGAGATTATAGAAAACCTGAATGGTTCCATCCTTGATATCGGCGGTGGCGGCGAAGGTGTAATCGGGCAGATTTATGGAAAAAAAGTCATCGCAATAGATAATCGTCAGGAAGAATTGGATGAGGCACCGGATTGCTGTCAAAAGGAACTTATGGATGCAACGGAACTTTTGTTTCCGGACGAGTCATTTGATCAAGTAACCTTCTTTTACTCGTTGATGTATATGACAGAAGAAATCCAACATCGTGCAATTTGCGAAGCCGCACGTGTCCTTAAGGTGAACGGATCGATAAACATTTGGGATTGTGATATACATGCTGCTTATCCGAAGCCTTTTGTTGTTGATCTGGATATCCGATCCGGAAATAAATCGATTCACACGTCTTATGGAATAGTAAAAAAGGATAAGCAATCTTCTGATTCAATTACTCAAGCTCTGAAACGAGCTGGACTTAAACTTGTTTTTTTGCGTGAGGAAGATGGGCACTTCCATATTCAGTGCGCAAAAGAAGAGGTCAATTCCTAGTGTGTAGCACAATCGGTAAATAACCAAGCAAAAGTCCGAAAATTTGGCTGCTATCTATTAATCCTCACACAAGTACCCGTCTTGAAGGTCACCTCGATTGTTTCGTCGAGTACCAGTATTTTATCTACAAACTGTCTGACCAGTTTGTCTTCAAATTCTAAAGTCTCTACGTCCTGGGTTTGGATAAACTGCTCAATAGATTGTAGATTTTTCTTATGATTTTCTTTGCCGGCTTCTTCTTGAAGAACTCTTTCTTTCTCATCTTTTAGGGCGTAAATCTTTTCTGCCAAATCGTTGTACTCTTCTTTTGAGGAAGTGCGGGCGATAAGTTGAAGTTGAAGCTGATCCAACTCTTCCTCGATATCGAACAGGGAGCGACTGTTTTTTGCCCCCATGCCTTCTTCAATTGCTAGCATCAAACGGTTCAAGAATTCTTTCTTATCGGTAAGCATTTTCTTGAAGGCGGTCATGGTTGTGAGAATAAGATCATCTTCAGGAAGAGTCCTTGCGGTGCACTTAGTACCTCTATTTTCCAGCCGACTGACGCATCGCCAGACAATTGACTTTTTGCCTCGGTTGTTCCAATGAACCCGGCGAAAGATATCACCACAGTTTCCACAGACTACAATATTAGAAAAGCAATTGTTGGAGCTGTAGCTTCTTTTCACGCCGTTTTTACCTCGTTTTCCGCTTTGCCTTCGGAGCATTTCTTCCTGTACAGCATAAAAAATATTTTTGGGGATGATCGCTTCGTGATGATCTTCTACATAGTATTGGGGCACTTCACCTGTATTCTTAACTCTGTGTTTACTTAAAAAATCTACAGTGTAGGTTTTTTGTAAGAGGGCATCGCCTATGTATTTTTCATTTTGCAGGATTTTTCGAATGGTTGTATCATACCATTTTGTCTTTCCAGCACCCGTTAAAATGCCATCTTTTTCTAAGTTTTTAGCAATCGCATAGGGGGACTGTCCTTCCAAATACTCCCGATAAATACGGCGGATAATTTCTGCTTCTTCAGGAATGATGATGAGTCCTCCTTCTTCGTCTTTTCCATAACCCAAAAAACGATTATGGTTCACGAGGACTTTTCCTTGTTGGTAGCGGTATTGGAGCCCTAGTTTGACATTTTGTGAAAGGGACTGACTTTCCTGCTGAGCTAGGGAAGCCATGATAGTCAGAAGGACTTCTCCCTTAGAGTCCATGGTGTTAATAGACTCTTTCTCGAAATAGACGGGAATGTTCTTCTCCTTAAGCTTTCGGATGTAGCGAAGGCAGTCTAATGTGTTTCGGGCAAAGCGGGAGATGGATTTAGTAATGATGAAATCGATTTTTCCATCCATCGCATCCTCAATCATCCGTAGAAATTCCAGACGTTCTTTTGTACGGGTGCCGGATATTCCATCGTCGGCATAAATCCCGGCAAGAGTCCATCCTTCATGGTCGTTAATGTAGTCAGTATAGTGATTTATCTGTGCATCGTAGCTTAGGTTTTGTTCTTCCGTCTCCGTAGAGACACGACAGTAGGCTGCCACTCGGAGCTTTTCTTTTTCTCTGGATGAGTGATGCCTCTGTGGTTTTGCAGGTATGATCATCACGTTATTCTTTTTCATGTACTACCTCTAATTAAAAATATCAAACAAATAGATTTAAACGCAGGACAACCGAAGATTTTGGAATATCTTTTGGAAAATGACGGGGCAAAACCTGTGGAAATAGCAAAAGGATGTTTCTTGGATAAATCAACGGTAACAGGATTAATTTCAAGAATGGAAAAATCCGGATTGATATCAAAATGCGACCATGGAAAAGATAAAAGATGTAACAAGATTTTCTTGACCGATGAGGGAAAAGAAAAAGCATATCGTGTAAAAGAATTATGTTACGAAGTTGATGATAAAGCACTTAAAGGATTTACAAAAGAAGAGACAGAATATTTTTTGGATACGGTGAACAGAGTTATTAATAATTTGATGGAAGATCAGGAATTGGAAGGAGAATAGATGGAAGGACTTATTAAAACATACGAATCGGATGAAATAATTGTTTTTTGGGAACCTGACAAGTGTCAGCATTCAGGAAACTGCGTTAAAGGATCAAAGACGTTTGATACTGAAAGAAGACCTTGGATAAATCTTAAGGAAGACAGTTTCGAAAATATAATAAATACCATAGACAAGTGTCCTTCGGGTGCTTTAAGATACATCAGAAAACAATTAAGAGAAAGAGGAAACGAAGTAAAAAAGTAAAAACAAAATATTGAATCGAATTGTTGAGGTGAAGAAATGAAGGTTTTTGACTATATCGGATTGAAAAATGCTTTGGAATCGGATAATTTTATTATAGAACTTGAAAACTCGGTAAGTGTACCGTCGGGATTTACCCTAAAAAGAGGTAAAAAGCTTTTAGGAAACGGAGAGGACATTTTCCTCAGTATTATTAACGGAGACGGAATTGCTCTAAAGGGCAATAATGAGATAAAAGATATAAGCATACAGGTTTCTCCTGTTAACAGAGCGATTTATTTAGATTCTGAAGAGGAAGACTTAGGGAATGTAGTTTTTTCAAACCTTACGGTTACAGGAGCCGTTCAGCTTATTACAAGAGGAAATTCAAAAAAACTTGATGTATTAATAGATTCTCTCGATATTTTTTCAGCCGATGTAAGAAAGTATTCCGAAAGACCGATGAAATACGGTGTTAATGTATATCAGGGAGCGTTAACTATTTACAATTTTACTCCCGATAATGACAGTTTAATAAACGTAGTTGCAAATGATGTTCAAGTCGGAAGAAAAAATGCACCGGTAATAGGAAGCGGAGTATTTATTTCCGGATTCGGAGATGAAGGCGGAAAAGTAAACATAGAGAAACTGACAACAAAGGATGTTTATTCAAACGGAATGATTCCTCAAGGTCAGCCGAATCTTATTACGGGCGGAATTTTTATAGTGTACGGTGCCCACGCAAAAGAAGTTGTATCTAAAGGTAAAGTCGTAACTTACGGTAATAATGATATGGTTTTAGATGTTTGGGGATCCGTGGATAAATGGATTACGGAAGAAGAAATTGAAAGTTTCGGGCAAAGCGGCATAGGGTTTGTAAATTTCGGATATGTTAAAGAATTCAAAGCTGAAAAAGGAATACATACTCACGGTGCAGGTGCAAGAGGATTTAACCAATATGACGGAACCATTGAGGATGCATATTTCGAATATATAAGGACAGACGGAAACGGATCTATAGGAATGCAGTTTTCAAAACCGGTTGGCAGCATAACCATAAAGAAAGACGTGACAACAAAAGGTTCAATAGGCAAAACACTTGTAAAAGGTGTGATTATGGATCTTAAAGCCGATGCAATAAGCGTATTGTCGGGAGGAAGTATAGAAAGATTAAATGTTGAAGGAAATCTTAACATAAAAGGTGACGGTGTGGTCGCATACCATGTTAACGAAGGCAAAGTTAAGGAATTTATATTAAACGGAGAAATTATTTCCGAAGGTAAAAATTCTATTGATGTTTTAATTGAAAATAACGGCGAGACAGATACAAATTACATAGAAAAATATTTGAATGAATAAGGAGTTGGAGAAGATGGAAAGAAAAATCAAAACACAAGTTAACGGATACAGAACGGTAGACGGAGCAGGAGTAAGTCTTGTAAGAGTTTTAGGTAACGGGACAATAAAGGAATTTGATCCCATTTTGATGTTGGACTCGTTTGACAGTGTAAACCCGGATGACTATACTGCAGGATTTCCTATGCATCCTCACAGGGGAATAGAAACCGTAAGTTATCTGTACCGCGGAAAAATGAAACATAAAGATACACTTGGAAATGAAGATACAATTACTGACGGAGAAGTTCAATGGATGAATTCGGGTTCCGGTATACTCCATGAAGAACAGGTACCGGCAGCAGAAAGACTTTTAGGTGTTCAGTTGTGGTTGAACCTTCCTCAGAAAGAAAAAATGAGCAAACCGACATACCGTGCAATCAGAAAAAATGATATTGAAGAAATACCTTTTGACGGAGGATATTTAAGACTTCTTTCCGGTGAATATAAGGATCATAAAGGGCATAGCGGAGAACACTTACCTTTAAACTACTATGATGTTCATCTGGAACCGAATGAAGAGCTTGTAATAGATACACTTCCCGAGGATTCGGTTATGGCGTTCACACTTTTAGAAGATGCAATAATGGGCGGAGAGAAAGTTAGAGAAAAGACTGCCGTTAAATTAACCGACGGAGATACTCTGATTCTTAAAGGGTCCGAAAAAGGATCTCAAATCCTTGTAATGATATCAAAAAAACTCGATGAACTCGTAGCTTGGGCAGGACCCATAGTAATGAATACGAGGGAAGAACTTAATCAGGCTTTCTACGAACTGAGAACGGGTGAGTTTATAAAAGATAAACTTGATTTTAAAACCGAACACTAAAAAATATATTTAAGAACTCGGGTAAGTTGAAAAACGGGTTAACATAAAAAATAGAAAAGAAACAGAAAGAAAAAAGGATTTTTTTAATATAAAGAAGTTAAGGAGGAGATCATGGTAGATATCGTATTTCAAAGAGATAAGCACAGAGCGGTAGCTTTGAACGAAGGAAACCGGATTGGAGAATGCACATTCTCGGATACGGGGAAAGTATGGATAATAGACCATACCGAAGTTAGCAGTGAGTATTCAGGGCAGGGAATTGCAAGAAGACTTGTAGATACTATTGTTTATGAGGCAAGAAAAGAAGGAATAAAACTTGCCGCAACTTGTCCGTATGCTTTGAAGGTTTTTAAGGAAGATAAATATAAAGATATATTGGTATAAGCGAGAAGTAATTTATGAAAATAGGGTTGATAGTAGGTTCATTAAGAAAAGATTCATGGAACAGAAAAGTTGCCGAAGAAGTTAAAAAGTTGTTTCCGGAAGATGTAGAAGCAAAATTCATAGAAATCAAAGATTTACCATTGTATAACATGGATATTGATACCCCTGACGAAACGGAAAGTTATAAAGTTTTCAGAGAAAATTTAAGAGATTGCGATGGTTTCATATTCTTTACACCGGAGTATAACAGGTCAATGCCTGCTGCAGTAAAAAATGCTCTGGATGTAGGATCAAGAGATCCTAAGGGTAATCCTTGGGCAGGAAAGAGAGCTGCCGTATTCTCATCTTCACCCGGAGGTTTCGGCGGTATGGCTGCAAACCATGCATTAAGACAAGTATTCGTATTTTTGGACATAATTCCGATACAGCAACCCGAAGTGTATCTTTCAAAAGTTGATACTTTATTTGAAGGAGAATCTTTAAAAGAAGGTACAAGAGAATTCCTAAGATGTGCTGTAATGACTCTTGTGAACAGTATTAAAAAATAGCGATTTATAACAATTTGCGAATAATTTTAAAATAAAATTTTCGAAAAATTTAAAGAGATATAAACAGATATTATCATTAAAAGCTGAGACATTTTGTTTCGGCTTTTATTGTGCGAAGAATCACAAAATCGTAACGCTACGATTAAAAGCAATAACGCTCCGAAAATCGTTAAAATGCTCCGATATTATTGACAACGCTCCGATTTTATGACATTATCACCTCGGCCGAAAGGAGGCCTCTATGTACTATACTGAGATTACCAAAATCATAGAAGCCGGCTTGAGAAAAGATCCAACGAAAGTGGCAAGCTATTCACGTCTTCTTGCAAAAAAGTTAAGCGGCGATGGAGAAGAGCGTGCGAGCAGCAGAATTTTATCCGTACTGGAAAAGATGGGAAATGGCCATACTGCTATGGATGCATTGACAGCCATGCCGGTGGATCAGGAAAGCCGACTTGATATTGCAGATATTGATTACGCCCCCGGTGTCGATAATCTAATTTTAAGTGACTCTGCACAGAACATGCTAAATGATTTCAGAGATACAATCCAAAATAAAAGCAAGATGATATCTCTTGGACTTGAGTTTCGTAGCACTCTATTGCTATATGGTCCTCCGGGATGTGGAAAAACGAGTGCGGCAAAGTATCTTGCCGCGGAACTAAAATTGCCGCTCGTTACTGCGAGATTCGATACTCTAATATCTTCTCTTTTAGGAAATACTGCGAAGAACATACACCGTATTTTTGATTTTGCGAAAAAACAACCCTGCATTTTATTTCTTGATGAATTTGATGCTATTGCAAAGGCAAGGGATGATGCTCATGAACTTGGTGAACTAAAGAGAGTTGTTAATAGCCTGCTTCAAAATATTGACGACTTTTCGCAGGATGGTATTTTGATTGCTGCTACAAATCACGCTCAAATGTTAGATTCCGCTGTTTGGAGAAGATTTCAGGCTGTTATTGAACTTCCTAAACCTGGAAATGTAGAGATACGTAAATTTATAGATCAGTTCCCTAAGGTCGCCGATGAAAGTGGCATCAATGAACCACAATGGAGAACTATTACGGACTCCATGGAAAATCTGGCGTATTCAGATATAAAAGATATTGTTCAAAATGTATTAAAAAAAGCTGTTCTTAAAGATAAAACAGAGATTGAATGTGCTGATTATCTGGTTGAAGTTTTTCTTTTTAAGAGGCACGGGAATTATAATCAGGAGGAAGCGGTTAAGTTTTTATATGACAACGGTGTTGCACAAAAGCAGATCGCAAGATATTACTCCATATCCGAAAGACAAGTTAGAAATTTTCTGGGGAAGGGAGTGAATAAATAATGGATAAGCTATTGCCAATCAAATTTTTTGAGAAGAGAAAAATTGACGAGCAACTTACAGAAGCCGGTGGTAATAATGAGCCTCCCAAGTGGGTCTTGAAAGATGGGGAACTCGCTGCTCACTCTCAGCATCTTACAATCGGTCTATCAAAGGTTGCCGCCAATTTCGAGATACATAAAAATGAGGAACATGCACTTCCAATGGTTATGACCACAGCCGTAACCGAGGAAGCTCTCGCAAAGACTCATAGAAAAGCTATCGTTGATCTTCTCAATAGTGACAGCAACGCCAACGTTATAGGTATTGAGCCTGATAGAAAACTGAAATCCGAAACCGCAGCTGTTGATTCATTCCGTATGGAGCCCAAGAAGGAAGAACCAAAAGAAACAAGAAAGCTACTATCCATTGTAGCAACGGACGAACTGATTTCAAATATCAACAGGGCCTTGCAGGATACGAAAGGCTCTGCAAAGATCATTTCTTCGATTGCTGATATCGAGCCTTTTGAAGCGTGGATTGGTGATTATAATCCGGAAAACAAAGCCTATCGTGTGGTACTGATTAATTATCAGGATGCTCACAGGAATCAGTTAGCCCAGACGTTGTTTAAGAATCAATGTGCTGCACATGGAATTACAATCGACAGAGAAACACGGTATTCATCTGACATGAGACTATATAGGGTTAGTCTTGATTGTCTGGAAGAAATGGAGACCGTTCGTAATTTTGAGGGTGTCCAATCTATTGAAGAAGCGATACCAATTCGTGCGGATCTGGATTCATTTGATGCTATGTCCGTTCCTGCGGTAAAACGTCCTGTTGAAGGAAAAAAATATCCTGTTGTTGGTGTCCTTGACAGCGGCATTCAGAAAAACGGATATCTTTCCCCCTGGCTTCTTAGTCAGTCTGAAGAATATTACGAAGCGAGTCTGCAGGACAAAAGCCACGGTTCAATAGTTGCTTCTATTCTGGAATATAGCGATGAGTTAAATAATACGGATTATTCTTCTACAGATGGGGTGATGATGCTTGAGGCTGTAATCGCTCCTAATCTAAAGAAAGAGAATGTGTATCCTGAAGATTTGATAGACAATGTCCGTGACGCAATCGAGCGTCACCCGGATATAAAGATTTGGACGATGTCTGCAGGAACGACCGAAGAATGCGATACCAATTCTTTCTCAGAATACGGTATGGCACTGGACAACATAGAAGATGAAAACCATGTGCTGATCATTAAATCGGTCGGAAACAGTACGGCTTTTATGAATGGAGGCACTGAGAGGGTTTCCAAAATGGCGGACTCAGTGCGGTCTATCATTGTTGGGTCTATTGCAAATGCGAAAGGTAAATACGATTTTGCAGAAATTGATATGCCTTCTCCGTTCAGCAGAAAAGGCCCTGGACCCTCATATATCATAAAGCCAGACCTTGTTGCTTATGGTGGTAACGCAGGTAAGCTCCCTGATGGCAGAATGACAACAACTGGAGTTAAGGCATTCGATGCTTCCGGTATTCCAACAAATGCGCCAGGCACCAGTTTTTCCACGCCTTGGGTAGCACGGATTGCTGCGGAATTAGATTTCCTTTTGGATGGCGATTTTGATCCACTGCTAATAAAAGCCCTTATGATCCATAATTCCGTATATCCTGCCGGAGATAAGATGACAATGGACGATAAGAAGAAATACATGGGTTTCGGTATGCCCAAGGGGACGGGAGATATACTTTATAATTCGGAAAATGAGATAACGCTTGTTCTGAGGGACACTCTACAAAAGGGAATGTTTATTGATGTTCTCGATTTTCCATTTGCTGATAGCCTGATTGGATCTGATGGCAGATATCATGGACAGATAACAGTTACAATGGTAAGCGCACCAATTTTGAGATCATCTGAGGCTGCAGAATATTGCCAGTCGAATATCAACGTTGCCTTCGGAACAATGGAAGATATACAGGAGAGGGATACAACTAAGCGAACCGTTAGAAATCCTTATGGTGCTAAGGATGCAAAAAATATTATTCAAGACAGCCTTTACAGTAGCAAAGTTTTTGATGTGTTGGAAGGAGAGGTTTTCGGTAGAGAACGCACCCTTCTGAAACTTGGACAGAAGTACTATCCCGTAAAGAAATATGCAGTTAATCTGGATGAGATGACGGAAGCTAACCGCAGAAATTATCTGGATGGCAGCAGGAAATGGTACATGAAGGTTGAGGGCCTTTTCAGAGATGCGGTCGAGCGAGAGGCAAGAGATACCGGAGAAGTGCTTGAGCAGGAATTTTGTATCCTTCTGACTATCCGAGATCCAGAAGGAAAGGCTCCTGTTTATAATGAGGTTACACAGCAATTGCAGCAGAGAGGTTTCGTTTATTCGAATGTACGTCTCAAGAATGAAGTCAGAGAACATGTTCACATTGAGGAGGACAGCATAGGGTGATATCCAAGCAGCGGGAAGCATATCGCATAACGAACTCGGAATGTGATAAAGTCAATTACGAACTTACCGAGTCTGAGGTTCTGAATCTTTATTATTCAGAGCCTCGACTTGCTGTGCTTATGGATCTTGATGTCATCCGTTTGATAGACCGCCATCTTGTAGTAAATCTGAAAGAGTTTATTACTCCCAAAACAAATCATCTGACGGCACATGCAAGAAGACACATTTCTAATTGTTGCGTAGGGATTCATTATATAAATGAGTTTGAGAGCCAACCGCTTTCTGTAACTATAAATGGTGCGTACAGATATTTATACACGGTCTTATATAAAGGGACAATCGAAGAGTGCAATGTATATTTGCGTTCTCAGAAATTGCAGGAGTTTAAGTTGCGTGAAAAAATGGCTTAGTATATATAAGCGATAACGATATAAAGAATTGGCAAAGGCCAGGGATAAAAAGTCCCTGGCCTATTTTTTTGCTTTTTAGGACATTATTAATGTCCCTTGAGAAAGCCAAGTATTATGTGGAAACAGGCGGCATAAGCAATTATGACATTTTTAGAAAACCTACATTTTACAGGCGTTTTGAGGGCGTGAAGTGACATTTTAAATGTCTGTTGAATCAAAAGCTGTTCATATATCTTGTTAATAGAAACAGCAATGGAGGTGAATGAGATGGCAAGAAACAGTAAGCAGACTTCAAGACCTGTTGCTTCTAAGGAAAGCAAGATTTTGAAGGACGGACGCTATGGCAAAGACTCAAAGTCGGTAGCCGGAAGTGCTTTAGCACAGACCAGACCTGGAAAGAAAAAATAAGGTCACTTAATTTATGGGCGGTGACAGATTAGATAATCAGCCCGCCCGTTCCCTTAGGGGAAAATTCCCAAATTAAATCTCTTAGTCCGAATAGCGCTATAAGGGCGGAGGGATGCATAGGAGTTCAATGCACAGTAATAAAAGCTGTGTTTGGAACGAAGATGCTCCCACCGTAGTTTCGTGCGCCCATTTTCGGCTGACGGAGCCTGTGGTCATCTTCAACCACAGGCTCTTTTTGCATTCCGCTGCCTAACCATTCGCAGAAAGGAATGCAAAAATGAATTTGAAGGTACGTTATGAGAAGAGCGTTCAGACAATTGAGCTTGACGCAAAAGCAACACAGGAGATGTGGGTAAGTCTCGGTTTTGAGGATGAAGAAACCGAGCAGGAAGAAAAGGAGTAAAAATAGGAACGATATTGAAATAAGACCTGACTTAATTCGCGAAAGTCGACCAATAAGTGTCATGCGGTCCGAGAAATTTTTCCTGTTTACCGCAATCGTATCGTGAAGAATTGGAACGAAATTCATAAAGTTTAGAATCTTATATATCAGTTTTCTTCGGTCATCAATAGAATAGCGACTAAAAACATCTTCTCGCCGGATCAGTGGACCGGTATGGATGTAATCGAGATCAAAGCCAGCGTTGTGCGTTGATTCTTCCAGTTGGTGAATTTGACTGAGTATGGGTTCTTCCTGATCATGAAATACTAAAGTGACAAGATAATAGGAGGGCAAGATTACGCGATCACCAAAATCACCAGATTCATCGATAAAAATACTGAGTTCCCTCATCTCCTTGTCCTCTATAAAAAAATGGCGGGATATTCATCCCGCCTGCGGTGGCCCAAAGAGTTTTCACCCAGACCAATCCTTTGTAGGCCTAGTATACCCAAGATGAGATGATCAAGCAAGCAGCCATGCAGGCTAACTTATAAGCCTTTGGGACCTTGAATTTTGGGTGCCGGTATATACTTAGTGGCTTAGGAATAAACTGGATTTCAAGAGCTTTGCCCTACTGTCCACGTTTTTCAAAGGCTGTGGGGCTTTTCTATTTACCTCGACAGACTAAGAAGTGGTGGGTTAACATGATGTTAAGCAAACAGTAAATCAAAGCACTCCAAAAGTTTTTGTACAGATGAGAAAAAAGCAATTAACATCCGAGTACCGGAAGAGTATCAGGTATGCAGACATAATGGAGCTACAGGTCTTATGAAGGAGACGTCAATATCACAGATCATTCAGAATTTTTCTATAAGCGATGTGTGAGAAAAGAATTACATGATAT